>CAZIDY010000042.1:0-23829 GCA_964538505.1 uncultured Limnobacter sp. | reverse complement strand
TCGGCGTGCGCGAACACGACGTCCATGCTGTGCTCGGTGAAGAGCACGCCGATGTCGCGCTTCTTCACGAGATTGCGCGTCAGCTGCATCAGCGCGTTGCGCTCCTTCGGCGCCATGCCCGCGGTCGGCTCGTCCATCAGCAGCAGCTTCGGCCGGTTGGCGAGCGCAATCGCGAGCTCGACCGTCTTGATGTCGCCGTAGGCGAGCGTGCTGCACGGCTCGTCGGCACGCGCGCGCAGGCCGACCGCGTCGAGCAGCTCGAGCGCCTCCGTGCGATGCAGCCGCGCGGCGCGCGCCCAGAAACGGTACACGTGCCGATGGTGCGACAGCAGCGCCATCTGCACGTTCTCGACCACCGTCATCGACGCGTAGGTGGCGGCGACCTGGAAGGTGCGCCCGACCCCCAGGCGCCAGATGTCGCGCGGGCGCCAGCCGGAGATCTCCTGCCCACAGAAGCGCACGCTGCCCGTGTCGGGCGCCAGCTGCCCATTGATCATGTTGAAGCAGGTCGACTTGCCGGCGCCGTTCGGGCCGATCATCGCGAGCAGCTCGCCGGTTTCGAGCGAGAAGCCGACGCCGTCGACCGCACGCACGCCGCCGAAAGCCTTGTGCAGTCCTTCGACCTGCAGGAGAGCACTCGCGCCCATGCTCATGCACGCACCTGCTTCGGCATCAGCGCCCTCCAGCGCAGCCGCTCCGCCAGCGAGGCGATTCCGCCGACGATGCCCTGCGGGAAGGCGATCACGAGCGCGAGGATCACCAGGCCGAGCAGCGCGCGCCAGTACTCGGTGGTGCGGATGACCGAGTCCTGCAGCCAGGTGAAGACCGCGCTGCCGACGATCGGTCCGGCGAGCGTCTGCACGCCACCGAGCAGCACCATCACGAGTCCGTCGATCGATTTGCCGACGTGGATCGTCTCGGGCGAGATCGATCCCTTGGCGAACGCGAACAGCGCACCGGCCACCCCGCAGAAGAGCCCGGAGACGATGAACGCCTTCCAGTGCACGTCGACGACGTTGATGCCCGTGCTCTCGGCGCGCAGCGGCGAGTCGCGCCCTGCGCGCATCGCGTAGCCGAAGGGCGAGAACAGGATCCGGCGCAGCGCATAGACGCTCGCGCCGACCAGCACGAGCGCGAGGTAGTAATAGGCGCCTTTCGACGAGAAACGTTCCGAAGGCCAGATGCCGATCAGGCCGTTGCTGCCGCCGGTCACACCGTCCCACTGGTAGACGATCGACCAGACGATCTGCGCAAAGGCGAGCGTGAGCATCGCGAGATACACGCCCGACAGGCGCACTGCGAACCAGCCGAACAGCGCCGCGCCAGCAAGCGCGGCGAGCGGTCCGAGCAGCAGCGCCGCTTCCATCGGCCAGTTCCATCCGGAGAGCAGCGAGGCCGCACCGTAGGCGCCGAGCCCGAAATACGCCGCATGGCCGAACGAGTGCATGCCGCCCGGACCCATGATGAAGTGCAGGCTGGTCGCGAACAGCACGGCGATCAGCATGTCGATCAGCAGCACGGTGGCATAGGGCATCGATTGCACGAAGGGCGGCACCAGCAGCGCCAGCGCGAGCAGGCCGACCGCGAGTGACGCGCTGCGGCGCATCGGCCGCAGCGGCGCCTCGCCCGCGGCCGAGCTGCGCAGCACGCCCTGCGGCCGGCCGAGCAGCCCCCACGGGCGCCAGATCAGCACGACCGCCATCACGATGAACTCGACGACCAGCGTGAGCTTGGAGAACGCGAAGGACGTTCCGAACATCTCGACCGTGCCGATGCCATAGCACAGCGCCTTGATCTCGGCGATCAGCAGCGCCGCCAGGTACGCACCGGGAATGCTGCCCATTCCGCCGACGACGACGACGACGAAAGCGTCGCCGATCGTCGTCAGATCGAGTGCGAGATTGGCCGGCTCGCGCGGCAGCTGCAGCGCGCCGCCCAGCGCAGCGAGCGCCGAGCCGAGCGCGAACACCGCGGTGAACAGCCACCGCTGGTTCACGCCGAGCGCACCGACCATTTCGCGATCCTGCGTGGCCGCGCGGATCAGCACGCCCAGGCGTGTGCGGCGCAGCAGCCACCACAGCGCCGCGAGCACCGCGGGCCCGACGAAGATCAGGAAGACGTCGTATTGCGGGAAATGCCGCCCGAGGATCGGGATCGATCCGCGCAGCCCGGGCGCGCGCGGACCGAGCAGGTCGTCGGGGCCCCAGATCGCGAGCACCGCGTCGCGCACCAGCAGCACGACGGCAAAGGTGGCGAGCAGCTGGAACAGTTCAGGCGCGCCGTAGACGCGGCGCAGGATCACGATCTCGACGATCGCGCCGAGCACGCCGACGACGACCGCGGCGAGCACGATCGCCGACCAGAACGACAGCGGGCCGCTCCCGAACGCATCGGCGAGCAGGCCCGACAGCGAGTAGGCAACGTACAGCCCGACCATGAACATCGAGCCGTGCGCGAAGTTGACGATGCGCGTGACGCCGAAGATCAGCGACAGGCCGACCGCGAGCAGGAAAAGCGTCGAGGCGCCGGCAAGCCCGTTCAGGGCCTGCACGGCGAGACCGGAAATCATTCGCGCGCGCTTCGCTCGATGCCTGCTCCCCGATGGTTCAGTCGGCGACAGCCGGGCGCAGCTTGCGCGTCTCCTCGACGCTCGGCAGCACCGCCGCGCCGTCGATGTAGCGATAGTCGACCATCACGCCCTTGCCGTCGCGCACCGCGGTGCGTCCAACGTAGGCGCCCATCGTCGCCTGGTGGTCGACGGGGCGGTAGGTCATCGGGCCGAAGGGCGACACGAGCTCGAGCCCGGCGAAGGCTTCGATCAGCCTGTCGGTGTCGGTGCTGCCGGCTTTCGCAATCGCCGCGGCGAGCGACTTCATCGACGCATAGCCGACGATCGAGCCCAGCCGCGGATAGTCGTTCCAGCGCTTGCGGTACGCATCGAGGAACTTCTGGTGCTCGGGCGTATCGATGCCGTACCACGGGTAACCGGTGACGATCCAGCCTTCAGGCGCCTCGTCCTTCAGCGGATCCAGGTACTCGGGCTCGCCGGTGAGCAGGCTGACGACGGCGCGGTCCTTGAACAGCTCGCGCGTATTGCCCTCGCGCACGAACTTGGTGAGGTCGGCACCGAAGAGCACGTTGAAGATCGCGTCGGGCTTCGCGTCGTTCAGCGCCTGCACGACCGCACCCGCATCGACACGACCGAGACCCGGCGCCTGCTCGGCGACGAACTCGACGTCAGGCTGCTGCTCCTTCATCAGCTTCTTGAAGGTGTCGACGGCCGACTGGCCGTACTCGTAGTTCGGGTAGACGACGGCCCAGCGCTTCTTGTTCAGCTTCACCGCCTCGGGAACCAGCATCGCCGTCTGCATGTACGTGGTCGGGCGCAGCCGCCAGGTATAGCGGTTGCCGTCGGCCCAGGTGATCTTGTCGGTGAGCGGCTCGGCGGCGAGGAAAAACACCTTGCGCTGCTTCGCGAAATCGGTGACTGCCAGCCCGATGTGCGACAGGAAGGTGCCGAAAAGCACGTCGACCTTCTCGCGCGAGATGAGCTCCTCGGCCACGCGAACGGCGTCGCCGGGATTGCCGTTGTCGTCGCGCGAGACGATCTCGACCTTGCGCCCGAGCAGCCCGCCCGCCGCATTCACTTCCTCGAGCGCGAGCTCCCAGCCCTTTTTGTACGGATCGAGAAAGGCCGGCTGCGCCTTGTAACTGTTCAACTCGCCGATGCGGATCGGCTCCTGCGATTGCTGCGCCGACGCGCTGCCGGCGGCGGCAAAGGCCAGCCCGAACAGCAGCGTCGTGATCGTTGCTCTCATCATCGTTCCCCTTGTGAAATTCAGCGCAAGCCGTCCTTGCCTTCGATCTCGCCCTTCTGCAGGCCGCCCACGCGCGCGAGCGGCCGGCCGCTGTCGGTGACGGCCACCGCAACGACGATCTCGTCGGCGCGCGGCGCGTCGGGAACGCGCACCTCGATCGCATCGAAATGACTGCGCACGAAGGCGGCGTCCTTGTGCCCGAGCGGTACGTCGATCGCGGTGCCCGGGCCGCCCGTTTTCTTCGACGACGGAACCAGCGCCGCGCCCTTGCCGACCGCCTTGCGCAGCGGCGCGCCGAGCTTCGGATGCAGGATCGCCGCCGCATGCTCGAGCTCGCCGCGCTCGCCGACGATCGCCGCCTTGCCGTAGCTCTCCGCGGCCTCGGGCGCGATGCCGAGCGCCTCGACGCAGCGTGCGCCGAGCAGCCCGCCGAGCTCTTCGCCGATCGACATCAGCTCGTCGAGTTGCGCAGCATACCGACCTGCGTACGGATTCGCGATGACCGCGACAGCGACGGCACGCCGCGTAGGCGGCTTCACGTCGCGGCCCATCTCGCGATGGACCTCGTCGACGGTGACGATCAGCTTGCGGATCTGCGCGGGCATCGGGTACTCCTCATTCTCGGGTCGGGCGTCGCGCGCGGACGGCTTACACGTGCCTCAGCGAAGTCCGTCGACACCCTCGATCTGGTCGGCGCGCAGGCCGCCGACGCGCTCGTGCACGCGTGCGCCGGTGCTCATCGCCAGGAAAAAGACGATCTCGTCGGCCGCCGGCGCGCCAGCGACGCCGGCCTCGATCGTGTCGAAATGGCTGCGCACGTAGCTCGCGTTCACGTGCGTGAGCGGCAGGTCGATGTACGCGCCGGGCGCACCGACCTTCGTGTTCGACGGAACGATCGCCTTCGTGGAGACGCCGTGCTGCTCGAGCAGCGTGCGCATCGCGTAGCCGCCGGGCACGTGCCACAGGTGGCCGTGCTCGGACTCGCCGCCGGCACCGACAATGCCGCCCTTGCCGTAGGCCTCGATGCGCGCTGGCTCGACGCGCATCGACTCGAGCAGGCGCTGCGCGAGTTCGACGCCGAGCGGCTTCATCTCGTCCATCATCGACTGGATTTCCGGCTCGTAGCGATGGGCGAACGGATTCGCGAGCACGACCGCGATGACGCCGCGACGCTGCGGACGCGCTGCCGGCGGGCCGAACTCGTGGAAGACCTCCTCGACCTGGACGCGGATGCGCCGGATCTCGATCATGTGAACGCCTCGATTTCCCGAGCGACGACGATACGTGAACGCCCCTGCAGCGACAACATCGCCTGAACGATTTCGCCGGCTTCGACGCAGCGCCGCGCGAAGGCTTCGCCGGCGACGAGCGCTTCGTCGACCGCTGCGACGGGAAGTACGGGCACGTCGACGGTAACGAGACGCGCGCCGAGGTCGCTGTCGTCGCGCACGTCGCAGGCCGGTGCCCGCCGTACCGCCGGATGCTCGACCTTCACCGCATTGGCGACGAGTGTGGCGGCGGCGTCGGCCCGCGCGGCAGTCGTCGCGACCACCGTCACCGCGTCGGCAATGCCCAGCGACAGGCTGCGGCCGCGCCAGCCGGAGGTGGCGAGGCCGCGCGCCGCATCGTCGTGCGTGATGCGCAGGCACGCATCGATCGCTGGCGCCGCGATGTCGGCGACGACGCCTACGTCGATGTGCGCGCCGTCGGCAAGCCAGAACGCCGCGTCGCCGCCGTTGTTGACCCAGGCGCGGCGCACGCCGTCGCGCGCAAGGAAGCCGACGATCTCCTCGGCGACGCTGCCGGCGACCGCCGCCATCGGCGTGAGGAAGAGCCCGAAACGACGCGCAAGCGGCGCGCAGGCATCGATCATGCGCTGCGCGACCGGCCCTCGCGCGAGCGGCGCGGCGCCGTCGAGCGGACACGGCGCGCGCAGCAGCGCCAGTTCGCCGACCAACTCCTCGAGCACCGTCTCGAAGCGCCGCCACGCCGCCTCGAGCGCGTCGTCGACGACGCGCGCATCGCCTTCGATGCCGATCACCAGATCGATCGGGCCGTGCTGGAAATGCCAGCGCCCGCCGGGCAGGGGCGCGCGCTGCGCGCCCGCATGCGGGACGGACGCTGCGCCGCTCACGGAGCGCCCCCGCCTTTGCTCCCGCCGACGGCGAGCGGCCACGGGTTGCGCATATCGATCGGTGCGACGCGATGGCGCTCGCTGTCGACGACATCGGCGATCGTCCGGATCCGGTCGACGTGCCCGCCGAGTGCGGCATAGACGTCGCGCGGCATCGTGAACTCGATCGGCGCGACGATCGCCGGCGTCGGCACGCTGCCGAAGGAGCCGGCGGGCATCCGCGTCACGTCGATCATCACGGTGATGCCGCCGCCGGGCCAGACGTAGGCCGGTGCGCCGCCGCAGGTCACGCGCGTAAGCAGATCCTTGATCGAGCGCGTGAGCAGCACCGGATTCTCGGTGACGCCTGCGCGCAGGCTGCCGCCGGCGCCGCCGACGAAGAGCACGGTGGCGAGCGCCGGCTCGCAGTTCTCGCCGATGCGCTCGACGACCTTGCGCACCGGCGCGGGCATCGACGCGCGCACCGGACGCAGCGCCTCGTCGAGCTCGAACCATTCGGCGTGCTCGCCGGTGGTCGACACCATCAGCAGCCGCAGCCCCGGCTTCGCGACCTCCGGGTCCCAGCCCTCGACGATCGTCAGCGGATCGTCGATGTCGGTGCCGCCCCAGCCAGTGCCCGGATTGGCGACCTGGAAATAGCGTCCGGGCGTCGATTTTCTCCCGCGGATCAGGATGCCCGAGGGCGGCAGGTCGAGACAGCGTCCCGCCTGGTGCTCGGTGAGCACGCCGGTGATGTGGTCGTCGACGACGACGACCTCGTCGACGTGGCCGTACCACTGCTTCGCGAAGATGCCGATCGTCGCCGAGCCGCAGCCAACGCGCATGCGCTGCTCCTCGACGCCGTTGATGCGCGGCGCGCGCCCGGCCTGCACGGCGAGCTGCACACCGCCCTCGATCTCGAGCTCGACCGCCTCGCCGTTGCCGAGCGCCATCATCAGGTCGCAGGTGACGCGGCCTTCCTTCTTCGATCCGCCGGTAAGATGGTGCACGCCGCCGAGCGACAGGAACTGCGAGCCGTACTCGATCGTCGTCACGTGCCCGACCGCCTCGCCGCGATGGCGCACCGTCGACTGCTCGGCACCCAGGTAGCGGTCGGTATCGATCTTCACCTTGAAGCTGCAGTAGCTGAAGATGCCTTCGGTGACGACGGTGACGAGATCGACGCCTTCGACCCGACTCGAGACGATGAAGGGAGCAGGCTTGTAGTCGGGATACGTGGTGCCGCTGCCGACGCCGGAGACGAACACCGGGGCGTCGTTCAGCAGCGTGCCGTCCCAGCCGTGGACGCTCGAGGCAATCGCCTCCGCGCCGGGTCTCGCCAGCAGCAGGACGGAATCCGTGCGCGTGAGCACTCCGTCGACATTGCCGTAGCGATCGCAGGCGCCGAGCCTGCCCGGGCTGATCTGGCACAGCACCGGGCACGCATCGCACTGGATCTTCTCTGCTCCCATCCGCTCCGGCGCGCGCGCGGCGACCACCGTCGGCTGCGCGGGCGCGTCGGTCTGCGCCGACGGCGGCGCACCGAACTGCTCGCCGATCGCATTCGCGCCGATCTTCGTCATCGCGCGGGCGCCTCGGCGATCGCCGCGCGAAGCCGGTCGGGCGTGACGGGCACCTCGCTCATGCGTACGCCGGTTGCGTGATGGATCGCATTGAGGATCGCCGGCGCCGTCGCGACCAGCGCCGGCTCGCCGACACCTTTCGCACCGCGCGGGCCGAGCGGCTCGCCGTCCTCGATCAGATGCACGGTGATCGGCGGTATATCGCCGACCGTGGGAATCAGGTAGTCGTGCAGGTTGTCGGTGCGTCCGGCGACGTACTCCTCCATCAACGCAAGGCCGAGCCCCTGCGCGATCCCACCGTGAATCTGTCCCTCGACCTGCGTCGGATTGATCGCGCATCCGACGTCGTGCGCCGCGTGAATCGCGAGCACGCGCACCGTTCCGAGCGCCACGTCGACCTCGACCTCGGCGAACTGCGCGGCGAAGCCGTAGGTGGCGTAGGGCACGCCCTGCCCGTCCGCGTCGAGCGCGACGGTGGGCGGATCGAAGTAGCCGCTGCCGACGAGCACGTCGCCGCGCGCATCGCAGGCGAGCGTGCGCAGGTCTACGCACGCCTCGCCGCCACGCGCAGACAGCACGCTGCCTTCGAGCCGCAGCACCGCCGGCTCGGAAACGCCCAGCAGCGCGCGCATGCGTGCGCGCAGATCCTCTCCGGCGAGCCGCGCGGCGTTGCCCGAGACGAACGTCTGCCGCGACGCCGAACTCTTGCCTGCGTCGAGCGTGAGCTCGGTGTCGGCGCAGACCTGGTCGACGCAGGCGAGCGGCAGGCCGAGCGCGTCGGCGAGGATCTGCGGCAGGATCGTGTACGTGCCCTGCCCGATGTCGACGGCCCCGTTGTACAGCACCACGCGGCCATCGGCACGCAGCCCCGCCTGCATCGACGACGGATTCGCGATGACGGTGTTGCCGATGCCGTACCACATGCAGGCGACGCCGACGCCACGGCGCTTGGCATGCGCATAGCGCCGGTGCGGATCGCTCGACGCACGATCGGCGACGAGCTCGTGAAGGACGGGGGCGGTCTCGTTGAAACGCTCGATCCGCGCGTGCGCCTCGTGCCACGCCGGGCGCAGCGCAGCCAGGCACGCCTGCAACCCGGCGCTCGCCTGCAGCAGCTGCCCGGTGGGCGTGCGATCGCCCGCGCGCAGCGCATGCGCGAAGCGGAACTCGAGCGGGTCGATACCGAGCCGTTCGGCGAGCGCGTCGATCAACGTCTCGTTCAGCAGCGTCGACTGCGGCACGCCGAAGCCGCGGAACGCACCGCCGACGGGCCCGTTCGTGTAGACGGCACGCGTGAGTGCGCGCACGTGCTGCACACGGTACGGCCCGCTCGCGTGGATCGGCACGCGATTGGCTACCGTGGGCCCCCACGACGCATAGGGCCCCGTGTCGAAGTCCCCCTCGAAGCGATAGGCGAGCAGGCGCCCATCGGCGTCGGCGGCGATCGTCGCGCGCATGCGCGCGGGATGGCGCTTCGTCGTCGACGCCATCGATTCCGGGCGCGTGTAGACGATGCGCGCCGGCCGGCCGAACCTGCGCGCGGCGGCGGCGATCAGCGGCTGGATCGACAGGTCGAGCTTGCCGCCGAAACCGCCGCCCACCGCCGACGGAACGATGCGCACCTGCGACGGATCGAGCGAGAACATCGAGGCGAGCTCGCTGCGGTCCATGTACGGCGTCTGCGTGCACGCGAACACGGTGAGCCGCTCGACGCCGTCTTCGGTGCGCGACCACTCGGCGTAGCCTGCCTCCGGCTCGATGTACGCGTGCTCGACGTGCCGCGTGCGCATCGTCGCGTCGATCGCGACCGGCGCACCGGCGATCGCAGCATCGACGTCGCCGCGCACGACGCGACCGCGGCACAGCACGTTGTCGGGATGACGCTCGTGCAGCACGGCGGCACCCGCCAGCAGTGCCTCGTCGGGCGACCCCAGACCCGCGTGCGGCACGAAGCGCACCGGGGTGTCGTCGAGCTCGATCGCCTCGATCGCCTCGCGTTCGCCGACCAGCACGAGCACCGCCTCGCCGCGCATGCGCACGACGCCCTCCGCGATCGCCGGCTGGTCGCGAAGATCGGGAAAGATCGCGAATCGGTTGTACGGAATGTCGCGCGCAGTGAGCACGCCCAGCACGCCGGGATGCGCGGCAACGAAGGCGTCGAGGTCGCCGTACTCGAAGCGCGCCGATGCGTGCGGCGAACGAAGCACCTTCAGCCAGCAACTGCTCTCGGGCGCGCGATCGGCGCCGTACAGGACGCGCCCGTCGACCTTCGACTGCGCATCGAGCCGCGGTACGCGCGCACCGACCGCAGCGCCGGCCGGCGTCGCGGCAATCGGTGAGACATCGGGGGTCGCGACGTCGACGCCGGCGGCCACGAGCACCGCCTCGACGATCTTGCGGTATCCGGTGCAGCGGCACAGCACGCCGCCGAGACCGTCGACCACCTGCTCGACGCTCGGCTGCGGATGACGACGCAGCAGGTCGACGGCCGCCATCAGCATGCCGGGCGTGCAGATCCCGCATTGCGCTGCACCGAGATCGACGAAGGATCGGCGCAGCGCCGCCTCGATGGAATCGGGCGACGCCTGCGCCAGCGCCTCGACGGTAACGATCTCGCGGCCGGCGCATTGGCCGACCGCGACGATGCACGCGCACACCGCCTCGCCGTCGAGCAACACCGTGCACGCGCCGCAATCGCCGGCATGGCAACCGACCTTCGTTCCGGTGAGCCCGAGCTCGTCGCGCAGGCATTCCGAGAGTCGCGTTCCCGGTGGCGACACGACACTGCGCTCGCGCCCGTTGACGACGAGACGCAGCGGGGCCGCGTGCACGGCCGGCTGCGCGCGCGCGGCAACAGCAGCCTGCGGCGGCGCAGCGCCGACCTCGAGGTCGGTGAGCTGCGCGACAAGCGGCCCGTTGAGTCGGTTCATCCGCTCACCCTTCGACGTTTCGATGCGAAGGCGCGCGCCCACCGTCGGCGAGCTCGACGACGAGGCGACGCACGAGCTCGACCGCCGCATGGCGACGATAAGCGGCGGAGCCGCGCACGTCGTCGATCGGCGCAAGCGCAGCGAGCGTCTCGTCGCCGATCAGCGCCTCCAGGCGCTGTGCCAGCGCAGCGCGCGGCGTGCGCGCCAGGCGCGCCTCGAGCCGGCGCAGTCGCACGGCAACCGCCGAGCACGCACCGATGGTGATCGCGCAGTGCGCGAGTCGCTCGTGCGCGTCGAAATCGACGACGACCGCGGCCATCGCAATGGAGATCACCAGCGAACGCCGATGCCCGAGTTTCAGGAAACCCGAGCGCGCACGCTCCGAAGGCATCGGCAACTCGATCGCGACGAGCAGCTCGTCGGGCGCCAGCGCCGTGCGCCGGTTGCCGAGCACGAACTCGTCGACGGCCAGGCGACGTCGACCGCGCACGCTGGCCAGCTCGAGCCGCGCGTCGAACGCGAGCAGCACGGGCACGCCGTCGGCGGCGGGAGAGGCATTGCAGAGATTGCCGCCGACGGTGGCGCGATTCTGCACCTGCACGCCGCCGATCTCGCGTGCCGCCTGTTGCAGCGCGACGAAGCGGGCATCGAGCCGGGCGCGCACGATGTCGGTCCAGGGGGTGGCGGCGCCGATGCGCAACACCGGTACACCATCGGCATCGGCGGCCTGCGTGATTCCGCGCAGGGCCCCGATGCCGGTGAGATCGAGCAGCGATTCGCGCACCGGGCGTCCGACGCACGCCGGATAGAAATCGGTGCCGCCCGCCAGCGGCATCCAGTTGCCCGCTGCAAGGCGCTCGAGCGCATCGTCGAGGTCGGCCGCGCGGCGAAAGCGCGGCAGCGCATCGGGCGCGGGGGCAGCGGCTGTGGCAGTCATCGCGTTCCCCGGGAGGGCGCGGGAAGCGGTAGTGAAGTCACCACTTCATTGCGTTGCGCGTCGAAATTAACCCACGGTACCATTGACCGTCAATACGCAAGCCCCGCCGCGCGCCCCGTCCGCGGAACGCCATGACCCACGTCGTTCTCGAATCCTGCATCCGCTGCCGCTACACCGATTGCGTGGACGTATGCCCGGTCGACTGCTTTCGCGAAGGTCCGAACATGCTCGTCATCGACCCCGACGAATGCATCGACTGCGCGGTGTGCATCCCGGAGTGTCCGGTGGAAGCGATCGTCGCCGAAGAGGACGTGCCGCCGGGCATGCAGTCGTACATCGAGCTCAATGCCGAGCTCGCGAAAGACTGGCCGGCGATCACGCGCAAGAAGGAGCCGTTGCCCGACGCGGAGGAGTGGAAGGACGCGCCGGGTAAGCTTCGGTACCTGGAACGCTGAGCGCGTGTGGCGCCCAGGCGCCGTCCGTCGGCTGGAAAACGGGAAAAACGCAACAATATCGACCTTGTGTTCCACGATCGGGTAAATCCGTGTTGCAGAGCGGAAAAACCGGTCGCCATAATCCCTGAACGAGGCTCGCCCGGACGATCGAATGCTGTACGACATCCGTGAAGCGCAACGCGCTTTCCTGAACCCGCTCTCGAACTGGGCCGATTCGATGAGCCGGCTCTACACCAATCCGTACAGTCCGCTCGCCTACGCGCCCTTCGCGCGACGCATCTCGGCCGGCCTCGAGCTGGTTCACCGCCTGGGCAAGGAATACGAAAAACCCGAATTCGCGATCGCGTCGGTGAAAGTCGACGGTCGCGAGGTTCCGGTCGTCGAGAGCGTCGCGCTCGAACACCCGTTCTGCCGATTGCTGAAATTCGACCGCCAGCTGCCGCGCGCACTCGCACATCGCAGCCACGATCCGGCGGTGCTCGTGTTCGCGCCGCTGTCGGGACACCACGCGACGCTGCTGCGCGATACGGTCCGGACGCTGCTCGCCGATCACGTCGTCTACATCACCGACTGGACGGACGCACGCATGGTCCCGATGTCGCACGGGCCCTTCCACCTCGACGACTACGTCGCCTGCGCGATCGAGTTCATGCGGCACCTCGGCCCCGACGTGCACGTAATGTCGGTATGCCAGCCGACCGTGCCGGTGATGGCCGCAATCTCGCTGATGTCGGCGCTGGGCGATCCACATCTCCCGCGAACGATGACGATGATGGGCGGGCCGATCGACACGCGGCGATGTCCCACGCAGGTGAACAACCTGGCGCAGACGCACAGTTTCGAGTGGTTCGATCGCAACGTGATCTATCGCGTTCCGGCGCGCTATCCGGGGGCGGGACGACGCGTGTATCCGGGCTTTCTGCAGCACGCCGGCTTCATCTCGATGAATGCCGACCGCCACATGAGCTCGCACTGGGAGTTCTACCTGAGCCTCGTCAAGGGAGACCTCGGCGACGCCGCGGCGCACCGGCGCTTCTACGACGAGTACAACGCGGTGCTCGACATGCCGGCCGAGTACTACCTCGACACGATCCGCACCGTGTTCCAGGAGCATGCGCTTCCGCGCGGCACCTGGAGCGTGCGCTTCGAGGGCGCGATGCATCGCGTCGATCCTTCGAAGATCCGCGACGTGGCCCTGCTCACCGTCGAAGGCGAGCTCGACGACATCTCGGGTGCCGGCCAGACGCAGGCCGCGCACGACCTCTGCTCGTCGCTACCCGCCGCGAGCAAGAAGCACCTCACGGTAGAAGGCGCCGGCCACTACGGGATCTTCAGCGGCCGGCGCTGGCGCGAGCATGTCTACCCGCAGGTCGGCGAGTTCATCGCCGCGAACCGCCGGGCGACCGCGCTGCGCAAGGTGGCGTGAGCACCAGCCGAGCCGCCCGACTCGCCCGTATCGACCCGCAGCGCTGCATCGGCTGCACGCGCTGCATCGACGCGTGCCCGTTCGACGCGATCATCGGCGCGCCCCAGCGCATGCACACAGTGATGAGCGACTGGTGCATCGGCTGCGACCTGTGCGTACCGCCCTGCCCGGTCGACTGCATCGAGATGCTTCCCGTGCAACCGCCGGCTCCGCTTTCGCGCGAAGCGGCAATCGAAGCGCGCGAACGGCGCGAACGACGCCGCACGCGGCTCGCACGCGAAGCACTCGTGCAGCCCGCATCCACCGTCGACCGGCACGCGATCGTCGCCGAGGCATTGCGTCGCGCGCAGCAGCGGCAGCGCGGCACGACCTCCGGGAACGCGTGAACGCGCAGAAACGGGCGGAGATCTTCGCGCGATTCGAGGCGCTCGACGCGCATCCGCGCACCGAGCTCGAATACCGCACGCCTTTCGAGCTGCTCGTCGCAGTGATCCTGTCGGCGCAGGCGACCGACCGCAGCGTGAACCTTGCCACGCGCGAGCTCTTTCGCGTGGCAGGCACGCCGCAGCAGATGGTCGCGCTCGGCGTCGACGGCCTCGTTCCGTACATCCGCTCGATCGGGCTCTTTCCGACGAAGTCGAGGAACGTCGTCGCCACGGCCCGGCTGCTGATCGAGCGCCACGGCGGCCAGGTGCCGTCGGAGCGCGAGGCGCTCGAGCAGCTACCCGGTGTCGGTCGCAAGACGGCGAACGTCGTGCTCAACGTCGCTTTCGGCCAGCCGACGATCCCCGTCGACACGCACGTGTTCCGCGTGGCCAATCGCACCGGCATCGCACGCGGACGCACACCGCTCGAAGTCGAGCAGCGGCTCGAGCGACTGGTGCCCGAGCGCTACCGCACGCACGCCCACCACTGGCTGATCCTGCACGGGCGCTACGTTTGCAAGGCGCGCGTTCCGGAATGCTGGCGCTGTCCGATCGCCGATCTCTGCGAGTACCGGCCGAAGACGCCTGCTCCTGCGTGACCCGCCGCCAGGCCGACCCATGCTGTTCGATCCTTCCCGCACCGACGTACGCCGCTTCTTCTGCGAAACCTGGCGCAAGCACCGCGAGCGACTGCCGCTCACCCCGCTCGAAACGATCGCCTGCGACCTGATCCTTCGCCACCCCGAATATCACGACGACCTCGCGTCGCTCGACGAAGCGATCGCGGCCGAGTACCCGGTCGAAGCCGGACGAACGAACCCTTTCCTGCACCTGTCGTTGCACCTGGCGATCGCCGAGCAACTGGGCATCGACCAGCCGCCGGGAATCCGCGCAGCGTGGGAGAAGCTCGTCGCCACGCGCGACGAGCACGACGCGACGCACCTCCTGATGGACTGCCTAGCCGAAACCGTCTGGCGCGCGCAACGCGACCGCACGGCGCCGGACGGAGAGGCGTATCTGGAGTGCGTACGAGGGAAGGGGAAACCGGGGGCAAAACCGGGGTCAGACCACGGTTACCTGTAACCGTGGTCTGACCCCGGTTTTGCCCCCGGTTTCCCCTTCCCTCTTCTGATACCCTTCGCCCGGTCTTTTTCCAGCTCGCCGAACGATCGCGCGGGCTGCCGGCACACCGCACGGATACCCCGATGTTCGGACGCCTGATGCCCCGCGAGGGCAACTTCTTCGAGCTGTTCAACCGGCATGCCGAATGCGTCGCATCGGGAAGCCACAGCCTCGCATCGCTGATGACGAACTATGGCGACGTGGCGGCGCGGCGGCAGTACATCGACGCGATCGATCGCGCCGAGAAGGACGCCGACAAGGTCACGCACGAGACGGTCACGCTGCTGCACAAGACCTTCATCACGCCCTTCGACCGTGACGACATTCACCAGCTGATCAGCAACATGGACGACATCCTGGACCTGATCCAGGACGTTGCCGAGTCGGCGATCCTCTACGACCTGCAGCGCGTCACTCCCGAGGCGCAGCAGCTCGCAGAGCTCAACGAAATGTGCTGCGAGCGCGTCAAGGCCGCCGTCGGCATGCTCGACAGCATGGAGAACGCCGACGCGATCCTGAAGATCTGCACCGAGATCGACCGGCTCGAGTCGGACGCCGACCGCGTGATGCGTTCGGCGATGTCGAAGCTCTTTCGCGACGAGACCGACGTGCGGCAGCTGATCAAGCTCAAGGCGATCTACGAGCTGCTCGAGGCGGTGTCCGACCGCGCCGAGGACGTCGCGAACGTCATCGAAGGCGTCGTGCTCGAGAACGCATGACGACGCTCCAGTTCAGCTTCAGCGTGCTCGTGTTTCTCGTGGCGCTGGCGCTGCTGTTCGATTTCATGAACGGCTTCCACGACGCCGCGAACTCGATCGCGACGATCGTCTCCACCGGCGTGCTCAAGCCCTACCAGGCGGTGGTCTGGGCGGCGTTCTTCAACTTCGTCGCGCTGTTCTTCTTCGAGCTGCGCGTGGCGGCCACCGTCGGCAAGGGCATTGTCGACCCCGGCGTCGTCGACCACATCGTGATCTTCGGCGCGGTGAGCGGCGCGCTCGCGTGGAACATCATCACCTGGTATTACGGCATCCCGTCGAGTTCGTCGCACGCGCTGATCGGCGGCCTGATCGGCGCGACGCTCGCCAAGGCCGGAACGACGTCGCTGCTGTTCGGCGGCATCACGAAAGTGGCGCTGTTCATCGTGATCTCGCCGACGCTCGGCTTCCTGTTCGGCTCGGGGCTGATGCTCATCGTTGCGTGGGTGTTCTTTCGAAGCACGCCGCGCGGCACCGACAAGTGGTTCCGTCGCCTGCAACTGGTGTCGTCGGCGCTCTACAGCATCGGCCATGGCAGCAACGATGCGCAGAAGACGATGGGCATCATCTGGCTGCTGCTGATCGCCGCCGGAGCCAGTCACACCGGCGAGACGCACCCGCCCTACTGGGTGATCCTGTCATGCTACGTCGCCCTCGCGCTCGGCACGCTGTTCGGCGGCTGGCGCATCGTCAAGACGATGGGACAGAAGATCACGAAGCTCAAGCCGGTCGGCGGGTTCTGCGCGGAGACCGGCGGCGCGATGACGCTGTTCCTGGCCTCCGGGATGGGCGTTCCGGTATCGACCACGCACACGATCGCCGGCGCCATCGTCGGTGTCGGCTCGTCGCAGAAGTTCTCGGCGGTGCGCTGGGGCGTCGCCGGCAACATCATCTGGGCGTGGGTTCTCACCATTCCGGCATCGGCGCTGATGGCCGCCGCCGCGTGGTGGGTCGGGCGGCTGTTCCTGTAGCGGCGATCCTGCCGGTCGCGCAGCGACGGCGTGTCGCCGGGGCCGAGCGGGGCCGCCGGAGCGACCGCGGGGATGCCGGGCACCCCGCAGTCGCTCGCGGTACGATCGGCTGGTGCAACGACAACTCTGGCTCGAGCTGCCTCCCCTTTCCGCGCAGGCCCCGCGCCGACTGCTCGTGTTCCTGCACGGCGCCGGATCGACGCCGGAGGTCTTCGTTCCGGTCGCGATCGCCTGGCAGCTGAAGTTCCCCGGCGCGACAGCAGCAATCGTCGAAGGGCTGCGCCCGGGCTCGCTGCAGGCGGGGCGCGACTGGTTCGACGCGCGCGGCGTCGCCGCCGACCGCGCCGGGCGGATCGACGCGGCGAGCCAGGAGCTGGCCGGACGCCTGCGCAGGGTGCAGCAGGACACCGGGGTCTCTGCGGCCGATACGGTTGTCGTCGGCTTCTCGCAGGGCGCGACGATGGCGCTGGCGCTGGCGCGGCTTCAGCCCTCGCCCGTCGCGATCGCCGTTTCGTACGCCGGACAGCTGGCGCGCCCGATCGCCCCGGGCGAGCACCTCGACCCCACGGTGCACCTGCTGCACGGCGAGCTCGACACGGTCGTCTCGCCGGTGCACGCCGGACGCGCGTTCCGCGGCCTGCAGGCAACCGGCTCCGACGTTACGCTCGACATCGTCGAGGACGAATCGCACTCGATCGGCCAGGCGATGATCAACATCGGCACGACGCGCGTGCTGCAGACGCTCTTTCGCGGACGCATGCCGCGCCGCCGGTCGACCGGCGCACTGCACTGAAAGCCTCACCGCCCCCAAACCCAGCCAGCAGGAAGGAAGCCATGAACACATCGAAGCGTGAAGTCGTCGTCGTCTCGGGCGTGCGCACCGCCGTCGGAGACTTCGGCGGAGGCCTGAAGGATTTCGCACCGACGCAGCTCGCCGCGATGGTCGTGCGTGAAGCGACCGCACGCGCCGGCGTCGGCGCCGACGACGTGCATCACGTCGTCTTCGGCAACGTGATCCACACCGGGCCGCGCGACATGTACCTCTCGCGCGTGGCGGCCATCGAAGGCGGCCTGTCGCACTCGGTACCGGCGCTGACGCTGAACCGGCTGTGCGGTTCCGGGCTGCAGGCGGTCGTCTCGGCGGCGCAGGCGATCCTGCTCGGCGAGGCCGACGTCGCCGTGGCCGGCGGTGCCGAGGTGATGAGCCGTGCGCCGTTCACGTCGACATCGATGCGCTGGGGCGCGCGCATGGGCGACGCGAAGATGCTCGACATGATGCTCGGCGCGCTGCACGACCCCTTCCACGAAGTACATATGGGGATCACCGCCGAGAACATCGCGAAGAAATGGGGCATCACGCGCGAAGAGCAGGACGCGCTCGCGCTCGAAAGCCATCAGCGCGCGTCGGCGGCGATCCGCGACGGACGCTTCAAGGACCAGATCCTTCCGGTCGAGTCGAAGACGCGCAAGGGCACGGTCGTCTTCGACACCGACGAGCACGTGCGGCACGACGCGACGATCGACGACATGAAGAAACTGCGCCCGGCCTTCCTGAAGGAGAACGGCACCGTCACCGCCGGCAACGCATCGGGCATCAACGACGGCGCCGCAGCCCTCGTGCTGATGGAACGGCGCGCGGCCGAAGCGCGCGGCGCGAAGCCGCTCGCGCGCCTGGTCTCGTGGGGCCACGCCGGCGTCGACCCGCAGTACATGGGCATCGGCCCCGTACCGTCGTCGCGCAAGGCGCTGGAGCGCGCCGGGCTGCGTCCCGACCAGATCGACATCGTCGAGGCAAACGAGGCCTTCGCCGCGCAGGCGATTGCAGTCACGCGCGACCTCGAGCTCGACCCGGCGAAAGTCAACCCGAACGGCTCAGGCATCTCGATCGGACACCCGGTGGGCGCCACCGGCGCGCTGATCAGCGTGAAAGCCGTGTACGAGCTACAGCGCTCGGGCGGACGCTACGCGCTGGTGACGATGTGCATCGGCGGCGGCCAGGGCATCGCCGCGGTGTTCGAGCGGATGTGACGCGCGTCGCACGTCTACGGTGTTCGACTTGCGGGGCTCACCAAGGTCCGCGCGTGCAAAGGCGCGGGCCGGCTGCCGCGGGCGCGCGGGTGCTTGGTCCCGCTTCGCGGGACTGCCCTGCGATGCTCGCATCGCCGGCTGGCGCCGCGTAACTCACTGCGCGAGCTTCGCTCGCTCCGTTCAAACAGGACGCGGCGAGTCAGATTGACGACGCGCGCTTCGCGCGCGCGCCGGCGCTGCTGCGCTTCTCGGCTGCGCACAAGCGCGCCCGCGACAGCCGGCCCGCGCCTTTGCAGGATCGGTCGTGGCTCACGCGACGAACGGCAGCGACGTCGCTTCGCACACCACGAACGTTGCTCGAGCGACAGGCGTCAGCGGGGCGCAGCGATGCCCGGCGCATTGCCCATGCGGCAGGGGCTGTGCGTTTCGGGCGTGCGGGCGGGCAACCGGTTGCGCCCTGGCGTCGCGCTGCGCGGAGCGACCTCTGCGGCGCCGAGCCGCGCAGCTTCGGGGTCGGCGCGCGTAGCGCGCGAAGCGAGTTCGGCCGCACGACCCCGAAGCGAGCAGCGAGGGAAGTCGGTGCGAAGCGCCGACCGCCGCAGCGGGAGCGCGCGCAGCGCGACGCCAGGGCGCAACCGGTTGCCCGCCCGCACGCCCGAAACGCACAGCCCCTGCCGCATGGGCAATGCGCCGGGCATCGCTGCGGCCCGCTGACGCCTGCCGCGGACGCACCAGCCCCGATCAGACGGGCACGGGCGACGGTGCAGGCGATGCACCCACCGGCCGCTGGTCGATCGGCGCGTGCATCACCGCAGCGAACAGCCCGAAGGCGATGACCATCGCCCACGCGTAATCGTAGTTGCCGAAGCGGTCGAAGAACACACCGCCGAGCCAGGCACCGAGGAAGCTGCCGATCTGATGCCCGAAGAACACGACACCGCCGAGCAGTCCGAGCACGTGCACACCCCAGCGCTGTCCGACGAGCGCGTTGGTGAGCGGCACCGTCGACAGCCACAGGATGCCGATCGCCGCGCTGAACACGTAGACCGACGCCACTGTCAGCGGCGCGAGCAGGAACAGCCCGATGACGATCGAGCGCACGACGTAGATCGCCGCGAGCAGCCATTTCTTCGAGTAGCGCTGGCCGAGCGCGCCCGAGGCGAGCGAACCGACGATGTTGAACAGCCCGATCAGCGCCACCGCGTTGGCGCCGACGTTCACGCTCATCCCCTTGTCGATCAGGTACGACGGCAGGTGCAGCGCGATGAACACGACCTGCAGCCCACAGACGAAGTAGCCCCAGAAAAGCAGGTGGAAGTTGCGATCGCCAATCGCGCCGCACAGCGTCTGACCGAGCCTGATCTCGCCGCGCGATGCGGCATGTGGGTGCTCGTCGTCGCGCACGCCGAGCGCGAGCACGATAATCAGCGCGGCAAGCGCAGCATGCACGAGCAGCGCGTCCTGCCAGCCGATGCGCAGGATCAGCTGCCCCGCCAGCGGCAGGAACAGGAACTGCCCGAAGGAGCCGGCCGCCACGCCGACGCCGAAGGCCATACTTCGCTTGTCGGCCGGAACGACGCGCCCGAGCACGGCGAGCACGATGCCGAAGCTCGTGCCGCCGATGGCAACGCCCATCACGACGCCGGCCGACAGCGACAGCGTCGTCCCGCTGTCGGCCCAGGCCATGCCGAGAAAGCCGATCACGTAGAGCACGCCGCCCAGCAGCAGCGTGCGCATCGCGCCGAACTTGTCGGCCATCGCGCCGAGGAAGGAGCCGCCCAGTCCCCACATCAGGTTCTGCAGCGCGATCGCCAGCGAGAAGGTCTCGCGCGACCAGCCTCGCGCCTGCGTCATCTCCGGCAGGAACAGCCCGAAGGACGAGCGCACGCCGGTCGACACGACGAGGATCGCGCAGCCGAAGAACAGAACGGCGAGGTACGACGAGCGCGAGGACGACGTGGTTGTCACGTTCAGGCGCTCGCGGCGAGCGCGCGGCGCGCCGCGTCGATCGTCGCGTCAACGTCGGCCTCGGTGTGCGCGCTGGAATAGAAGAAGGCTTCGACCGGCGACGGCGGCAGGTAGACGCCTTCGTCGAGCATCGCGTGATAGAAGCGCTTGAAGCGCTCGACGTCCTGCGTCTGCGTCTGTGCGAAATCGGCAGGCGGCGACGGCAGCAGGTACAGCCCGGCCAGTGCGCCGACATGCTGTGCACAGATGGCGACGCCCGCATCGCGCCCGACCTGGTTCAGTCCGCAGACGAGGCGCTCGCCGATCGCATCGAGCCGCTCGTAGAAGCCCGACTCCTCCACCAGCTCCAGCGTCGCGAGACCAGCCGCCATCGCGATCGGATTGCCCGACAGCGTGCCCGCCTGGTACACCGGCCCCATCGGCGAGAAGCGCTCCATGATGCGCGCAGGGCCGCCGATCGCGCCAACCGGCATGCCGCCGCCGATCACCTTGCCGAAGGTGCTGAGGTCGGGCACGACGCCGGTGCGCTGCTGCGCGCCGCCGTGCGCGACACGAAAGCCGCTCATCACCTCGTCGAAGATCAGCAGTGCGCCGTGCTCGTCGCACAGCGTGCGCAGCGCCTCGAGAAAACCGGGCTTCGGCATCACCAGGTTCATGTTGCCGGCGATCGGCTCGACGATGACGCAGGCGATCGCGTTCGCGTGGTTGCGGAAAAGCTCGGCAACGCTGTCGGCATCATTGAAGGTGGCGACGAGCGTATGGCGCGCGATGCTGTCGGGGACGCCCGCCGAGCTCGGTGCACCGAAGGCGAGCGCACCCGAGCCCGCTTTCACCAGCAGGCTGTCGCCGGTGCCGTGATAGCAGCCCTCGAATTTGATGATGCGGTCGCGCCCGGTGTAGCCGCGCGCCAGCCGCAGCGCCGACATCGTCGACTCGGTGCCCGAGCTCGTGAAGCGCACGCGCTCGATCTGCGGGAACAGCGCGCACAGGCGCCCGGCGAGCTCGGTCTCGAGCACGTTCGGTGCGCCGAAGGAGAGCCCCCGGCGCGCTGCGCGCTCGACCGCCTCGACGACCTTTGGATGCGCGTGCCCGGCGATCATCGGGCCCCACGATCCGAGATAGTCGATGTAGCGCCTGCCCTCGACATCCCACATGTACGCGCCTTCGGCGCGATCGATGAAGCGCGGCGTGCCGCCGACGGCGCGGAAGGCGCGCACGGCGGAGTTCACGCCGCCGACGAGAACCTCGCAGGCACGGGCGAATTCGGAAGCGTTGTCGGACATCGGGGAGTCGAGGACAGAGGGCGAAATGAAGCTCACAGGATACTGGAGCGCGTCCTCGGCCGCTGCGCGCGGGCCTGGTAGTCTGCCCCGGATGCCTCACCCCTTCGCGAGGAATCCGCGGCGCAGAACACTAGAATCGGCCTGACGGAGCTACGTCGTCCGTCGCGCACGACAACCGATCCCGCCGCACCGGAGCACAGCGTGCACAACCCCAGCACCGAGCTCGCCCCTCGCTCTACTGCCGCTACGAAGTGCACGGGCCCTGGCTGCCCGAGAGCACCGACGCGCTGCAGCGGCACGAAGTCGTCATCGTGGGTTCCGGGCCCTCGAGCCTCGTGACGGCGCTCGAGCTCGCGCGCTTCGGCGTGCGCTCGACCGTGCTCACCGCCGATCTGCAGGTATCGGAAGGCAGCCGCGCGATCGTCTTCACGCGTCGCTCGATGGAGATCCTGCAACAGGTGGGCGTAGCGCACCGTATGACCGCCAGCGGGCTGCCGTGGCGCTTCGGGAACAGCTTCTATCGCGGCCAGCATGTGTTCCGGATGCAAGCGCCGCACGACCCAAACGACCGCTTCTTTCCGATGCTCAACCTGCAGCAGCAGTACCTCGAGGAGTACCTGCTGGATGCCAGCGCGGCGAATCCGCTGATCGAGCTGCGCTGGGGTAATCGCTGCATCGGCGTGCAGCCGGAAGGCGAGCGCGTCGTCGTCGACGTCGACACGCCGGCCGGCGCGTACCGGATCGAGGCCGATTGGCTCGTCGCCGCCGACGGCGGGCGCTCACCGGTCCGCGCCGCGCTTGGGCTGCAGTTCGAAGGCAGCTCGTACGAAGGCTATTTCGTGATCGCCGACATCGAGATCGACCTGCCGCTGCCCACCGAGCGCCTCGCGTATTTCGATCCGGAGTGGAACCCGGGCAACACGGTGCTGATGCACCGTCAGCCGCACGGCATCTGGCGCGTCGACTACCGGTTGCCCGAAGGCGAGACGCCGGAGCAGGCGCTGCGACCCGAGGCGCTGAAAGCGCGCATCGACGCGCAGCTCGCGATGATCGGCCACGCGGGCATCGAATGGAAACTCGACTGGAGTTCGGTGTACTCGGCCCGCACGCTCACGCTCGCGCAGTACGTGCACGGCCGCGTGGCATTCGTCGGCGATGCGGCGCACCTGCTGCCGATCTTCGGCGTGCGCGGCGCGAACACCGCATTCCAGGACGCGCAGTCGCTCGCCTGGCACCTCGCCTTCGTGCAGCGCGGCCTGGCGCCGCAAGCGCTGCTCGCGAACTACAGCCGCGAGCGCGTCGGCGCCGCGCGCGAGATCATCGCCGAATCGAGCAAGAGCACGCGCTTCATGACACCGCCGACGCCCGGCTTCCAGCTGCTGCGCGACGCCACGCTGTCGCTGTCGGAGGAGTTCGTGCGCCCGCTCTACCACTGGCGCACATCGCGCCCGCACGCCTATGTCGACTCGCCGCTGAACGCGCCCGACGACGACAACGCTCGCTTCAGCGCAGGGCCTGCCGACGGCGAGCCGCCGCGCAACGTGCAGATCGGCGACGACGACTTCCTGCTCGATCACCTGGGCGGCGGGCTCGACCTGCTCTGTTTCACCGATGCGCCGGAGCTGCTCGGCCCGTTGCGCGAGGTCGTACAGGCGAGCCGCGCAGACGGCGTGCCGATCCGGATCATCGCGATCGGCCCGCACGCATCGGTCGAGGGAGCGGACCATGCGCTGATCGACACGGATCGCCGCGTGCACGAGCGCTACGGCGTCGAGCGCGCAGGCGCTGCCTACCTGCTGCGTCCCGACCAGCACGTCTGCGCACGCTGGCTCACGCTCGACGGCCGCAGGCTTCATACGATTTCGCGTTCAACGAATCAGATTCCGCACGGCGCCGGGCCGCAACGGCGTGCAGGCGCACGAGCGGAGCGCGCACGGTGGGAGTGTTTCGTTCAGCGCGCCTGTCAACGCCGGCCGAAAATTGCACATTTCTGGCGGACGAAAATTGCACAGTTC
>CAZIDY010000041.1:0-25016 GCA_964538505.1 uncultured Limnobacter sp. | reverse complement strand
GGCGACGTCGTCGGCCGGCTGCCCCACGCAACGCGCGAAGATCTCGATCGCGCGCTGGCCGCCGCGCAGCGTGCGTTCCCCGCGTGGCGCGACACGTCTCCGCTCGAGCGCAGCAACATCCTGCGCAAGGCCGCCGCGCTGCTGCGCGAACGCGCCGAATCGATCGGCCGCAACATCACGCTCGACCAGGGCAAGCCGCTCGTCGAGGCCATCAACGAAGTGAAGAACTGCGCCGAGCACGCCGAATGGCACGCCGAGGAAGGACGGCGCATCTACGGACGCGTGATCCCGGCGCGCCATCCGGCGGTGCGCCAACTCGTGATGCGCCAGCCGGTCGGCGTCTGCGCCGCATTCACGCCGTGGAACTTCCCGGCCAGCCAGGCGATCCGCAAGATCGGCGCTGCGCTCGCCTCGGGCTGTACGCTGGTGCTGAAGGGCCCCGAAGATTCCCCGAGCGCGATCGTCGCGCTGGCGCGTGTGTTCCACGATGCGGGCCTTCCCGCCGGATGCCTGAACATCGTCTGGGGCGTGCCGCACGAGGTGTCCGATTACCTGGTGCGTTCGCCGATCGTGCGCAAGATCTCGTTCACCGGCTCGGTGCCGGTCGGGAAACAGCTGGCCGCGCTCGCCGGGCAGTACATGAAGCGCACGACGATGGAGCTCGGCGGGCACTCGCCGGTGCTCGTCTTCGAGGACGCCGACGTCGATCGGGCCGCCGATGCGCTGCAGGCTTTCAAGTTCCGCAACGCCGGCCAGGTCTGCGTGTCGCCGACGCGCTTCTACCTGCACGAGAAGATCTACGATCGCTTCCTCTCCCGCTTCCTCGAGAAGACGCGCGCGATGAAGGTCGGCGCGGGCCTCGACGAAAGCACGCGCATGGGCCCGCTCGCGCACGAACGGCGCGTGCCGGCGATGCAGGAATTCGTCGACGATGCGAGCCGGCGCGGCGGACGCATCGAGCTCGGCGGCGAGCGTATCTCCAATCGCGGCAACTTCTTTGCGCCCACCGTCGTCACCGGGCTGCCCGACGACGCGATGCTGATGACCTCCGAGCCCTTCGGCCCGATCGCGCCCTTCGCACGCTTCACCGACTTCGACGACGTCATCCGCCGCGCGAACGCGCTGCCCTACGGGCTGTCGTCGTACGTGTTCACCACGTCGAGCCGATACGCGAACGCCGCTGCGAACCTGCTCGAGGCGGGCAACGTCAACATCAACCACTTCGGGCAGGCGATCGCCGAATCGCCGTTCGGCGGCATCAAGGACAGCGGCTGGGGCAGCGAAGGCGGCACCGAGACCTTCGATGGCTACCTGAACACCAAGTTCGTCACGCAACGCGATTAGGGCCTGCGAATGAACTCGCTACGGTTCCTTCGCACGCCCTGGTGAAGGAATGGCCGGCGCGCATTCCCCTGTCGAGCTGCTGCGCCGGCTCGTCGCCTTCGACACGGTGAGCGCGAAGCCGAACATCGCGCTGATCGACTGGGCCGCGCAGTACCTCGAAGACGCCGGCTTTCGCTGCTTCGTGCAGCACGCAGACGAGCCCGGCAAGGCGAACCTGTTCGCCACCGTCGGCCCGGACGACGTCGCCGGGTGGATGTTGTCAGGCCACTCGGACGTCGTCCCCGTTACCGGGCAGGCGTGGTCGTCGGACCCGTTCACGCTGCGCGAAGACGGCGGGCGACTGCACGCGCGCGGCGCGGCCGACATGAAGGGCTTCCTCGCCTGCGTGCTCGACGCGGCGCCGCGCCTGGCCGCCTCGAAGCTGCGCGCACCGGTGCACGTGGCCTTCTCCTACGACGAGGAGACGACGATGCGCGGGATGCGGCAGCTGGCCGCCCACCTCGCCGAAGCGCCGGTTCGCCCCGCCGCGTGCATCATCGGCGAGCCGACGTCGATGCACGTCGTCGTCGCCAACAAGGGCGCCGCCGGCTACCGCGTGCGGGTGCGCGGCCACTCGGTGCATTCGGCGCTGCGCGACCGCGGCGTCTCGGCGGTCGAGCAGGCGGCGGAGATCATCGTCTTCGTCGGTCGCCTGCAGCGCGAGCTCGACGCGGCGGCCCGGCACGACGGCTTCGACTACCCGCACACCAGCGTGCACGTCGGGCTCGTGCACGGCGGCACCGCGCACAACATCACCGCGAAAGACTGCGAGTTCGTGCTCGAGATCCGCACGCTGCCGGGGATGCGATCGACCGACGTGCTCGATACCGTGCGCCGGCACTGCGACGAAGTGGTACTGCCGGCGATGCGCCGCATCGCCGCCGACACGGCAATCGCCTTCGAGGAAATCTTCGACACGCCGCCGCTCGACGAGCGCGGCAACGAATCGCTCGCGCAGACGATTTCGCCGCTGTGCGGGCACGCCGAGCGTCGGCGGGTCAGCTTCGGCACCGAGGGCGGCATATTGCAGGCGATCGGCGTGCCGACGATCGTCTGCGGGCCGGGCGACATCGCGGTCGCGCACCAGCCCGACGAGTACGTCGAGCGCGCGCAGCTCGAGCGCTGCAGCGCATTTCTGGATGCGCTCGGGGGGTGGTTGAGGGGAGCGCCCGACCTCAACCCCTGTGAGACAATCCGGGGTTCGATTCTTCCGTGCCGTCGCCGTACCCGGGGCGGCCGTCTCCAACGATGACCCTGTGGATCTCCATCGCGATCGTCACGCTGCTGGCGACCGCCCTGGTCGTCTGGCCGCTCGTCTCCACGCGCCGGCCGCGCACCGATGCGCGACACGACGACGAGCGACGACTGGCGGTGTTCCGCGACCGCAAGCGCGAGATCGACCGCGAACGTGATGCCGGCCGCCTCACCGGGGCCGAAGCCGAGCACGCGCACGCCGACCTCGTACGTCAGCTCGCCGAAGACCTGCCGGAGATCGCTGCCGCTGGATCGGCACCGGCTGCGTCCGGCACGGGCGCCGCGTCGAGCCCGGCCACCACGCCACACCCGCCCGCAGCGTCGACCCCCACCCGCTCCTCGCCGGCGATCTGGGTCACCGCCCTGATCGTCGCCGTGCTCGTTCCGCTCGTCGCCTTCGGCGTCTATCGGGAAGTCGGTGCGCCGCATCTCGCGTCGGTCGACGGCGCCGGTGGCGGCGGTCCGATCGACGCCGCGCAGATCGAAGCAATGATCGAGCGCATCGAGCAGCGCACGCGCGAGAACCCGGAAGACGCGGAAGCGTGGGCGATGCTCGCCGAGGCGCGCAAGATGCAGGGCCGCCATGACGAAGCGGTCGTCGCGTTCGCGCAGGCCACGCAGCGCCTGCCCGACGACGCACGACTGCTGACCGACTACGCCGAATCGTCGGCGCTGCGCGCGGGGGGCGACTTCGCCGGCCAGCCCGTCGAGTTGCTCGAGCGCGCACTCGCCATCGATCCGAACGAACCGAAGGCCATCGCACTGATGGGCGCGGCACAGTACCGGCTCGGCAACCTGCCGCGCGCACGCACGTACCTGCAGCAGCTCGAGAATTTCCTCGAACCGGGCAGCGAGGAGGCGACGCAGATCGCGGCGATCCTGCTGCGCATCGAGGGCGAGATCGCCGGACAATCGCCTCATCCGGGCGGCGCTGCGCCGGGCGCGAGCACCGAGGCGCAGGGGCCTGCGCAGAGCGCGGCGGCACAGGCACCCGGCACCGCAGCGCCCTCATCGTCCGCCGTCGCCGGCACCGTCGCCGTCGACCCCTCGCTCACCGAGCGCGCCGCGCAGGGCGGAACGCTCTTCGTCATCGCGCGCGCCAGCGGCGGCCCGCCGATTCCGATCGCCGTGCTGCGCGTGCCCGCCCCCGACTTCCCCACCTCGTTCACGCTCGACGAAGCGAACGCGATGGATCCCTCACGCCAGCTCGCGGACGCCGATTCCATCGACCTCGAGGCGCGCCTGAGCCGCACCGGCGAGGCGATGCGCCAGCCGGGCGACCTCTACGGTCGCATCGAGAACGTGCGGCCCGGCTCGGGGGGCCTGCGCATCGTTCTCGACCAGGTCGTCTCGCGTTGACGGCGGCTGACGCCTTCGACGGGCTCGAGACGCGCGCGCTGGCGTGCGTCGCCGGATACCGCCCGCTGTTCGCCTCACTCGACCTGCGCATCGCGTCCGGCCAGTGGACGATGCTCGTCGGCGCCAACGGCAGCGGCAAGTCGACGTTGCTGCGCACGATTGCCGGACTCGCACGTCCGGCTGCCGGCGAGATCCGCTGGCGCGGCACGCCGCGCCGCGTGAACGACGCCGAATGGCGCGCGCAGTGCGTCTACCAGGGACACGCCGCCGGCTGGAAGGACGCCTTCGACGTGCGCGAGAACCTGTCGATGCAACTCGCGCTCGACGGTCTGCAGCCGGGCGCCGGCGCCGTCGATGCCGCCATCGATCGCGTCGGGCTCACGCGTCAGGCGAAGCTGCCCTTCGCGCGTCTGTCGGCCGGGCAACGCCGGCGCGTCTCGCTCGCGCGGCTGTCGTGCTCGCATGGCCGCGCACTGTGGCTGCTCGACGAACCCGGCACGGCGCTCGACGCTGATGGCCTGCGCCTGCTCGGCGCGCTGATCGACGCACACCTGCACGAAGGCGGCCTCGCACTGGTCGCCACGCATCAACCGCTGCCATGCGCCGAGACACCGACCCGGCTCTCGCTCGACGACGTGCGCAGCTGAGCGCACCGTCGGTGCCGGGGTCACCGTCGGCGCCGGGCGTGCTCGCCGCGCTGCGATGGGCGTGCGCGCGCGATCTGCGACTCGCATTGCGCTCGCGCAGCGAGCTCGCGCTGATCGTCGTCTTCTTCCTGCTGGTGACGAGCCTGTTTCCGCTCGCAGTGAGCCCCGACATCGAGCTGCTGCGCACGATCGCCGCCGGCATCGTCTGGGTCGCCGCGCTGCTCGCGAGCCTGCTCGGGCTCGCCCGCCTGTTCGCCGCCGACCACGCCGACGGCACGCTCGAGCAGATGGTGCTTGCGCCGGCGCCACTGCCCGCCCTCGTCGCCGGCAAGGTGCTCGCGCACTGGCTGGCCACCGGCGTGCCGCTCGTCGTGCTGGCGCCGCTCGCCGGACTGCAGTTCGGGCTCGGTGCCGACGCGATCGGCGTGCTCGTCGTCTCGCTCGCGCTCGGCACGCCGATCCTGTCGTGGCTCGGCGCGGTCGCGGCCGCACTCACGCTCGGCGCGCGCGGCGGCTCGTCGCTGCTCGCATTGCTCGTGCTGCCGCTGGCGGTACCGGTGCTGATCTTCGGTGCCGGCTCGGTGGAGTCGCACGCGGCCGGGCTCGGCGCCGAGGCGCACCTGTCGCTGCTCGCCGCCGGCGTCATCGCTGCGTGGGTGCTTGGGCCGGCCGTTACCGCACTCGCGGTTAAAATCGCACACGAATGACCACTTTCGCCCGGTCCTGGTACCGCTACGCGTCGCCGGCCAGCTTCTATCCGCTCGCCGGGCGACTGATCCCCGTGTTCACGACGCTCGCCGTGCTGCTGGCGGGCGCCGGACTCTACGTCGGGTTCTTCGTCGCGCCCACCGACTGGCAGCAGGGCGAGGCCTACCGCATCATCTACATCCACGTGCCGGCCGCGTGGATGGCGATGTTCATCTATCTGGTGATGGCCTTCTGGTCGGCGATCTCGCTGTCGTTCAACACGCGGCTGTCGGCGATGATGGCGCAGGCGCTCGCGCCCACCGGCGCGATGTGGGCGTTCGTCGCGCTGTGGACCGGCGCGTTCTGGGGCCGGCCCACCTGGGGCGCGTACTGGGTCTGGGACGCGCGGCTCACGTCGACGCTGATCCTGCTGTTCCTGTACCTCGGCTACATGGCGCTGCGCGCGTCGATCGACGACCCGCGACGCGCCGACCGCGCAGCGGCGCTGCTCGCGCTCGTCGGGGCGATCAACGTGCCGATCATCTATTTCTCGGTACGCTGGTGGAACACGCTGCACCAGGGGGCGACGGTCTCGATGACCGCCGCACCGAAGATGGCGCAGACGATGCTCACCGGCATGCTGCTGCTCACCCTCGCTGCGTGGGCCTACTCGATCGCCGTGTCGCTGCATCGCGTGCGCAGCATCATCGTCGAGCGCGAAGCGGCGAGCGGCTGGATGTCGCGATTCGTCTCGCGCGATCGCGCAGCGCCCGACGACGCCGCGACCTCGGGCGCGGCCGTGCGCTGAACCGAAGTTTGAAGTCGAGGAAACGATGATCGACTGGCTGCAGATGGGCGGCTACGGTTTCTACGTCTGGAGCTCGTACGGCATGCTCGCGCTTGCGATCGCCGTCGAGCTGTTTGCATTGCGTCGGCAACGGCGCGCAGCCGAGCGGCGCGCCGAGGAAATGCGCGCCGAGCAGGCAGCGCACGCCACAACCTGATCGGGAAGCATCGAATGAAAGCGCGACATCGGCGGCTGCTGTGGATCCTCGGAGGGCTCGTGGCGCTCGCCATCGCGGCGACCTTCGTCACCAACGCATTTCGCAGCAACCTCGTCTTCTTCTTCACGCCGACGCAGATCGCCGAAGGCGAGGCTCCGACGAACAAGGCGTTCCGGATCGGCGGGCTCGTCGAACCCGACAGCGTGAAACGCGTCGGCGACGGCACCACGGTGACCTTCCGCGTCACCGACAACGCAAGAGCGATCCCGGTCGCATTCACCGGCATCCTGCCCGACCTGTTCAAGGAAGGACGCGGCGTCGTCGCGCAGGGTACGCTCGAGTCCGACGGCACCTTCAAGGCGCGCGAGGTCCTCGCCAAGCACGACGAGAACTACATGCCGCCGGAGGCCGCCGAAGCGCTGCGCCAGGCCGGGCACCCGGTGGGCGCGCCGTCGCAGTTCCAGCAGGCGGGCAACTGATCGCACGCCGCAGTACGGAGGCAATGCAGATGATCACGCCCCGAAGCACGCAGGCGATGCCGATGACCACGCCTCGAATCACGGAGGCACGCCGATGATCGCCGAATTCGGCCAGTACACGCTGGCGCTCGCGCTCGCCGTCTCGGTGGTGCTGGGCACGCTGCCGATGCTCGGCAGCTTCGTACGCGGCCCCACCGGCGCGCGCCTGATGGCGGTCGATCGTCCGGCGGCGATCCTGCTCGCCGCGCTCGCCATCCTCGCGTTCTTCTCGCTCGGCGCGCTGTTCGTGCGCAACGACTTCAGCGTGCTGCTGGTCGCCACGCACTCGAACCTGCATCTGCCGCTGGAATACCGCATCGCCGCCACCTGGGGCTCGCACGAAGGCTCGATGCTGCTGTGGGTGCTGATCCTGTCGTTCTGGACGGGCGCGGTCGCCCTCTTCTCGTCGTCGCTGCCCGACGTACTGCGCGCACGCATCCTGTCGACGATGGGCCTGATCGGCGTCGGCTTCCTGCTGTTCCTGCTGTTCACGTCGAATCCCTTCGAGCGGCTGATGCCGCCGGCGGCCGACGGACGCGACCTGAACCCGCTGCTGCAGGACCCCGGCATGGTGTTCCATCCGCCGCTGCTCTACATGGGCTACGTCGGGCTGGCCGTGGCTTTCTCGTTCTCGGTCGCCGGGCTCATCGGCGGACGCTTCGACGCCGCGTGGGCGCGCTGGGCGAGGCCGTGGACGGTCGTAGCCTGGTGCTTCCTCACGCTCGGCATCGCGCTCGGATCGTTCTGGGCCTACTACGAGCTCGGCTGGGGCGGCTGGTGGTTCTGGGATCCGGTCGAGAACGCGTCGTTCATGCCATGGCTCGTCGCTACCGCGCTGATCCACTCGCTTGCCGTCGCCGAGAAGCGCGGCACCTTCAAGAGCTGGACGGTGCTGCTCGCGATCCTCGGCTTCGGGCTGAGCCTGCTCGGCACCTTCCTCGTGCGATCCGGCGTGCTCACATCAGTGCACGCCTTTGCCACCGACCCGGCGCGCGGCGTCTTCATCCTCTTCTTCCTGTCGATCGTCGTCGGCGGCTCGCTGATGCTGTTCGCCGCGCGCGCGCCGGCGATCGGCAACGGTCCGGGCTTCGCGTCCGTCTCGCGCGAGTCGCTGCTGCTTGCGAACAACGTACTGCTCGTCGTCGCGATGGCCGCCGTGCTGCTCGGCACGCTGTATCCGCTCATTCTCGACACGCTCGACATGGGCAAGATCTCGGTCGGCCCGCCGTACTTCGATTCGGTGTTCGTCCCGCTGATGGCACCGGCGCTCTTCCTGATGGGCATCGGCCCGATCGCGCGCTGGAAACGCGCCGAGCTGCCCGACTTGTTCGCGCGGCTGCGCTGGGCGCTCGCGATAGCCGTCGTCGCATCGCTGCTGCTGCCGCTCACCGTCGACGGATTCCGGCCGATGACGAGCATCGGTCTGTTCTTCGCGCTGTGGATCGCCGGCTGCGTCGTTGTCGCCGTGCTCGACATGCTGCGCGGACACGACGGCAAGCTTTCGCTGCGCCGCGTGAAGATGCACCCGGCAAGCGCCTGGGGGATGCACTTCGCGCACCTGGGCGTCGCGATGTTCGTCGCCGGCGTCACGCTGGTGAACAGCTACTCGGTCGACCGCGAGCTGCGCGTGGAGCTCGGCCAGACCGTCGCGCTCGGCGACTACTCGGTGCGCTTCGTCGGCCTGCGCGAGGTGGAGGGCCCGAACTACGACGCCACGCGCGGACGCTTCGAGGTCCGTCGCGCCGGTGCTGCGGAAGACTCGAGACCGATCGCGATCCTGTCGCCGGAGAAGCGCCTGTATCGCGCGAACGGCCAGACGATGACCGAAGCCGCGATCGACCGAAGCCCCACGCGCGACGTCTATCTATCGATGGGCGAACCGGTCGGCCCCGACGCATGGGTGGTGCGCGCGCACGTGAAGCCCTTCGTCAACTGGATCTGGCTCGGCTGCGTGGGGATGGCGCTCGGGGGGTTCATCTCCGCGGCGGACAAGCGGTATCGGCGGCGGCTGACGGAGCGTGAAGCGGCGCGGGTGCAAAACCGGGGTCAGACCACGATTTCTGCAGCGTGAGAACCAAGGTCAGGGCACAACTCGCCAGAAATCGTGGTCTGACCCCGGTTTCCGGTTTTCCCGGCACACGAACGGAGTGACATGAGAGCGTTACGTTTCATCCTGCCGGTAGTCGTCTTCGCGGTGATCGCGTGGTTCCTGCTCGCCGGCCTCGACCGCAACCCGCGCGAGATTCCGTCTCCGCTGATCGGCAAGGCGGCGCCGGAGTTCTCGCTGCCGGTCACGCACGAGCTTGCACGCACGTGGTCGCCCGACTCACTACGCGGCAAGGTGTGGCTGCTGAACGTCTGGGGCTCGTGGTGCGCAGCCTGCCAGATCGAGCATCCGGTGCTGAACGACCTCGCGCGCAGCGGCGAGATCCCGATCGTGGGTCTTGCGTGGAAAGACATGCCGGAGAACTCGATCGCATGGCTGCGCCGCTTCGGCAACCCGTACTCGGTCGTCATCAGCGACGTGCAGGGCCGCGTCGGCATCGACTACGGCGTCTACGGCGCACCCGAGACCTTCCTGATCGACGGCGCCGGCATCATCCGCTTCAAGCACGTCGGGCCGGTCACGCCGGAGCTGCTGCAGACGAAAGTACTGCCGCTCGCGCGCGAGCTTGCTGCTTCGTGAAACACGATCGATCGGAAACGGGTCGGGGGATGCGCGTCGTGCGTTCGCTTCACGTTCTGCTGTTCGTCGTCGTCACATGGGTCGTGCTCATCGGCAGCTTCGGCACTGCGGTCGCGCAGACGCAGTCCCAGCCCGCGCGTGACCCGGCCGCCCCGGCGGCGAGCCTGCTGCCGACGCAGGCCGAGCGCGAACGCTTCCATGCGCTCGCCGAGGAGCTGCGCTGCCTCGTCTGCCAGAACCAGACGCTCGCCGACTCCGACGCTGCGCTGGCCGCGGACCTGCGCCGCGAGGTCGAGGAGCTGATGCTCGCCGGGCGCAGCGACGACGACATCAAGGCGCATCTGGTGGAGCGCTACGGCGATTTCGTGCTGTATCGGCCGCCCTTGCAGCGGAACACCTGGCTGCTGTGGGCAGGGCCGTTCGGGCTGCTCGTTGTCGGTGGGTTGGTCTGGTGGCGGGTGCAGCGGTCGCATCGGAGCGCGGGAGCGGGGGCTGGCGTGGGTAGCTCGCGCGGCTCGCCGGGAGCATCGACGGCGCAGTCAGCAGATGCAGCAGCGTCGACGCCAGATGCGCAGGGCGCATCCGATGCGGAGCTCGAACGCGTGCGCCGGCTGCTGGAGTGAGGAGCGTCGAAGCTGCACACTTCGGACGACAAAATCGAGCGTTTCCGCGCGTGGAACGCGTTCCACGCGCGAAAACGCATCAATTTGTAGCTCGAGACGTAACCGTCGGGACACGCTACCGCAGCAACTGCATCCCCACCCGAGGGGCACCGCAGTCGAAGGTGACGGTGCGCTCGCAACCCGCGTCTGCTGCGCATTCAGCGATGAGCGCGTCGGCAAAATCGCCGCCCGCTGCAACGAGCCGCGTCAACGCCGCGGAGACGATCGTGCGTTGGGCGATCACGACTTGACGAGTGCCCAGAAGCTCGCGAACGATGGCGAGCACCTCGTCGGGTGTAGCCCGGTACACGCGCTTCAGCACCCAGCAGGTTTCGAGCAGCACCAGCAGGCTGATGTACCCGGGCATGCGCTCGCTCATCTCCTCCTCGATGAGGCGAGTGGCACGCGCCGATTGCGTGGGCTCGTCCTGCGCAAGATAGCGAACGAGTACGTTCGTATCGAGTCCGATCATCTGGAACGGCCCGGATCGCGCCTGGCGGACGCCGCGGAATCGTCCTCGCGCTCGTACCGCGCCGCCGCTTCGCGCTCGATCGCCTCGTCCATCTCCTTCACCGTCGGCGCCCTGGCCACTCGACCAGCAAACCGCCCTCGAAGCGACCGGATGTCGACGCGCAGGGGAACCACGCGAAAACCGCCTCGCTCATCGGGAACGAAATCCACGCGGTCGCCGGCCTGGACGTCGAGTGCGCGTCGCACGTCACGCGGCAACGTGATCTGACCTTTGCTGGTTACCGTAGCAGTAGACATGCGGCCTCCTTACTCCACGTAAGGAAGCTATCCCGACCCACGCTACTCGTCAACTCGCACAGGCACTCACCGCCGCCGCACCCGATCGTAGTACCCCATCGCCCCCGCAATCGCCACCGTTACCATCGCCGCCAGCGCCGTCGCGATCCACGTCGAGCTCCAGTCTCCGGTGTACTGCACGAGCGCGGCGATCGCCAGCGGCAGCACGAGCTGCCCGAGACTCGAGCCCTGCTGCATCGCCCCGACCGTCGTCGAGATCGCAGCCGGCGACGGCGCATAGAACGGCACGGTAGCGAACAGCGTGCCGGGAATGAGCCCCGCGCTCGCCGACAGCAGCAGGATCGCCGCATAGCGCCCCGCCAGGCCAAGGTCGCTGCCGAAGGCCAGCCACTCGCAGGCGGCCATCGTGAGACCGGCGGCTGCAATCAGCGTCGCACGCGAGACGCCGTGCTGCAGCAGGAACCCGGCCGACAGATTGCCGATCATGTTGACCATGACGGCGACCGCCGTCAGCGTCGCGCTCCACTGCTTCGACAGGCCGGCGTCCTCGTAGATGCTCGGCAGGAAGCTGAAGATCGCGATGAACTGCCCGGCATAGAAGAAGAAACACAGCGCGACCAGCCACGGCCCCGGCGCGCGCAGCGTCTGCAGGACGAGCGCAACGATACGGTCCGGCGCAGGCGCCGCCGCCCGCTTCTCGGCCACCGGCGTCGTCGGATGCACCAGCGTGACGAGCGCAGCCGCGATGCCCGCGATCGCCGCGCAGGCGAACCAGACACCCCGCCATCCGACGAAACTCATCACGGCGGGCGTGGCGAGCAGCGCCAGCCCCATCCCCGCCGGCATGTAGGCCGACCAGATGCCCAGCCAGCCGCGCACCCTCGAGCGCGGTACGAGGCCGGCGATCAGTGCCGGCCCCGGGAGGACGGTCATCAGGAAGGCAACGCTCTCGAGCGCACGGCTCAGGAAAAGCACGCGGACGCTCGGTGCAACGGCGCCGAGCGTGCCGGTCGCCGCGGTGATCAGCAGGCCGGTGATCATCGTCCGGCGCGCATCGAAGCGATCGGCCACCGAGCCGGCGATGCCGGCGATCAGCGCGCCGCCCAGCATGAACAGCGAGACCATCCAGCTGACCTGCACGAGCGACAGCTCGAACTCGGCCTGCAGCACTGGCAGCGCCGACGGCAGCTTGCCGACGTTCAACGCGGCCGCCATGCCGGCGAAGATGATCGTGCCTGCACGCGCCGCGTCGCTCGTAGCAGACCGCGAGTCGGAACCGGAACCGGCGATCACGCGGCGGCGCTTGGGGCGGACATCCGGCCGATTGTAGCTGCGCCCGCCGCCCGAAAGCTGGCACCATGCGCGCTGCCACGAACGCGGAGCCATGCCCCATGAGCCTTCCCCCGATCCTCGCAGACCGGTTGCGCCTGCCTATCGTCGCTGCGCCGATGTTCATCATCTCGAACCCGAAGCTGGTGCTCGCGCAATGCACCGCGGGGATCGTCGGCTCGTTTCCCGCGTTGAACGCACGGCCCGCGGAGTTGCTCGACGAGTGGCTCTCCGAGATCCAGGAAGGGATTGCCGCCCACGACCAGGCACATCCCGACCGGCCCGCAGCGCCCTTCGCGGTCAACCAGATCGTGCATCGCTCGAACGACCGGCTCGAGCACGACCTGGAGCTGTGCGTGAAGCACCGCGTGCCGATCGTCATTACCTCGCTCGGCGCGCGCACCGATCTCAACGATGCAGTCCACTCGTACGGCGGCATCGTGCTGCACGACGTGATCAACGACACTTTCGCGCGCAAGGCGATCGAGAAAGGCGCCGACGGCCTGATTGCGGTCGCGGCCGGCGCAGGCGGGCACGCGGGCGGCCACTCGCCCTTCGCGCTCGTGCAGGAGATCCGCGAATGGTTCGACGGCCCGCTGCTGCTCTCGGGCGCGATCTCCACCGGACGATCAGTGCTCGCCGCGCAGGCGATCGGCGCCGATCTCGCCTACATCGGCTCGGCGTTCATCGCGACCGAGGAAGCGAACGCCGATGCGGCATACAAGCAGGCGATCCTCGACGGCGGCGCGCAGGACATCGTCTACACGAACCTCTTCACCGGCGTGCTCGGCAACTACCTGAAGGCGTCGATCCGCAACGCCGGTCTCGATCCGGACAACCTGCCGACGAGCGACCCGTCGAAGATGAACTTCGGCTCCGAAGGCAAGCCGAAAGCCTGGAAAACGATCTGGGGCTGCGGCCAGGGCATCGGGCCGGTACGCGAGATCCGCCCCGCCGCCGAATACATCGAGCAACTCGCAACCGAGTACGCGCAGGCGTGGGAGCAGATGCACGGACTCGGCACGCACTGGAAAGCGCGCTGAGCAAACCGGCAAACCGGGGTCAGACCACGGTTTCTTCAGGAAGAGTGGCCTGATCCGGTTTTCCGCAGCAGCAAAACCGTGGTCTGACCCCGTTTTCGTTTGAGCGCGGAACGACGAACGCATCTCGAACGTCTGAGCGGCAAGAGTTCCACCAGCCGGCGACCGACGCGGCATAAACTACGCCGCCGTCCGGTCGATAAAGAGGGGTGACGTCTTTACTGCCGATCAGGAAGCCATGCAGCGGACCGAGCCCGCGCACGAGCGGAGCACGCCTGCCGCCGCGGCCACGCAGACTGCCCTCGTCCTGACGGGCGGCGGCGCACGCGCCGCCTACCAGGCGGGCGTGTTGCGCGCGATCGCCCGCCTGCGCCGTCAATCGGGCATTCGCTCGTCGGCGAGCCCCTTCGACATCGTCGTCGGCAGTTCGGCCGGCGCGATCAACTGCGCCGCGATCGCCTGCCACGCCGACGACTTCGACGGCGCCGTATCCCAGCTCAGCCAGGTGTGGCGCGAGTTCCATGCCGACCACGTCTACCGTACCGACTCGCTCCGCGTAATCGAGTCCGGCGCGAAATGGCTCTCGATGCTCTCGCTCGGATGGCTGATCGCACGCTGGCATCGTGCGCGACCCCGGTCGCTGCTGAACAACGAGCCGCTCGCGCAACTGCTCGCCGAAACGATGGACATGGACCGGCTCGATCGCATGCTGCGGGAAGACTTCCTGCAGGCCGTCGCCGTCACTGCGTCGAGCTATTCGTCGGGACGACACGCCATCTTCTACCAGTCGCACCGGTCGATCGAGCCCTGGAGCCGCTCGCAACGCCACGCGATTCACACGCGACTGACGAACGACCATCTTCTCGCCTCGGCGGCGATCCCGTTCCTGTTTCCAGCGGTGCCGATCCCGGTGGAGAACGTGCCGGAGTATTTCGGCGACGGATCCATGCGGCAAACCGCCCCGCTCTCGCCCGCCATTCACCTGGGCGCAGAGCGCATCCTGGTAATCGGCTCGGCGCGTACGAACGAACCGGCCAACGGAACGCTGATCTCGCGCGACTACCCGAACCTCGCGCAAATCGCCGGTCATGCACTGTCGAGCATTTTTCTGGACACGCTCACGGCGGACATCGAGCGCGTCGAGCGGCTGAACGATCTGCTGGCGGCGTTGCCAGAGGAGAAGGCGCAGCGAAGCGGAATGCGCCGGGTAGAGGTACTGGCGATCACGCCCAGTAAACGCATCGACAAGATCGCGGCCGAGCACGTGCAGGCGCTCCCGGTAACGATCCGGGGGTTGCTGCGGTCGGTGGGGGTGAGCAGTCTTGCCGGAGATCTGCGGGGGGCGGCGTTCGCGAGTTATCTCCTGTTCGAGGCGAGTTTTACGCGGGCGCTGATGGAGTTGGGGGAGAGCGATGTGCTCGCGCGGCGGGGGGAGATTGTGGGGTTCTTTGGGTGGGGGTGCGCCCGCCAGGATGCAGGCGACATCTCGATACACAACAGACGTCACTGAGGCAGCGGCGACCACGCGGACGTTTTCGGTGGCGGCCTCGGAGCTAGCCGATGGTGTACGGCCTTGATCAGTCCCAGTCCGAGCTGGAGTACCATCGACGCATGAAGCTCCTGGCTGGCACTGTGAAAGAAGGCAAGGTCGTCCTCAGTGGCGGCTCTCTTCCTGAGGGCACCGTGGTCGCGGTTTACGCGCCGGCACCGGGTGGCTCCGTGCATCTCCCGGTGCACCTGCAAGCCGAGCTCGAAGAAGCCATCGCCGAAGCGGACGGCGAAGAGGGCATCTCTGCCGAGGAGTTGTTTGCGCAGCTCGAGAAGTATCGCTGACCTTGACATTGCTCGTTCGCATCAAACCGCGAGCGGTCGGCGAGATTCACCGGGCCGCTCAATGATGGAGCGAAAACCGGCCTTCGGCTCCTGACGCGGTCGAAGCTGATCTCAAAGGTGCACTCTCGCTGTTGGTGGAGCATCCAGGCATCGGGAGCAGGGTCGACAATTCGCGCGACCCGATATTCACGCCCGAGCGGATCCAGCACATCGCCCATTTTCTGCTGAAGCTTGGTCACATACCGATTGACGTATTACGATGAGCCGACCGATCAATCGCATGCGTCCGGTGCACCCGGGCGAAATCCTGCGCGAGGATTTTCTCGTTCCGCTGAAGATGAGTGTCAACGCGCTTGCATTGGAGCTGGGGGTCCCGGCAACGCGGATTCACGAGATCGTCAAGGAGCGGCGGTCGATCACGGCTGACACTGCCGAGCGCCTCGCTCGCTATCTCGGCGGTGATGCGGGGTCCTGGATGAGTCTGCAGGCTGCTTACGACCTGAAGACACTGACCACCCGTGACGAGATTCGCAGGCGCGTCGAACCGCGCAACCGGACGACCCGACCATGAAACTCATCGACACCTTCCAGGAAGAACACGTCCTCATCGATGAGGTCCTCGGATCCTTCCGCGCCTACGTCGACGCCCTCATCGCCGGCACCGCAAACCCCGCCGACGGCAAACGCTACGTCGCCTTCTTCACCGATTTCGCCGGGAGTTTCCATCACGACCGCGAGGAGCGCGTGTTCCTCGAAGCGCTCGTCACCGAGGCGGATCTGCCGCGCGAGCGCGGACCCGTACACGCCATCCTCGCCGAGCACGCCGAGATGGAGGAGTGGCTGCGCGAGATGACGCCGCTGCTCGACCGGGCCCCGAGTTCCGACGACGACCATACGCGCCTTCACGAGATGGCCGTCCGCTACTCGCAGGCGCTCTGGCGCCACATCGACGCCGAGAACTCCGTCCTGTACACGGAGGGTACCGAGCGACTGCGCCGCAACGGCATCCGCGAGTTGCCCGATCGCCCGATGAACGAGGCGGAAGCGGCCGCGCGTGAGGGCGCCCTCGACCTGCCGACCCGTTACCCGCCGATCGAGGACGCGGTGCTCGCGCGCGGCGAAGGCTGCGTCATGTGCCGGTCCTACGGCGTCACCTGCGACGGTCTCGAGGCCGAGTGGTGGACCGAGCTCGAGTGGGACGAGTTCTACAGCACGGACGCGAGCGACTGAAGCCGCAAAGCGCAAGCACGCGCCGCTAATACAGCGGCAGCAGCCACGGCACCAGCAGCACGCTCACGATCATCACCAGCAGCGAAAAAGGCGCGCCCACGCGCACGAAGTCGCCGAAGCTGTAGTTGCCGGGCGCGACCACCAGCGTATTCACCGGCGACGAGATCGGCGTCATGTATGCAGTGGATGCGGCCAGCGCGACGATCATCGCGAACGGATACGGCGAGGCCTGCACCTTGTCGGCCATGCCGAGCGCAACCGGCGCCATCAGCACCGCGGTGGCGGTGTTGGAGATGAAGAGCCCGAGCAGCGCCGTGATCAGGAACAGGCTCCCGAGCAGCACGTGGGTCCCCGCGGTGTCCGTCACGACCTGCAGGTAGTCGACCGCCATCGCGACGCCGCCGGTGCGCTGCAGCGCGAGCGAGAACGGCAGCATCCCGACGATCAGCACGATGCTCTTCCAGTGGATCGCGCGATACGCGGAGTCGATGTCGATGCAGCGCAGCGCGCCCATCAGCAGGCACGCGATGAGCGCCGCCTGGATGTTCTCGACGAAGCCGCCGGCCATCAGCACCACCATCAGCACGAGGCAGAAGAGCGCCTGCGGCATGCGCCGGGCCTGCGACACGCTTTCGTCGAGCTCCGCAGGCATGTGCAGCACGACCAGGTCTTCGCTTCCGCGCCGCAGTTCGTCGATCGCGTGCCACGGGCCGACGAGCAGCAGCATGTGGCCGATCTTCAGCTTCTCGTCCTTCAGGTCGTGCTCGGCGACGACGCGGCCGTGGCGCATGCCGACGACGGTGAGGCCGCAACGGCTCGCGAGCCGGGCGTCCGCGACGGTCTGGCCGACCAGCTCCGAGTCGGCGGTCACCATCGCCTCGACCATGCCGATCTCCTGCGATCGGTCCGAGAGGTTCGCGTGGATCAGCGGAATGCGCTCGAGCGCGAATCGTTGCTCGAGCGGCTCGATCTCGAAATCGGGCGTCGACGTGTCGACGAGCAGCACGTCGCCCGCCTCGAGCTCGGTACTCATCGACGGCAAGATCAGGTCGCGGAACGAACGCTGCGTGCGTTCGACGGCGAGGATGTTTGCGCCCAGCGTTGCGCTCTCGTTCAGCTCGCCGATCGTGCGACCGACCAGCGGCGATCGGCCGGTCACGCGCAGCCGATACTCGCGATCGGCAAGCTTGTAGGTCTCGATCCAGTCGCGCAGGCTCGGACGAACCCGCGACGCACGGCCGCTGCGCGGAGAAGGCGGCGGCAGCCAGCGGCGCGCGACGATCATGTAGGCCACGCTCAACGCCAGGATCGGCAGGCCGAAGGGCGTGAAGCTGAAGAACTCGAAGCCATCCACGCCGTGACGCTCGAGCGCGCTGTTGACGACCAGGTTCGGTGCGGTGGCGACCAGCGTGAGCATGCCGCTGGTGAGCGCGGCCATGCTCAGCGGCATCATCAGCTGGCCCGGCGACTTGCCGGTCGTCTGCGCAAGACGCAGCACCACCGGGATGAAGATCGCGACGACGCCCGTCGAGCTCATGAACGCACCGAGCCCACCGACGGCGAGCATCAGCAGCGCGAGCAGGCGCTTCTCGTTGCCTGCGGCCCTGGCGACCAGCAGGTCGCCGATCCGGCGCGCGACGCCCGTTCGCATCAGTCCTTCGCCGACGACGAACAGCGCGGCGAGCAACACGATGCTCGGATCGCTGAATCCGGCCAGCGCCTCTTCGCTGGTGATCACACCGGTGAAGGGCAGCGCCGTCAGCATCAGCAGCGCGACGACGTCCATGCGCGGCCGGTTGATCGCGAACATCACGATCGCGGCGCCGAGCAGCAGCAGGACGAGAGTCAGGTCGGTCGGCAGGCTCACGGCTCCCTCATGGCTCCCTCACCCAGACGACGAGCACTTTCCGGTCGAAGCCGCCCGCGCGCTCGAGCTCTCGCACGGCGAGCTTCGCGCGCTCAGCGACGGTGTCAGCGGAATGCAGGCCCGCGTACACGCGCACGGGTTCCTCGAGCGTGGCATCGGCTTCGTGGAAGGTCGCCAGGTCCTCCGCGGTGGCGGCGGTCGCGACGAAGTCGCGCCCCATGCGTCCGAGCGTCTCCCACGCGACGAACGATGCGCTGCTGCCACGAGGAACCAGCTTGCGATCCGGCCGCGTCGGCGAGGCATGTCGCCGGCCGCGCGGCGGGGCGCATCGTCGGGCGCGCGGCGAGGCGTATCGCCGGGCGCACCGTGCGACCGCCCGAGGAGCCGCTGTACCGCGCGTGTCGCCAGCGTGCCGATTGCGTAGCCGATGACCAGGCAGACCGCACCGATCACGGCCTGCATCGGCCACGTTCGCGGAATCAATGTCGGCGTCAGCGACTGCCACCAGAACAGCAACGCCAGCGATGCGCCGCCGAGCGTCGGTGGGCCGAGCGCGCTTCGGCGCGCTGCAGAAGCGGTCTTGCCGGTGTACTGCCTCTTCTGTTGCTCTTGGTTTGCCACGGGCGCGACGGTAGTGCTGATCGAAGCCGAGACACGCGAAGCCATTGCCCCGCATGACGCAAGGCCCTGGGAAACCGGGCGGTCAGCGCGATGCTACGCGTCCGTTAGCGCCGCAACCGAACGTTGCGTTTTTTCTCGTGAAACGCATTCCACGCGCGAGAACGCAACATTCGGTTGCGGGCACAGGAACTTTCTGTCGGTCCACCACGGCGTGACGGTTGCGGCGATCTTCAGCACCATGTCGCGTTCCTCGGCCGTGTACTCCGGGCTGTTCGCCAGTTCGGAGGCGTGCCTCCTGGTGGCCTTCCCGATCCTGCGCATTTCCCGAACGAGGGCGGCGCGCGGCAGCTTCGTGCGATGTGCGAAGTCGGCCCAGTCGAAAGGACCGACCGCAGCAAGGTTGAACTCGTCACCGAAGGCCATCGCGAACTCGGCATCGAGCTCGCGGTACTGCACCGTGCTGACGATGTCGTAGAAGGGTGCAATCGCAAGCCCCTGCGGCCTGCTGCCCGTTCCCTGCTGCACGAGGAGGTCCGTTCATCAGAGCGCGCTTGCCGACGGAGCGCATTGGAATTGTCGTCGGCGGAGCAGCTCGGCTATCACGTCTGACGGACGCTTCGCTGCAATCGACTCGCGACCCGCCCGCCGGCCCGCTTTCGTGGCCCCGCCGCCGCGTCCGATGCCGTCGGGCCCGAATCCGATGGAGCACCATGAAAAACGACAACCACCTTTTCGCCGGCACCGCCTCGTTCCTGTGCGGTTTGATCGTCTACGTAGTGATCGTCGCGGCGACGGGCCGGAACGAGGCCTGGGACGACGCCTCCTATTACCTGCTGGGACTCCCGTTCATGTGCTTCATGGCCTTCATGATCGGCTATCTGTTCCCGGTACGGCCCTGGCGATGGGCACTCTGGATGGCCGGCGGGCAGGCCGTCGGCGCGCTGCTGAACGGCAGCTCTCTCTCGCTGTTGCCGTTCGCCATCGTCTTCATGACGATCATTTCCATTCCCCAGTTCATTGCTGCACGCTTCGGTTCCAGGTCGGCCATCAGAAAGGCTGGCGGGTAAGCCCTGAGGTTCACCAAGGAGAAGGAGAAAAAAATGAGCTGGTTCCTGCTTGCTCTGAAGAAGTACGCGACCTTTCGTGGAAGGTCTCGGCGAAGCGAATACTGGTTCTTCGTTCTTTTCTACCTGCTCATTGCCGTCGCGCTCGCAGTGCTCGACGTGCTGCTCGGAACCTTCAGCGAAGACGACGGGTTGGGCCTGTTCTCCGGCCTGTTCGCCCTCGCGATGCTGCTTCCCACGCTCGCGGTCGGTGTCAGGCGCCTGCACGACATCGGCCGCACGGGCTGGTGGCTGCTCATCGCCTTCGTACCGATCGTCGGCCCGATCGTGCTGATCGTGTTCGCCGTCAAGGACAGCGAGCCCGGCACGAACGCCTACGGGCCGAACCCGAAAGGGCTCTGAGCCGGGAAACCGGGGAAATCGGGGTCAGACCACGGTTTTGGGCAAGCCCAAAACCGTGGTCTGACCCCGATTTCCCTTTACACGCCCCAAACCAATGTATACAGTATCCCGTCGACGCTAACCATTCGTCCGCGAAGAACTGCCGTTGGTCCCCGTCCTCGCCCCCGTAGAACGCGCCCCCGGCCTGGGTGACCAGGTCTATCAGGCACTGCGCGCACAGCTTCGCAGCGGCCGCATCGCTGCTGGCCAGCCGCTGCAGGAAGTGCAGCTCGCGCAGCAGCTCGGCGTTTCCCGGACGCCGGTCCGCGAGGCGCTGACCCGCCTGGCCGGCGAGGGGCTGCTCGTCACCTCCGGACGCAGCTTCACAGTGCCGGCACTGACGATCGACGACGCCGAAGACATCTACGAGATCCGCTTCCTGCTCGAAACGGCCGCACTGCGGCGGATCGCGGCGAGCTGCGCCGACGACCAGGTGCGTGCCCCGATCGAGGAAGCGCTCGCGGCGGCGACAGACGCACACGAAGACGACGATGTCGTGGGCTTTCGCGAGGCGCACGCACGCTTTCGCGCGGCGTGCCTCGCACTCGTGCCCAACCGCCGGCTCGTGCGCACGATCGAGCAGTACGGCAGTCACATGCAGCACATCAGCGCGCTGACGCTCGACGACCCCGCGATCCGGACGATCGTGCTCGAGGGGCTCACGCGAATCACGGCGGCCCTGCGCACCGGCAACGGCGACGCCGCCGCCGAGGCGGTGCATGCTCACCTGATGCAGGCTCGTCACGCCTTCATCGTCGCCATCGGACTCCAAGACGAGGAACAGACATGAAATACCGCGCCGAGATTCCCTACGGGGCGTACTGGAGCACCCCCTTCGCCCGCTGGCAGGGCAGCTTCGCCAGCCTGAACAGCATCGAGTTCGCTGCGCACGTCGCGCGCATCGAGCTCGCGAAGCGCAAGTTGGACCCCGCGCAGTTCGACTACGGCGTGCTCGGCTTCTCGGTGCCGCAGAAGCATTCCTTCTACGGGCTTCCGTGGCTCACCGGGATGATCGGCGCGAAGCAGGCCGGCGGCCCGACGATCATGCAGGCCTGCGCCACCGGCGTGCGCACGCTGCTCGCCGGTGCGCAGGAGATCGAATGCGGCCTGTCGTCGACGGCGCTCGTGCTGAACTGCGATCGCACGTCGAATGGTCCGCACCTGTACTACCCGAACCCGAAAGGCCCCGGCGGCACCGGCGCGTCCGAAGACTGGGTGCTCGACAACTTCGGCTGCGACCCGCTCGGTCCGCACTCGATGCTGCAGACGGCCGAGAACGTCGCGAAGAAGCACGGCATCGCCACCGCCGAGCAGCACGAAGTCGTGCTGATGCGCGAGGAGCAGTACCGGCGCGCACTCGCCGACGACAGCGCCTTCCTGAAGCGCTTCATGACGCTGCCCTTCGATGTGCCGGCGCCGAACTTCCGCAAGACGGCCACGACGATGAACGGCGACGAGGGCATCTCGCAGTCGACCCCGGAGGGTCTCGCGAAGCTCAAGCCCGTGATGGAAGGCGGCAGCGTCACCTTCGGCGGGCAGACGCATCCGGCCGACGGCAATGCGGCGATCGTGCTGGCGACGCCCGAGCGGGCGCGCGAACTGTCGAAGGATCCGAAGATCGCTGTGCGACTGCGCGGCTTCGGTCTGGCGCGCGTCGAGCTCGCGCACATGCCGGAGGCCACCGTGCCGGCGGCTGCGCGCGCGCTCGAGCAGGCGGGCGTCGGCATCCCGCAGATCACGGCAATCAAGACGCACAACCCCTTCGCCGTCAACGACCTCTACTTCGCCAAGGCCATGGGCGCCGACATCGCGAAGATGAACGACTACGGCTGCTCGCTCGTCTGGGGCCACCCGCAGGCACCGATGGGCACGCGCGCGGTGATCGAGCTGATCGAGGAGCTCGTGCTGCGCGGCGGCGGCCTCGGCCTGTTCACCGGCTGTGCGGCCGGCGACTCGTCGATGGCGGTCGTCATCGAGGTCGGCGACGCCTAGCGCGCGTACGCACCGGAGGAGGAGCGCAACGGCGCGTCACGTGCGGAACAGCACGAAGCGCGCCGAAGGCAAGGGATCGAACGAGGGACTCCGGGTGGAGACAGGAATGAGCCTCGACGAATGGATTGAAGGGCACTCGCAGCGAGCACCGGAGCGCATTGCGATCCGCTTTCCGGGTCGCGACCTGAGCTACGCCGGCTTCGCGCAGCTCGTGCGACGCTCGGCGGCGGCGCTCACGCGCGCCGGAGTCGGCCGCGGCGGCTGCGTCGGCTGGCTCGGCTACAACAGCCCCGAATTGCTTGCGCTGCTGTTCGCCACGGCGCGGCTGGGCGCAAAGTTCATGCCGTTGAACTGGCGCCTGGCGGCGCCCGAGCACCGGCAGATGCTGGCCGATTGCCCGCCCGGCGTCCTCGTCGTCGAGCCCGCCTTCGTCGGGCAGACCGATGCGTACCGTTCGGCGCTCGCCGGCACGCGCCTCGTCACCACCGGTGACGCACCCTCGGGCTGGACGCGCTGGGATGCGTTCCTCGACGGCGCCGACGAAGCGGCGCTGCCCGCGCGCATGCCCTTGGACGACGAGCCGCTGCTCGTCTGCTACACCTCCGGCTCCACCGGCAAGCCGAAAGGGGTGCTGCTGACGCAGCGCGCGCTCGCCGCCAATGCGGTGAACAGCGTCGCCATGCACGACATGACGGCCGACGACCGCATCCTGACGACGCTGCCGCTGTTCCACGTCGGCGGCTTGAACAACCAGACCACGCCCGCGCTGTGCGTCGGCGCCACCGTGGTGCTGCATCCGCGCTTCGACGTCGAACCCACCTTCGATGCGATCGAGCGCGAGCACATCACGCTCACCGTGCTCGTCCCGGCGCAGCTCGAACCGATGATGGCGCATCCGCGCTGGGCCACCGCCGACTTCTCGAGCCTGCGCATGATCACCACCGGCTCCACGGTCGTGTCCACGCAGCTGATCCGCGCGGTGCATGAACGCGGCGTGCCGATGGTGCAGGTCTACGGCGCCACCGAGACGTGCCCGATCGCGGCGTACCAGCGTCGCGAGGACGCGGAGCGCGTCGGCAGCACCGGGCGCGCGGCGAAGAGCTGCGAACTGCGCATCGTCGACGACTACTCGAAGGATGTTGCCCAGGGCGAAAGCGGCGAGATCCTCGTGCGCGGCGACAACGTGATGCGCGGTTACTGGAACGACCCGGCTGGCACCGGCACGGTGCTCGTCGACGGCTGGTTCCACACCGGCGACATCGGCCACTTCGACGCCGACGGCTACCTCTGGGTCGACGGGCGCAAGAAGGACATGATCATCTCGGGCAGCGAGAACATCTACCCGGCCGAGATCGAGAACATGCTGATCGAGTCGCCGGAGATTGAGGAGGCGTCGGTCGTCGGACGCCCCGACGACCGCTGGGGCGAGATCGTCGTCGCGGTCGTCGTGCGCCGCCCCGGCAGCACGATCGACGCCGACGGCGTGCTCGCGCTGCTCGAGGATCGCATCGCACGTTTCAAGCACCCGAAGGACGTCGTCTTCGTCGACGCCCTGCCGAAGACCGCTCTCGGCAAGGTGCGCAAGGAAGAGGTTCGTCGCTTCGCGGCGGCGCAGACAGTCTCCGGCCAGCCGCAAACCGCCGGCTGACCCAACGGATCATCGAGGAGCCCGGGCATGACGCTCAAGATCGGAATCGACGTCGGTGGAACCTTCACCGACTTCGTCGTCACACGCGAAGGCGCCGAGCCGGCGATCTTCAAGACGCTGTCGACGCCTTCGGACCCGTCGATCGCGGTGGTCGAAGGTCTCACCAACATCGCGGCCAGCATGGATCCGCCGATGTCGCTCGAGGCCTTCGCGCCGACGATCGACACGATCGTGCATGGCACCACGGTGACGACCAACGCCACGCTCACGCACACCGGCGCGAACAGCGCGCTGCTCACCACCGAGGGCGTACGCGACGCGCTGGAGATGCGCCGCGGCATCCGCGAAGAGCAGTACAACAACCGCTACACGAACGTGAAGCCGCTGGTGCCGCGCCGCCTGCGCGCCGGCATCCCGGGGCGCATCGACCGCAACGGACGCGAAAGCGTGCCGCTCGATCTCGACGCGGTGCGCGCGGCGATCGCGCAGTTCCGCGACGAAGGCGTCGCGGCGGTGTCGATCTGCTTCATGAACTCCTTCGCCAACCCGGAGCATGAACGCGCGGCCGCCGAGCTCGTGCGCAGCGAGATGCCAGACGCCTACCTGACGGTGTCCACCGACCTGCTGCCGTCGATCCGCTTCTACGAGCGCGTGAGCACCACGGCGCTGAACTCCTACGTCGGGCCGAAGCTCAATCACTATCTCGACCAGCTCGTCGCGCGCCTGAAGGGCACCGGCTTCTCCGGGCTGCTGCTGATCATGCAGTCGAACGGCGGCGTGATCACACCACAACTGGCGCGCGAGAAAGCCGCGCTCACGCTGCTGTCGGGTCCGGCGGGCGGCCCCGGCGCGGGCCTGTTCTACGTGCGCGCGCACGGCCAGAACAAGTGCATCACCACCGACATGGGCGGCACGAGCTTCGAGACCTCGGTGTCGGTCGATACGCCGATGATCAAGAACGACGGCGAGATCGCGCGCCACAA
>CAZIDY010000040.1:0-26547 GCA_964538505.1 uncultured Limnobacter sp. | reverse complement strand
CGTTCTACAACTGGAAGGCCAAGTACGGCGGCATGACGGTGTCGGACGCCAAGCGGCTGAAGGAGCTCGAGACGGAGAACTCGAGACTGAAGAAGCTGCTGGTGGAAGCCGAACTGGACAAATCGGCGCTGAAGGAGCTGCTCAGCCGAAAGTGGTGAGCCCACAGGCCGGGCGCGAAGCGGTCGAGACGCTGATGACCGAGCGAGCGATGGGAGTGACACGCGCCTGTGGGCTGGTCGGCATATCGAGGTCCGTGTTTCGGTACGAGCCCAAACGGGCCGAGGCCAACGTGCATCTGAAGGCGCGGCTCGCGGCCTTGGCGGCCGAGAAGCGGCGCTACGGCTATCCCCGGCTGCACGTCTTGATTCGGCGCGAGGGGCACGTCGTGAACTGGAAGCGGCTATACCGCCTGTATCGCCACGCCGGGCTCGCCGTGCGGCGTCGCAAGCGAAAGCGCATTGGTCCGGTCGAACGAAGGCCGTTGCTCAAGCCGACGATGCCGAACGTGAGCTGGTCGATGGACTTCGTCTCCGACGGCTTGCCGAACGGTCGCCTGCTGCGTTGCCTGACCATCGTCGACGACTGCACGCGCGAGTGCCTGGCAATCGAGGTCGACACCTCGTTGCCGGCACGCGGGTTGCGGCGACGCTCGACCGACTCGCCGAACTGCGCGGATTGCCGCAATCCATCACCGTCGACCACGGGCCCGAGTTCGAGGGTCGGGTCCTCGATGCGTGGGCCTATGCGCGGGGCGTGCGCCTGGCGTTCATCCGCCCGGGCAAGCCGGGGGAAAACGCCTACATCGAGAGCGTCAATGGCAGGCTGGGCGACGAATGCATGAACGAGCACTGGTTTATGGACATGGTCTAACTCGCGACGGCCTCTGCATTAGCCGTAATGCGGCCCCGGCGGACATCGTGGACATCGCTCAATGAAATGGCCCGGCAAGGGTGACTTGCCGGGCATGAATTGTCTTGCGGAAATCCGTCTTAGTGATTGACTCTACTATGCGAATCGGCTGTCCCGTTCGAGGTCGTCGAGTACCTCTTGCGGTCCAATCCCGAAGCGCCTCATGAGCGTCCAGATTTTGCGCTCACCGCCGTCTAGGTATGTGTGCAGAAAGCCCGGGCGCTCGGCACCTCGGAACCAAGCCATCACTGCTATAGCGTCGACAAAGTGGTTCGCGTCGACTCGACGGCAGAGCAGCGCAATATCTGGACGCGTGTACTCAGGGTTGTAGAGGTGCACGAGGAGCTGCGCAAGCGGTAGCGTGCTTCCGCCCTGGTGTAGCAGACAGGTGTCGACCAGGCGCCGTAGAGCTTGCACGCCGACATTGGAATCGTTGGCCTTCATGATTGGGTCCTATAGGAAGGTTGGCTGCGCCAATATCGGCGCTCTTCCTATAGAGAGCCGCGTTTATTCAAGGTTTCGACGCGATGGCTTAGAGTTGCAACACTAAGAACATGGCCCTCGCCGGACCTGCTCTCGGGTGGCGGTCAACGCAAGCGAGCGCGACCCGCAAACGGGCGCCGCGCAGTTGCGCGTCAGCAAGCGGGTTTGCCTGTGCGGTAGGCTATCGCGTTGCTAGTTCTATTGCATTGAATTGCGCGGGACTTTCGCAAGATAGCGCGTCCAGTTGTTGGAACCGCCGAGCCAAAACTCCAACTCCGCAACTGCGCCAGTCGTAATCAATGTCATCCCGCCATTGAAGTAGGTATGACTCGATATTAGCGTTCCCTTCGAGTCGAAGCGGGAAACCAAGACGCCTGTGGTTCTACCCGGCTGAATCCGTTCAGTGGAAAACAGGTCCTTGGTCGTCTTCCAATCACTTACATCTGATTGCGATTCGGATAGGGCTCTACGTACCGTACCGACGAGCACAAGTTCATCCCGGTTCAGGAGTCCAAGTCTCCCTTCGCTGGTAAACCCTGGCACTCTGGCGAGTCGAAGCAGAGGTTCATTGCCTGGTGCTAACAGAAGAAGGCCAGCAACGGCCGTGTCGTAGGGCCGGCACTTGCCGAAGGCGGTGACCGCGGCTGCGTGCTGGTCCATCCGGTGTGGAACTACTGACGAAACCTCTATATCCGCGAACGTTTGGTTGCGGCCCTCTCTTTCCAGCCGCGCGGACAGAAAGACGAGTTCAGTCCGATAGCTCGTATCACACGGCCAAAGGGCACCGAGTGCGGAGAGGGTCGGCCTCGCATTTGGCCTAGATATCTCCTGAAACAGACTAACCACAATTCCGCTTCCAGACGGGAAGACGCGGGCGAGACGTAGTTGCGCATCTCCAGGGACCGCGAGCCGTAGCGTTTTCAGGATGTCACCGTTAGCGGACGCGAGTGTGAGAGTTGCCTCTCGTCTGTCGTCAAAGTCGAGTCCGGCGAGTACGAGGTTTCCGTTCTCGAGTTCGGCTGCCGAAACGACAAGTTGCGTATGAGGAAAGTCGACTCTGCGCTGGGAAAGCGATTCGCCTGACGAGTCGTATCGTCGAAGGACGACTTCGGTCCCCTCGTCGTCTTCGTAGCGCCAGGAAACGACTGGGGGAATGCCCTTCCGGGAGGAGGACGGGATGAGGAACGCATAGTCGGCGTCTTCAACCTTCCACGCCACGCGCTTGTCGCGGAGCAGGAATAGCTGACTTGTCGCGCGAATTGACTCTGACGGGGTAATCGCAGAAACGAGTACTTCATCGTCGCCTGTCGCGAGTACTCCCGTCACTTCGCCGGGCTTGGCGTCTTCGTCGTCAAGCGCTACCTCTTCCAGTTGTTGAGTAGCAAGCTTCTGGCCTGCGTCTCGATACAGCCCATCTCCGAAGGTGACGAATGCGGCCCAGTACTTAGGATGTTGATAGCGAGGGTGCGACCGAACTAGTGCAAGCGAAGCTCGCCGCATGGCCGCCGAGACACTCAACTCTCCAGGCGCGAAGAAGGATGCGAACTCTCGAAACAGGAGACCCGTCGCCTGCGAGTCGACGCTCCAGAGGGACGCAACGGTCGAGCGGGCACCGGCGAGGAAGAAGCTGCTCGAAAGACCGGCTGCCTGAGGACCAAAGAGCTGCAGGTCAAAGCTTGCCGAGTTGCATGCGGAGAGCAATACGACCTCGGCTCGTATGTCCAACTGCGCAATCTCGGAAGCGGTCAGGAGACCGTCATCCACGGCAGAGTGAGGATTGCGCGGTGTCAGTACGAGAGCCGGCTCCGAAAGTCCCTCGACCTCTTCTCGTACCAGCCCGTGGGTGGCGAAGCTGAGGACGCGATAGTCGGCGAGCACAAGACGGCGAAGCGCCAACTCGCTTGCCTTTTCCCGCAACATTACTCGCGAACTCGGGCCGAAGGCGCTTGCGAGCGAGCGGAGTTCGTCCGCCGTATCGGGGAGTTCGTCCAGCGCATCGAGGTTGATTCCGTTGCGCCTGACGCCTCGCAGAACGTTGCCTACAGCATCGTTTCCGCTAGCTATTGCACTGGTGAGGGTGGGGTCGCCGATGCCCAAGAACGAGCGAGAAAGGTTGGAGGGGCCACGCAGCCGCCGAGTGGAGAGCAATTGCGCCGTATCGGTGACGGTCGCGATATTCCTTGTGAGTCCGAGCCAAGGAACAGCCCCAAGTCCGCTGCCCGCCAACACTGCTGGACCCGCGGGGTCGAGGAGAACCCCCATCGGCAGGGAAATCGTCGACGCGTCAAGCGAGAAAACGACGTTTCGGTGTTTGCCGAGGCATAGGTCGTCCTGACCCAGAATCACAGAGGAGAGGTACCGAGCTTCTGCGACAGGGAAAACCGCGTCAGTGGCCGTGCCGGCGACGGGGTTGGTCAATGACGACCGGACCAATTTCTGCGCAAGCAGAAGCCGCTTGGCATCGTACGGCTCGATTACCGCCGAAAAGCGTGCTTTGTCGATGCATATCCGAAGCACGCGCCCGAATACACCGACCGGCGAAACGTAGACCTCATCCGGGTTCAAGCTCGATTTCAACTCCGCCAGTTGGTTGAGTGAACCAGGTGCCGCGGCTCGGGCAAGAGAAATTGCTTCTCGATGCCCAAGGATGGCGCGGTCCAACTCATCGAATCGTAGCCAGGCAGCGCCATCGAACTTCCCTTCGTCGCTGGACTTGCCCTCAGCCAACTCGACAAGCGAGCGCAGCTGCTCCTTCTCGAGTGCGAACAATCGTTGCTCGAGGCGATGAAGGGCCTGCAGAGAAGCTGCCATCTCTTCGTTTGGCATGCTCGCGAGCAGGTGCAGATAGCGCGATTCGACTGACCGCGGCGATTGCTTGAGAAGGTCCGCTATTGTCAGCAGGAGCGATTGCTGAGGCTCGGTAAGGGACTCGGACTGGGCGAGAGCGCCTGCCCCCATCTGCAGTACAACCAACGAGTACGCAGGAAGACTGATGGCTTCGAACGGGTTCTCGACTATGCGCGCTCGCGTCCTCTGGACTTCGAGCTCGGCCGCGGCGATAGCGCGTTCCTTCCGGTCGGGCGCGTTCTCGGCCATGGCAACAAAGGCGCGGCCGGCAGCGCTCGCGACCTCCGCTTCGCTCGGCGTCGCGACCGCCGGCGTTGCGTCTTCCTTGTAGAGCGCCTCGCGCACGCCGGGGTGCAAGGGAGTCTGGCGAATCACCGCGTGGAAGGCGAGACTCAATGCGAGTGCGCGCTTCTGCTCGACCGTCAGCGGCACGTCCTTCGCGTCACGTGCGTCGAACAGTTCTTTCAACCGAGGCATGATATCGGGCCGACACTGGCTGACGTCGTGCAGGCCGCACAGCAGCGCATGCTCCGTGGTTAGCGCGATGTCGTAGTGCCTCTTCAACCACTGAGGGAAGGTGAGCCGTGCCAGGATGACCCGGGCGACCTCGACCTGATGGAGAGCCGCCTGCAGGTTTCCGCCGTCGGTGTAGATGCCGATTCTGGCTTGCAGCAACGGCACGCCAGCGTAGAGATGCCGGTGGGCGAAGCGGCCGACGGCTGTGTCGGCGATGAACAGTGCTGCGCGCGCACGCTCCAGCTGTCCGGTCCTTCGAAACAGCGCAATGAAGCTCGGCATGTGCACGACAAACTCTTCTGCACTCATGCCTCGGTCGCTCAGGAAATAGAGCCAGGCGCGCCGCAGGTATCGCGCTGACTTCTCGGAATGTTCGAGCTCCGCGTAGCCTTGCGCGAGCGTGAGGTTTGCGCGTACGAAGTCCCAGGAGTCGGCTGCCGCAGCGGTTGCGCGCTCGAGCAATGCGAGAGCTTCTCCTAGCGTCTTCTTGTCCGCGCCGTATAGGAGCGTTCTCGTGACTCGCTCGATAGCATCGCCGGCGAGCAGGCGCGGATTCTGGCTTTGTGAATTCTCCGCTGCCAGTTCCTTATGTAACTGCGAGAACTGTCGAAACGCTTCGGTTGCACACGCTCCCTGGAACGCCAAACTGCACAGGTCAAAGACACGGCGCGACACATGCAGTTGTTCCCGCGGGGGCGCAGTAGACGCGGCAGTCTGAAGGGTTGGCAGTTGAGCCAGCGCCTCGTCCGCGCGACCTGCGTACATTGCGGCTTCGAATCGCGACATAGGGTCCGCCCATTCCGGACGCTCCGTTGCAGTGGCGTACGAAGTGTCAAGGGCGAATATCGACGCTAGAATCGTCCAGCCGAGCCAGAAGTAGCGGATGCGCTCAAACGCCATAGAAGAACGACTTTGGGAAAGGGGATTCGAGATGCGGCACTTCGTTCGGGTGGGTCTTATTTTCGGCGCAGTTTTCCTTTTCGGTGCGGCCGCTGCTCAGAACGCTTCGATGGATGCGCCGGTCGTCTCGCCGATGGGCGTGTCGGTACAGCCGTCTTCATCGTCGTCGGACTTCGCTTCGAAGGTCAAGGTGTCTGAGGCGGGCGCTTTCTTGCATGACGACCTGCCGCTGAAACACGGAAACGACGTGCTGATGCGCATATCGCCGGAATCGTCCCGTGTTCTGCGCGGTGCAGCGTCCATTAAAATTTATCGGCAGGCATCGCCCGCGGTCGTGTTGGTGCTCACGGACAACGGAATCGGGTCCGGTTCGTTGCTGAATAGCCGCGGTGACATTCTGACCAACTGGCACGTCGTCGCCGGCTATCGAGACGTGGGGGTGGTGTTTAAACCCGCCCAGGAGGGGAGTCGCATTACATCGAAAGACTTGAGACGAGCGAGAGTCGTGCGCATCGACGAGGTGAGTGACCTGGCGCTGCTGCGCGTGGAGTCGGTTCCTTCCGGGGTCGTGCCGATTGAGTTGGGCGACATGTCCGAAGTCGTTGTCGGCGCAGACGTGCATGCGATTGGCCACCCGACCGGGGAATCTTGGACCTATACGATGGGGGTTATCTCACAACTGCGGCGCGACTATCAGTGGATGACCGAATCGGAGAAGGCGCACAAGGCCAGCGTCATCCAGACCCAGACGCCCATCAATCCGGGGAACTCTGGCGGCCCATTGCTGGGTGGCGACGGGCGCATGGTCGGTGTCAACAGCTTCAAGTCTCAGGGCGAAGCGCTGAATTTCGCCGTGTCGGTCGATGAGATTCGCCGCTTCCTCAGCTCCAAGTCGGACCGCATGGCCGCAGCGGCGCCTTCAAAGCAGGCCCGCGCCGCCTCCGGGGACTGCGAAGCCAAGCGGTTGTACGCGGGCTTGGATGACGCGAACAAGTATCACCGCGTCGGCATCGACGCGAACTGCGACGGCAAGGTCGACGTAGAGTTGCGGTACCCCGTCGATACGAGCAAGCCGCTGGTCGCCGTGGTCGACAAGAACGGGGATGGAGAACTGGACGTCATGTACGTGAGCGACGACCGGGAGATGAACTGGATACTCTCCTTCCACGACGTGGACTTCGACGGCAAGTGGGACCTCGTGGGACACCACAAGAGGGGCGTTCTCGAAGCGAGCCGCTTCGAGCGCTACGACCAGTACGCTGCGCGCTGACAGCCCGCGAGGGCCGCAGCGATACGCCGGGCTGTGACTTCGGTCACAGACCGGTGCTACACAAACTTGCCGCCTTGGGACCCTAGCCGCTACACTTTTCGCGTGTGGTGGCGGTGTGGCAAGGCGTGAGAGCCTTGTCCATCAAGGGTTTGCAGGCCGTTCTTCGCGAATCCCCTACGGGACGCCACCCCCCTTTCTCGGGGGGAGTGTCAACAGAAAACCTCCCCGAACATGAGCGCAAAGATCCTCGACGGCGCCGCATTGGCGAAATCGATCCGCGCCGACGTGGCGCAACGCGTTGCGAAGCTCGCCGCCGGCGGGCGCGCACCCGGCCTCGCGGTGATCCTCGTCGGCGACGACCCGGGCTCGGCGATCTACGTTCGCCACAAGGTGAAAGACTGCGAGGAAGCCGGCATCCGCTCGACGCTCGACCGCCTGCCCGCCGAAACCACGCAGAAAGCGCTGCTCGAGCGCATCCGCGCGCTCAACGACGACGACTCGATCGACGGCATTCTCGTTCAGCTTCCGCTGCCGCCGCAGATCGATCCGTTCACCGTCATCGAGACGATCTCCCCGGCCAAGGACGTAGACGGCTTCCACGTCGCCAGCGCAGGCGCGCTGATGACCGGCCAGCGCGGCTTCCTGCCCTGCACCCCCTACGGCGTGATGCGCTTGCTCGAGCACGCGGGCGCGCAGCTGCGCGGTGCCGAGGCCGTCGTCGTCGGCCGCAGCAACATCGTCGGCAAGCCGCAGGCGCTGTTGCTCTTGCAGTCCGACGCCACCGTCACCATCTGTCACAGCAGGACGCGCGATCTCGCCGCGCATACCCGGCGCGCCGACGTGCTCGTCGCGGCGGTGGGTCGCGCGCGCATGATCGACGCCGACATGATCAAGCCGGGCGCGATCGTCATCGACGTCGGCATGAACCGCGACGCGAGCGGCAAGCTGTGCGGCGACGTCGACTTCGAGTCGGCGAGCCGCGTCGCGTCGTGGATCACGCCGGTGCCGGGCGGCGTCGGTCCGATGACACGCGCGATGCTGCTGGTGAATACGATCGAGGCGGCGGAGCGCAAGCAGTCGAGCTCACAGCCGCGCGCCTGAAGCAGCAAGAACCCCGTTGCAGGAGGACGAAAGAAACACGATGTCCGCCGACCGCATTCCCGAGCGCACGACCAACGCGTCGAACGCGTTGTCCACAACCGCGTCGAACGCGTTGCTCGATTTCTCCGGCCTTCCGCGATTCGCCGACTTCTCACCCGAGCAGGTCGCGCCCGCGATCGACCGGCTGATCGCCGAGGCACGCGCCACGCTGAAGCGCGTCACCGATCCTGCAACGCCGCTCGCCTGGGACGATTTCGTCGAGCCGCTCGAGGACGCCACCGAGCGCCTCGGGCGCGCGTGGGGCATGGTCGGGCACCTGAACTCGGTCGCCGACACGCCCGCGCTGCGCGAGGCCTACAACGCGAACCTGCCGAAGATCACCGAGCTCTGGACCGAGCTGGGCCAGGATCACGCACTGTTCGAGCGCTACAAGAACTACGCGACGTCGGCCGAATTCGAATCGCTCCCGGCTCCCCGCAAGCGAATCGTCGAGAACGCGCTGCGCGATTTCCGCCTCGGCGGCGCCGAGCTCGTCTCGCCGGCGCGTGAGCGCTACGCCGAGATCCAGCAGCGCCAGGCGGCGCTCGCGCAGAAGTTCTCCGAGAACGTGCTCGACGCAACCAACGCATACGCGAAGATCGTCACCGACGAGGCGCAGCTCGAGGGGCTTCCCGACGACGCGCGCGAGGCCGCGCGCGAAGCGGCGCAGCGCGACGGCATCGAAGGCTGGAAATTCACGCTGCAGTTCCCGTCGTATTTCCCGGTGATGCAGTACGCGCACGACCGCCGGCTGCGCGAGGAGATGTATCGCGCGTACACGACGCGCGCGTCGAAGGGTGCCATGGCGCCTGCCGGCGATCGCGCACTCACGCTCGACAACGGGCCGATCATCGACGAGCTGCTCGCGCTGCGCGCCGAGGAGTCGAAGCTGCTCGGCTACGCCAACTTCGCCGAGGTATCGCTGGTGCCGAAGATGGCCGAGTCGCCCGACGAAGTGAAGCATTTCCTGCGCGAGCTGGCCGCACGTGCCCGCCCCTTCGCGCTGCGCGACCTCGACGCGTTGCGCGAGTTCGCCGCACGCGATCTTTCGCTGCCCGACCCGCAGGCCTGGGATCTCTCGTACGTGAGCGAAAAGCTCAAGGAGATGCGCTACGCCTTCTCCGATCGCGAGGTCAAGCAGTACTTCCAGCTGCCGCGCGTGCTCGACGGCCTGTTCCGCCTCGTCGAGCGGCTGTTCTCGGTGCGCATCTCACCCGACGACGCGCCGGTGTGGCATCCCGACGTGCGCTTCTTCCGTGTCGAGCGCGACGGCACGCTGATCGGGCAGTTCTACATCGACCTGTACGCGCGCGACTCGAAGCGTCCCGGTGCGTGGATGGACGACGCGCGCTCGCGCCGCCGGCGCGACACGTCGCTGCAGACGCCGGTCGCCTACCTCACCTGCAACTTCCAGCCGCCGGTCGGTGCGCGCCCGGCGCTGCTCACGCACGACGACGTCACCACGCTCTTCCACGAGTTCGGCCACGGGCTGCACCATCTGCTCACGCGCATCGACGACCTCGGCGTCTCGGGCATCAGCGGCGTCGAGTGGGACGCGGTCGAGCTGCCCAGCCAGTTCCTGGAGAACTTCTGCTGGGAATGGGACATCGTCGAATCGATGAGCGCGCACGTCGACACTGGCGAATCGATCCCGAAGGCGCTGTTCGAGCGGATGCTCGCGGCGAAGAACTTCCAGAGCGGGATGATGACGCTGCGCCAGATCGAGTTCGCGCTGTTCGACATGCGCCTGCACAGCGAATACGTGCCGGGCGGCAGGCAATCGGTGCAGCAGGTGCTCGACGAAGTCCGCGACGAGGTCGCGGTGATCGCACCGCCCGCATGGAACCGCTTCCAGAACAGCTTCTCGCACATCTTCGCGGGCGGCTATTCGGCCGGCTACTACAGCTACAAGTGGGCCGAGGTGCTGTCGGCCGACGCCTACGCGGCGTTCGAGGAAGCGATGGTCGAACCCGATCCGGCAGCGAGCGTCGCGCGCACCGGACGACGTTTCCTCGACGAGATCCTCTCCGTGGGCGGCAGTCGACCGGCCATCGACTCGTTCCGGGCGTTCAGGGGACGCGACCCCGAGATGGACGCGTTGCTGCGACACAATGGGATGGTCGAGGCCTCCGTCGCCGAGCCGTCCCATGCCCGTTCTTCGCAACCGTCGTAGCACCAGCACCCGCCCGGCTGCGGTCGAGCATCTTCGCGTCGCGCCGGGTGCAGCGGTCATCGCTGCGGTTTTCTCTGCAACGCTGCTGAGCGTCGCGGCCGTTCAGGCTGCGCAGCCAACGCCGTCGCACGCGCCGATCAAGTGGGTCGACGCGAGCGGTCGCGTGCACTACAGCGACCGGCAGCCGATGCCCGATGCCCGCGGCCAGGTCGTTCGCACGCAGTCGATCTCTGCACGGCCGCAGGCGCCGTCGATCGGCGATCCGTCGCTGCCGTGGGCGCTGCGCTCGGCCGCCGCCCGCTATCCGGTCACGCTGTACACGGCTGGCGAATGCGATCCCTGCGATCTCGCGCGCCAGCATCTGGCGCAACGCGGCGTTCCGTACACCGAGAAGCGGGTCGACGACGCCGCCGGCATGCAGGCCTTCCACGCGCTCGGCTTCGAGAAGCCGCTCTTCCCGAGCCTGTCGATCGGGCCCGAGAAGCTGGTCGGCTTCGAACCGACAGGCTGGGACCGCGCGCTCGACGCGACCGGCTACCCGAAGTCGTCGATGCTTCCGGCAAAGCGCGATCCCCGCACCGTCGCACCGCTGCGCAGCCAGCCCGCACAACCTGCGGCCGGCGCAGGCACCGCATCCCCGAACACGGACGACGCTGCCGCAGCCGCGGCAGGCAACGCCCCCGCGGCCGACAGTGGTGGCGTCGAGAGCCTGCTGTCTCCGGCATCGTTCCGCACCGGCCCGAACCCGATCCGCTTCTGAACGCCGCGCGCGTCGCGCGCCCGGATCAGCGCCGCAACTTCGACAGCCAGTGCTCGAGCAGGCGGCCCGCCGCTTCGCGACCGCCCAGCCCGAAGGACAGCGCGAAGGCGACCGCCACCGCGCCGAGCGTCAGGCCGAACGCGAGATTGACGATCGAGTCGGCAATGCCCATCGCACGCAGGCCCATTGCGAGCACGAGCCCGATGATCAGCGCGCGCACGAGCCCACCGAGCCACGTCGAGCCGTCGTAGGGGCTGCGCGCCACCGCCGCGCCGAGCACGTTCGCCAGCCACAGGCCGACGAGCAGGATCAGAATGCCGAGCAGCACGTCGCCGCCGAAGATGATGAACGCGCCGACCAGGTCGCTCACCTGCCCGAAGTGCAGCCGGTTCGCCGCCTCGGCCACCGCGAGCAGCATCGCGAAGAACAGCAGCAGCCGGCCGATCAGCTGCGACAGGCGCATCGAACCGAGCATCGGCTGCAGCCCGGTACGTGCGGCCAGGCGGTCGAGTCCGGCCCCCTCGAGCACGTTGGTCGTCAGCGCGGCAACGAAGCGCGCCACGTACCAGGTGAGCGCGAGAATCAGCGCCGCAGCGAGCAGCTCGGGGATCGCCGCGATGAACTCGGCAAGCATGATCGTCGCCGGCTCCGAGATCGCCTCGATCCCGAGCGCATCGAGCGCCGAGATCAGCGTGGGAATGAAGATCACGAGGAACACGACGGTTCCGGCCAGCCGCGGCAGGTCGGTCGCCTCGTTCAGCCCGATGCTGCGCGCAAGCGACTGCACGCGCGTGGCGACGAGCAGGTTGGCGACGATGCCGCGCGCGATCTTCGCGACGTAGTAGCCGACGACGATCACGACTGCAGCACCGAACAGGTTCGGCAGGAAGGCAAGCAGCTGGTCGACGAGGTTCTGCACCGGCAGCAGCAGCCCCTGCAGCCCGAGCGCGCCGAGCACCATCGGCAGGAACAGCAGCAGCACCACCCAGTAGCCGACGTGCCCGATGCTGTCGCTGATCGGGCGCATGCCCGCCTGCGCGCTCAGCCGCTCGTCGATCGTCGTGCTGTCGAGCAGCCGCGTGAGCCCGTTGCGCACGAGCAGCGCGAGCATCCAGCCGGCCAGCGCGAGCACCAGTGCGGCAAGAATCTGCGGCAGGTACGAGACGACGTCGCCGATCATCGCGGCGAACGGCGCCGACGCCATCTGCAGGTCGAGCGTGTTGAAGGCCGCAACGAGCGCGACCAGCAGCACGAACCAGAACACGAGCCGCGACGCGAGCAGCTCGAGGTCGACCGAGCGGCCGAGCGCCGGTGCAAGCCGGCGGTTCACCTGCGCCATCGACAGCGCACGACGCGTGGCGGCGGCGGCAACGAGGCCGATCACCCAGCCGAGCAGCAGCAGCGCCACTGCGCCAGCGACCGTCATCAGTTGCGTGCCGAGCGCACGCCGCATTGCCTCGCCGAAAGTCTCGTTGTTCATTCGAGCCGGACCCTCCCGGCGCGAAGTCTACCCGAGCTCGTCGAGGCGTAGTTCGCCGATCTTGCGTGTAATCGTGTTACGACCGATGCCCAGGCGCTGCGCGGCTTCGACGCGTCGGCCGCGCGTATGGCGCAACGCGGTCGCGATCACCGTCGCCTCGAAGTCTCGCGTGAGCCGATCCATCAGCATCGTCGCGTCGTCCGATTCCGACTGTGACGCGAGCTGCGCGGCCACCTCGGCGGCGAGCAGCTGCTGCCATCCGGGCGCGCGCTCGACGTGCCCGTAGTGCGCCGGCGCCGACGGCTCGTCGGCTTCGTCGCCGACCAGCGCCGTGCCTGCCACGTTCGCAGGCAAGGTGCGCAAGATGTTCGGCACATCGGGATGCACGGCCGCAGCGGAATGCGCATCCGCGGCGGGATGCGCGACCGCGGGATGCGTGGCAATCGTCGTCGGACGCGCGGCCCCAGCGGAATCAGGGATCGTCGCCTCGGGCGCCACCGCCGCGCCTTCCCCGGCCGTCGACGCCCCTGGTTCGCGGATCGCTGCCGGCAGGTCGCGCAGCTCGACGACGCGCGACGGCACCATCAGCGTGAGCCACCGGCACAGGTTCTCGAGCTCGCGCACGTTGCCCGGCCACGGATGCTCGGTGAGCGCGCGCAGCGCCGAGCGGGACAGCCGCTTCGGCTCGGCGCCGAGCTCGCGCGCGCTGCGCTGCAGGAAGTGCCGCGCAAGCAGCGCGACATCGTCGGCGCGTTCGCGCAGCGACGGCACGCGAAGCCGGATCACGTTCAGCCGATGGAACAGGTCTTCGCGAAAGAGCCCCATCCGCACGCGCTCCTCGAGCGCCTGGTGCGTGGCAGCGATCACGCGCGCTTCGGCCTTCAGCGGCTGGTGCCCGCCGACACGGTAGTACTGCCCGTCGGAGAGCACGCGCAGCAGCCGCGTCTGCATCTCGGGCGGCATGTCGCCGATCTCGTCGAGAAAGAGCGTGCCGCCGCTCGCCTGCTCGAAGCGACCCTGCCGCGACTGCACCGCGCCGGTGAAGGCACCGCGCTCATGACCGAAAAGCTCCGACTCGAGCAGCTCGCGCGGGATCGCCGCTGCGTTCAGCGCGACGAACTCGCCCTTCGCACGCGGGCTGTGCTCGTGCAGCGCGCGCGCGACGAGCTCCTTGCCGGTGCCCGACTCGCCGGTGATCAGCACCGTCGCGTTCGACTGCGCAAGCCGGCCGATCGCGCGAAAGACATCCTGCATCGCGGGCGCGTGGCCGAGCAGCCCCAGCCGCATCTCGATCGTGTCGTCGTCGCCGGGATCGCCCGCACGCTGCTCGAGCGCACGGCGCACGAGGTGCACCGCGGCCGGCACGTCGAAGGGCTTGGGCAGGTACTCGAAGGCGCCGCCCTGCAGCGCCGCCACCGCGCTGTCGAGGTCCGAGTACGCAGTCATCACGATCACCGGCGTATCGGGCTCGCGCCGGCGGAACTCGGCGAGCAGCTGCAGGCCGCTGTCGCCGGGCATGCGGATGTCACAGACGAGCACGCGCGGCGCATCGTTGGCGAGCGCGGCCAGGCACGAACGCGCGTCGGGGAACACGCGCGTCGCGAGCCCTTCGCGTTCGAAGGCGCGCTCGAGCACCCAGCGGATCGATTCGTCGTCGTCGACGACCCAGACGGGGCTCACGATTCATCCTCCTGCAGCGGCAAACGGATGCGGAAGTCGGTCTTTCCGGGGCGGCTGTCGAACTCGATGATCCCGCCGTGCTCCTGCACGAGGTTCTGCGCGAGCGTGAGCCCCAGGCCGCTGCCGCCATGCCGCCCCGAAACCAGCGGATCGAAGACACGCTCGGCGAGCGCCGGCGGCACGCCCGGGCCGTCGTCGATGACGTGCAGGTCGAGCGCGAGCTTCCAGCGCCGGCGCGCGATCGTCTGCTGGCGTGCGATGCGCGTGCGCAGCACGATGCGACCGTTGCCGTGCATCGCCTGCGCGGCATTGCGCACGAGGTTCAGCAGCGCCTGCACCAGCCGCTCGCGGTCGGCCAGGAGCTCCGGCAGGCTCGCGTCGTAGTCGCGCAGGATCTCGAGCCCGCGCGGGAACTCGGCGAGCACCACCGAGCGCACCCACTCGCAGACCTCGTGGATGTTCACCCGCTCGGGCAGGTGACGCCCGCGATGCGGCGCGAGCAGCCGGTCGACGAGCGACTGCAGCCGGTCGGCTTCCTTCACGATCACGCGCGTGTACTCGCGCAGCGCCGGCGAGTCGAGCTCGACCTCGAGCAGCTGTGCCGCGCCGCGGATGCCGCCGAGCGGGTTGCCGATCTCGTGCGCGAGCTGGCGCACGAGCTCGCGATAGGCGCTCGTCGACTCGATCAGCCGCTCGGCACGGTCGACGCGCTGGCGCTGCTCGTGCAGGCGGAACTCGAGCAGCACCGGCGCCGACGCATCGGCACCGACGATCGCCGAGACGATCAGCTGCTGCGCCTCGTAGCCCGGACGCGCGAGCGCGAGGTCGATCGTCTTCTCGTCGAAGCTGCCCTCGGCGGCTTCGACGAGCAGGCGCTCGAGCGGCTGCGGATCGACGAAATGGGCGGCGAAGCGGCGCCCCATCGCCTGCCGACGCGACAGGCCGAACAGTTGCTCGGCCGAAGCGTTGAGAAAGCGCGCGCGACCGCGCGCATCGAGCACGACGACGGCAACGCCGAGCCAGTCGAGCGCAGCGAAGGCGCCCGTTACGGCCGGATCGTCGTCAGCTCGCGGCGCAGCGACGCGATGTTGGTCTCGGTCCGTGCGATGTCCTCCTCGAGCCGGGCGACCCGATCGAGGTATCTCTGGTAGTTGCGTTCGTTGCCGAGCCGGTCGGGCTCGCCGTTCTTGTACTCGGCCTTCAGCTCGTCGAGCCGCGTCTGCTCCTTCTGCAGCTCGTCCTCGAGGATGCGGCGCCGGTCGTTGTCGCGCACACGCTGCGCCGCTTCGTCGACTTTCGGGAAGCCTTCCGGCGAGGGCCGCGCGGCGGCCGAGCCAGCCGAAGCGGCCGATGCCGACGACTTCGCCGCCGGCAGCTTCGGCGACGGGATCGTCGTGAGCGGCTGCAGGTCGACCGGATGGCAGTTGGTTCCCTTCGACGTGCCCTGATACACCGGCACGCCGTTCGGAGAGTCGCAGCGATACACCTGCGCGAAGACCGACGGGGGACATGCAGCGAAGCCGGTTCCGGCAACGACGCACGCGGCGAACGCGAGACGGGAACGGACGGTCATGGACGGCTGGATCCTCTGCAGCGGGCGTCCGAGTGTAAGACAGCCCGCGCATGGAATCCAAGGCGACCGGATGGCCGACCGACCTGCGGAACGTCGCGCCCGACCCGCGCGCTCACAGGCTGTAGTAGAGATCGAACTCGACCGGATGCGTCGTCATCCGCACACGCTGCACCTCGTCGTTCTTGAGCGCCAGGTACGCATCGATCATGTCATTGGTGAAGACGCTGCCGCGCGTGAGGAACTCGCGGTCGCGATCGAGCGCCTCGAGCGCCTGGTCGAGCGATGCGCACACGGTGGGGATGCGCGCTTCCTCCTCCGGCGGCAGGTCGTAGAGGTTCTTGTCGGCGGGCTCCCCCGGGTTCATGCGGTTCTGCACGCCGTCGAGCCCGGCCATCATCAGCGCGGCGAACAGCAGGTACGGGTTGGCCATCGGATCGGGAAAGCGCACCTCGATGCGTCGGCCTTTCGGACTCGGCACGTAGGGAATGCGGATCGACGCCGAGCGATTGCGGCTCGAGTAGGCGAGCTTCACCGGCGCCTCGAAGTGCGGCACCAGCCGGCGATACGAGTTGGTGCTCGGATTGGCGATCGCGTTCAGCGCACGCGCGTGATGGATCACGCCGCCGATGTAGTGCAGCGCGAAGTCGGACAGCCCCGAGTACTTGTCGCCGGCGAAGAGGTTCTGCCCATCCTTCCAGATCGACTGGTGCACGTGCATGCCCGAGCCGTTGTCACCGACGATCGGCTTCGGCATGAAGGTCGCCGTCTTTCCGTAGCTATGGGCTACGTTATGAATGACGTATTTCATACGCTGAAGCCAATCAGCGCGCTGCACCAGCGTCGAGAACTTGGTGCCGATCTCGTTCTGTCCCGCGCCGCCCACCTCGTGATGGTGCACCTCGACCGGAATGCCCATCTGCTCGAGGATCAGGCACATCTCGGAGCGGATGTCCTGGAACGAATCGACCGGCGGCACCGGGAAATAGCCGCCCTTCACTGCCGGGCGGTGCGCAAGGTTGCCGCCTTCGATCTCGCGGCCGGTAGACCACGAGCCTTCCTCCGACTGGATCTTCACCCAGCAGCCCGACATGTCGATCTGCCAGGTCACCGAGTCGAAAATGAAGAACTCGGGCTCCGGCCCGAAATAGGCGATATCGCCGATGCCGCTCGACTTCAGGTACGCCTCGGCACGGCGGCCGATCGAGCGCGGGTCGCGCGCGTAGCCGACGCCGTCGGCCGGCTCGATCACGTCGCACGACAGCAGCAGCGTCGCCTCCTCGCGGAACGGATCGAGGCAGGCGGTTTCCGGATCAGGCATCAACAGCATGTCGGAGGCTTCGATCCCTTTCCAGCCGGCGATCGACGATCCGTCGAAGGCATGCCCGCTCTCGAACTTCTCGGCGTCGAAGCCTTTCGACGGCACCGAAACGTGCTGCTCCTTTCCGCGTGTGTCGGTGAATCGCAGATCGACGAACTTCACTTCGTTGTCCGCGATCATGCGGATCACGTCCTGGACGCTGGCCATCTTGGGAGATCTCCTGGGAGGGTGGGATTCGATCGGGAAAGGCGCGATTCTGGGCTCTTTTCAGCGCGGCTTCAAAAGCGTGCACGTGCACAACGAAGCAGAATCCATGCCACGCGCTGGACGCGTGTTCGGCGGGCCTCCCGCGCCATTGCGGCGCATGTTTCGACGGTGTCGCACTGAATCGGTGCATCGTAGCGCGATGCGGCGCCCTGCGCTGCCCCAATGCGGCGCACTGCCAGTGTGGGTATCGAGCGTCGAAGCTTCGCGTCTTGATAGATTCATTACACATACATCTTCTAGGGAGTGCACAGTGGCCGCGAACCCCTCGGTAGAGCCGATCCGTCCACGACGCAGCCCGCTGCGACGCATTCCCGTCTACGAGGCCCTGGCGCAGGAACTGCACGCGCTCGCCACGCCCGTCTTCGGCCTGATGAGCGACGACACGATGCAGCTCGCGTCGACACTGGACGCAATGGGCGTCGCCTTCCATGCCGCCCGCCACGAGAACGCCGCGATCGGGATGGCCGACGGCTTCGCCTCGGCCACCGGCGAGCTCGGGCTGGCGCTGATCGGGCGCGGCCCGGCAACGACCAACGGCCTGCACGGCACGGTCAGCACCAGCCGCACCGGATCGAAGCTGCTGCTGATGTTCGGCGACGCACCGATCGGCGTACAGAACAACGAGCTCGGCCCCGACGGCAAGGCGCTCGACGCCGAAGCGGTGCTGCGCGCCGCCGGTCTTCGTACCTTCGTGCTGCGTTCGCCCGACAGCGCGCTCGACACGCTGCGCGAGGCGATTGCGCATGCGCGCCGCGGCGAAGCGGCCGCGCTGCTGCTGCCGGTCGACGTGCAGTGCGCCGAGATCGATGCGGATCGCGCGACGGAACCGGACGCCGGCTCGAGCACCGCCCGCGACACTCCGCAGGCCACCAGCCACGTGGCGAGCGCATCGATCCATGCCCTCGGGGCGTCGCGCGGATCGATCGATGCTGCGGTCGCGGTGCTGCAGCGCAGTCGCAAGCCACTCTTCGTCTGCGGCGTCGGCGCCCACCACGCGGGCGCGCGCGACGCGATCGAGCGCCTCGCCGACCGCGTCGGCGCGGTGCTCGCCACGTCGCTAAAGGCCAAGGACCTGTTTCGCGACCATCCCTTTCACGTCGGCATCATTGGCTCGTTCTCGCACTCGGCGGGCCGACGCCTGATGGACGAGGCCGACTGCGTCGTCGTCTTCGGCGCGAGCTTCAACCAGCGCACGACGAGTGCAGGCGCTGCGCTCCCGGCGGGCGCTCCGGTCGTTCACATCGACCATATCCGCGCTCACATCGGCCGCTGGGGACCGGCGGACGTGGGCGTGGTCGGCGACGTACGTGCCGTTGCCGAGCAGCTGCTCGAAGCGCTGCCCGAGCGCAGCCCCGAAGACAAGCCCCTGCACAACGAAGACAACCGGCTGAGGCTTGCGCACTTCGACCTGGCCGACGAGTTCAAGCCCGAGCACACGCCGCGCACCGTCGATCCGCGTGCACTCGCGCTCGAGCTCGACCGGCTGCTGCCGCCCGATCGCAACCTCGTCTACGACTCGGGCAACTTCGTGCAGGTGCTGCCCTATCTGCCGGTGCAGGGCCCCGATCGGCTGAAGACGGCGTGGGACTTCTTCTCGGTGGGAATGGCCTTCGGCACGGCGATGGGCTTCGCAAAGGCGCGCCCCGATTCGACGACGGTGCTGATGATCGGCGACGGCGGGCTGCTGATGTCGCTCGGCGAGCTCGAGACCGCCGTGCGCGAGGACATCCCGCTCGTCATCGTCGTGATGAACGACTGCGCCTACGGCGCCGAGATGCACTACCTGCGCCTGCAGAACATGCCGGTCGCGCAGGCGGTGTTTCCGGATGTCGACTACGCGCCGGTCGCCGAGGCCTTCGGCTTTCGCACGGCCACGATCCGCACGCTCGAGCAGCTGCGCGAAGCGGCGCCGCTGCTGCGCTCGCGCGACGAAGGTCCGGTGCTGCTCGACTGCAAGATCAACGCGGCGATCTGCGGACCGTTCCTCACCGAAGCAGTGGGGCACTGGAAGAAATAGCGGCGGCTCCCGGCAGGCGCCAGGCGCACGACGTCCGGCGCCAGCCGCCGGGCTCAGGCGTCGGGCGTCACCGCGTCCTTCGGCCAGCTCCAGTCGGCGTAACGCTCGCGCAGCTTCACCTTCCAGAACTTGCCGGTCGACGTGCGCGGGATCTCGTCGACGAACTCGATCGCGTCGGGCAACTGCCAGCGCGCGCACTTCGGCGCGAGGAATTCGCGCAGCTCGTGCGCGTCGAGCTTCTTTCCGGGCTTGAGCACCACGCAGGCGAGCGGCCGCTCGGTCCACTTCGGATGCGCGATCGCGATGACGGCCGCCTCGGCCACCGCCGGGTGCGCCATGATCGCGTTCTCCAGATCGACCGAGCTGATCCATTCGCCGCCCGACTTGATCAGGTCCTTCGTGCGATCGGTGATGCGGATGTAGCCGTGCGGATCGATCGACGCGACGTCGCCCGTGCGCAGCCAGCCGTCTTCGGTGAACCTGTCGGGGCTGCGCGGCTCGTCGTGGTACGCGCCGGTGATGAACGGGCCACGCACCTGCAGCTCGCCGATATCGTGGCCGTTCCATTCGGCAACGCCCCCGTCGCCCATGATGCGAACCTCGACGAGCGGCGTCGTGATCCCGCACATGGCCTTGCGCGCGAACCATTCGTCTTCGCTCGTCTTTCCGCGCAGCTCGGGTTTCTCGAAGAACAGCGAGACCATCGGGGAGGTCTCGGTCATCCCCCAGCCCTGCGCGATCCGTACGCCGTTGCGCGCGAACGCGCGGATCAGCGACTCGGGGACCGCCGCGCCGCCGACCATGCTGCGCATGCCTTCGGGCAGCTTCCAGCGACCGGGATTCGCCTCGAAGGCCTGGATCAGCGCGAGCCAGATCGTCGGCACGCCGAGCGCCAGCGTCGGCGGCTCGAACTGCATCAGGTCGAGCAGATCGTCCGGGTGCAGGTGCGGCCCGGGAAACACGAGCTTCGCGCCGAGCATCACCGCGCTGTACGGGATGCCCCACGAGTTCGCGTGAAACATCGGCGTGACCGGCAGCACGACGTCGTTGGCCGACAGCGCGACGTAATCGGGCAGCGCGCAGTTGAGCGAATGCAGCACGGTGGAACGATGCGAGTAGACGACACCCTTCGGCCGGCCGGTCGTGCCCGACGTGTAGCACATCGCCACCGGGTCGTTCTCGTCGTGCGCCACGTAGTCGAAGTCCGGATTCGCCCGCGCGAGCAGCCGCTCGTAGTCGTCGATCGGCGCAACACCTTCTTCCGGGTCGCCTTCCCGCTCCTCGACCGGCGCGCCGGAGAACGGAAACACGATCACGCGCTCGAAGCGATGCAGCGACGCGAAGCGCTCGTACAGCGGCAGCAGCGTGTCGTCGACGATCAGGAAGCGGTCGTTCGCGTGGTGTGCGATCCAGCCGAGGTCGTCGGGCGCAAGACGCAGGTTCAGCGTGTGCATCACGCCGCCCGCCGCCGGGATGCCGAAGTACGCCTCGAGGTGCGCATGATGATTCCAGCACAGCGTGGCGACGCGCTCGCCGCGGCGCAGGCCCAGCTTCTGCAGCGCCGCCGCCAGTGCGCGCGTGCGCGCGTACCACTGCGCGTAGCTGTGCCGACGCAGCGATTTGTCCGGCAGCCGCGACACGATCTCCTGCTCGGGAAAGAGCCGGCCCGCGTGCTCGAGCAGCCGGTTCAGCGACAGCGGCATCGGCATCATCGTCGTCTGGATCGTGTCCATGTCTCCTCCTTTATTTCGTTCAGCGCCTGCTCACTCGGGCAGGAACATCTGCTGCAGATCGTTCAGGAAGCGTGCGCCGAGCGGCGTCGCCCGATAGACGGTTGGGTCGGGCTCGAGCAGCCCGCGCTCCACGGCGCGTTGCACGGTATCGGCGATCGCCAGCGTCGATACGCCGGTGCGCTCGACGAACCACGCCGCCGAAACGCCGTCGACGAGCCGCAACGCGTTCAGCATGAACTCGAAAGGCAGCTCGCGCGCCGGCACCGACCGCGAAGACGCGATCGGCCCTTTCGTGCTCTCGCCGAGCGCCGCGCGCATGTACTCGCGTGGATTTCGCACGCGCTCGTCGCGCACGATCCGATCCTGGAACGACAGCTTGCCGTGCGCACCGGCACCAAGCCCGAGATAGTCGCCGAACTGCCAGTAGTTCAGGTTGTGCGCGCAGCGATGCCGCGCGCGCGCGTAGGCCGAGACCTCGTACTGCTGCAAGCCGGCGCGCTGCGCCGCCTCCTCGATCATCGCCTGCATCGCGCTCGCCGCGTCCTCGTCAGGCAGCACGGGCGGTCGCATCGCGAAGGCCGTGTTCGGTTCGAGCGTCAGGTGGTAATACGACAGATGCGGCGGCGAGAACGACAGCGCCTCGCGCAGGTCGGCGCGCAAGGCGTCTTCCGACTGTCCAGGAAGCGCGTACATCAGGTCGATGTTCCAGCTGTCGAAGTGTTTCGCCGCCGTCTCGATCGCGCGCCGTGCCTGCGCAGCGTCGTGCACGCGGCCGATCCGCGACAGCATCGCGTCGGAGAAGCTCTGCACGCCGATCGACAGTCGCGTGACGCCCGCCCCGGCGAAGGCGCGGAAGCGCTCGGCCTCGAAGGTGCCCGGGTTCGCCTCCATCGTGACCTCGGCCGCCGGCGTAACCTGCAGCAACGTGCGCAGCATCGTCAGCAGCTCGTCGATCGCCTCGGGCGAGAACAGGCTCGGCGTGCCTCCGCCGATGAAGATCGTCTGTACCGTGCGCCCCCAGACCTGCGGCAGCGCAGCCTCGAGATCGGCGCGCAGCGCATCGAGATAGCGTCGCTCGGGCACGCCGTCTCCGTCGAGCGCTGCGTGCGAATTAAAATCGCAGTACGGACACTTCCGGATGCACCACGGCAGGTGCACGTACACCGACAACGGCGGCGCCGACTGCACGCCCGAGAGCTCGTCGCCCGCCCTGCGGCGCGCGATCGTGGCGATGCGCGTTTCCGCGCCCGGCAGATCGGGCTTCACCGGCGCAGTCACCCGCCTGCGCCCATCCCGCGCAGCCGATCGATCAGCGCCTGCATCGCACGCCCGCGATGGCTCAGGCGGTTCTTCGTCGCAGTATCGAGCTCGGCCACGGTGCGACCGAGCGACGGAATCAACAGGTGCGGGTCGTAGCCGAAGCCGCCATCACCGCGCGGCAGGTCGATCACCTCGCCTCGCCAGCTCGCGTCGGCAACGATCGGCTGCGGGTCGTCGGCCGCACGCAGCAGCACGAGCACGCAGTAGAAATGCGCACGGCGGTCGCGCAGGCCGGCCAGCTCGCGCACGAGCTTCGCGTTGTTCGCACGATCGCGCCCCTCGCGGTCGCTCTCGATGCCGTCGTTCTCGCCGGCCGACGCCCAGCGCGCGGAGAGCACGCCGGGGCGCCCGCCGAGCGCGTCGACGCACAGGCCCGAATCGTCGGCAATCGCCGGCAGCCCGGTGAGCCGGCTCGCGCGACGCGCCTTGACCAGCGCGTTCTCGATGAACGTGGAGTGCGGCTCCTCGGCCTCGGTGACGCCGAGCGCCGCCTGCGCCTGCACGGTGACGCCCAGCGGCGCGAGCAGCTGCGTCATCTCGGCCAGCTTGCCGGCATTGCCCGACGCGAGAACGATGCGATCGAGCTTCATCGCACCCTCTCCTTCATCCCGCGAGCGCCGCCCTCTGCAGCTCGACCAGGCGGCCGATACCGGTGCCGGCCAGCTCGAGCAGCGCGTCCATCTGCGCGCGCGTGAAAGGCTCGCCCTCGGCCGTACCCTGCACCTCTACGAAACCGCCGGCGCCGGTCATGACGACGTTCAGGTCGGTGTCACAGGTCGAATCCTCGGCGTAATCGAGATCGAGCACCGGCGTGTTCTCGAAGATTCCGACCGAAACGGCCGCAACGAAGTCGCGCACCGGGCTCGCGTCGATCTCGCCGCTTGCGAGCAACCGCCCGATGGCATCGTGTGCGGCGACGAATGCGCCGGTGATCGCCGCGGTGCGCGTGCCGCCGTCGGCCTGCAGCACGTCGCAATCGAGCGTGATCGTGCGCTCGCCGAGTCGCTCGAGATCGAACACCGCGCGCAGGCTGCGCCCGATCAGGCGCTGGATCTCCTGCGTGCGTCCGCTCTGTTTGCCGCGTGCGGCTTCGCGATCGCTGCGCGTGTGCGTCGAACGCGGCAGCATCCCGTACTCGGCGGTGAGCCAGCCGCGGCCGGCACCGCGCAGGAACGGCGGAACCTTGTTCTCGACACTCGCAGTGCACAGCACACGCGTGTCGCCGAATGCGACGAGCACCGAACCTTCTGCGTGTTTCGTGAAACCGCGTTCGAGGCGGACGGCTCGCAGCGCATCGGCTGCACGCCCGCTCGGACGAATCGACATCAACTCCCTCCGGTGCGCGAGATCGCCTCGCGAATCTCCCGGATCGTACGCTCGATCTCGTCTTCGCTCATCGCCTCGGCAGGCGACGCGCCTTCGAGCTGGCCTACGGCGATCGTGGTCGTGATCGCGCCGTCGGGCACATCGTCGGAGGAAAGCACCGCGCCGCTGTCGGGCGCATCACCCCAGGTCATCGCCAGCGCCGTCGCGTTGTCGGCCATCGCACCGGCCTCGTCGACCGCTGCGCGCACCAGCTGCGGCACCGAGGCAAGCACGGTGTCGGCCGACAGTTGCGCAACGAGCGCAGGCTCCGTCAGCGCCGACCAGACGCCGTCGGAGCACAGCATCAGCGTGTCGCCCGGCTTCAACACGACGTCACCGCCGAGATCGACCGTGGGCTCGAAAGGCGAGCCCAGGCAGTTCAGCACCTTGTTGCGCTCCGGGTGCGTGTCGCCCTCGGCTGCGTCGATCTGCCCGAGGTCGATCAGGTTCTGCACCTTCGAGTGGTCGCGCGTGCGCGCGAGCAGGCGCCCGTCGCGCAGCCAGTACAGGCGCGAATCGCCGGCGTGCGCCCACCAGGCGCGCCCCTGCTGCACGACGCAGGCAACGATCGTCGTGCGCGGCGCCTCGGACAGTTCGTGCACCGTCTGGTGACGAAGGATCTCGTGATGCGCGTGGCGCAGTGCGCGATCGAGAAAGGCCGGCGGGTCAGCGAGCAACGGACGCGCATCGGACTGGAAACACGCCGCTGCCGCCTGCAGCGCCAGGTGCGCAGCGATCTCGCCGTACAGGTGTCCGCCCATGCCGTCGGCGACGATCATCAGCAGGCTCTCGCGCGTGAAGCAGTAGCCCATGCGGTCCTGGTTCGACGCACGTGCGCCGCACAGCGTGTCCTGGTAGATCGAAAAGCGCATGGCCTCTCCTCGCGTCAGCCGGGCGACGTCACGCCTTCGCCGCTGCGCCGGCGCCCGGGCGCGCGACCGGTCAGCGTATCGAGCCAGCGGCCGACCGTGCTCGGCGGCCGCTCGGCATCGTCGAGCGGTGCAGCGATGTCGCGCATCGCGCGCTGCAGTGCGAACACGCTCTGCGGACGCTCGAGCGCATCGAGCTTCAGGCACCAGGCGACCAGGTCGAGCAGTGCGCGCGAATACGCCCCGCTCATCGCATCGAGCGCAGCCGGCACCTTGTCCTCGAGCTCGCGCTGGTCGGCGGGCTGCGGTGGATGCCCCGCCATGCAGCCGAACAGGCTGGCACCAATGCCGTAGACGTCGGTCCACGGCCCCAGCTGCTGATTGCGCCGATACAGCTCCGGTGCGGCGAAGCCGGGCGTGTACATCGGAAAGAGCTTGTGCGGCTGCACGTCGAGCGCGCGCCGCGCGGCGCCGAAATCGAGCAGCAGCGGCGTGCCGTCGAGACGCAGGTAGATGTTCGCAGGCTTCAGGTCAAGGTGCAGCAGACGATTGGCATGCACCTCGCGCAAGCCGTTCATCGTCAGGTGAAAGACGCGCAGCACATGCCGCTCGGCGAGCGTGCGGCCCGAGTGTCGACCGCGATGCCGCAGCACCAGTTCCTGCAGGCTGCGCCCGCGCTCGTAGGCCATCACCAGGTAGACGGTGCCGTTCGCGCGAAAGAAATTCACGACGCGCACGACGTTCGGATGGAAGATGCGCGCCAGCGCGCGACCTTCCTCGAAGAAGCAGCGCAGGCCGTTCAGGAACGTAGGCTCGCTCGCCTCTGCGACATGCGGCTCGAGCTCGCCGCTCGCACGCTGCACGAGCGAGCTCGGCAGATACTCCTTGATCGCGTACTGCACGCCGCTGTCGTCCGTGGCGAGGTAGACGATCGAGAATCCGCCGCTGGAGATCTTCCTTACAATGCGGTACCCGCCGACTTCAAGCCCATCGGGCAACGGCGCGTTGGTCTGGCTGGCCATCTGTCGATGAGAACTCGTCGGCGATCGGGCTTGCCCATTCTAGTTGCTTCCCCTCACGAATTTGGCAGCCCATCCATGCGATCCGCCGAACGGCGCCCGATCCAGAGCATGACCGGTTATGCGCAGTCGGTGCGCAACACCCCGGCCGGCCAGCTCGTCGTCGAGCTGCGCAGCGTCAATGCGCGTTTCCTCGATCTCGTCGTGCGCGCACCCGACGAACTGCGCGCTGCAGAGCCCGCGCTGCGCGAACTGCTCACCGCGTCGGTGCAGCGCGGCAAGCTCGAATGCCGCCTTGCACTGCGACCCGGCTCGACCGACGACGAACGGTCGGTGCGTATCGACGAACGGGCGCTCCGGCGCTTCGCCGAACTGTCGCAGCAGGTCGCCAGGACGATGCCCCACGCCGCGTCTCCCTCCATCATGGACGCGCTGCGCTGGCCCGGCGTCGTCGCCGACGACGCCGCGAGCGTCGACCTGAACGCGGAGGTTCTCGCCGGTGCACGCGACGCAGTGGTGGAGCTGACCACGAGCCGCACCCGCGAAGGCGGCAAGCTCGTCGCCTTCATCCTCGAGCGCGCCGACGGCATCGATGCGATCGTCGCGCCGCTCACGGCCCGCGGCCCCGAGCTCGTCGAAGCGTGGCAGCACAAGCTCGTCGAACGGCTTCGCGAAGCGCTCGAGCAGACCGGCACCGCGATTCCCGTAGAGGAAACGATGGCGCGCGTACGCCAGGAAGTCGCCGCCTACGGGCTGCGCATCGACATCGCCGAAGAGATCGGCCGACTGCAGGCGCACGTCGTCGAGCTGCGCCGCGTGCTGCACGGCACGGGCCCCGTCGGCAAGCGGCTCGACTTCCTGCTGCAGGAACTGAACCGCGAAGCGAACACGCTCGGCTCGAAGGCCGC
>CAZIDY010000039.1:0-26572 GCA_964538505.1 uncultured Limnobacter sp. | reverse complement strand
CGACCTGGTTCGATCGCAGCTCCTTTCGTGTCTTTGAACGCGAAGCCGTATGAGATTGATATCAGCGCGTCGACGTTGCGGCGTCCTTCGGCAACGCACGCGGGTCGGTGACGAAGCCGATCCGCTCGATGCCGGCGCGCTGCGCGCTCGAGATCACCAGCGCGATCCGCTCGTAGCGCGTCGAGCGTTCGGCGTGCAGGTGCAGCTCGGGCTGCGGCTGCGCCGACGCAGCCTGCGCAAGACGCGCATCGAGCGCCTCGATGTCGTCGAGCGCCTCGTCGTTCCAGTGAACCACGCCGGCCGCGTCGATCGCGATGCGGATCGTCTCGGGCGTTTCGGCGGCGACCGGCGCCTGCGCCTCGGGCAGGTCGACGCGCAATGCGTGCGTGAGCAGCGGCGCGGTGATGATGAACACGACCAGCAGCACGAGCATCACGTCGACGAGCGGCGTCGTGTTGATCTCGGCCATCGGTTGCGGCTGACTGCCGGAGTCGAATCCGCCGAAGGACATCGTTGCGTCTCCTCGATCCCGTGTCAGCGGATCACCGGGCCGGCGGTGAGCGGCGCAGGGCCGCTGCGCAACGCGTCGCCCTGTTCGCGCAGACGGTGCCCGGTGGTGACGAGCGCAAGCAGGTCGTGCGCGAATCCGTCGAGCTCGGCGAGCACGACGCGGTTGGCGCGCACGAACGCGTTGTAGGCGAGCACTGCCGGGATCGCGACCGCGAGTCCCGCGGCCGTCATCACGAGCGCCTCGCCGACCGGGCCGGCGACGCGGTCGATCATCACCTGTCCGCTCGATGCAATGCTGATCAGCGCGTGATAGATGCCCCAGACGGTGCCGAGCAGGCCGACGAAGGGGGCCGTGCTGCCTACCGACGCGAGTAGCGCCAGCCCGCTCTCCAGGCGCGCCGAGACCTGTGTGATCTCGCCGCGCAGTGCGCGCGTGACGAGCTCGTCGCGATCGATCGACGCGGCGAGCGAGCTGTCGGGCTGCATCGCGGCTGCCGCGCGTGCCTTGTGCACCAGCGGGACGAAGACGCGCTCGCGATCGGCCTGCTCGAGCGTGGCGATCGCTTCGTCCATCGTGCGTGCATTCCAGAACTGCTCGAGCGCCGCGTGCGCACCGCGACGCATCCGCCAGGTGCTCCACGACTTCGACAGGATGAAGTACCAGCTTGCGATCGACATCGCCAGCAGCAGCCAGGCGAGCGAATGCGTGATCGCGTCGCCGGCCTCCCAGAAGTGCATCAGGCCCAGTTCCTGTCCCTGCATTCGCGTTTCCTGTTTTCCTCAGCCTTCGAGCCGGAATACCCAGCGCCAGTCGCGATACCACTCGGCGACTGGCTGCCCGTCGACGGTGGCCGGATCGAAGCGCCAGCGCCTCACCGTGTCGATGGCGGTGCGATCGAGCAGCGGCGAGCCGCTCGATTGTCGCAGGCGAACCTCGAGTACCGACCCGTCGGCGCCGACGTGCACGTCGAGGCGTACCTCGCCTTCGTCGCCCATGCGGCGCGCGGCGCCCGGGTAGGGCGGCGGCGTGTTTCCGCGCCAGCTCGCATCGACGCGTGGGGCGGTGCGACGCGGGCCCGAATCCGCCGGTGCCGTAGCCAACGGGCCGGGCGTCGATGCGCTCGCTTGCGGTGTCGTGCGAGTCGAAGCGGCCGGGCCCGGCGCGGCAGCGGTGTCGCTCGCTTCGCTCGACGGTGCCGAAGCGGACGCGGCCGACGATGGCGATGGGTCGGTGGGCACAGCGATGGCCGGGGCGGGCGCCGGCGCGGGGCGTGAAACGGGCGGCGGCGGTTTCGGCGGTGGTGGTGGCGGCCGTGGCGCAGGGCGCGGGCGGGGCGCAGGTACGGGTTTCGGCGGTGGAGGCGGGGGTTCCACGGGCGGCGCGGGCAAGGGTTCCATCGGCGGCGGAGGCTCCACCGGCGGCTGCGGGCCCGCTTCCGGTGCCGACGCCATTGCGCCCGATGCCGTCTCGTCTGCGTCGGGCGAGGAAGCGTCTGCCGACGGCCCCGCGATCAACGCGACCTGGATCGGTTGAACCGTCTGCAGCGACGAAGCACCGGCGAATGCGAGCACAGCGCCGATCACGACTGCGTGCAGGGCCAGTGCGCATGCCGCTGCCGCGAGCCTCGACCAATCCATGGATCGATTATAGGAAAGCGGCGCGCCGCACCCGGCGCAACGCGTGTCGTGCGATCCTTGTCCTGGCCGACGAGGATTCCACCTCGACGCCCGCTCGAGGAGCCTACCCATGGAGTCGACCGACGGCGCGCACGAAGCGCGCCGGATGCCCAGGCGCTTGCCGCACGAGCTCGATCGGCAGGGGTCCGTCCGCAGGCTCGCCCGCGCCCTGTGCGTTCGGCTCGCCACTGCGCTCGTCGTCGCGATCGTCGCAGGCGCCTGCACGGCACCGGGGGCGACGACCGACACTGCGACGGACGGCGTTGCGCAGGTTCCGTTGCCGACAGCAGCACGCAGCGCCGACTACCTGCTCCTCGGCGAGTTGCACGACAACGCGCACCAGCATCGGATGCGCCTGCACTGGCTCGACGAACTCGCCGACCTGCACCGCTACGCGCTCGCGCTCGAGCAGCTCGACGCCGACCGGCAGGCTGCGCTCGACGAGGCGCGCGCCGCCGACGCGCTCGAGGCGGATCGCCGATCCGCGCCAGACCTCCCGTCGCGCGCGCGTCGGATCGCTGCCGCGGGAGGCTTCGATTTCGACGGCTGGAACTGGAGCTTCTACGGCCCGGTGATCGAGCTTGCGTTGCGCCGCGACCTGCCGCTGGTCGCGGCGAATCTCTCGAATGCCGACACTGCGAAAGTCACGCGGGGGCTTGCCGCGCCGACGCCGCCTCCGCCGGGATGGGGCGACGACGAGGAGGAGCGGATGCGCAAGGCGATCCGCGAAGGGCACTGCGATCTGCTGCCCGAACGCGTCGTCGAGGCGATGGCCGCCGCGCAACGCACGCGCGATGCGCGCATTGCGCGCGCGCTCGTCGATGCACGCGAGCGCACCGGGTTGCCGGTCGTGCTGCTCGCCGGCAACTCGCATCTGCGCCGCGACATCGGCGTGCCGCTGCATCTGGCTGCGCTGCGCCCGGACGCCCGTGTCGTGTCGGTGGCGTTGCTCGAGCCCCTCGACGTCGATCGCCCCGCGGAGTCTTCGTCTGATCGAACGGCCTTCGATGTCGTCGTCCCCACCGCCGCGCAGCCGCGCGAGGATCCGTGCGCGGCGCTGCGCGCACGAATGCAGCGCAGCCCGGGATGATGCGAGAGGCGGGGCGTTCAGCGGCTCCGTCGGATTCCCTTATCGGGGCCACTGCCGCCGGCGGCGCTCAGGCGGATGTTCAGGAGCCTATTTCGGGCTTCAACGACTGCATCAGCCGCTCGGGCTCGGCGACCCCGGACTGCATCAGGCTCGACAGCGGAACGGGCCGGTCCGGACGCAGCTTCAGGCTCAGGCTTGCTCGCTCGCCGGTCAGGAAATCGAGCACGAAACTGCAGCTCTTGCGTCGATCCGACGCACTGCTGCCGAACGGAAACTGCTTCTCGCAGTCGGCACGCGCTCCGTCGACGACACGAGCGAATCCTTCGTTGCGCTGCTTGTCGGCGCTGCCGCCGGCAGCCGAGACCGGAATCGCGTAGCGTTTGTGCAGCGCGACGCTGCGCTTGATGTAGCCGTCGTCGCGCAGCGTCAACCCGGCGCGTCGCACCCTGACGTCGCCCAGCGATTCGAGGACGCCGAGCATCGCGCCGATCCCCGCGAACGAATCGAGAGGTGAGGGGGCGCCCGCGCGTCCCGCCCTGCCGAAGGGTCCCGGCAACGTTGTCGGCTGCGCGGCCGAGCCCAGTCGTGTCAGGGCCCTGACCCGTTCGAGCTCGAAGCTCGCCTGGGCGTGCATCGCCTCGGGCTGGCCGACGCTGATGTCGAGCGTCAGATCGTCGTCGTCGAGATCGAGGTCCCACTGGATACGGATCGCGGCCGGGGGCAGTGCGCTGCGACCACCGGCGCGCAGGTACGCGAAGGCGCCGAGCGGACTGAAACCTTCTGCGGTCGCGATGCCGGCAAGCTGCACATCGGCCCGTTTGCGTTTGTCATTGTCGACGAAGTCTTTGATGTCGACGCGTGCGATGTGCAGTTCCTGGCCGCCGAAGCCACGCGCGTCGACGCTGACCCCTTCCAGGCGTACCGAGCCGAAGGGTGAAGCCGACAGGCTCTTCCAGTGCACCTGGTCGCGCACCCCCAGCTCGGTCAGGAAGTCGTCGATCTGCCGTTCGGCGCGGCTGTCGGCCATGCTCGACAGGACGAACCAGCCGACGACCAGCAGCGCGACGACGCCACCTCCGATTGCCAGCATCTTGTTGCTTCGAGTCATTGCCATGGGCCTTGCCCCTCAGGGTCGCAGAGCGCTTTCGATGACCGCGGTCGCGGCTTCCGGCGTCCAGTCGGGTTCGCCCAGCTTGAGCCGCGTCAGCACCAGCGGATCGAGCAGGTCGGCGCAGCCTTCCTTCTGGCAAGCATGTGGCGCGTCGGCGGCGATGGTGACCAGCGTCAACGGCAGATCCTCGCGGTCGCGTCGCTTGTCGTCGAGCGTGACGGCGCCCTCGATCCGGTACCAGCCGGCCTTGAGTTCGCGCTGTCCGAGCAGCCGCATCTCGTAGGGAAAATCGACCGAGGCATCGCCGCCATCGCGGCCGCTGACGTGGACGATGCGGCTGATTCGATGCTGGCCGCCGCCCAGTGCACCGACATAGCTGCCGCCCGAGCCCGGCGTGTAGTCGAGGTCGGATTCAAGACTCGACAACAACCGGTTCGGGTCGCCCGCTGCATCGACGAAGCCCTGGTATGTCTGCAGCTTGCGTCGCTCGGCGTTGGCCTTCTGGATCGCTGCCTGGCGCTGACGCTGCGCCTCCCGCTGCTCTTCCATCGCCTTTTGCTGTGCCGCGCGCTGCTCTTCCATCGCCTTCTGTCGTGCCGCGCGCTGCTCCTCCATCGTTTTCTGCTGCGCGATCCTTGCGTCGCGCTGGAACAGGTGATTGGTTGCCCGTTGCAGGTTGACCTGCCAGCTGCCGGGGCCGTCGGTGCCGCGCCGGGCCGGCTGGCGTGTGGGCTGGATTTCGTAGACCAGATGATTGCTGTCCCGCGCCGGGCCGGCCATCTTCGCGAAATCGTTGGCGAACACGAGCTTGACCCAGCGCGCGCCCCGCCACCCGTTGCGGTCGAAGGCCGCCAGCGCCGCGTCGACGGCAGCCTGGATCGGGACGGCTTGCCGGAACTGTGACTCGTCGCCGGTGATCGCATCGATCTGCGCAGCGGGCGCCCAGACGCTGATTCCGTTCTGGCTGTTGCGCTGCGCGGGCAACAGGAAGTGCGACTTGCTGGCAGCGTCGCTGCCGAGGAAGAACCACAGCGTCTGACGATCGTCGGAGCCGGTCAGTTGCGCGGACCCCATCTCCTGGTTGACCGGTACGCCCTTCACGAACCACATCATGCCGGTGCGCCCGACCCGCACGCCGTCGCTGCGGTCGAGCACCAGTCGTCCTTTGCCGTTGGCGTAACCGTCGGGGCCGCACACGAGCTGCTCCGATTTCAACGTCAGGGACGGCAGGTCGTTCCGGCTGATCGACGTGAGGATCCGGCAGCCGTTCTGATCCTGAAACTCCTGCAGGAAGCTCGCCTGCTCGCGCGCTTGTTTCGCGTCGAGCGGCTTCCAGCCGTTGATCTCGAAATCACCGATTGCGGTCGTCGTTGGAGCTGCCGGAGATTCTGCCTGTGCGGGCGCTGCAGCGGTCGGCGGCGCGGGGACGGAAGCGGAAGGCTCGGCGGCAAGGGGCGGAGAACTGGGCGTCGCCACCGGCGGTCGCGCGAGGGTCGGGGCGGCAGTGGACTGCGGTGTGACGGGGGCAGGCGCGGCCGCAGCAGGCTCGGGCGCTGGCGCAGCGGGGGCAGCAGCAGCGGGCGCTGCTGCAACCGGCGTCGTGCGCATCGCCCACCGATCTGCCTTTGCGCTGGTACCTCGCGCAACCGGTTTGCCGTCGGCGGTCGTGCTCGTCCACTCGATCAGCGAGGCTTGCGGACACTGCTTGTCGAGCAGCGCACCGAGCTTGGGCAGAAGCCCGGCAAGCGCCTGCTGGTCCGGTTCGCCGCCGTGCACGGCGCGCAGTTTCAACGCAGGTGCGCACCATTCGCTACGCCCCGCATGGTCGACGAAGATCTCGATATTCTCGGCCTTCGAGAAAGCGAGGCGAAAACTTTCGGTCGACGCGCTGGCGCCTGCCGTCGCGGCCGCTACGGCGGCGGCGACGATCGCCGGATGCACTTTCATCGCGGCCTCGCTTATCCGAGTTCCCAGGCACCATCGGCCGACTGGCACGCGTCGACCGTTTTCTGTTCCTCGCCGGATGAAGTCTTGACGTTGTAGGCGACCGTTCGGCAGGTCGTACGCACGGCGACCGTTTCGCTCACCGGAGCCGCCGGTTCGATTGCATCGAGATCGAATCCCTGTCCTTTCGCGGCGGACACGGTAATCGAATCGAGATCCGTTGCAGCATCGCGCGCCGCTGAAGCCGGACCGACCAGCGGAGCATGCACGTATCCGACTGTCGTACCTTTGCGGCCGACCGCGATCCAGTCGTTCTCGGTACGTCCCAGTGCGGTGAAGGTCTGCCCGACGGCAAAGCCGCCGACCTTTTCGGCACTGGTGGACGGAGCGGCACGCAGGTTGGCCGATTTCAGCGCCTGGTACGGCTGGTTGATGACGCTCATGTTGGCGGCTGCGGCGATCTTCGGCGAGCGCCGGACCGTCGCTTCGCGCGTTACGGTCTTGCTTTCGCCGGGGGTGATCGTTGCCGTGGCACCGCTGTGGCCGGACTGCCAGGTGACCGGGTTGCCGCTGGCCAGCGCCTGTTCGGTACTGACAGCCAACGCCTGGCGATCGCGTTCGTCGAGATTGCCGCCGATCCAGTTGCCGAGTGCGCCACCGGCCAGTGCTCCGGCGATCATTGCCGCTGTGCGCCCCGAGCCGCCGCCGATCTGGCTGCCGATCAGAACGCCGCCCACCGTGCCGAGAACGGTGCCGAGCGTCTGCTTCGACAGGCCTTGGCCTTCTTCCCCGGGCGTGGCGCATCCGCTGATCGCGAAGATGGTCGCCACGGCCAGCGCGAGCTTTCTTGCAGTTTGCACGGCCTCTTCCCCCTGATGTCGTGTTGTTGTTCAGTGAGGTCGGCCGGGAGCGCCGAAGCGGCGGTGCACCGGTACGCCGCGGTTCCCGGTTGGGCGATTATTTTACGAACATGGGTTGAGGCGCAACCGTTTGGTTACGTGAGCGGGTTTGCACGGGTATCGAGCACATTGGCGCGCCATAGAGCCAAGCTGCGTTGAAACGCTCGTAAACTGTGCAATTCGACAGCCCGTGGCGAACGGGCCAGCGAAAACGCTCGCTTGAAGCTGAACTAACGCAGCCCCAGCACGTCTCGCATGTCGAAGAGCCCGGGCGCGCGTCCCTCGAGGAAGCGACACGCACGCAGCGCGCCGTGCGCATAGGTGACGCGGCTCGACGACCGGTGCGTGATCTCGATGCGCTCGCCGGTGCCCGCGAAGAGCACCGTGTGATCGCCGACGATATCGCCGCCGCGTACGGTGGCGAAGCCGATCGTGTTGCCGTCGCGCTCGCCGGTGAAGCCCTCGCGCCCGTAGACCGCGAACTCGCGCAGGTTGCGGCCGAGCGCCTCGGCGACGACCTCGCCCATCTTCAGTGCGGTGCCCGACGGCGCGTCGACCTTGTGTCGATGGTGCGCCTCGATGATCTCGACGTCGTAGCCCTGTCCGAGGATGCGCGCGGCGTTCGCGAGCAGCTCGAGCACGACGTTCACGCCGACGCTCATGTTCGGCGCGAACACCACGGGAACGCGCGTGGCCGCTTCGGCGATCGCTGCGCGGCCGGCGTCGTCGAAGCCGGTGGTGCCGATCACCATCGCCGTGCCGCGCGCCGACGCAGCCTGCAGGTGCGCGAGTGTTCCTTCCGGACGCGTGAAGTCGATCAGGAACTGCGCATCGGCGAGCGCAGCATCGATGTCATCGTCGATCGCGACGCCGCTCGTGCGTCCGAGGAACTCGGCGGCGTCGCGTCCCATCGACGGACTGCCGGCGACGTCAAGCGCGCCGACGAGCTGCGCGTCGGGCGCATCGAGCACCGCTTCGACGAGCATTCGACCCATGCGGCCGGATGCGCCGGCCACCGCGATGCGCATCGTCATCCCTCGCTCGCTGCCGTGCGGTCCGGGCGATAGCCGGGCAGCGCCGGATCGGAAGGGTCTTCGCGCGCCGGCAGCGGGTCGGCCTCGATCGCCACCACGCGGTCGTCGCGGAAGCGGATCGTCACCTTGCGTTGCTCGACATCTCCATTGGGGAACTTGTAGCGGAAGACATAGTCCCAACGATCGGGGTGGAACAGGTCGCGCAGCAGCGGCGTGCCGAGCACGAAGCGAACCTGGTCGCGCGTCATGCCTTCCTGCACCTGGTCGACCGACTCGCGCGTCAGGTAGTTGCCCTGGGGCAGGTCGATGCGGTACGGCTGCAGCAGGCCGCTGCGGTTCGGGTCGTTCATCGAGCAACCGGCGAGCAGCGCTGCAGCAGCCAGTGTGCCCAGCGCGACGCGCGCGCTGCGAAGGCTGCGTGCGCACGGGGTGCCGCGGGATTGCACGGAAGCCCTGCGGAGGGAAGCGGGTGGAGGAACCGGAGTCATGTTTGCGGGCATGCGCGTCGTTCGGGCGGAACCGCTATGATACGGGGACCCCCTCCGCGCCTGTCGGCGCCCATCGCCCAGGCGCAACGAGGTCCCCTGTTGCCCTACGTGCCCGAGAGATGTCGAATACCGCCGAACTGAAGAGCATGGGCCTGAAGGCGACTGCACCGCGCCTGAAGATCCTCGAGATCTTCCAGAACGGCAAGCACCGCCACATGAGCGCCGAGGACGTCTATCGCGAGCTGCTCGCCGAGCAGCAGGAGATCGGCCTGGCAACCGTCTACCGCGTGCTCACGCAGTTCGAGCAGGCGGGGCTGCTCAAGCGCAGCAACTTCGAGGCGGGCAAGGCGGTCTTCGAGCTCGAGCACGGCTCGCACCACGACCATCTCGTCTGCGTCGATTGCGGCCGCGTCGAGGAGTTCTACGACGCCGAGATCGAGCGTCGGCAGCACATCGTCGCCGCCGAGCACGGCTTCAAGCTGCAGGACCACGCGCTGTCGCTCTACGGCACCTGCACGAAGGAAAACTGCGAGCACCGACGCAAGTAAGGTGCGGCGCTAGCGCGCCTGCGCAAGCATCTCGCGCGCGTGCCTGCGCGTGGTTGGCGTGATGTCGGCGCCACCGAGCATGCGCGCGATCTCGTCGACGCGTGCATTGCGCTCGAGCGGTTCGATCACGCTCACGGTTGTCTTTCCGACGGTGTTCTTCGTGACGCGCCAGTGACGGTGCGCCTTCGCGGCCACCTGCGGCAGATGCGTGACGCACAGCACCTGTCGCGACGCGCCGAGCGAGCGCATCAGCTCGCCGACCGCGTCGGCGATCGCTCCGCCGACGCCGGCGTCGGCTTCGTCGAAGACGAGCGTCGGCACCGGATTCGCCTGTGCGGCCACTGCCGTGATCGCCAGCGCGATGCGCGACAGCTCGCCGCCGGATGCGATCTTCGCCAGCGGGCGCGGCGTCGCACCTGCATGCGCGGCAACGAGGAACTCGATCGCGTCGATTCCTGCAGCGCAGGCTTCCGTCGGCTCGATCGCGATCTCGACGCGCCCGTCCTGCATGCCGAGCGTCGCGACGTGTCGCGTGATCCCCTCGGCGAGCTGCGCGGCTGCGCCGCGACGGCGCTGCGAGAGATCGGACGCGAGCTCGTCGTACGCGCTGCGCAGCTGCGCGGCGCGCTCGCGCAGCGCGTCGATGTCCTGCGCGGCATCGAGTGCCCGCACGCGCTCGCGCAGCTGTGCGCATTCGTCGTACAGAGCCTGCGGTGCCAGTCGCAGCCTGCGTGCGGCGGAGAACAGCGCGCCGATGCGGGCGTCGACCTGCTCGAGGCGCTGCGGATCGAGGTCGACGCGCGTTGCGTATTCGCGCAGCGCCGATGCCGCCTCGCCGATCTGGATCGACGCACTGTCGAGCAGCGCGATCGGCTCCTCGAGCGACGCGTCGATGGCAACGAGCGGACGCAGCCGCTGCATCGCGCGGTGCAGCTCGCCGAGCAGCGCGTCGTCGCGATCGGCGAGTGCCTCGGCGGCCGAGCCCGCAGCTTCGATCAGCGACGCCGCGTGGGAAAGCTTCTTCTGCTCGGTCTCCAGCGCCTCCCATTCGTCGCGCTCGAGCTGCAGCGCTTCGAGCTCGTTCAGCTGCCATTCGAGTCGCTCGCGCTCGAGCGCGAGCTCGCGTGCACCGTGCTCGGCGAGCTCGAGCGCGCGCAGCGCGGCGCGCCATTCGGAGAAAGCACCCGACACCGATGCGACGAGCGCCTCGAGCCCGCCGACACCGTCGAGCAGACGCCGCTGGCCGTCGGCGCGAAGCAGCGACTGCGAGGCGTGCTGGCCGTGGATCTCGACCAGCCGTTCGCCGATCTCGCGCAGCAGCGCGGCGGTCGCAGGATGCCCGTTGACGAAGGCGCGCGAGCGCCCGTCGGCGTCGACGACGCGGCGCAGCAGCACCGTGCCCGGATCGCCCTGCAGCTCACGCTTTTCGAGCCAGGCATCGAGCGCGGCGTCGCAGCCGAGCTCGGCTGCGATGTCGGCGCGCGCGCAGCCCTCGCGCACGACGCCTGCGTCGGCACGCCCGCCGAGCGCGAGCATCAGCGCATCGAGCAGGATCGACTTGCCGGCGCCCGTTTCGCCCGACAGCACGGTGAAGCCGTGCCCGAAGGCCAGCTCGGCGGAATCGACGATGACGAAGTTCTCGAGTCGAAGACGCAGCAGCATCGAGGTGCGGAAGGAATCGGCGGATTCAGCGCTGGATGTCGCGCAGGTTGGGCAGCTCGTGCCAGTTCAGCTTGCCGCGCAGCGTGGCGAAGTAGCTGTATTCGGGCGGATGCAGAAAGCGCGAGCGGAACGGTGCGCGCTGCACGACGATGTCGTCGCCCACATGCAGGTCGTTGAACACCTGCATGTCGCCGGCGACGCGCGGTTCGCGTCCGTCGATGACGCGCACGGTGATCGTGACGTCGTCGGGCAGCACGATCGGCCGGTTCGACAGCGACTGCGGCGCAACCGGCACCAGCACGAAGCCCTGCACCTGCGGATGCAGGATCGGCCCGTTGGCCGACAGCGCATAGGCCGTCGAGCCGGTCGGCGTGGCGATGATCAGCCCGTCGGCACGCTGGCTGTACATGTAGTGGTCGTCGACGTGCACCTGCAGCTCGATCATGCCGGTGCGCGACGAGCGGTTGACCACGACGTCGTTCAGCGCGAGCTCGCTCCAGACGATCTCCTGGCCGCGCACGACGCGGGCGATGAGCAGCGTGCGTTCCTCGGACTCGTAGTTGCCTTCGAGGATCGACGTGAGTGCCGGGCGCCAGCTGTTCAGGCCGATGTCGGTGATGAAGCCGAGCCTCCCCGCGTTGATGCCGACCAGCGGAACCTCGCGGCGCGAGAGCTCGCGCGCTGCCCCGAGCATCGTGCCGTCGCCGCCGAGCGCGACGGCGAGATCGGCTTCGTCGCCGATGCGCTCGATGTTGGCGACCTCGAAGTCGCGCGCGCCGCCGGCTGCCGCGGCGCGTTCCTCGACGAGCACCGAGACGCCGCGCGCGCGCAGGAACGCGGCGATCGCGAACAGCGCCTCCGCGACCTCCTCGGACTGCCAGCGCCCGATGAGCCCCACTCGTTGGAACGCATTCTCCATGCGACGATTAGAGCATACGCGGCGACTCGCGAGCGGCAGGCGGCTCGTGCCTTTGCACCGGCCCGATGGACGAACGTCCGTCGGGCACCGGACTTGCAAGCGCCGCCGCCGCCCATACAATGAAGGAATGCTCGACGATCGCGCCCGCATCCTCCTGAAGACGCTGATCGAGCGTTACATCGCCGACGGGCAGCCGGTCGGCTCGCGCACGCTTTCGCGCCACTCCGGGCTCGACCTGTCGCCGGCCACGGTGCGCAACGTCATGGCCGATCTCGAAGAGATGGGTTTCATCACCAGCCCGCACACGTCGGCGGGTCGCATCCCGACGCCGCGAGGCTATCGTGTCTTCGTCGACACGCTGCTCGTCGTCGAGCCGCTGCAGGGCGACGAGGCCGAGACGCTGCACGAGCGCATCCATCCCGACGACCCGCAGCGCGTGCTGTCGGTCGCTGCGTCAGTGCTGTCGAACCTGTCTCATTTCGCCGGCGTCGTGATGACGCCGCGCCGAGCGACGATGTTCCGGCAGGTCGAATTCCTGCGGCTGTCGGAAGGACGCGTGCTGCTGATCATTGTCACGCCCGACGGCGGCGTGCAGAACCGCATCCTGGCGACCAACCGCGACTACTCGCGCGACGAGCTCGTCGAGGCGGCGAACTACATCAATGCGCACTTCGCCGGCATCGAGTTCGACGAGGTGCGCCGGCGCGTGCAGTCGGAGCTTGCGTCGCTGCGCGACGACATCACGGCGCTGATGCACAAGGCGGTCGAGGCGAGCACGCGCATGCTCACCGAGGGCGACGACCCGCTCGTCATTTCCGGCGAGCGCAACCTGTTCGGTCTCGCCGACCTCGCTGACGGCACCGCGCGCCTGCGTCGCCTGTTCGATCTCTTCGAGCGCAAGACGGGGCTGCTGCAGCTGCTCGACGCGTCGAGCCGCGCCGAGGGCGTGCAGATCTTCATCGGCGGCGAGTCCGAGCTGCTGCCGATGGACCAGCTCAGCGTCGTCGTCGCACCGTATGAGTCCGACGGCCGCATCGTCGGAACGCTCGGCGTCATCGGTCCGACCCGGATGGCCTACGAACGCGTCATTCCGATCGTCGACATCACCGCCCGGCTCGTGTCCTCGGCGCTCAGCCACAACGGATAAGCGTCCCGCGCGTGGCTCTCTCCTCCTCGGCCGACGCTTCGACCGGCGCAGGCGCGCTCCGTACTGCGGTGCTGCTCGTGCAGCTCGGCACGCCCGACGCCCCCACCGCGCCGGCGCTGCGCCGCTACCTGCGCGAGTTCCTTGCCGACCCGCGCGTCGTCGAGCTGCCGCGCCCGCTCTGGGCGCCGATCCTCTACGGTTTCGTGCTGCCGTTTCGGCCGTCGCGCTCGGCGCGCAAATACGCGGTCATCTGGACCGACGAGGGCTCGCCGTTGCTCGTGTACACGCGCCGGCAGGCAAGTCTGCTGCGCGGCGCGCTCGGCGAGCGCGGCCATGCCGTCGAGGTCGCCTTTGCGATGCGCTACGGCACCCCGTCGATCGCGTCGGTGCTCGACGAGCTGCGCGAGCGCGGGCTCGATCGCCTGCTCGTCGTGCCGCTGTATCCGCAGTACGCCGCTTCGACCACCGCCACCGCTGTCGACGCGATCGCGCGCGAGCTCGCACGCTGGCGCGCGCAGCCCGCACTGCGCATCGTGCGCGATTTCCACGACGACGATGGCTACGTCGAGGCGCTCGTGCAGCGCATCCGCACCAGCTGGGAGCGCGAGGGCCGCGGCGAGCGGCTGCTGATGAGCTTTCATGGCGTCCCCCGCCGCGTCGTCGCGCTCGGAGACCCCTACGAGCAGCATTGCCGCGCCACCGGCGAACGCGTCGCCCGCCGCCTCGGGTTGGCCGACGGCGAATGGCGGGTGAGCTTCCAGTCGCGCTTCGGGCCGGCCGAATGGCTGCAGCCGTACACGGCGCCGACGCTCGTCGAATGGGCGCGCAGCGGCGTGCGCAGCGTCGATGTCGTCTGCCCCGGCTTCGTCGCCGACTGCCTCGAGACGCTCGAGGAAATCTCGATCGAGGCGCGTCGCTCGTTCCTCGATGCGGGCGGGCGGGAGTTCCGCTATGTCCCGGCGCTGAACGACTCGCCGGCTTTCATTGCTGCGCTGGCGGGACTGGTCGAGCGAAACCTGCAGGGGTGGGGGACGATGCGGGAGAGCGCGGGGTAAGCGTTTTCCTGGTTCGAGTCGCCGAAAAACCGGCAGGCGCCCTGACGTGTCGCGGCGGTTGTGGATGTCGGCTGCGCGGCGACGGTCTGCCGTCGTTCGCCGGATACTGCTTGCGATCCCTGCTCAGTAGGGTAGCATTCAGTTGCCATGCTTCACCGCCACCTGAATCATCAGCGCTTCACCCTTGCGGCTATCGACGACGTGATCGCGCGCGGGAAGTGGCGTGATTGGGCCGATCTGCGCCGTGCGGTTTTGTCCGACCGCGCTTTGCTCGACAAGGTGGCGCGCGTCTGCCGTCGTTACGCCGCTGATCCTTACGCCCAGCGCCATCACTTCTGGATGCACTATGTCGAGGAACACGGCGCCGTTGCCTGATTGGGAACGTGTCCTGTCCTCTGCCGCACGGCTCCAGTGCATCCTGCCGGGCGCCGTGCTGGTCGGTGGAACCGCCTCGGCAATCCATGCCGGACATCGCTTTTCGCGCGACGCCGACCATGTGCTGTCCGATCTGCGGGGCCGTTTCGACCAGGTGCTCGCCGAGCTCGAGTCGGTGGCGGGCTGGAAGACCGCCCGCATACAGCGCCCCGTGCAGATCCTCGGTAGCCCCGATGGCATCGAAACCGGAATTCGTCAGCTCGTCCGCGTCGAGCCGCTGGAAACGACGGCGGTGGACTGCGGTGGGGAGCGCATCATCGTTCCGACCGAGGGAGAGATTCTGCGTATCAAGGGGGTGCTGATCCTCAAGCGTAACGCGACGCGGGATTACCTCGATTTCGTGGCCCTGGCGGATCACATGGGCGATGAGAACGTTGCCCGTGCGCTGCAATCGTTCGACCGTCTCTACGAGCAGGAAAGTGGCGAATCTGCGCTGCAGCAGTTGCAGGTCCAGCTTGCCAATCCGCTGCCCTACGACCTGGAAGAAACCGACCTTGGTGAATACAGGAGTCTGGATCCCCGTTGGCACGACTGGCGCGCAGTCAAGGCGACCTGCGTGCATCTCGCAACCGATATCTTCGACAGGGTGTGCGATGCGAATGAAGATCGTACTGGCGACGATGGGGTGAGATCATGAAGCGGTCGTGCATTGACGCTGCGCGCCGTGATCCCCTTGCCGATCTGCGCGATCTGATGACCGGCTATTCCCTCTCGCGTGCTGAGGTCGCACGACTCGCCGGCGTATCCGCCAAAACCGTCGAGTCGTGGTTCGCTTCATCCGGCGCGGGCAACTACCGTCGCATTCAGCAGCGATCGGTCGACCTGGTGCGCCTGAGCGTCCAAGCCGAACGCGCGGCAGCGAGCGTGTCGAAGCCGAAGACGCGGAAGCGGTGACGCTCAGGAAATCGTGGTCTGACCCCGGTTTCCTGACCCCAGCCCGCTTCACCCCTTCGGCGGAATCCGCAGCACCTGCCCCGGATAGATCTTGTCCGGATGCGACAGCATCGGCCGGTTCGCCTCGAAGATCCGCATGTACGCGTTGGCGTCGCCGTACTGCGCCTTGGCGATCTTCGACAGCGTGTCGCCCTTGACTACCGTGTGGAACTTCGCCTCCGGCGTCGGGTTCTTCACCGTCATCTGGTCGACGACCTGCTGAACGCCGGCGACGTTGCCACAGCACAGCATGATCTTCTCGCGCGTCTCCTGGTCGGCTACGACGCCCGAAACGGTCACCGTCTCGCTCGCCGAGTCGAAATCGACCTTCAGGTTCTCGGCGTCGAGCTTCATCGCCTGGATGTAGTCGGTGATCGCCTTCGCGGCCTTCTGGTTGGCCGCGGCGACGTCACCGGCGCCGACCGCGGATTTTGCGTCACCGGACGCGGCTTTCGCTTCGCCGCCGCCGAACAGTTTCTCGCCCGCTTCGCGGATGAAAGACAGCACACCCATCGACATCTCCTGGTTGGGATTCGTTCCGGCTGGAACGCGCTCCGAGGGTACCTGCGGCGCGCCCGTGTCGCGAAATAGCCGACGCGTTTCCGGGGCGGAAACGAGACACGCCGCTGGCTCATAAGCAGCACTCAGCACGAAATACTGCACTGGCGGGCTTGAAATCGTCCCCCACTGCCCTGAAATCCACGTTTTGCCGCCCATGACCCGTTACGGACGGCGCGAATCCCAGCGCTGGAGAAATCTGGAGTGACACCCGAGAAGCCCGCGAGCACCCACGACGCCGACGCGGCGCAGCGAACGCCGCGCGACGACGAAGCCCGACAGACTGCCGGCCCCAATCCTGGCAGCCGGGGTTCCGGCCTCGACGCCGCCGACCGGCCCGGCGGCGGCCCCGAGCCGGATCCGGGCGGCGACGACCCGCAACGCCTCGACGAGGTGGAACGCAAGCTTGCCGAGGCGCACGATCGCTACCTGCGCGCGGTCGCCGAGACCGAGAACGTGCGTCGCCGTGCGCAGGAAGAAATCGCGCGGGCGCAGAAGTTCGGCATCGAGGCCTTCGCCGAGAGCCTCCTGCCGGTGAAGGACAGCCTCGAGCTCGCACTGGCCGCCGATGCGCCCGACGTCGAGAACATGAAGGAGGGTGTGGGCGCCACGCTTCGGCTGCTGGCGAGCGCCTTCGAGAAGAACCGACTCGTCGAGATCGATCCTCGTGGCCAGAAGTTCGACCCGAACCTGCACCAGGCGATCTCCACCGTGCCCGCCGCCGGCATGCAGCCGCCGGTAGCGCCGGGGCACGTCGCGCACGTGCTGCAGAAGGGCTACCTGATCGCCGATCGCGTCCTGCGTCCGGCGCTCGTCACCGTCGTGCAGGACTAGAAAACGAAAGACCCGTGATGCGCGCCGGCGCTTGAATTTGCCTTCGCGCAGACGCATCTACATCAACGAACAGATCTCTCTCATCGAGGAAAGCACAAATGGCCAAGATCATCGGCATCGACCTGGGCACGACGAATTCGTGCGTCGCCATCATGGAAGGCAACAAGCCGAAGGTGATCGAGAATTCGGAGGGCGCCCGGACGACGCCGTCGATCGTCGCCTACATGGAGGACGGCGAGATCCTCACCGGCGCTCCCGCCAAGCGACAGGCGGTCACCAACCCGAAGAACACGCTGTACGCGATCAAACGGCTGATCGGACGCAAGTTCGACGAGAAGGAAGTCCAGAAGGACATCCATCTGATGCCGTACCAGATCATCCGCGCCGACAACGGCGACGCCTGGGTCCAGGTGCGCGACAAGAAGCTCGCGCCGCCGCAGGTATCGGCCGAGACGCTGCGCAAGATGAAGAAGACCGCCGAGGACTACCTCGGCGAGCCGGTCACCGAAGCGGTAATCACCGTGCCCGCGTACTTCAATGACAGCCAGCGCCAGGCAACGAAGGACGCAGGCCGCATCGCCGGGCTGGAGGTGCGCCGCATCATCAACGAGCCGACCGCGGCGGCGCTCGCCTTCGGTCTCGACAAGGGCGGCGGCAAGGATCGCAAGGTAGCGGTCTATGACCTCGGCGGCGGCACCTTCGACATCTCGATCATCGAGATGGCCGACGTCGACGGCGAGAAGCAGTTCGAGGTGCTGTCGACCAACGGCGACACCTTCCTCGGTGGCGAAGACTTCGACCAGCGCGTCATCGACTACGTGATCACCGAGTTCAAGAAGGAAGCCGGTGTCGACCTGTCGAAAGACGTGCTCGCGCTGCAACGGCTGAAGGAAGCCGCCGAGAAGGCAAAGATCGAGCTGTCGTCGAGCCAGCAGACCGACCTGAACCTGCCGTACATCACGGCCGACGCCAGCGGTCCGAAGCACCTGAACATGAAGCTCACGCGCGCGAAGTTCGAGGCGCTCGTCGAGGAACTGATCGATCGCACGATCGAGCCCTGCCGTGTTGCGCTGAAGGACGCCGGCCTGAAGGCCTCCGACGTCGACGACGTGATCCTGGTCGGCGGCATGACGCGCATGCCGAAGGTGCAGGACATGGTCCGCGAATTCTTCGGCAAGGAAGCGCGCAAGGACGTCAACCCCGACGAGGCGGTTGCGGTCGGTGCGGCGATCCAGGGCTCGGTGCTCTCGGGCGAGCGCAAGGACGTGCTGCTGCTCGACGTCACCCCGCTGTCGCTCGGCATCGAGACGCTCGGCGGCGTGATGACCAAGATGATCCAGAAGAACACCACGATCCCGACGAAGTTCTCGCAGGTGTTCTCCACCGCCGACGACAACCAGCCGGCGGTGACGATCAAGGTCTTCCAGGGCGAGCGCGAGATCGCTTCGGGCAACAAGCTGCTCGGCGAGTTCAATCTCGAGGGAATCCCGCCGGCGGCACGCGGTACGCCGCAGATCGAGGTCACCTTCGACATCGACGCGAATGGCATCCTGCACGTGTCGGCGAAGGACAAGGCCACCGGCAAGGAAAACAAGATTACGATCAAGGCGAACTCGGGCCTCACCGAGGCCGAGATCGACAAGATGGTGCGCGACGCCGAGTCGCATGCGGCCGAGGATCACCAGCGCGTCGAGCTGACGAACGTGCGCAACCAGGCCGACGCGATGGTCCATTCGGTGCGAAAATCGCTCGCCGAGCACGGCGAGAAGGTCGACTCTGCCGAGAAGACGAAGATCGAGGATGCGCTGAAGGCCGTCGAGGAGTCGCTCAAGGGCGATGACAAGGACGACATCGAGGCGAAGACGCAGGCGCTGATGGCCGCCTCGCAAAAGCTCGGCGAAGCGATGTACGCACAGCAACAGCCGGGCGGCGAAGCCGGCGGCCCGCAGCCGGGCGCCGAGGGTGGTCCGCAGGCAGACAGTCGCGCGTCGGCCGACGACGATGTCGTCGATGCGGATTTCAAGGAAGTGAAGAGAGAGTAAAGGGTGAAGGGTGCGCAGGGCACACCGTGAGTTGCGCGTCTGGCAGGAATCGCAGCGACTCGGCTATCTGCAGGACACAAAGGAGTTGCGGACGAAGGTCGACGACGTGAGCGGAATGCTGATGGGACTGCAGGCATCACTCCGAAAGCGTGACGCCTGAACGACCACGGGGCGGTTCCCCTTCACCCTTCCCCCTTCACCCTTCACTGCTTTAATGAAACGCGACTACTACGAAACCCTCGGCGTATCGAAAACCGCCACCGACGACGAGCTGAAGAAGGCTTATCGCAAGCTCGCGATGAAGTACCACCCGGATCGCAATCCGGACAGCAAGGATGCCGAGTCGCGCTTCAAGGAGGTGAAGGAAGCCTACGAGATGCTGTCCGATCCCGCCAAGCGCGAGGCCTACGACCGCTTCGGACATGCCGGCGTCGATCCGAACGCAGGCGGCTTCGCGGGCGGGCAGGGTTTCGGCGGATTCGCCGACGTGTTCGGCGACATCTTCGGCGACATCTTCGGCGCGCAGCGTGCGGGCGGGCGCAGCAACGTCTATCGCGGCGCCGACCTGCGCTATGCGATGGAGATCACGCTCGAGCAGGCGGCGGCCGGCTACACGTCGGAGATCCGCGTGCCGGGCTGGGAGCACTGCGACACCTGTCACGGCAGTGGCGCCAAGCCCGGCACCAAGCCGAAGACCTGTCACAGCTGCGGCGGCCAGGGTGCGGTTCGCGTGCAGCAGGGATTCTTCTCGATCCAGCAGACCTGTCCCACCTGTCGCGGCAGCGGACAGGTGATTCCCGATCCGTGCACGACCTGCGATGGCGTCGGGCGCGTGAAGAAGAGCAAGACGCTCGAGGTGAAGATCCCGGCCGGCATCGACGACGGCATGCGCATCCGCTCGAGCGGCAACGGCGAACCCGGGATCAACGGCGGGCCGCCCGGCGATCTCTACGTCGAGATCCGCGTGAAGGAGCACGACGTCTTCAAGCGCGACAGTGATGACCTGCACTGTGAGGTGCCGGTGTCGGTGACGACCGCGACGCTCGGTGGCATCGTCGAGATTCCCACGCTCGCCGGAGCGGCCGAGATCGAGCTGCCCGAGGGCACGCAGACCGGCAAGCAGTTCCGACTGCGCGGCAAGGGCATCAAGGGCTTGCGTTCGAGCTACCCGGGCGACCTCTATGCGCACGTGCTGGTCGAGACGCCGGTACGTCTCACCGAGCGGCAGAAGGAGCTGATGCGCGAGCTCGATGCTTCGCTGAAGGATCCGAAGCACAGTCCGCAGACGAAGAACTGGATGGATCGTGTCAAGGAGTTCTTCCAGTGATCGGCCCGGCGCGCGCCGCGTGAAGCTCACTTTCCTCGGCGCCGCCGACACCGTCACCGGCTCGCGCTTCCTGCTCGAGCTGGGCGAAGAGAAGCTGCTCGTCGACTGCGGGCTGTTCCAGGGCTTCAAGAAGCTGCGCCAGCGGAACTGGTCGCCGTTGCTCGCGTCGCCTGCGTCGATCGACGCGGTGCTGCTCACGCACGCACACCTCGATCATTCCGGCTGGCTTCCGGTGCTCGTCCGTGAAGGATTTCGCGGTCCGGTCTACGCTACCGAGGGCACCTGCGAGCTCGCCGGGCTGCTGCTTCGCGACAGCGCGCGGCTGCAGGAGGAAGAGGCCGAGTTCGCGAACCGTCACGGTTTCTCGAAGCACCAGCCGGCGCTGCCGCTGTACGACAGCGGCGACGCCGAGCGTGCGTTGTCGCGTCTGCATGCGACGCGCTTCGGGGCCGGGTTCGACACCGGTGTTGCAGAGCTGCGTGCGCGTTTCGTTCCTGCGGGACACCTGCTCGGCGCGGCGAGTGTCGTCCTGCAGCGCGCCTCGAGAACACTGGTCTTCAGCGGCGACCTCGGCCGCGTCGACGATCTCGTCCTGAACGCGCCGCAGGTGCCGGAAGCGGCCGACACGCTCGTCATCGAGTCGACCTACGGCGACCGCAGGCACGCTCCGCTCGACGACGCGCTGGGGCAGCTGGCACGCGTGGTTCGCGATACGGCTGCGCGCGGCGGAACCGTGCTGATCCCGTCCTTCGCTGTAGGCCGCGCGCAGGCGCTGCTCGTTGCACTGCACCGGCTGCAGGAGGCCGACTCCATCCCCGAGCTTCCGGTCTACCTCGACAGCCCGATGGCGATCAGCGCCACGCGGCTGTACCGGCGCTTCAACGACGAGCATCGGCTCGACGACGCCGAGTGCGAGGCGATCTATCGCAGAGTGCGCTTCGTCAATACGCCCGACGAGTCGAAGGCGCTCGCCCGCCTGCGCGTGCCGTCGATCCTGATCTCCGCCAGCGGCATGGCCACCGGCGGACGCGTGCTGCATCACCTGAAGCGCCTGCTGCCCGATCCGTCCAACCACGTCGTCTTTGCCGGTTTCCAGGCCGGCGGCACGCGCGGCGCGCATCTGGTGGCCGGCGTGCGCGAGGTCAAGATCCACGGCGCCTGGCATCCGGTGAACGCGTCGGTCACGCAGATCGACGGCCTCTCGGCGCATGCCGACGCCGACGAGCTGATCGGCTGGATGCGCAAGCTGCGCAAGGCGCCGCAACAGGTCTACGTCGTGCACGGCGAGCCCGAAGCGGCCGATCGACTGCGGCATCGCATCGCCGACGAGCTCGGCTGGCGCGCGCGCGTACCGGAGCACGGCGAGACGGTCGACGTGCCGCTCTGAGAGCCGCATCCGCTGCGCGTTCCACCGGTCATGACGATGATGAACGACGCAGACAGGATCGCCCGTCGCACGCAGGAGTTGCTGCGTGCGCTCGATGCGCGCGATCGCCTCCCGGTGCAACGAATTCCATACGCTCGTCGTCTACGGGCAGGCCAGGCTGCTGCTGACGCAGTACCCCGACGCGGACGAGTCCGTCGTGCTGTCGGCGGTCATCCTGCAGGAGCTCGATTCGATGAGGAACGGATCGGGGAGATCGCCGCCATCATCGACGGACACGACACGCGCAGTGCCGCGCATTCCAGGAACGACGAACTCGTCCGCTGGGGTACATTCGGGGCGATGGAAACCGTTTCGTTCCGCCGTCCGGTCGGCCAGCGCAAGGGGCGACAGGTGCAGCCCGAGGCGCGCGAGCGCATCGATGCGCTCTTCGCCGATGCGTCGATGCGGCGCGACCTGCTGATCGAGCACCTGCACCGCATCCAGGACGCCGAAGGCCACCTGCCGGCCGCGCTGCTCGCGGCGCTGGCCGAGCGCATGCGGCTGTCGCTGGCCGAGGTCTTCGAGGTGGCGAGCTTCTATCACCACTTCGATGTCGTGCGCGAAGGCGAGACGCCGCCGCCCGAGCTCACCGTGCGCGTCTGCGAGTCGCTGTCCTGCGAGCTTGCGGGTGCGCGTGCATTGCTCGAATCGCTGCCGGCGCGATTGGGACGCGCCGTCCGCGTGCAGCCGGTGCCCTGCGTCGGGCGTTGCGCGCAGGCGCCGGTCGCGGTGGTCGGGCAGCGGCCGGTCGCGCCCGCGAGCGTCGAGCGTATCGAGGCGGTGATCGCGGAGGGTGAACGCAGCTGCCCGGTGCCCGACCCATGTGTCGGCGAGATCCCCGGATACGGCGACTACGAGACCTACCGCGCGAACGGCGGTTACCGGCAGCTCGCACGCGTGCTCGCCCAGCCGGCCAGCGGGCTCGTTCAGCCCGCGAGCGGGCTCGTTGATCCGTCGTCGACGCACGAGGCGGTGCTCGCCGAGCTCGAATCGTCGGCATTGCGCGGACTCGGCGGCGCGGGCTTCCCGGCTGCGCGCAAGTGGCGTACGGTGGCCGCACAGCCCGGCCCACGCCTGCTCGTCGTGAACGCCGACGAAGGCGAGCCCGGCACCTTCAAGGATCGGCATTACCTGGAGCGCGCACCGCACCGGATGCTCGAAGGCATGCTGATCGCCGCCGCGGTCGTCGGTTGCGATGCGTGCTACGTGTACCTGCGCGACGAGTACGCCGGTGTGCGCGCGTTGCTCGAGCGCGAGATCGACGCATTGCGCGCACAGCCGCCGGTCGACGCTCCGCTGCCCGAGATCCACCTGCGACGCGGCGCCGGCGCCTACATCTGTGGCGAGGAGAGCGCGCTGATCGAGTCGATCGAAGGCAAGCGCGGAATGCCGCGGTTGCGTCCGCCCTACGTGGCCGAGGTCGGTCTCTTCGGTCGTCCTACGCTCGCGCACAACGTCGAGACGCTGCACTGGGTTCCCGAGATCCTCGAGCGCGGCGCGAGCTGGTTCGCGTCGCACGGCCGGCGTGGTCGCCGCGGCCTGCGCACCTTCTCGGTGTCGGGGCGCGTGCGCGAGCCCGGCGTGAAGCTGGCGCCGGCCGGCATCAGCCTGCGCGAGCTCGTCGACGAGCACTGCGGCGGCATGGCGCCCGGGCACGAGTTGTATGCGTGGCTGCCGGGTGGCGCTTCCGGCGGCATCCTGCCCGCGTCGCTCGCCGACGAGCCGCTCGATTTCGACACGCTGCAGCCGCACGGTGCGTTCATCGGCTCGGCGGCGGTCATCGTGCTGTCGCAGCACGACACGGCGGTCGATGCCGCACGCAACCTGATGGCCTTCTTTCGCAGCGAGTCCTGTGGGCAGTGCACGCCGTGCCGCGTCGGGACGGCGAAGGCGCTCGGTCGCATGGGCGAGAAGCGCTGGGACGCGCCACTGCTCGGCGAGCTGTCGAGCGCGATGATCGATGCGTCGATCTGCGGTCTGGGCCAGGCGGCGCCGAATCCGATGCTGTCGGTGTTGCGCTGGTTTGCGCACGAGGTGCAGGAGTCATGAACGACGCTACCGGACGCACGCGCGCCGTCGACGCAGATGGGACGACGATCGAGTTCGAGCTCGACGGACGGCGCGTCGACGCGCGTGCGGGCGAGACGATCTACGAGGTCGCACGCCGGCACGGCACGACGATTCCTGCGCTGTGCCGCCAGGAAGGCTATCGCCCCGACGGCAACTGCCGCGCCTGCGTCGTCGAGATCGACGGCGAGCGTGTGCTCGCGCCGTCGTGCTGCCGTGCGCCGACGGCGGGGATGAAGGTGCGCAGTGCGAGCGATCGCGCGCGCGCCGCGCAGCGGATGGTCGTCGAGCTGCTGCTCGCCGATGCGCCGGCCGCGCCGCATCGCGAAGACTCGGAGCTCGCGCATTGGGCACGGACGCTCGGCGTCGAGCGCTCGCGCTTTGCCGCGCGCATGCAGCCGCTGTCCGACTTCAGTCATCCGGCGATCGCCGTGCAGCTCGATGCGTGCATCCAGTGCACGCGCTGCGTACGTGCGTGTCGCGAGGAGCAGGCCAACGACGTGATCGGCTATGCGGGCCGCGGCGACCATGCGCGCATCGTCTTCGATTTCGGCGATCCGATGGGCGCGTCGACCTGCGTCGGCTGCGGTGAATGCGTCCAGGCATGTCCTACCGGCGCATTGATGCCGCGCCTGCTCGGCGCAGTCGACCCGCCGGCGCGCACCGGCGACGTCGCACCGCGCGCGGCCGAGCGCCGTGTCGACTCGCTGTGCCCGTTCTGCGGAGTCGGTTGCCAGCTCACCTATCACATCACGGGCAACCGCATCCGCTATGTCGAGGGTCGCAACGGGCCGGCCAACCAGGGCCGCCTGTGCGTGAAAGGGCGCTTCGGCTTCGATTACGCGTCGAGCCCCGAGCGGCTCGATGTTCCGCTCGTGCGCCGCGAAGGCGCCGCGAAGAACCCGGTGTACGACCGCGTGCCCGCCGACTGGCGCGACCAGTTCCGCGAGGCGAGCTGGGACGAGGCGATCGCGATCGCCGCCGGAGGCCTGGCGCTCATCCGCGACACGATCGGCTCGCAGGCGCTCGCGGGATTCGGCTCGGCGAAGGGCAGCAACGAGGAAGCGTACCTGTTCCAGAAGCTCGTACGCACCGGCTTCGGAACGAACAACGTCGATCACTGCACGCGGCTGTGCCACGCGTCGTCGGTTGCTGCGCTGCTCGAAGGAATCGGCTCGGGTGCCGTCTCGAACCCGGTCTCCGACGTGCTGAAGGCCGACTTCGTGCTCGTCATCGGTGCGAACCCGACGGTGAACCATCCGGTCGCGGCGACGTGGATCAAGAACGCGGTGCGGCGCGGCACGACGCTCGTCGTCGCCGATCCGAAGCGCAACGATCTCGCGCGGCACGCGAGCGCCGTGCTGCAGTTCACGCCGGGCGCCGACGTTGCGCTGCTCGATGCGATGCTGCACGCGATCGTCTACGGCGGTTTCGTCGACCGCGAATTCATCACGACGCGCACCGCCGACTTCGAGGCGCTGCGCGAGCATCTCGCCCCGTTCAGCCCCGAGCGCATGGCGCCGGTCTGCGGTATCGACGCGGCGACGATCCGCGCGGTCGCGCAGCAGTACGCGACGAGCCGCGCGTCGATGATCCTGTGGGGGATGGGCGTCTCGCAGCACGTGCACGGCACCGACAACGCGCGCTGCCTGATCGCACTCGCGCTCGCCACCGGGCAGATCGGCCGGCCGGGTGCCGGTCTGCACCCGCTGCGCGGGCAGAACAACGTGCAGGGCGCCTCCGACGTCGGGCTGATTCCGATCATGCTGCCCGACTACGGTCGCGTCGACGACGAGCGCGTCGCCGCGCGCATCGAGCAGCTGTGGGGCACGCCCATCGATCGGCGCCCCGGACTCACGGTGGTCGAGATCCTGAAGGCGGCCGCCGAGCGCCGCATCCGCGGGCTGTACGTGATGGGCGAAAACCCGGCGATGTCCGACCCCGACGTGCGGCACGCGCGACAGGCGCTCGCCGCGCTCGACCTGCTCGTCGTGCAGGACATCTTCCCCACCGAGACGGCGTATCTCGCCGACGTGATCCTGCCGGCGTCGGCGTTTCCGGAGAAGAGCGGCACCTTCACGAACACCGACCGCATGGTGCAGCTTGCGCGCAAGGCGGTCGAGCCGCCCGGGCAGGCGCGCCCCGATCTCGAGATCATCGTCGCGATGGCGCGCGGCCTCGGGCTTGACTGGCGCGACATGCATCCGCGCGAGGTCTTCGAGGAGATGCGCGCATCGATGGACTCGATCCGCGGCATCGACTGGGAACGGCTCGAGCGCGAGGGCAGCGTCACCTATCCGTGCGCGAGCGCCGACGACCCGGGTCAGCCGGTGGTGTTTCGCGAGCGTTTTCCGACGCCGAGCGGACGCGGACGTTTCGTTCCCGCCGCGCCGAGTGCACCGGCCGAGTCGCCCGACGACGACTATCCGTTCGTGCTCACCACCGGACGCCAGCTCGAGCACTGGCACACCGGTGCGATGACGCGCCGTGCGCACGCGCTCGATGCGATCGAGCCCGAGGCGACCGCGTCGATGCATCCGGCGGACCTCGAGCGCCTGGGACTCGCGCCCGGCGCGCGCGCGCGCGTCGCTTCGCGGCGCGGCGAGATCGTGCTTCGCATTCGCGAGGACGAAGGCGTCGCGCAGGGAAGCGTGTTCATCCCGTTCGCGTATGCCGAGGCAGCCGCGAACGTCTTGACGCATCCGAAGCTCGATCCCTTCGGGAAGATCCCGGGCTTCAAATACTGTGCGGTCGCGATTGCGCCGGCAGATGAGGAGGCCGCAGCGATGCGCAGCGGCACCGCGTAGCCGGTCTCATACGGCTTCGCGTTCAAAGACACGAAAGGAGCTGCGATCGAACCAGGTCG
>CAZIDY010000038.1:0-27964 GCA_964538505.1 uncultured Limnobacter sp. | reverse complement strand
TCCGCCGCTCTGAAAACCCGGGCTGCGGACCTGCTGGTGAAATATCCGGGCTAGTCCGCGCGCTCCGAGATCTCGATCAGGTTCAGGTCGGGATCGCGCACGTAGACCGAACGTAGCCGGAAGCTCGCCCCGGTGCGCAGCACCGGACCCTCGATGATCGGAACGTCGGCGCGCTCGAGGCATGCGATCACCTCGTCGAGCCCGACGGCGGCGATGAAGCACAGGTCGAGCGAACCGGGAACCGGCAAGTGCGCCTTCGGTTCGTGCTCGCTCCCCTTCACGTGCAGGTTGATCTTCTGCGTCCCGAAGCGGAATGCAATCCGCCCTTCGCCGAAGCGCTCGAGCGTCATCCCGAGCGCTTCGGTGTAGAAGCGGACGCAGGCGTCGGGATGCGCCGTGGTGAGCACGAGGTGGTCGAGGTGGTCGATCATCGTCCCGCTTCTCCTGCAGCGGTTTCCCCGGACGCCCGACGTGCGTCCTCCTTCAGCAACTCGACCAGATCCAGTGCGAACGAAGGCAGTCCGTCGAGACTGCGTGCACAGATCAGCAGGCGCCGAAGCGCCCAATCGTCTCGCAACGGCACGATCCGGATCGCCATCGTACGCGCATGCCGGAACGCCGCCGACGCCGGCAGCACGCCGACGCCGATCCCCGCCTCGATCATCCGGCACGCGGTCTCGAAGTTGCCGGCCTGGATGCGAAAGCGCAGCCTTCGATGCAGCTCGTCGCAGACGCGCTGCATGAACGCATGGATCGCGCTGGCCTCGTGCAGACCCACCTGGTCGAAGTCGAGCGCGCGGACGAAGTCGATCGACGACTCCGCGGCGAGCGGATGCGCGCTGTCGACGACCAGTGCGAGCCGGTCCTCCCGATAGGGAATCGTCTGCAGGTTGCCGGTGCGCACCGTGCCGGCGACGATGCCGAGGTCGGTCTGGCCGTCGAGCACCGCGCGTACGATCTCGTCGCTCGAACGTTCACGCAGGTCGACGTTCACGTCGGGGTGCTGGATCAGGAAAGTGCGCAGCACCTGCGGCAGGAACTCGCTCGATGCGGTCGTGTTCGCGAACAGGCGCAGGTGTCCCTTGATGCCGGTTGCGTACTCCTGCAGGTCGGCGCGCAGGTGCTCGAGCTGCGCGAGCACCGCCCGCGCGTGCTGCACGAAGGCGAGCCCCGGCGGCGTCAGCTCGACGCCCTGGCTGGAGCGGTGCAGCAGCTTCGCGCCGAGCCGTTCTTCCAGGTTCTTCACGCGCGCGCTCGCCGCCGGCAGCGACAGGTGCATCGCCGCCGCACCGCCGGTCAGGCTCTCGGCTTCGGCGATCCGGACGAGCAGGCGCAGATCGATCAGATCGAAGTGCAGGGACATGAGGGGTCAGGCTCGCACGGGTGCTCAGGGTTCGCACGGGTGCTCAGGGCTCGCACGGGTGCTCAGGGCTCGCACGGGTGCTCAGGGCTCGCACCATCGCCCGGCAGTCTACCCGCGCATCGCCGGCCCTTCGGCTGCGCCGAAGCCCCCGTTCCCGGAATGCGAATTGTCCGCAGCACGGCTTTTCGCGCATTCTTTGGGCTTTCCGGACACAGTGTCTGCGATGGAACTCGAGCAGCTTCAACAATGGATCGGGCGCAGCGAACGCAACGTCGATCTTGTCGACTCCGCGCGGGTGCTGCAGCTCGCCGCCACCCTCGATCGCGAGGACCTGCACGGCAGCGCGGGAGACGAGCTGCCGCCGCTGTGGCACTGGATGTTCTTCGCGCCGGCTGCCCCCGCCTCGCAGCTCGGCCCCGACGGTCATCCCCGCCGCGGCGGATTCCTGCCGCCGGTGCCGCTGCCGCGGCGCATGTGGGCGGGTGGACGACTGAACTTCGAGCGCCCGCTGCGCGTCGGCGACGAGATCACCCGTGCGTCGCGCATCGCCGACGTGCAAGGCAAGCAGGGGCGCAGCGGCTCGCTCGTCTTCGTCACCGTGCAGCACGAGATTTCCGACGCGGGCGGGGTCGCGATCCGCGAGGAGCACGACATCGTCTACCGCGACGAGCCGAAGCCGGCGGCGGAGCCGGCCGCTGAAACAGCAGGCGCCGCGCACACGCAGGCAGCGGCGCCGGGGGCGACCGCGGCGAGCGCGGCCGCGAAGAAGCCCAACGCCACGCAGAAGGACGATGCCGCGCAGCCGGAAGACTTCGCGCGCCGCGTCGTGCCCGACCCGGTGCTGCTGTTCCGCTATTCCGCGGTGACCTTCAACGGGCACCGCATCCACTATGACCGCAGCTACGTCACCGGCGTCGAAGGCTATCCGGGCCTCGTCGTGCACGGCCCGCTGATCGCGACGCTGCTGCTCGACCTGCTGCACCGCGAGCGGCCCGCCGCTCGCGTCGCCCGCTTCTCGTTCAAGGCGGTGCGGCCGCTGTTCGACCTGCACCCTTTCGAGGTCTGTGGGCGTTCGAGCGGCGAGCAGTCGTTCGAGCTGTGGGCGCGAAACCCCGATGGGCTCGTCGCCATGCAGGCGAGCGCCGAACTTCACCAGGATTGAACCATGTCCGCATCGCTGCAAGACCGCTACGAAGACATTCGCGACGGTGTTCGCGACCTGTGCAGGCAGTATCCCGACGAGTATTTCCGTCGCGTCGACGAGCAGCGCGCCTATCCCGAGGCCTTCGTCGACGCGCTGACGAAGGCAGGCTGGATGGCCGCGCTGATCCCCACCGAGTACGGCGGATCGGGCCTCGGACTCACCGAGGCGTCGGTGATCATGGAGGAGATCAACCGCTGCGGCGGCAACTCGGGCGCGCTGCACGGCCAGATGTACAACATGGGCACCGTGCTGCGCCACGGCTCCGAGGAGCAGAAGCGCAAGTACCTGCCGGAGATCGCCGCGGGCAACCTGCGGTTGCAGTCGATGGCGGTCACGGAACCCACCACCGGCACCGACACCACGAAGCTGAAGACGACTGCCGTGCGCAAGGGCGACCGCTACGTCGTCAACGGCCAGAAGGTCTGGATCTCGCGCGTGCAGCACTCCGACCTGATGATCCTGCTTGCGCGCACGACGCCGCTGGCCGACGTGAAGAAGAAGTCGGAAGGCATGTCGGTGTTCATCGTCGACCTGCGCGAGGCGATCGGCAACGGGCTCGAGGTGCGACCGATCGCGAACATGGTCAACCACGAGACGAACGAGCTCTTCTTCGAGAACCTCGAGATCCCGGCCGAGAACCTGATCGGCGAGGAAGGCAGGGGCTTCAGGTACATCCTCGACGGACTGAACGCCGAGCGCACGCTGATCGCCGCCGAGTGCATCGGCGACGGCTACTGGTTCGTCGACCGCGTCACGCAGTACGCGAAGGACCGCGTCGTCTTCGGTCGGCCGATCGGGCAGAACCAGGGCGTGCAGTTCCCGATCGCCGAGTCCTTCATCGAGGTCGAGGCGGCAAACCTGATGCGCTGGGAGGCGTGCCGGCTCTACGACGCGCACGAGCCCTGCGGCGCGCAGGCGAACATGGCGAAGTACCTCGCGGCGAAGGCGTCGTGGGAAGCGGCCAACGCGTGCATCCAGTTCCACGGCGGCTTCGGCTTCGCGGCCGAGTACGACGTCGAGCGCAAATTCCGCGAGACGCGGTTGTACCAGGTGGCGCCGATCTCCACCAACCTGATCCTTTCCTACGTCGCCGAGCACGTGCTCGGCCTGCCGAGGTCCTTCTGATGGCACGCGCGCTGGAAGGCGTCACCGTCGTCACGCTCGAGCACGCGATTGCCGCGCCCTTCTGCACGCGCCAGCTCGCCGATCTCGGTGCGCGCGTCATCAAGATCGAGCGCCCGGGCGTCGGCGACTTCGCGCGCGCCTACGACCAGCGCGTGCGCGGGCTCGCGTCGCATTTCGTCTGGACGAACCGCTCGAAGGAGAGCCTGACGCTCGACCTGAAGCATGCCGAAGCGCCCGTCGTTCTCGAGCGGCTGCTCGAGCGCGCCGACGTGCTCGTGCAGAACCTTGCCCCCGGCGCCGCCGCGCGTCTCGGGCTGTCCTTCGAGGCGCTGCATCCGCGTTTCCCCCGGCTCGTCGTCTGCGACATCTCGGGCTACGGTGCCGACGGCCCGCATCGCGACCGCAAGGCCTACGACCTGCTGATCCAGAGCGAATCGGGCTTCCTGTCGGTCACCGGCTCGCCTGACGAGCCGGCGAAGGCGGGCTGCTCGATTGCCGACATCTCCGCCGGGATGTACGCCTACACGAACATCCTCGCCGCGCTGATCGAGCGGGGTAAGAGCGGCAAGGGCCGGCGCATCGATGTGTCGATGCTCGAGAGCATGGTCGAGTGGATGGGCTACCCGATGTACTACGCGTTCGAAGGCGCGGCGCCGCCGGCGCGTACCGGTGCCTCGCACGCGACGATCTATCCGTACGGTCCTTTTCCCGCCGGCGACGGCAAGGTCGTCATGCTCGGGCTGCAGAACGAGCGTGAATGGCAGACCTTCTGCACGAAGGTGCTCGAGAGCCCCGAACTCGCCGCAGACCCGCGCTTCGACTCGAACGCGCGGCGCACCGCTGCGCGCGACGCGCTGCGGGCGATCATCGTCGACGCCTTTGCGCGCTTCAGCGCCGGGCAGGTGGTTGCGCGGCTCGACGAAGCGGGCATCGCGAACGCGCGGATGAACACGATGGACGAGGTCTGGGCGCACCCGCAGCTGAAGGCGCGCGAGCGCTGGACCGAGGTCGGCACTCCGGCGGGTCTGGTACCCACATTGCTTCCGCCGGGAATGTCGCGCGACGACGATCCGCGCATCGATCCCGTGCCCGCGCTCGGTGCGCACACTGACGCAATCCTCTCCGAGCTCGGTTACGCACAGCCGCAGATCGACCGGCTGCGCAACGAAGGCGCGCTGTGAAGCGCGAAGGCAGATGACGAAAGCAGCTTCCCCCGACACCGCAGCTCCGGCGACCGCTTCGGCGACGCTTGCGCATTTCGCCGCGCAACTGCGCTTCGACGACATTCCGACGCCGGTCGTGCGACGCACCGAGGATCTCTTCGTCGACTGGTTCGGCTCGGCACTCGCCGGCAAGGGCGCGCGCCCGGTCGAGACGATCGCGCGTTTCTTCGAGACGATGGGCCCGGCCGACGGCCCTTCCGAACTTCCGATCCACCGACGCTGCAGCAGTCCGCTCGTCGCCGCTGCGGTGAACGCAGCGTCTTCGCATTTCGCCGAGCAGGACGACGTGCACAACGGCTCGGTCTTCCATCCGGCCACCGTCGTCTTTCCGCCGGCGCTCGCCGTTGCGCAGGCGCTCGGACGCTCGGGCGCCGAGCTGCTGTGCGCGGTGGTCGTCGGCTACGAGGTCGGCATCCGTGTCGGCGAGTTTCTCGGTCGTTCGCACTATCGGGTGTTTCATACGACGGGTACCGCCGGCACGCTCGCCGCGGCTGCCGCCGTCGGCCAGCTGCTGCGGCTGTCGCCCGAGGCGATGCAGCACGCGCTCGGCTCGGCCGGGACGCAGGCCGCAGGGCTGTGGGAGTTCCTGCGCGACGCGGCCGACGCCAAGCAGCTGCACACCGCGCACGCGGCGGCCGCCGGTCTCGCGGCGGCTTATCTGGCAGCCGACGGCTTCACCGGCGCGCGCCGCATCCTCGAAGGCGAACGCGGTATGGCGGCGGGCATGTCGAGCGACGCCGACGAATCGCGGCTCGTCGATCGGCTCGGCGAACGCTGGACGCTCGCCGAGACCTCGTTCAAGTTCCACGCTTCGTGCCGCCATACACATCCGGCGGCCGACGCCCTGCTCGAGGCGATGCGGGCCAATGGGCTGCGTGCCGACGCGGTCGAGTCGGTCGTCGCGCGCGTGCACCAGGGCGCGATCGACGTGCTTGGTCCGGTCGTCGATCCGCAGACGGTGCACCAGGCGAAGTTCTCAATGGGCACCGTGCTCGGGCTGGCGGCCACGCGCGGCAGCGCGTCGCTGGCCGACTTCGATGCCGACTGGCGCGCACCCGATGTCGTCGCGTTTCGCGAGCGGGTCCACATGGTGCTCGACGAGGAGGTCGACACGGCCTATCCGCAACGCTGGATCGGCAAGGTCGAAGTGCGCACGCGCGATGGCCGCGTGCTCGCGGCGCGCGTCGACGAGCCGAAGGGCGATCCGGGTAACACGCTGTCGCCGCAGGAGGTCGACGACAAGGCGATCCGGCTTGCGCAGTATCGCGATGGTGCTTCGGCCGACGAGATGCGCGAAGCGATCGCTCGCATCCGCGCACTGGCGCAGACGCCGGTCGTCGGCATGCTGCTCGCCGCGAAGGAGCGGTGATGACGAAGCAAGCGCTGCGCTCGTTGCTCTTCGTTCCCGGGCACCGGTCCGACCGCTTCGCGAAGGCGCTCGCGGCCGGTGCCGATGCCGTCGTCGTCGATCTCGAGGACGCCGTCGCGCCGGATGCCAGGGACGAGGCGCGTGCCGCTGTGGCAGGCTGGCTCGATTCGTCGCCGCTTGCGTCGATCACGGCGGATGGCGGCAACACGCGCCCGCCGCGAATCTTCGTTCGCATCAACGGAGCCGACAGCGCGTGCTTCGAAGACGACCTGTCGCTCGTCGGCAAGGCTTCGCTCGACGCGGTGCTGGTCCCGAAGGCCGAGACTGGCGAGGTGCTCGATCGTGTGCGCGCGGCAGGTGCGCGCGCACTGGTGCCGCTGGTCGAGACGGCCGTCGGCTTTGCACGCCTTCGCGAGATCGCCGGTGCGCCGGGGGTCGAGCGGCTCGCCTTCGGCACGATCGACTTCCAGGTCGACCTCGGCATGCGCGATGCGAACGAGGACGATCTGCTTCCCTTTCGCACGCAGTTCGTGCTCGAGTCGCGGCTCGCGTCGATCGGCGCACCGATCGATGGCGTGAGCACCGCGATCGACGACGCCGAACGGCTCGCGCACGACGTGCAGCGCGCGCGGCGGCTCGGCTTCGGCGGCAAGCTGTGCATTCACCCGCGGCAGGTTGCGCAGGTCAATGCACTGTTCGCACCGGGTGACGACGAGATCGCCTGGGCGCAACGCGTGCTCGCGGCGGCGGCGTCTGCCGGCGGGGCCGCCGTCGCGGTCGACGGCAGTATGGTCGACAAGCCGGTGATGCTGCGCGCCGAGGCGATCCTGCGCGAGGCGGGACTGCGATGAGCGAGGATCGCGTCGCGACGCTGGCGAAGTTCTGGAACGAGCGCTACGCCGGCGAAGACTACGCCTACGGCATCGAGCCGAACGACTTCCTCGTTGCGCAGGCACCGCTGCTGCCGGCCGGAATGCCGGTGCTGTGCCTGGCCGACGGCGAAGGCCGCAACGGCGTCTGGCTCGCAAGCCGCGGCTTCGAAGTCACCTCGGTCGACGTCGCGCAGCAGGGACTCGAGAAGGCACAGAAGCTCGCCCGCCGCGCCGGCGTCGCGATCGAGACGGTGCAGGCCGACGTCACCCGATACGAGCTCGGCAAGGAGCGCTGGGGCGCGATCGTGTCGATCTTCCTGCACCTGCCGCAGCGCGCACGCGCTGCGCTGCACGCGCGTTGCGTGCAGGCGTTGGCGCCCGGTGGAGTCTTCGTCTACGAGGCCTACGGCAAGCGCCAGCCGGAGTACAAGACCGGCGGACCGCCAGAGCCCGAGCTGCTCGCGCGGCTCGAGGATGTCGTCGAAGAGCTCGCCGGCTGCGAGATCGCGCACTGCTTCGACGGCGTTCGCGCGGTGCACGAAGGGCGTCACCATCACGGTGACGCCCACGTCGTTCAGCTCGTCGCCAGGAAGCCGTAGCTCACTTGAACAGGTTCGGCAGCGCCAGCGAGAGCCACGGTACGTAGGTCACGACGACCAGGAAGCCGAGCAGCACGAACAGCCACGGCATCGCCGCGCGGATCACTTCGCCGACCGGCATCTTCGTGATGCCCGCCGTGACGAACAGGTTCAGCCCGACCGGAGGCGTGACGAGCCCGATCTCCAGGTTCACGACCATGATGATCCCCAGGTGCACCGGGTCGATGCCCAGCTGCATCGCGATCGGGAACAGGATCGGCGCGAGGATCAGGATGGTGCCGGTGGGCTCCATGAACATGCCCGCGAGCAGCAGCAGGATGTTCACGACGATCAGGAAGGCCCATGCTGGCATCCCCCAGGCGAGGATCTGCTCGGCGATCAGCTGCGGGATGCGCTCGGTGGTCAGCACGTGCGCGAACAGCAGCGCGTTGGCGATGATGAACATCAGCATCACCGTGACCTTCGACGCCTCGATCAGCACCTCGGGAACGTCGCGCATCCCCATGTCGCGGTAGACGAACACCGCGATCACGAAGGCATAGACGGCGGCCACTGCCGCGGCTTCGGTGGGCGTGAAGATGCCGCCGTAGATGCCGCCGAGGATGATGATGATCAGCAGCAGACCCCACAGCGAATCGCGGCCCGCGACCAGCACTTCGCGCATCGACGCGCGAGGCTGGCTCGGCAGTCCGGTGATCCGGGCGCGGACGTAGATCGCGACCATCAGGCACAGGCCGAGCAGGGTCCCGGGGAGGACGCCGGCCATGAACAGGTCGCCGACCGAGGTCTCGGTGACGGCACCGTAGACGACCATGACGATCGACGGCGGGATCAGGATGCCGAGCGTGCCCGCGTTCGTGACGACACCCGCGGCGAAGGGCTGCGGGTAGCCGGCGCGCACCATCCCGGCAATGACGATCGAGCCGACGGCGACCACGGTCGCCGGCGACGAGCCGGAGACGGCGGCGAACAGTATGCAGGCGAGCACCGACGCGATCGCCAGCCCGCCGCGCAGGTGCCCCACGCAGGCGACCGCGAAGCGGATCATCCGCTTGGCGACGCCCCCGGTCGTCATGAAGGCGCCGCCGAGAATGAAGAACGGGATCGCCAGCAGCGTGAAGTGCTCGGAAGTCTCGTAGAGCTTCAGCGCCAGCGAAGCAAGCGAATCCTGGGCGAAGAACAGGATCGTGAGCAGCGAAGACAGGCCGAGCGCGATCGCGACCGGCATGCCCATGAACAGGAACAGGAACAGGAGTACGAACAGCGCGGCGGTGGTCACGGCTGGCGTCCTCCCGGTGGCGGTTCATCGGAGCCCGTGGCCAGCTTCATCGCGTCCTCGACCTCGTCACCGACGAGATGGGCTTCCTTGCCCGTCAACAGGCGGTAGAGCACCTCGATCAGGCGGATGAACAGCAGCGCGTAGCCGGCGGGCAGCACGAGTCGCGGGATCCATTGCGGGATCGGCATGTCCTGCGCAAGGATGCCGATCTCGTACATCTTGTCGACGTAGATCCAGCCGCCGACGAAGACGATCACGGCGTAGACCAGGCACAGCAGCGTCGCGATGATCGCGACGATGCGCGCGGTCGCCGGTTTCAGCAGCCGTGTGACGACGTCGATGCCGATGTGCGCACCGACCCGAACGCCGTACGAGATACCGAGGAAGATCAGGCCGCCGAACAGGAAGGTCGTGAGCTCGAGCGCCCAGACGAAGCTGTAGTTGAAGACATAGCGCGCGACGACCTGCGCGAAGGTGATGATCGTCATCAGGGCCAGAAGAAGGGCTACGAGCCCTTCCTCCAGCCGCCCGAAGACGTCGGCGAGCCGCTGCCGGAAGCCGGCGCTCAAGGCGCCTCCCCCGGCGTCATGTCGGCGGAGTGCACCGGCGGCGCCTTCAGTTGTTCGACTTCAGTGCCGCCTGGATCAGGTCCTTGCCGATGTCGCCTTCGAACTTCTGCCACACCGGTTCCATCGCCTTGCGCCACGCGGCGACGTCTTCCTTCGACAGCGCCTGGATCCGCGCCTTGCCGGCCTCGGCGATCAGCTTGCGGTCGCGCTCGTTGAAGTCGTTGGCCATCTTGTTGGCGTGCGCCGTAGCCTCGTCCATCGCCTGCTTCAGGCCCTTGCGGATGTCGTCGGGCAGCCCGTCCCACCACTTGGCGTTGGTGACGACCATGTAGTCGATGACGCCGTGGTTGGTATTGGCGATGGTCTTCTGCACCTCGTGGAACTTCTGCGAGTAGATGTTCGACCAGGTGTTCTCCTGGCCGTCGACGACGCCGGTCTGCAGCGCCTGGTACACCTCGGCGAAGGCCATCTTCTGCGGGTTCGCGCCGAGCGCGCGGAACTGCGCCTCGAGCACGTCGGAGGCCTGGATGCGGAACTTCAGCCCCTTGACGTGCTCGGGTCGCGTGAGCTCGTCGCGGTTGGTCGACAGCTGCTTCATCCCGTTGTGCCAGTAGGCGAGGCCGAGCAGGCTGCGGTTGCGCATCACACCCAGCAGTTCCTGGCCTTCCTTGCTTTGCTGAAAGCGATCGACCGCCTCGATGTTGTCGAACAGGAACGGCAGGTCGAAGAGCTGGATCTTCTTCGTGTAGCGGTCGAACTTCGACAGCGACGGCGCGATGAACTGCACGTCGCCGAGCAGCAGCGCCTCCATCTCCTTCGCGTCGCCGAACAGCTGCGAGCTCGGGAAGACCTGCACCTGCACCTTGCCGGGCAACAGCTTCTCGGCCACTTCCTTGAACTTCAGTGCGCCCTGGCCTTTCGGCGTGGCTTCCGCCACCACGTGGCTGAACTTGACGACGATCGGCCCCTGCGCATATGCGCCGATCGAGAACGACAGCGCGACGGCGCCGGCTGCGATAACTGCTGCAAGCCTCATCTTGGAGCTCCTTTTACGGAAACGGGGATTGTTGGCGATTGCGGACATGCCTTTCCATAAGGGCTTGCCCCCAATCGGTCCGGAGGCGGCTGTCGACGTGCGGACTTTAATCGCACGTTGCCGGGCCGCGCAAGCGTGGATCAGGCCACCCCCGCGTCGTGCGCCTGCTGGTCTGCATGGTAGGAAGAGCGAACGAGCGGACCCGATGCCGTGTTCGTGAAACCCATGCGATCGGCCTCCTCGGCGAAGCGTCGAAACGTGTCGGGATGCACGTAGCGGTGCACCGGCAGATGCGCGGTGGAGGGCGCGAGGTACTGGCCGATCGTCAGCATCGCGACGTCGTGCGCACGCAGGTCGCGCATGGTCTGCACGATTTCGTCGTCGGTTTCTCCGAGCCCCACCATCAGCCCCGACTTGGTGGGCACCTGCGGCACGCGGCGGCCGAACTCCGCGAGCAGCTTCAGCGAGTGCGCGTAGTCGGCGCCCGGGCGCGCCTGCCGGTACAGCCGCGGCACCGTCTCGAGGTTGTGGTTCATCACGTCCGGCGGCGTGCGCTCGAGGATGTCGAGCGCGCGCTCGAGGCGGCCGCGGAAGTCGGGAACGAGCACCTCGATGCGCGTGTCGGGCGAGCGCTCGCGCACCGCTGCGATGCAGTCGGCGAAATGCTGCGCACCGCCGTCGCGCAGATCGTCGCGATCGACGCTGGTGATCACGACGTACGACAGGCGCAGCGCCGCGATCGTCTCGGCCAGGTGCGCGGGCTCGGCCGTGTCGACCGGGTCGGGGCGACCGTGTCCCACGTCGCAGAACGGGCAGCGTCGCGTGCACTTGTCGCCGAGGATCATGAACGTGGCCGTGCCGTTGCCGAAGCACTCGCCGATGTTCGGGCACGCAGCCTCCTCGCAGACGGTGTGCAGCCGGTGCTCGCGCAGCGTCGCTTTGATGCGCGCGAAGCGCGCGGCGTCGGTTGCCGGCCGTACGCGGATCCAGTGGGGCTTGGCCAGCGGTTCGGCGACGGGAACGACCTTGATCGGAATGCGGGAGGTCTTGGCGGCGCCCTTCTGCTTGTCGGAGGGGCTCGTTGGAGGCGACGGAAAGGCAGGATTCATCGAAGGTCCGGAATCGAGAGATGAGGTGAGCCGACAGGAAACGGAACGGGCGCGTGATTGAATGCCGCTGCGAGCGTCGCAGCGAAGCGTTGGGCGACTTCGTCGAAACCCGGCGCGGAACGCAGGCAGCTTCGCATATCGGTGACGACGAGCCCAGGGTACCCGCACGGGTCGATGCGCTCGAAGGGCGAGAGGTTCATCGCGACATTCAGCGCGACGCCGTGCCAGCTGCAACCCTCCGATACCCGGATGCCGATCGACGCGATCTTGGCACCCGGGTACCCGTCCTTGCGCACATACACGCCGGGCGCGCCGCTGCGCCGCATCGCCGCGATGCCGTATGCATCGAGCAGTGCGATCGTTGCTCCTTCGATGCGATCGACGAGTGCGCGCACCTTGATGCCGCTGCGGCGCAGGTCGACGAGCACGTAGCACACGGCCTGGCCGGGTCCGTGATAGGTGACCTGTCCGCCGCGCTCGGTGCGCACGACCGGAATCGTGCCCGGCGCTCGCACGTGCTCGCCGCGCGCGGCGCGCCCGAGCGTGAACACCGGCGGGTGCTCGACGAGCCAGATCTCGTCGGGCGTGGCTGCGTCGCGCGACGCGGTGAACGAACGCATCATCGGCTCGGCCCGTCCGTAGTCGAGTCGCCCGAGTCGGCGCACGATCGGAGCGGACAGGTTCACAGCACGACGCTGACCATCGGGTGCGTCGCGAGTGCGCGATACAGGCGTTCGAGCTGCTCGCGCGACTGCACGCGTACGACGACGGTCACGCTGAGGTACGAGCCTTTGCTCGAGACGCGCAGCTCGATCGTCGACGGATCGAACTCGGGCACGTGCTCGACGACGAGCTCGGCCATCGTCTGCGCGAAGTCGTCGACGCGCCGGCCCATGATCTTGAGCGGGAAGTCGACGGGGAACTCGAGCAGGCGCTCGAGCCGGTCGAAGGCTTCGGTCAGGCTGCGGTCTTCGGTCATCGCGCGGCGTCCTCCTGCCGATCAGGCAGCGGCTTTCGCGCGCTGGTAGGCGGCGTGCAGGGCCGCGAATACCGGACCCGGCTGGCCGCTGCCGACCGGTCGCCCGTCGAGTCGGGTGATCGGCAGCAGTTCCTTCGTTGCCGAGCTGAGCATCAGCTCGTCGGCCGCCTGCACCTCCTCGCGCAGGATCCGCCGGATCTCGAGCGGGATGCCGACCTCGTGCGCAAGCTCGGCGAGCAGTCCGTAGCGGATGCCCTCGAGCACGAGGTTGTCCTTTGGCGGACCGAAAACGCTTCCGTTGCGCACGACCCAGATGTTGCTCGCCGCCCCTTCGGTGAGGAAGCCATCGCGGAACATCACGCATTCGGCAGCGCCTGCGGTCACCGCTGCCTGTCGCGCCAGCACGTTGCCGAGCAGCGAAGTCGACTTGATGTCGCAGTGCAGCCAGCGCTCGTCGGTGAGCGTGATGGCGCTCACGCCCTGCTCGCGCTGCGCAGCGGGTGCGGCGACGAGTTCGCTCGTCATTGCAAACACCGTCGGCACGACCTCGGCCGGCGGAAAGGCATGATCACGTCGCGCGACACCGCGCGTGACCTGCAGGTAGACGAACTGGTCGGGCCAGGGGTGGCGTGCGACGAGATCGTCGACGAGCTGCGTCCATCCCGCTTCGTCGTGCGGGTTGCGGATCGCCACCGCGGCAAGGCTGCGTTGCAGTCGTGCAAGGTGATGTGCCCAGCGGAACCTGCGCCGGCCATACACCGGAACGACCTCGTAGACGCTGTCGCCGAAGATGAAGCCGCGATCGAGCACGGGCACCCGTGCCTCCTCGAGCGGCAGCCATTCACCGTTCAGCCAGACCGTCTGTGTCATGCAGCAAGTATGCCCCTACTCCGAAACGCGCTTCAGCGAGCGAGCATGAGAAGGAGGGAATCCCACGCGCGGCCGAACCATCCGGCCGGCTCGACGCTCGCCATCGCGAGCAGCGGCCGCTCGGTGACGAGCTGATCGCCGATGCGCACGCGCAGCGTGCCGATCTGCTGGCCCTGCGCGATCGGCGCGATCAGCGGCTGGATGCGCTCGATCTCGGCCTTCACCTGATCGGCCTGGCCGCGCGCCACCGAGACGAGCACGTCGCTTTCGAAGCCGCCGTCGACGGTATCGTCGCGCCCCTTCCACACCTCGTAGCTGCCGGCCGGCTGGTCCTTCGCCTGGATGCGCACGACCTCGAAGTTCTGGTAGCCCCAGTTCAGCAGCTTCTGCGACTCGATCGCACGAGCGGATTCCGATGACGCGCCGAGGACGACGCTGATCAGACGGCGGGTGCCGTCGATGCCGGGCATGTCGCGTTTCGCCGTGGCGATCAGGCAGTAGCCGGCCGCCTCGGTGTGCCCCGTTTTCATGCCGTCGACGCTCGGGTCGATCGCGAGCAGCCGGTTGCGGTTCGGCTGGCGGATGTTGTTGAACGTGTACTCGCGCTTCGAGTACATCGGGAACTGGTCGGGGAAGTCGGCGATCATCCGCTGCGCGAGAGTCGCCAGGTCGCGAGCTGTCGTGTAGTGCTGCGGATCGGGCAGGCCGGTGGAGTTGCGAAAGCTCGTGTTGCGCATTCCCATGCGCTGGGCCGCCCGGTTCATCTGCTCGGCGAAGGTCTCCTCGGTGCCGGCGAGCGCTTCGGCGAGCACGATCGATGCATCGTTGCCCGATTGCACGATGACGCCGTTGAGCAGTTCTTCCACGGTGGCCGGCTTCGTCGGCTCGATGAACATGCGCGAACCGATGGCCTTGTAGGCCGCCTGTGATACCGCCGGGCGCTGGTCGAGCGCGATGCGTTTCTCGCGCAGCGCGTCGAAGGCCAGGTACACCGTCATGATCTTCGTCAGCGACGCCGGCTCGACCTTCATGTCGGGCTCGTGCGCGGCGAGCACCTGGCCGGTGGTTGCGTCGAGCAGCAGCCACGAACGCGCGGCGATCGACGGTGGCGCGACCTGCGCTACGACCGGTTGAACGAAAGCGAGGAGCAGGAACGACAGGGCGGCGAGCAGACGTGCGGGCATCGGGTACATCCGGGTGAAGCGGAACGGCAAAGCGGGGAATTATAGGGCGCTGCGCCGAGCGGCAGGACGCTACGGCCAGCGTGCGAACACCGGGCGCGCGAGTGCGAGCACACGTTGCGTGACAGCTTCGTCGCCGCGCGCCTGCAGCACGTCGATCGCCTCGCGCAGCACGCGCCGAAGCACGTCGAGGCTGACGCTGTCGGCGACGCGGGCGTCCCAGATCCGCCCCGCGCTGCCGAGCTCGGCGGCGAAGGCATTGCGCAATGCGGCCTTGGCTTCCAGCAGCCGCGCCTGTTCGCTGCGCATGCGGGCGCTGCGCTGAGCCTCGCTCGCTTCGTCGGCGTGAGCGAGCACCTCGATCAGCTCGCTGCGCTCGAGCGTGGCGAGCACCGCAGTGAGCTCGCCGGGGCGCGCAAGCCGCGAGAGGTCCGCGACGCTGCGACGCGCGTTGATCAGCGCGAGGATGCGTCGGGTCCCATGCCCGAGCTCGAGCGTGCGTGCGGCGATCTCTTCGTCGCCGGCCGGTGTTCGCGCGTAGATGACCCGCGCGTCGGGCCGCTGCGTACGCTTCACTCCGATCCGGGATCCACGCGGGGCGCCAGCGCGTCGACGACGATGCGCTTGAGCAGCGTCAGCCGCCGATGGAAGAAGTGCTCGGCGCCGGGGATCACGACGACGGGCAGCGCCTGCGTGCGTGCCCAGTCGAGCACGCCCTGCAGTGGCACGACGTCGTCGAGCTCGCCGTGCACGACGAGCGTGTCGTCGGGCACGTCGCCGAGCGTGTAGCGGTCGGTCGCGGCGGTGCCGACCAGCACGAGCCGTTGCGCCGGCCTGCCTTCCTCGCGCAGGCGCGCGGCGACGCGGATCTGTACGTCGGTGCCGAAGGAGAAGCCGGCGAGCACCAGCGGCAGCGCATCGGCGTTTTCCAACCCGTCGCGCAGCGCGTGCGTGCGTGCGTAATGCACGACGGCGAGCAGGTCGTCGGTCTCGCCCCGGCCTTCGTCGTGCTCGCCTGCGGTGGCGCCGACGCCGCGGAAGTTGGGCCGCCAGACGACGTGGCCGAGCGCGAGCAGCGCCCGTGTGAGCGTCTGTGCAACCTTGTTGTCGCGCGTACCGCCGTACAGCGGATGCGGGTGGGCAACGACGGCGAGGCCGCGCGGCGCGCCCGCCGGACGATCGAGTGCAACGTCGATGGCGCCTGCCGGGCCGTCGATCAGCAGCTGCTGCGTGCCGGCATTCATTCGAGCCGCAGCCGCTCGACCGGTTTCCCGTCGCGCAGATGCGATTCGACGATCTCGTCGATGTCCTCGCGGTCGACGAAGCTGTACCAGACGCCGTCCGGGTATACGACTGCCACCGGGCCGAGCTCGCAGCGATCGAGGCAGCCCGACTTGTTCACGCGCACCTTGCCGGGCCCCGACAGCCCGAGCGCCTTGACGCGCTCTTTCGCATAGGCATGAAGCCCCTCGGCGCCGTGCCGTGCGCAGCATTCGCGGTTCGGGTCGTCGCGCCGGTTCAGGCAGAAGAAGATGTGGCGCTCGTAGTACGACATTGCGGGGATTATAGGCGTGCGTACAGCCGCCGCCCGCACCAGGCGAGGGCAGCGAACGGCCACAGCGTCGCGACCGCGCGCAGCAGCCCGTGGAAGTTCACCCACGCACCCTCCCACAGCGCGCGCATCGACAGGTAATACGCGTTCGGCGGCGCCAGGTTCACCAGCACGGTGCCGATGAGAATCGCCGCGACCGCACAGGCCATCCGCACGCGCCGGCTGGTCGGTGTGAGTGCATACAGACCAATCGCGCCGGCGACGATTCCGCCCTGAGCGGCGGCGCTGAGCCAGCCGAATGCGTGCGCGGTGCCGAGTACTGCCGCCCCGGCGATCGTCTTGATGACGCAGGCAGCGACGATCGGCAGCGCGATCGGCCACGCCGCCGGCCGTGCGCGGGGTGCGGTCGGTGCAGCGAAGGCCTCGCGCGCGATCGAGCCGACGGCGATGATCGCAAGCGCCACCGTGCAGGCTTCGATGAAGGGCTCGTAGTGTGCGGGCAGGATCAGCGCCGTCCACCAGCCGGGCAGCACCTGGCCCGGCGGTGGCGGCCACGCGAACAGCAGGTCGCCGGTGGCGAAAACGAGCGATTGCGGGTACCACTGCGCGATCGGCCAGCTGACGAGCAGCAGCGCGCCGAAGCTCGCGCCCGGCGCGACGGTGAGCGCGTCGTGCAGCGCACGCGGCAGGCGCTCGATGCGGCGATGCCCGAGCCAGCCGGCGACCGCGATGCCCACGGCGGCGCCGGCGACGTTCAGCACGAGATCGAGACGCGACGGCACGCGAGAGGGCAGCAGGCTCTGCATTGACTCGAGCGCGTAGGACAGCAGCGCGGCGAGTAACAGCGCCCACGGCGCGGCGCGAAGCACGGACGTCTGCACGCCGCGTGCGATCGCGACGCCGGCGAGCAGCCCGAAGGGCAGATAGGCGATCACGTTCGTCGCGATGTCGAAGGCGGTCCAGTAGCGCGGCCACGGCGCCGAGACGAAATCGAGCATCGCGGCGCTCGGTGCACGCCAGCCTGTCCACGGATACAGGCTCGCGTAGACGAGCGCCGCCGCATACGCGGCGAGCCAGCCCGCGCTCGGCGACGCGCGGCGTCGCGTCGGTTCGATCGGGAGACGGATCGAGGAGCCCTGCACGTCGCGAAGCTTAACCGGTGCTCCGCTATGATCGGCCCCGATGCATGCGCTCGATGCCGACCAGATTCGCGCGGCCGCCGGCTGCGATGCGCTGGACGTGCGCACCGTCGACCAGAGCCCGTCGACCAACGAGGCGCTCATGCAGCGGCGCTTCGACGAAACGCCCGCGCCGCCGATGCTGCTCGCGACGCTGCATCAGACCGCCGGTCGCGGGCGTCGCGGCCGCGCCTGGATCTGCGAGCCGGGCCGTTCGCTCGCGTTCTCGATTGCCTTCGAGCGTCGCGTGACCACCGAGCCACCGCCTGTCGGGTTGTCGATCGTCGTCGGCGCGGCTGCTGCCGTCGCGCTCGCGCCGTGGGCACCCGAGCTGCGGCTGAAGTGGCCGAACGATCTGCAGCGTTCCGGCCGCAAGCTCGGCGGCATCCTCGTCGAGACGCGGCGCAGCCTGCCGCTGCCGGACGCCGCCGCTCGTCCGTCGATCGAGCGGGTCGTCGTCGGCATCGGCATCAATCTGGTGGCACCGCGCGAGACGCAGCGGCTCGCGCAGCCTGCCTGCGGACTGTTCGACGACGCGACTGCCTGCGACGACCCGGCGGCACCGATCGGTCGCGTCGCCGGCGAGGTCGTGCGTGCCGTCGAGCGCTTCTTCGCAGAGGGACTCGGTCCGTCCATTGGCGCCTGGCAGCGTTTCGATGCGCTGCTGGGCGAGCCGGTCGTCGTGCTCGAGGGCGAGCGCATCGTCGCTTCCGGGCGTGCGCTCGGCATCGATGGCGACGGTGCACTGCGGCTGCTCGGTGAGCGGGGCATCGAGGTCGTCCGAAGCGGCGAGGTCAGCGTCCGCCGCGGCGAAGCCGGCGCGATCGCAGGAACCCCGCAACGATGAGGCGCCTGCTGCTGGTGCTCGTGCTCGCGAACGTGCTGGTGTTCGGGTGGAGTCGCGGATGGTTTGGCGGCGCCGGCGGTTCGTCGGCAATCGGTCCCGAGGAGAACGCGCAACGCCTGCGCCCGGTTCCGCTGTCGCGACTCGTCGCGCCGGAGCGCGCGCCGGCGGAGCCGGAGACGGCGGCAACACCGGCTTCGCAGGGTCGGGCCACGTCGATACCGGCCGCGCAGGCTCCGCAGGCGCAAACCGCGCCGTTGCCCGCTTCGCCGCCGCAAAGCCCGCGAATCGCGCCGTCGTCGCAGGGCACAACGGGCCAGCCGCAAGTACCGCTACCCGTCCCGGCTGCTCCGCCCACGCCCGAGGCCGCCCCGGCGGCGCCGGCCAGCACGCCTGCATTGCCGGTGCCCGACGCGCCTCCGGAGCCCGCCTCCGACGTTTCGACGATCTCGCCGCCGGTCGCCCCTGTCGTCTGTCGTGCTTTTGCGCCGATCGATGAAGAGCGTGCGCTGGCGCTGCGAGACGCGCTGGAGCAGTCGGGCGCACGCGTCGACGAGCAGCGCATCGAGCAGGGCGCAAGTTACCTCGTCTACCTGCCGCCTGCGGCAAGCGTCGACGAAGCACAGCAGAACCTGCTGGATGCGCGTCGCATCGGCCGCGATGACGCTTTCGTGATCCAGGACGGGACGCTGCGGCTGGCGGTCTCGCTCGGCCTGTTCCGCTTCGAGAGCACGGCACGCGTGATGGTCGAGCAGCTCGTTCGCGCCGGCGAGACGCGCGCGCTGGTCGCGCCGCGGCCGCCGATCACGGTTCGCATCGCACTGCAGGCGAGCTGGGCGCAGGCAGGGGGCGCAGAGCTTGCGGCCATGCTCGGCTCGCAGTTCGATGCGGCGGTGCGCGATTGCTCCTGACGCTTGATGTGCTCAGCGCTCGCGTGATGCGAGCGCGTGCCTTCGATACACGATCGGCGCGCCGGCGATCAGGCCGATTCTTCGCGGGACGACGCCGTTTCGGGCTCGGGTGCGCTCTGGCGAATCCGGTCGAGCAGATTGCTCGTCGAACGCTGGAAGCGGAAGGGGATCGAATGCACTGCGCCGCCCAGCGCGCGCACCTCGTGCGCACCGACGATCTCGTCGAGCGGCCAGTCGCCGCCCTTGACGAGTACGTCTGGCTGGATCGAGACGATCAGCGCGAGCGGCGTGTCGGTTTCGAACCAGGTGACGAGCGTCGTCGACTCGAGTGCCGCGACGACGGCGAGCCGGTCGGCGAGCGGATTGATCGGCCGGTCGCTGCCCTTGCCGAGCCGCTTGACCGAACCGTCGCTGTTCAGCGCGACGATGAGCGAGGCGCCGAGCGCGCGCGCCTCGGCAAGGCAGGTGACGTGGCCGCGATGCAGCACGTCGAAGACTCCGTTGGTGAACACGATCGGCCGAGGCAGGTTCGCTGCTTCGCGTGCAGCGTGCGCCGGATCGCAGATCTTGTGCTCGAAGCCGACCAGTGCATTACCCACGTCGTCGTTCGCCATCGTGTCGGGGTGCGATCGATTGTAGCAACGGCCCGCCGTACGGAATCGATGCTCGCACGCCGCCTGTCGGACATCGGCCGTGCGTTCGGCGGGGTCATTGTCGCCTTTCGCCGATGTAACCTTCAGTGCCGTAGCGTGCCGCCGCGTTCCTCTACGAACAGCGTGAGCACGCCGGTGTACCCGTAGATGCGGTCGTGTGCGATCTCGCCGTTGGCGAAGAATCCGACGAGTGGTATCTCGCCGAGGTTGTGCGAAACGATGCCGAGCTCTGCGCCCGGTACGCCGAACAGATGCTCGCCGCGCGCCACGCATGACACGTAGTGGCCGCCGAGTACGTTCAGCGCGCCGGATTCGAGCTCTTCGCGCAGCTCGGTGCAGACGCGGACGAGGTCGGTGCGCGCCGCCTGCTGGTCGCGCGTGCAGAAGACCGCGCGATCACCCTGCCGCGGAATCGTCGAAACCGCAAGAACGCGATTCTGCGGGTCGATGCCGAGCACGTTGCGCACGACGAAATCGCCGAAGCCGACGCTTCGCGCGCTGCCGGGACCGGCGAAGCCGATCATCAGTCCGCGGGAAAGTCGCTCGGCCGGCAGCGAACGCAGGATCTCCTCGCCGTCGCGCGAGTTGCGCGCTTCGACGGGTACTTCGAGATCCTCGAGCAGCACGTCGAGCGCGGGTCGATCGTCGAGGCGCTCGACGTAGTGCGCGGTGCACGCCGAGACGACATGCTCGCGCGCGAGCGGCGCACAGCCTTGCGTGATGCGCGACAGCAGCCGCACCTGCGCGCCGAAGGCGACGCCGGAGAGCCCGCCGTGCACGAGTTCGCCGGCCAGTTGCGGGCCGCGCGACTCGGCCCCGCCCACGAGGCCGCCGAACAGGAAACCGGTGTCGATGCGCTGCGCGAGCGCGCCGATCGATTCGGGCAGCGACGGGCTGGTCGAATCGGCATGCACGAGCGCTGTCGACGCACGCGGCACGTCGGCGTGATCCTCACCGATCGCGGGCAGCCGCTGGGTGCCGGAGAACACGCGCCAGCTGTCGGCGGGCAGTTCGCAGATCATCGCGACCAGCGCCGGTTCCTCCGCATATTCGGCTCCCGCCACGCAGACGCCGTGCGCGGCGGCGCCCACCCAGCGCACGCCGGGGAAACGCTCGCCCAGCGCCGATGCGATCGACTGCAGCCGATCGGACAGGCCTTCGGTGACATAGAGCAGGCCCAGGCCGGCGACGAGCGCGCCGTCGGCGGTCGGCTCGCGTGCGGACAGCTGCGCGATCACCAGGCGCGTCAACTCCTGCCAGTCGGCGTGCGCTGCGTGGCCATGTCGAAAGGTTCGGGTGGACAGGGTCATCTTGCTGCGTCTTTCGTTCGTCGCGATCCTTTCGGCACCCGCGCCTTCGCGCCGGAGGACCTCTTCCTGCTGCCAGCAACTGGGGCGCCTTCCTTCGGCGCGCGCGCACTCGTCGACACGCGCGCGCGCGTTGCGCCGGCGCCCGTTGCGCCCGCCTTCGCTGGCGCCGCGCCGACTGCGCCGACCGCACTGGCTGCACCGAGTGCCGCGGTCGCGATCTGGTTGAACTGGCGATTCAGCAGATCCCACCATGCGGCTGCATCGAGCCCCGCATTCGCGGGAACGGAGCCGGATCGGGGGTGCGGCGGTGCTTCCCCGCTCGCTGCGGCGGCCATTTCGGCGGCCGGTGTCTGCGCAGCGCGTTCAGCACTCTGCGGCGACGCCGTCGCCGGTATCGACGCGTCGCCCGCGGTCGGATCGGGGATCGTCATCCCGGGCATCGTTCCGGCAGCCACCGTAGCCATTGCCTCGGCGAGCGCGCTTGCGCCGGGCAGCCCCTGCGCCTGCGAGCCGAGCATGTCACCGTAGGCTCGCAACGCGACGATCGTCCCGCGCTGGATCTCCAGCGCCTGCACGCTCGTCTCGAGCAGGCTCAGGTTCATCCGCAACCATTGCTCGACCGTCTTCAGGTCGGCGATCCGGCGGTCGAGCTCGTCGACATCGGTCGTCGGCGTCAGCGAAGACGGCACGCCGAACGACGACCATGCGTTCTTCACGAACTCGACGGTGTCGAGCAGATTGCCGACGCCGAGCCCGCCCATCCCCATGCCTGCCAGTCCGCTCGGGCCGGCTCCCGAAGCTCCGTCGGTGTTCGCCATCTGCGGCCTCCGTTGATCATTCGTTGCGTGGACGGGGTCGATTCTCCGGGAGCGCCGGTCGGACCTGCGGCAGACGACGCTTTCAAGCCGCAAAATTGACACCACTTCGGGCGCGGGCCATAATTCGCGGTTCCCCGGAGGGGTGCCCGAGTGGCTAAAGGGGGCAGACTGTAAATCTGTTGGCTTACGCCTACGTTGGTTCGAATCCAACCCCCTCCACCGGTCGGCCGGCGTCGGCAGGCAGCGTTCGGAGCGGCGGCTTGTCGTCGCTTTGGAGCTGCGGGCGACCACGGGAGCAGGTGATCGGTACGGCTCGCGGGTGTAGCTCAATGGTAGAGCAGAAGCCTTCCAAGCTTACGACGAGGGTTCGATTCCCTTCACCCGCTCCAGCGCCGGTGGGGCCGGTCCGGTTGCGCCCATGTGGCTCAGTGGTAGAGCACTCCCTTGGTAAGGGAGAGGTCGCGCGTTCGATCCGCGCCATGGGCACCACGAACATCGTTATGGCCGTGCCGCGGCACGGCGGCACCATCCGCTGACAGCATCGGAAGAAGAACCGGGAGTTCGAAATGGCGAAAGGAAAGTTCGAGCGTACGAAGCCGCACGTGAACGTGGGGACGATCGGTCACGTGGATCACGGCAAGACGACGCTGACGGCGGCGATCACGTCGGTACTGGCGAGGCAGTTTGGAGGCGAGGCGAGGGGGTACGACCAGATCGACAACGCGCCGGAGGAGAAGGCGCGTGGGATCACGATCAACACCTCGCACGTGGAGTACGAGACGAAGGCGCGGCACTACGCGCACGTGGACTGTCCTGGGCACGCGGACTACGTGAAGAACATGATCACGGGCGCGGCGCAGATGGACGGAGCGATCCTGGTGGTGAGCGCGGCCGATGGTCCGATGCCGCAGACGCGCGAGCACATTTTGCTGGCGCGCCAGGTGGGGGTTCCGTACATCGTCGTGTTCATGAACAAGTGCGACATGGTCGACGACGAGGAGCTGCTGGAGCTGGTGGAGATGGAAGTCCGCGAGCTGCTGAGCAAGTACGACTTTCCGGGCGACGACGTGCCGATCATCAAGGGCTCGGCGTTGAAGGCGCTGGAGGGGGACCAGGGCGAGATCGGTGAGCAGGCGATCCTGCAGCTGGCCGATGCGCTGGATGCGTACATTCCGACGCCGGAGCGGGCGATCGACGGTGCGTTCATCATGCCGATCGAGGACGTGTTCTCGATTTCGGGGCGTGGGACGGTGGTGACGGGCCGGATCGAGCGCGGGATCGTGAAGGTGGGCGACGAGATCGAGATCGTCGGGATCAAGGACACGACGAAGACGACGTGCACGGGCGTGGAGATGTTCCGCAAGCTGCTCGATCAGGGGCAGGCGGGCGACAACGTCGGGGTGCTGCTGCGGGGCACGAAGCGCGAGGACGTCGAGCGCGGGCAGGTGCTGGCCAAGCCGGGGTCGATCACGCCGCACACGAAGTTCGAGTGCGAGGTGTACGTGCTGAGCAAGGAGGAAGGGGGGCGGCACACGCCGTTCTTCAACAACTACCGGCCGCAGTTTTACTTTCGCACGACGGACGTGACGGGCTCGGTGGTGTTGCCCGAGGGCACGGAGATGGTGATGCCGGGCGACAACGTGAAGATGACGGTGACGCTGATTGCGCCGATCGCGATGGAGCAGGGCCTGCGCTTTGCGATTCGCGAGGGCGGGCGCACGGTGGGCGCCGGCGTGGTGGCGAAGGTGATCGAGTAAGCACACGGTGAAGGGTGAAGGGAGAAGGGGAAAAGCCTCGACGGCCACGCGCATCGCGCTGGTTTTCCCCTTCTCCCTTCCCCCTTCTCCGAATTTCCAAAGGGGCATAGCTCAACTGGCAGAGCGTCGGTCTCCAAAACCGAAGGTTGGGGGTTCGATTCCCTCTGCCCCTGCCAATGCCGCAGAGCCTGATGCAGGAGTCTGCAACAGGGATCTGCACTGAAGGGCCGCACGAAGGTCTGCACTGAGGGGCTGCGCTGAGCGGCCATCCGGATGTCGAATCAGACGATCGAAAACGTGACCAGCGGTGCCGACCGCGCGAAGGTCGCCCTGGCCGTAGCGGCGGTCGTGGCCGGCATCATCGGCTATTACCTGCTTGCGCAGCAGCCGATGATCGCGCGCGTGGGTGCGGTGCTCGGCGGGCTGCTGGTTGGTGCGGGACTGGCTTACACGACGACGCCCGGGCAGCGCTTCTTCGCGTTCTCGCGCGACTCGTGGAACGAGACGAAGCGCGTTGTCTGGCCCGATCGCAAGGAAACGACGCAGGTCACCCTCATTGTCTTTGCCTTCGTCGTGGCGATGGCGCTGTTCCTGTGGCTGGTCGACAAGACGCTCGAGTTCACGTTGTACGACCTCATTCTCGGGTGGAGTTGATGAGCAAGCGCTGGTATGTGGTGCATGCCTATTCGGGCATGGAAAAGAGCGTCGCCCGGGCAATCCGCGAGCGCGCCGACCGCGCGGACATGGGCGAGAAGTTCGGCCGCATCCTGGTTCCCACCGAGGAAGTCGTCGAGATGAAGGGTGGGCAGCGCACGATTACCGAACGGCGCTTCTTCCCCGGCTACGTGCTCGTCGAGATGGAGATGGACGACGCCACCTGGCATCTCGTGAAGCACACGAACAAGGTCACCGGCTTCCTCGGCGGCACGGGCAACCGACCGAGCCCGATCTCCGAGCAGGAGGTCGAGAAGATCATGGCGCAGATGCAGGAAGGCGTCGAGAAGCCGCGGCCGAAGACGCTGTTCGAGGTCGGCGAGATGGTCCGCGTGCGCGAGGGTCCGTTCACCGACTTCAACGGCAACGTCGAGGAAGTCAACTACGACAAGAGCCGGTTGCGCGTGTCGGTCACGATCTTCGGTCGTGCGACGCCGGTCGAGCTGGAGTTCGGCCAGGTCGAGAAGGTTTGAAGGCAGGCCTGGTCCTGAAAGCGGGGCGCCCTGGCGTCCCATCGAGGAGTTCCGGTAGGCCCGACCTCGGGCGAGCGGGACGTTCGCACTCACACGAAGGAGCCATCGAATGGCGAAGAAGATCGTCGGGTACGTGAAGCTGCAGGTGCCGGCCGGCAAGGCCAACCCGGCACCGCCGATCGGTCCTGCGCTGGGTCAGCGTGGGCTGAACATCATGGAGTTCTGCAAGGCGTTCAACGCGCAGACGCAGTCGATGGAGCCCGGGCTGCCGATCCCGGTCGTCATCACCGCATTCGCCGACAAGAGCTTCACCTTCGTGATGAAGACGCCGCCTGCGACGGTGCTCATCAAGAAGGCGGCGAAGATCGACAAGGGATCGCCGAAGCCTCACACCGACAAGGTGGGCACGATCACGCGCGCGCAGGCCGAGGAGATCGCGAAGGCGAAGATGCCCGATCTCACCGCGGCCGACATGGATGCCGCCGTGCGCAGCATCGCCGGCTCCGCGGCGAGCATGGGCATCACCGTGGAGGGCGTGTAATGGCTCGCTTGACGAAACGCCAGAAGGCGCTGCGCGACTCGATCGACCGGCAGAAGGCCTACGGGCTGGCCGACGCGCTGCAAACGGTGAAGACCACCGCCACCGCGAAGTTCGACGAGTCGATCGACGTGGCCGTGCAGCTGGGCGTCGACCCGAAGAAATCCGACCAGGTCGTGCGCGGCTCGGTCGTGCTGCCGGCGGGAACCGGCAAGAGCGTGCGCGTTGCGGTGTTCACGCAGGGCGACAAGGCCGAGGCCGCGCGTGCGGCGGGCGCCGACATCGTCGGCATGGAAGACCTCGCCGAGCAGGTCCGTGCGGGCAACCTGAACTTCGATGTCGTCGTCGCTTCGCCCGATGCGATGAAAGTCGTCGGTACGCTGGGGCAGATCCTCGGCCCGCGCGGCCTGATGCCGAACCCGAAGGTCGGCACCGTCACGCCCGACGTCGTCACCGCGGTGAAGAACGCAAAGGCCGGGCAGGTGCAGTACCGCACCGACAAGGCCGGCATCGTGCACGCGTCGATCGGCCGCGCGTCCTTCGGCGTCGAGCAGCTCGAATCGAACATCCGCGCGCTGGTCGAGGCACTGAACCGTGCCAAGCCGGCCGCATCGAAAGGGATCTACCTGCGCAAGGTCGCGGTGTCGAGCACGATGGGCATCGGCGTGAAAGTCGATGTCGCATCGTTCGCCGCCGCCTCGGCAGCGGCATCGGCCGCAGCTGCCTGAACGCGCGCAGAAGGAACTTTGGGCCGCGAGCCGGCCGCCGAGTCGAGCGGGTTCTCCCGCAAAGCAAGGCAACCGGCCTGCGGGTTGTCAAAGACCGCAGGGCGCCGAAGGCCGCAAGGCCCGACGCCTTAATCCGCGAGTCGAAGCGAGCGCGCAAGCGCGAAGCGAAGCCCGCCCCCTGCGTAGATGGCGGAACCCGAAGCGAGAGTTTTCAACGGAGCGGTCGGCAACGGCCGGTTCGAACGACTCGGACTCGGAACGCCGTTGGGGAGAGAAGGGAGAAGGGGGAATCACCCTTCCCCCTTCCCCTCCAATTCGTAACGGCGCGTAGCGCCGCATTTATGGAAATGCAATGGCTTTGAACCGAGAAGCGAAAGCGACCGTCGTCGCCGAGGTCTCCGCCGAACTGGCGAAGGCGCAGGCGATCGTCGTCGCCGAGTACCGAGGTCTGGAAGTCGGAGCGATCACCGCGCTGCGAAAGCAGGCGCGGGGGCAGGGCGTGTACCTGCGCGTGTTGAAGAACACGCTGGCACGCCGCGCCGTCGCCGGGACGCCGTTCGAGGGGCTGACCGACCGCATGGTCGGGCCGCTCATCTACGGCTTCTCCAGCGATCCGGTGTCGGCGGCGAAAGTGCTGAACGACTTCGCCAGGAGCAACGACAAGCTGCAGCTGAAGGCGGGCGCGATGCCGAACTCCGTTCTCGACGAGAACGGCGTGAAGCAACTCGCGTCGATGCCCAGCCGCGACGAGTTGCTGGCGAAGCTGCTCGGCACGATGCAGGCGCCGATCGCCCAGTTCGTTCGCACGCTCAACGAGGTGCCGGGCCGTTTCGCCCGCACCCTGGCCGCCGTGCGCGACCAGAAGGAGCAGGCGGGCGCCTGAGCGGGAAGCCTCGCAGGCGAACGATCCGATTTTCCTGAACACGAAACCGATCCGAACCGTACGGAGTAACCGAGAAATGGCACTGAACAAGGAAGAGATCCTCGACGCGATCGCCGGCATGACCGTGCTGGAGCTGTCCGAGCTGATCAAGCAGATGGAAGAGAAATTCGGCGTGTCGGCTGCTGCGGCCGCCGTCGCTGCCGCGCCGGCCGCAGCCGGTGGCGCTGCCGCCCCGGCCGCCGAGGAGCAGACCGAGTTCACGGTGATGCTGCTGGGCGCCGGCGAGAAGAAAGTCGAGGTGATCAAGGTCGTCCGCGCGGCGACCGGCCTCGGCCTGAAAGAGGCCAAGGACCTCGTCGACGGCGCGCCGAAGCCCGTCAAGGAAGGCATCCCGAAGGCCGACGCCGAGGCGCTCAAGAAGCAGCTCGACGATGCCGGCGCGAAAGTGGAGATCAAGTAAGCGTTGGCTCTTCTTCTCCCGCGACTCGTGCCCACCACCTGCCCGCAGCGGCAGGCGGGTGGGCGCGGTCGCGTCCGTAGCGCCCGTGCGCTTCACGGGAACGCGGTTTGCCGACTCGGCGTGAGCCGGCAAACCCCGTTCTCCGGAGCCTCGATGTCCGGAAAGTCGTTCCGGGACGCCCCGCCGCGCGGGGCCACCTCATCGGCAGCCCCGCCCTTCGCCAATCTCCCCTGCGCGACCGCCGCCCCCGGTCGTTGCTGCATCCCCATTGTCTCCCGCTAGACACGGAGTGTTCATGGCCACCGCTTCCCCGTACTCGTTCACCGAGAAAAAGCGCATCCGCAAGAGCTTCGCCAAGCGGCGCGTG
>CAZIDY010000037.1:0-28157 GCA_964538505.1 uncultured Limnobacter sp. | reverse complement strand
GGTTGAATGCGCACGCGAACAGCGCGAAGCACATCACCTTCATCAGGAACACCGGATAAACGACGAGCGGCAACAGCGCGAAGGCGGCGAGCATCAGCACGAAGGCGATGCGCTGGTAGCCCGGATCTGCCTGGACGTGCGGATGCTTCTTCGCGGCATCCGGCGCCGCAAGCGTAGTCGTATCGTGCGCCATTCGAGCGAAGCCTACTTCTGCGTACCGAACAGACCGGCCGGCTTGATCAGCAGGACGATCGCCATGATCACGAAGATCACCGTGTTGGAAGCCTCGGGGTAGAACACCTTCGTCAACCCCTCGATCAACCCGAGGCCGAAGCCGGTGACGATCGAACCGAGGATCGACCCCATGCCGCCGATCACGACGACGGCGAACACGACAATGATCAGGTGCTCGCCCATCTGCGGGCTGACCTGGTAGATCGGCGCCGCCATCACGCCGCCGAAGCCTGCCAGCGCGACGCCGAAGCCGTAGGTGAGCGTGATCATCCGCGGCACGTTGATGCCGAAGGCCTGCACCAGCTGCGGGTTCTCGGTGGCCGCCCGCAGATACGCGCCCAGCCGCGTGCGCTCGATCATGAACCAGGTGCCCAGGCAGACGAGCGCCGACGCGACGATCACCCACGCCCGATAGTTCGGCAGGAACATGAAGCCGAGGTTGCGCGCGCCGGCAAGCTCGGACGGAATCGGGTACGGCAGCCCCGACGAGCCGAACCAGTTGCGGAACATCCCCTGGATGATCAGCGCCAGGCCGAAGGTGAGCAGCAGCCCGTACAGGTGATCGAGCTTGTACAGGCGCGCGAGCATCGTGCGCTCGATGATCATGCCGACGATGCCGACGATGATCGGTGCGATCAGCAGCGCCCACCAGTATCCGATGCCCAGCCACGAGGCGAGCAGGAACGCGGTGAACGCGCCCATCATGTACAGCGCGCCGTGCGCGAAGTTGATGATGTTCAGCAGCCCGAAGATCACCGCCAGGCCGAGCGACAGCAGCGCGTAGAACGAGCCGTTGATCAGTCCGATCAGCAGCTGGCCGAACAGCGCCTGGGTCGGAATGCCGAAGATGTCCATCGGGTCTGCAGTTCCAGGAATTCAGGAGTACCCGCGGAGCCGGACATGGCTCCGCGGGTCGGGTACCGCGAGCGCCCTGTGCCTTACTTGACGAGCGGGCAGTCACCCTGGTCGACCGGGCGGAACGCCTGGTCGGCCGGGATCGTCGCGCGCAGCTTGTAGTAGTCGTACGGACCCTTCGACTCTTCCGGCTTCTTCACCTCGAACAGGTAGGCCGGATGCAGCTTGCGACCATCGACACGGATCGTTCCCTTGCCGAACAGCGTATCGTCGGTGGGCATCTCCTTCATCTTCGCGACCGCCTTCAGGCCATCATCGGTGTTCGCCGCCTGCACCGCCTTCAGGTAGTGCAGCACCACCGCGTAGACGCCGGCGTGGTCCATCGACGGGTACTTGCCGTTGTTCAGCGGCACGAAGCGCTTGGTCCACTCGCGCGTCTGGTCGTTCAGGTCCCAGTAGAACGTCTCGGTCAGGATCAGCCCCTGCGCGGTGTTCAGCCCCAGGCCATGCACGTCGGTGAGGAACACGAGCAGGCCGGCGAGGTTCTGGCCGCCGCGAACGATGCCGAACTCGGCCGCCTGCTTGATCGAGTTGATCGTGTCGCCACCGGCGTTCGCCAGGCCGATGATCTTCGCCTTCGACGCCTGCGCCTGCAGCAGGTACGAGGAGAAGTCCTGCGTCGCCAGCGGGTGGCGGACCTTGCCGAGCACCTTGCCGCCGCTCTTCTCGACCACCGCCTGCGTATCGCGCTCGAGCGCGTGACCGAAGGCGTAGTCGGCGGTCAGGAAGAACCAGGTGTCACCGCCGGTCTCGACGATCGCCTTGCCGGTGCCGTTGGCGAGCATCCAGGTGTCGTACAGCCAGTGCACGGTGTTCGGCGAGCACGCCTTGCCGGTGAGGTCGGCGCTGGCCGGGCCGGTGGCCAGGAACGCCTTGTTCTTGTCGCGCGTGATCTGGTTGATCGCAAGCGCCACCGACGAGGTCGGCACGTCGGCGATCGCATCGACCCCTTCGGTGTCGTACCACTGGCGGGCGACCGTCGAGCCTACGTCGGGCTTGTTCTGGTGGTCTGCCGAGACGACCTCGATCTTGAAGCTCGGGTTGGCCATTTTCCTGAAGTCTTCGACGGCGAGTTTCGCCGCCTCGACCGAGCCCGGTCCGCCGATGTCGGCGTAGACGCCGGACATGTCGTTCATCACGCCGATCTTGACGACGCCGCCGGAAATCTCGGCCTGCGCCGTGGTGCCCACCAGGGCTAGCCCGAGCGCGGCCACCATAGTGGAAAGCTTCGCTTTCATCTTCCTTCCTCCTCTACAGTTTGGAGATGCAATCGACCGACGCCCGCGCTCATACCCCGAGGTACTGACGCAGCACGCCCATCTTCTGATCGAGCGCCTCCGCATCGACAGTCTCGACGATGCGGCCATGCTCCATGACGTAGAACCGGTCGGCGAGCGGCGCCGCGAACCGGAAGTTCTGCTCCACCATGACGATGGTGAAGCCTTTCTCGCGCAGCATGCGGATCATCCGCGCCAGGCTCTGCACGATCACCGGCGCGAGCCCCTCGGAGATCTCGTCGAGCAGCAGCATCTTGGCGCCGGTGCGCAGGATGCGCGCCACCGCGAGCATCTGCTGCTCGCCGCCCGACAAGCGCGTTCCCTGGCTGTTCCTGCGCTCGGCGAGGTTTGGGAACATCTCGTAGATCTCGTCGACGCTCATCCCGCCCGAGCCGGTCTCCGGCGGCAGCAGCAGGTTCTCCTCGCAAGACAGGCTCGCAAAGATGCCGCGCTCCTCCGGGCAATAGCCGATGCCCAGGCGCGCGATCGCGTGCGGCGGCAGGTTCACCGCCTCGACCCCATTGATCATGATCGACCCGGTGCGCCGGCCGACCAGCCCGAGGATCGACTTCAGCGTGGTCGTGCGCCCGGCGCCGTTTCGCCCGAGCAGCGTGACCACCTCGCCGCGGTGCACGGACAGATCGACGCCGTGCAGGATGTGCGACTCGCCGTAGAACGCGTGCAGGTCCGAGATGCGCAGAAACTCGACGCCGCGATCAGTGGGCATGCAGGCTCCCGAGCTCCTCGGTGGCGCTTCCCATGTATGCCTCGAGCACCTGCGGGTTCTTCGAGACTACGTCGTACGGGCCTTCGGCGATCACCTGTCCGCGCTGCAGCACGCTGATCGTGTCGGCGATATTGGCAACGACGTTCATGTTGTGCTCGACCATCAGCACGGTGCGGTTGGCCGAGACCTTCTTGATCAGCTGCGTGACGCGGTCGACGTCCTCGTGCCCCATGCCCTGCGTGGGTTCGTCGAGCAGCATCAGCTCGGGGTCGGTGGCGAGCGTCGTGGCGATCTCCAGCGCGCGCTTGCGCCCGTACGGCAACTCGACGGTGACGTAGTCGGCGAATTCGCGCAGCCCGACCGTGTCGAGCAGCTCGAGCGCACGCGCATCGAGCACGTCGAGCGAGCGCTCGGGCTTCCAGAAATGGAACGACGTGCCGAGCTTGCGCTGCAGCGCGACGCGCACGTTCTCGAGCACCGTCAGGTTCGGAAAGGTGGCGGAGATCTGGAACGAACGCACGATGCCGCGGCGCGCCACCTGCGCTGGCCGCTCGGCGGTGATGTCCTGCCCATTGAACAGGATGTGCCCCGCAGTAGGAATGAGGAACTTCGTCAGCAGATTGAAGAACGTCGTCTTGCCGGCACCGTTCGGGCCGATCAGCGCATGGATCTGGCCGCGGCGCACCCGCAGGTCGACGTCGTTGACTGCGACGAATCCCTTGAATTCCTTGACGAGGCGCTTCGTCTCCAGGATGTGATCGTTTTCGGCCATCGAGCGCCTGTAATTATCCGGGCCGCGCTGGCGCGCCGCCCGCCGTCGAGCGCGGATTATGGCCAAAGCCGCACGGCGCAGCAATCCGGGTAAGCCAGCAACATGGGATTAGCTTTTTGGGGCGGCTGAAGACGCGTTCCTGCGTCGCGGCGAACACGGCTGCGCACCGTTCGTCGCGGCCGCGCACGCGCTCGTCGCAGCCGCGTCGTACACCGGGTCGCAGGGGCAGGTACGGCGGGCATCATTGCCCGACCGCCTGCCGCGACCTTACCGAACCGCATGACGATGGCCACCGCTGCCGCCTCCGGCCGCACGAAGGAACCGACTTCGCTGTCGGGGCTCGGCCGTGCGCTCGTGCAGCACCAGCTGCTGCGACTCGACGAGGCGAGCACGATCCAGCGCAAGGCCGACAAGGCGCAGCACAGCTTCGTCGACGAAATCATCGCCGGCGGGCACATGCCCGCACGCGAGCTCGCGCAGTTCGCCGCCGAGCTCTGCGGACATCCTCTGCTCGACCTGTCGGCGATCGACCCGGCTTCGTTGCCCGCCGACCTTCTCGACCGAAAGCTCGCCACCGAGTTGCGCGTCGTCGCGCTCGGCAAGCGCGGCGGCCGCCTGTCGATCGCGGTCTCGGATCCAACCGACTCGAAGCTGCTCGACCGGATCCGCTTCTCGGCGCAGGCCGCGCTCGACCCGATCGTCGTCGAGCATGACCGGCTCGTGCGGCTCGTCGAGCGGCTCGGGCAGAGCACGACCGAACAGCTCGAGGACTTCGTCGACGATTCGCTCGACGACATCGCGGTCGCTTCCGAAGAGCAGGCGCCGGCGCCCGACACCACCGATGTCGACGACGCGCCGGTCGTGCGCTTCCTGCAGAAGGTGCTCGTCGACGCAATCAAGGCCGGCGCCTCGGACATCCATTTCGAGCCCTACGAGAAGTACTACCGGATCCGGCTGCGCGTCGACGGCGAGCTGCGCGAGGTCGTGACGCCGCCGCTGGCGATCAAGGAGAAGCTCGCTTCGCGCATCAAGGTGATCTCGCGCCTGGACATCTCCGAGCGGCGGGTGCCGCAGGACGGGCGCATGAAGATCGTGCTGTCGAGCCAGCGCACGATCGACTTCCGGGTCTCGACGCTGCCGACGCTGTTCGGCGAGAAGATCGTGATGCGGATCCTCGATCCGTCTTCGGCGAAACTCGGCATCGACGCGCTCGGCTACGAGCCGGAGCAGAAGGAGATCCTGCTCGACGCGATCCGCCGCCCGTACGGGATGATCCTCGTCACCGGACCGACCGGATCGGGCAAGACGGTGTCGCTGTACACCTGCCTGAATCTGCTGAACGAGCCGGGAATCAACATCTCCACCGCCGAGGACCCGGCCGAGATCAACCTGCCCGGCGTCAACCAGGTCAACGTCAACGACAAGGCGGGCCTGACCTTCGCCGCGGCCTTGCGCGCCTTCCTGCGCCAGGACCCGGACGTGATCATGGTCGGGGAGATCCGCGACCTCGAGACGGCCGATATCGCGATCAAGGCGGCGCAGACCGGTCACATGGTGCTGTCGACTCTGCACACGAACGACGCGCCGACGACGCTGACGCGGCTGGCGAACATGGGCGTGGCGCCCTTCAACATCGCGTCGTCGGTGATCCTGATCACCGCGCAGCGGCTTGCGCGCCGGCTGTGCGCCTGCAAGCAGCCGCTCGAGGCCGACGCCGCGGCGCTGCTGAAGGTGGGCTTTCTCGAATCGGACCTCGACGGCAAGTGGACGCCGTTCCGTCCGGTGGGGTGCGAGCGCTGCGGCGGCTCGGGCTACAAGGGGCGCGTCGGCATCTACCAGGTGATGCCGATCACCGAAGACACACAAAAGATCATCCTTGCCAACGGCAACGCGCTGCAGATCGCCGAGCAGGCACAGCGCGAGGGCGTGCGCGACCTGCGCCGCTCGGGACTGATCAAGGTCATGCAGGGCATGACGAGCATCGAAGAGGTGCTCGGAGCAACGAACGAATGAGCGACGTACGCGCAGCGGCTGCGGCCGACCGCGCAGACATCGGGCACGACTCCAACGAAAGGGCGATGCGATGAGCACGATCAGTACGACCGCCGGAAGCACCGGCGCAAGCCGCACGGGAAGCGCGGGCGGCGCACGTGGCTCGACCGCTCGCCGCGCGCCGGCGAAGGAGCACGTCTACCTGTGGGAGGGGCGCGACCGCGCCGGCAAGGTGCTGCGCGGCGAGATGCGTGCCACCGGGCCGACCGTCGTGCAGACAACGCTGCGCCGCCAGGGCATCTCGATGACGAAGGCGACCAAGCGTCGCTACAAACGCGGCAAGCGGATCGGCGACAAGGACATCACGCTGTTCACGCGGCAGCTGGCGACGATGATGAAGGCCGGCGTGCCGCTGCTGCAGTCCTTCGACATCGTGGCGCGCGGAACCTCGAATGCTTCGGTGTCGAAGCTGTTCACCGACATCCGCGGCGACGTGGAGACCGGCACCTCGCTGTCGCAGGCCTTCCGAAAGTATCCGCTGTACTTCGACTCGCTGTTCTGCAACCTCGTGGGCGCCGGCGAGCAGGCGGGTATTCTCGACGACCTGCTCGATCGCCTGGCCTCGTACAAGGAGAAGATGCAGGCGATCAAGGGCAAGATCAAGTCTGCGCTCTTCTACCCGGTGGCGGTGCTCGTCGTCGCCTTCATCGTGGTCGCGGTGATCATGCTGTTCGTCGTCCCCGCGTTCAAGGACGTCTTCTCGAGCTTCGGCGCCGACCTGCCGGCGCCGACGCTCTTCGTCATCGCGCTGTCGGACTTCTTCGTCGAGTACTGGTACCTGGTGTTCGGCACGATCGGCGGCGGGCTCTATTTCCTGTTCCAGGCGTGGCGAAGATCGCCGCGCGTGCAGATGACGATGGACCGGCTGCTGCTGAAGCTGCCGGTCTTCGGACCGGTGGTCGAGAAAGCGACGATCGCGCGCTGGCTGCGCACGCTGTCGACGATGTTTGCCGCCGGCGTTCCGCTGGTCGAGGCACTCGACTCGGTGGGCGGCGCCTCGGGCAACCACGTCTACCTGATGGCGACCAAGCGCGTCCAGCAGGAAGTGTCGACCGGCACCAGCCTGACGGTGGCGATGCAGAACTCGCAGGTGTTTCCGAACATGGTGCTGCAGATGGCAGCGATCGGCGAGGAATCGGGCTCGCTCGATTCGATGCTGTCGAAGGCGGCCGACATCTACGAGCGCGAGGTCGACGACGCGGTCGAGAGCCTGTCGAGCCTGCTCGAACCGATGATCATGGTCGTGCTGGGCACGCTGATCGGCGGGCTGGTCGTGGCGATGTATCTTCCGATCTTCAAGCTCGGGCAGGTGGTGTAAGGCCGGACGGCCACGCGCGCTGAATCGATCGATGCTCGAAGCCCTGCAGCAGTCTCCCCCGCTCGCGATCGGCACCGCGGCGGTGCTGGGCCTGCTCGTCGGCAGCTTCCTGAACGTCGTCATCCATCGCGTGCCGAAGATGCTCGAGCGCGAATGGGCGCAGCAGGCGGCCGAGCTGCGCGGCGAGCCGTCGGCGGAAGCCGGTCGCTACGACCTGCTCGTGCCGCGCTCGCAGTGCCCCGCGTGCGGACACCAGATCCGCGCGATCGAGAACGTGCCGCTCGTCAGCTGGCTGCTGCAACGAGGGCGATGCACGGCCTGCGGCACGGCGATCCCGCTGCGCTACCCGGTCGTCGAGCTGGCGACGGCACTGCTGTGCGCGATCGCGATCGCGCGTTTCGGCTTCAATGCCGCGGGGCTGGGCGCCGTCGTGCTCACCTGCTTTCTGATCGCGCTCGCCTTCATCGACTTCGACACGCAACTGCTGCCCGACAGCATGACGCTGCCGCTGCTGTGGCTCGGGCTGCTGTTCAACCTGTGGGACGTTTTCGCCCCGCTGCACGCCGCGGTAGTGGGCGCGCTCGTCGGATACCTGAGCCTGTGGAGCCTGTACTGGATCTTCAAGCTCGCTACCGGCAAGGAAGGCATGGGCTACGGCGACTTCAAGCTGTTCGCTGCGCTGGGCGCCTGGTTCGGCTGGACCGCGCTGCCGGCGGTGATCCTGCTCGCGTCGGTGGTCGGGGCGGTCGTCGGCATCACGCTGATGCTGGTGATGCGTCGCGGACGCGAGGTACCGATCCCCTTCGGTCCCTACCTGGCCGGAGCAGGACTGCTCGCGCTTTACTTCCGCACGCCGCTCGCTTCGCTCTACGGGCTGGCCTGAGAGGAATCGGCGGCGGGAATCGGAAATCGGGGTCAGACCACGATTTCCGCCGGGAAAGCGTGGTCTGACCCCGATTCCCGCCGCGGCAAGGCTCGCGGTTCGCGCTGTTAGACTCGCTCTCCATGAGTGCAGCCGCCCACGAGCGCACGATCCCTCGGCGGCCTTTCGTGGTCGGTCTGACCGGCGGCATCGGCAGCGGCAAGAGCACGGTCGCCGACCTGTTCGCCGCACACGGTGCGACGCTGGTCGACACCGACGTCATCGCGCACGAACTCACGGCGCCCGGCGGCGCCGCGATCGACGCGATCCGGGCCCGCTTCGGCGACGTCGTGATCCGCGCCGACGGGGCGCTCGACCGCGATGCGATGCGCGCACGCGCCTTCGACGATCCGCAGGCACGCGCGGCGCTCGAGGCAATCCTGCATCCGATGATCCGCGCCGAGTCGGAGCGGCGCATCCTCGCGGCGAGCGGTCCATACGTCATCCACGTCGTTCCGCTGCTCGTCGAATCGGGCGGCAACGCCGGGCGCTTCGATCGCGTGCTCGTCGTCGATTGTCCGGTGCCGGTACAGATCGAGCGCGTGCGCAGCCGTAGCGGACTGAGCATCGAGCGCATCGAATCGATCCTCGCTGCGCAGGCGAGCCGCGAAGCGCGACTCGCAGTCGCCGACGACGTGATCGACAACGGCGGCAGCGCCGACGCACTGCCCGCGCAGGTCGACAGACTGCATCGTCGCTATGCCGATGCACGTTGAGCGATCCCGGCACGCTCGATTGTCGGGCTCGACCGCAACGAGCGTGCCGCGACGTTTGTCAACGAAACCGGATTGCTCCAGAATTCGTGCGTCCGCACAGACCGAGCACGGCTCGCATACGTCGACGGCCATGCATGCGCAGCGCGCACGCCATCTCCCGCGGCACAGGACGACGCCTTGATCTTGTACGAGTATCCGCTGAACGAACGCGTCCGGACGCTGCTGCGGCTCGAAGATCTGTTCGATCGCCTCGAGTTCTTCGCACGTCGCGAGCATCCGCTCGACCATCACGTTGCGCTCGGCACGCTGTTCGAGGTGCTCGACGTGGCCGGACGCGCCGACCTGAAATCCGACCTGCTGCAGGAGCTCGAGCGACAGCGCCAGACACTGATGGGCTTCCGCAACAGCCCCGAGGTGTCGCAGGAGGCGCTCGACCGCATTCTCGGCGAGATCGACGAGGCGCTCGGCGGGCTGGGCGCGGCGACCGGCAAGAGCGGACAGCACCTGCGCGACAACGAATGGCTGATGAGCATCCGCAGTCGCATGTTCATCGCCGGCGGCGCCTGCGAATTCGACCTGCCGTCGTACTACGCGTGGCAGCACCGGCCGGTGGAAGTGCGCCAGCAGGACATCTCCGGGTGGGTGGCGCCGTTCCGCCCGATGTACGACAGCCTGACGATCGTGCTGCGACTGCTGCGCGAGAGCGCGCAGCGCACGAGCCTGACGGCGCAGCAGGGCAGCTACCAGCAGCCGCTCGGCGGCAAGACCTACCAGATGGTCCAGTTGCGACTCGACGAATCGCTCGGCGCGATTCCCGAAATCAGTGCGAACAAGTACCTGCTGTGGATCCGCTTCACGATGCGCAACGGCGACGTTCGCCCGCGTGCAGCCGACACGAACATCGATTTCGAGCTTGGCCTGTGCAATCTCTGAGGCAATCACGAAGCGTTGACGCAATGAAGAAGGACGTCATCGTCGACTGCCCGGCCTGCGGCAGGAAGACGCCTTTCAGCGCGTCGAACCGCTGGCGGCCGTTCTGCTCGCAACGCTGCAAGAACCTCGATCTCGGCGCGTGGGCGGCGGAGCGGTATCGGATCGAGGGGTCAGAGGAAGGAGAAGGGGGAAGGGAGAAGGGAGAAGGGTAGAAACCTTTCCTCAGCGCCACGCGGCGCGCAGCATCGCGATGCCGTGGGCGCCGGCGACCGATGCGTCTTCGGCATCCGTTTTGTCCAGGCCTCCGAGTGCATAGACCGGGACGTGCGCGTTGCGGGCGAGCGCCGCGAATGCGGGCCAGCCGAGGCCCGCTGCATCCGGATGCGACTGCGTCGGCTTCACCGGACCGAGCACCACGTAATCGACACCGAGCACGCGCGCTCGCTCGAGGTCGCGTGCGTCGTGGCACGACGCACCGACGATCGACAGCGGTGGACGCGAGACGCACGCGTGCAGATCGGCGCCTCGAAGATGCACGCCGTCGCAGCCTCGCGTATACGACGCCGGATGCGCGCTGTTGACGACGAGCGCCGCACCGGCTGCGCGGCACTGCCGGCGCAGCTCCCGCCACAACGAATCGAGACGATCGGGCGCGATTCCGGGCTCGCGCAATTGCACGAGTCGCAGCCCGCCCGCGAGCGCCATGCGCAATGATGCGACGAACGCCTCGTCGCCCATGCCCAACGCGTTGCTGATCCCCAGGCGCTGCGGCAGCCGCAGCCAGCCGATGACCGGAATCGCCGCCGGCAGCAGCGGCGCGAGGTCGATCGCCGCCGGGTAACGCCAGGCGAGCGCCTGTCCTTCGCGCGCGCACGGTGTGCCGCGCCAGTCGACGACCCGGCGAAACGACAGCCGCACGTGCGCATGCGGATAGACGTGCTCGCGCACCATCCACGGGAACGAACGCTGCACATCGATGCCGAGCTCCTCGTGCAGCTCGCGCGCGAGCGCCTCTTCGACGGACTCGCCGGGCTCGAGCTTGCCGCCCGGAAACTCCCACCAGCCCGCATAGGGCTTGCCGACGCGACGCTGGCCGAAGAGCACCGCGCCGTCGGCGCGAATGAGAACGCCGACCGCGACCTCGATCATCGGCTGCGCGCCGGGAAGCGGCCTCAGCCGCGCTCGGCCGGATCGCGCCCGGCGCGGTCCTTCGCGAACTGCCAGGCAACGCGCCCCGAGCGCGAGCCGCGCTCGAGCGCGAAGCGCAGCGCGTCGGCGCGGGCTTCGTCGATCTCGCGTTCGTCGCAGCCGAAGCGCGCGAGCCAGTGCGCGACGATCGCGAGATAGTCGTCCTGCCGGAACGGATAGAACGACACCCACAGCCCGAAACGCTCGGACAGCGAGATCTTCTCCTCGACCGTCTCGCCCGGATGGATCTCGCCGTCGGACTGGTGCTTCGCCTCGAGGTTCTCGCGCATGTACTCGGGCATCAGATGGCGGCGATTCGAGGTGGCGTAGATCAGCACGTTCTCCGACTGCGCCGCCACCGAGCCATCGAGCGCCACCTTCAGCGCCTTGTAGCCGGGCTCGCCTTCCTCGAAGGACAGGTCGTCGCAGAAGACGACGAAACGCTCGGGACGCCCGGCGACCAGCTCGACGATCTCGGGCAGGTCGACGAGATCGTCCTTGTCGACCTCGATCAGTCGCAGCCCGCGGGGCGCGTATTCGTTCAGCAGCGCCTTGATCAGCGACGACTTGCCGGTGCCGCGCGAGCCGGTGAGCAGCACGTTGTTCGCCGGGCGCCGCTGCACGAACTGCCGCGTGTTGCGCTCGATCGCCTGCTTCTGCTCGTCGATGTGCTTCAGGTCGTCGAGCCGGATCGGCGCGACATGCCGTACCGGCAGCAGCGCGGCGCGCACGCCGAAGGCCGTCGGGCGACGACGCCAGCGCCAGGCGATCGCCGCGTCCCAGTCGGGCGCAGCCGCAGGCCCGATCAGCTGCTCGAGACGGCCGAGCAGCGACTCGGCACGCGTGACGACACGGGCCAGCGCAGACGGATCGACGCCGCTGCGCGAAGCCGGATCAGGACCGGTAGTCGGCATTGATCGAAACGTAGTCGTGCGAGAGATCGCAGGTCCAGACCATCGTCGACGCGCTGCCGCGCCCGAGCACGATGCGCACGTCGATCTCGGCCTTCTTCATCACGCGCTGGCCGTCCTCCTCGCGATACTGCGGGTGGCGGCCGCCACGCGTGGCGACGTGCACGTCGTCGAGGAAGAGATCGACACGATCGACGTCGAGGTCGGCGACGCCGGCACGACCCACCGCCGCGAGAATGCGGCCGAGGTTCGGGTCGCTGGCAAAGAAGGCGGTCTTCACCAGCGGCGAATGGGCGACGGTGTAGGCCACCGCCGCGGCTTCGGCGTCGTCGCGCGCGCCTTCCACCTTCACCGCGATGAACTTCGTCGCGCCCTCGCCGTCGCGCACGATCGCCTGCGCGAGCTGTACGGCGACCGCACAGATCGCCTCGCGCAGCGGCTTCGCCGCCGGGCCGTCGGCGTCGGCTGCGCCGATCGCCACGCCCGATACACCGGTGGCCGCGAGCACGAAGGAGTCGTTGGTCGACGTATCGCCATCGACGGTGATTCGGTTGAAGCTCGCGTCTGCCGCCTCGCGCGACCAGCGCGCGAGCACGTCGACCGGCACCGCGGCATCGGTGGCGACGAAGCCGAGCATCGTTGCCATGTCCGGGCGGATCATGCCGGCGCCCTTGGCGATGCCGGTGATGGTGACCGATCGGCCGCCGATGTCGACGCGCCGCGACGCGGCTTTCGCGACCGTGTCGGTCGTCATGATCGCCTCGGCCGCATCGAGCCAGTCACTCGCACCGAGCGTCTCGACCGCGGCATCGATGCCGGCGAGCAGCCGCTGCATCGGCAGATGCTCGAGGATGACGCCGGTGGAGAACGGCAGCACAGCGTCGGCCGAAACGCCGAGCCGTCGCGCGAGCGCGGCGCAGCTCTCGCGCGCATCGTCGAGCCCCTGCTGACCGGTGCCCGCATTCGCGCAGCCGGTGTTGACGACGAGTGCACGCACCGCACCGTCGCTGCCCGCGAGATGCTCGCGACAGACGACGACCGGCGCGGCGCAGAAACGATTGCCGGTGAAGACGCCCGCGGCCGTCGAGCCGGCGGCGAGCCTGAGCACCAGCACGTCGCGCCGGTCGGGCTTGCGGATCGCCGCGCGCGCGGTGCCGATGTCGACGCCCGGCACGGGCAGCAGCGCGTCGCGCGAAGGCGCTACGAGGTTCACGGGCATCGGATTCTCAGGACGCGCGCGTGTTCAGGTGAGGCGGCCGTGGCACTGCTTGTACTTCTTGCCCGACCCGCACGGACAGGGATCGTTGCGCCCGATCTTCTGGCCGAAGCGGCGCACCGGCTGCTGCGCCGACGCCTCGGCGGCGCGCGGTGCATTCTGCACCGCGAGCGCGATCGCCTCGGGATCGGCGTCGGCCGTCTCGGCAACCGACGGATCGAAATCGGCGTGCGTGTAATTGACCTTCGTATACTGCGGCTGCATCGTCTCTTCGACCTGCTCGGCCTGCTCGGCCGACTGGATACGCACCGTCATCAGGATCCGCGTGACGTCGGTGCGGATCCGCTGCTGCATCAACCCGAAGATCTCGAAGGCCTCGCGCTTGTATTCCTGCTTCGGGTTCTTCTGCGCATAGCCGCGCAGATGGATGCCCTGGCGCAGGTAGTCCAGCGACGACAGATGCTCGCGCCAGTGCTGGTCGATGGTCTGCAGCAGGATCGAACGCTCGAAGCCGGCGAATACCTCGGCGCCGACCTGGTCGACCTTCGAGCGGTACGTCCGCTCGGCCTCTTTCTGCACCGCATCGAGCAGCTCGTCGTCGGTGAGATGCTCGTTCTCCTCGAGCATGCGCTTGAGCGGCACCGCCAGCTGCCACTCGTTCTCGAGCGCAGCCTCCAGCGCATCGAGCTCCCATTGCTCCTCGACCGAATCGGGCGGAACGTGCTCGCGGAACAGATCGGTGAACACGCGCTGGCGCAGCTCGGTGACGCGCTCGGAGACGTCTTCGGACTCGAGCAGCGCGTTGCGGTCGGCGTAGACGATCTTGCGCTGGTCGTTGGCGACGTCGTCGTACTCGAGCAGCTGCTTGCGGATGTCGAAGTTGCGCGCCTCCACCTTGCGCTGCGCCGATTCGATCGAGCGCGAGACCATGCCGGCCTCGATCGGCTCGCCCTCGGGGAGCTTCAGGCGGTCCATGATCGCCTTCAGGCGATCTCCGGCGAAGATCTTCAGCAGCGGATCTTCCATCGACAGATAGAAGCGCGACGAACCGGGGTCGCCCTGCCGGCCGGAACGCCCGCGCAACTGGTTGTCGATGCGTCGCGACTCGTGGCGCTCGGTGCCGACGATGTGCAGCCCGCCGGCGGCGATGACCTCGTCGTGCAGCGACTGCCACTCGCTCTTCAGCGTCTCGATGCGCGCCTGCTTGTCTTCTTCGGGCACCGAGTCATCTGCGCGCAGCAGGTCGATCTGCTTCTCGACGTTGCCGCCGAGCACGATGTCGGTACCACGACCCGCCATGTTGGTGGCGATCGTGATCATCTTCGGCCGGCCGGCCTGCGCGACGATCTCGGCCTCGCTGGCATGCTGCTTCGCGTTGAGCACGCGGTGCGGAAGCTTCACGCGCTGCAGCTGTCCGGCGAGCAGCTCGGAATTCTCGATCGACGTCGTGCCGACCAGCACCGGCTGGCCCCGCGCGTAGCAGTCGCGGATGTCGGCGAGGATCGCGTCGAACTTCTCCTTCGCCGTACGGAAGACCTGGTCCTGGCGATCGTCGCGGATCATCGGACGGTGGGTCGGAATGACGACCGTCTCGAGCCCGTAGATCTCCTGGAACTCGTAGGCCTCGGTGTCGGCCGTCCCCGTCATGCCGGCGAGCTTGCCGTACATGCGGAAGTAATTCTGGAAGGTGATCGACGCCAGCGTCTGGTTCTCCGCCTGGATCGCGACGCCTTCCTTCGCCTCGACCGCCTGGTGCAGTCCCTCGGACCAGCGCCGGCCCGGCATCAGGCGCCCGGTGAACTCGTCGACGATGATCACCTCGCCGTTCTGCACGACGTATTGCTGGTCCTTCAGGAACAGCGTGTTCGCGCGCAGCGCGGCCATCAGGTGATGCATCAGGCCGATGTTGCTCGCGTCGTACAGGCTCGCACCCTGCGGCAGCAGGCCCATCTCGGAGAGGATTCGCTCGGCCTTCTCATGGCCCGCCTCCGACAGGTAGACCTGGTGTGCCTTGCGATCGACCCAGTAGTCGCCGGGCGGCTCCTCTTCGCCGGACTTCGGCTCGGAGGCCATCTCCTCGAGCAGCGGCGGAACGGCGGTCATGCGCTGGTAGGCCTCGGTGTGGTCTTCGGCCTGCCCCGAGATGATCAGCGGCGTGCGCGCCTCGTCGATGAGGATCGAGTCGACCTCGTCGACGATCGCGTAGAAGAGTTCGCGCTGACGCCGGTCGCCGACGGCGTACTCCATGTTGTCGCGCAGGTAGTCGAAGCCGAACTCGTTGTTCGTCCCGTAGGTGATGTCGGCGGCGTAGGCGGCCTTCTTGTCGGAGGTGGCCTGCTGAGACAGGATCGTGCCGACCGACATGCCGAGGAAGCGGTAGACGCTGCTCATCCATTCGGCGTCGCGCGCGGCGAGATAGTCGTTTACCGTGACCACGTGCACGCCCTTGCCGGCGAGCGCGTTCAGGTACACGGCGAGTGTCGCGGTGAGCGTCTTGCCTTCACCGGTGCGCATCTCGGCGATCTTGCCGGAGTGCAGCACCATGCCGCCGACCAGCTGCACGTCGAAGTGGCGCATGCCGAGCGTGCGTACCGCAGCCTCGCGGCACACCGCGAAGGCTTCGGGCAGCAGCGCATCGAGCGTCTCGCCCGATTCGATGCGTTGGCGGAACTCGACCGTCTTCGCCGCGAGCTGCTCGTCGCCGAGCGCCTGCATCTGCGGCTCGAGCGCGTTGATCTGCGCGACGGTCTTGCGGTAGCTCTTCAGCAGACGCTCGTTGCGGCTGCCGAAGATCCGGGTAAGGTAATTCTGGAGCATTCGGCCAGGGTCGGATCGACGGGAGACGATGCGACCGACACCGGGAGGTGGCGCGCTCGGCACCGCACGGGGCGCGGTACGACGCCTCGAACCGGCGGAACGACGCGGAGAACGGCGTCAGCGCACGCGAAACCGGCACAGTCTAGCATGCGCGGCCGGGCGCCCCGGCCCATGCTACCGTGTACCGATGAAAGCGACCTCCGCCCGCGCAGCCGCCGCGTGGCTCGACGACGAAGCCGGATTCCGCGCGCTCGCGCTGCGCGTCGACCGCCTCGTCGAGCTGCAGTCGCTGATCGCGGCGCGTTTTCCGAACGTTCCGCTGACGGTGGTAACGCTCGATGCGGGCACCCTGACGCTGCGGGCACCGAACGCCGCGTGGGTCGCGCGCCTTCGCCAGTCGGCGCCGACGATGCTGCAGGCGCTGCAGCTGCAGTTCTCGGGCATCGACCGCATCCGGATCGTCGCGCAGCGAATCCGCGATACCGCAGCGGCTCCCGCCCGCACGCCGCGTGCGGTGATTCCGTCAACCGCGCTGCACGCGCTCGAGCAGTTGCGCCGATCGACCGACGCGCCCGTGCTCGGCACTGCGCTCGAGCGTCTCGTGCGACACCACCGCGGTTCGCGTTGACCATACGCCGGAGAGCGTCGCCACCGGGGGCGGTGCGGTAAGCCGCTCGATGATCAGGACGATGAAGAACACCAGCGCGGCGAACAGCCCGGCGACGAGCAGGCGCCAGGCGAGCCGAAGATAGCGACGGTCGCGCGTGAAGACATAGCCGAGTGCGCAGTACGCGACCGCGGCGAGCAGCACGACGACGAGTACGCGCAGGAAGATCACCGGCGCCGCTCAGGCATGGCTCCAGTCGAGCGCGAAGGGTCGCGGCGCGTCGCGCTTTTCGGTGAAGCCGACGAGCTCCCAGGCGCTCTCGTGCGCGAGCAGCTCGCGCAACAGCAGGTTGTTCAGCGCATGACCCGACTTGTGCGCGCTGTACGCGGCGAGCAGCGGATGGCCGACCAGGTACAGGTCGCCGATGGCGTCGAGGATCTTGTGCTTGACGAACTCGTCGCCGAAACGCAGCCCGTCGTCGTTCAGCACGCGATACTCGTCCATGACGATCGCGTTGCCGAAGCTGCCGCCCTTGGCCAGGCCGTGCGCACGCAGCGTCTCCACGTCCTGCATGAAGCCGAAGGTGCGCGCGCGCGAGACCTCCTTCACGTACGACACGCTGGCGAAATCGACCTCGACGACCTGCTCGGTCGCGTCGATCGCCGGATGCGCGAAGTCGATCGAGAAGCGCAGCTTGAAGCCGAAATGCGGATCGAGCCGCGCCCATTTGTCGCCGTCGTGCACCTCGACCGGCTCGAGTAGCCGGATGAACTGCTTCGTCGCACGCTGCTCGACGATGCCGGCCGACTGGATCAGGTAGACGAAGGAGCCGGCCGAGCCGTCGAGGATCGGAATCTCCGGCGCGGTGACGTCGACGTAGACGTTGTCGACCCCCATGCCGGCGAGCGCCGACATCAGGTGCTCGACGGTGGCGACGCGCACCTGTGCGAGCGGGCCCTCGTCGGCCGCGGTGAGCGTCGACGCCATCCGCGTGTCGGTGACGCGTTCGGCCGCGCTGCGGATGTCGACCGGCGGGTCGAGGTCGACGCGGCGGAAGACGATGCCGGTGTCGGGCGCCGCCGGGCGCAGCGTGAGCTCGACGCGCTCGCCCGAGTGCAGCCCGACGCCCGTGGTACGCACGAGCGAGCCGATCGTTCGCTGGCGCATCATCGCGGCGGGTCGGTCATCGAAGGCGCGCGGGCGCAGCTCATGCCTGCTTCACCATCGTATCGGCGTCCGAAACCTCGAACTTGCCGGGCTGCTCGACGTTCAGCGCCTTGACGACGCCGTCCTCGACGAGCATCGAGTAGCGCTTCGAGCGCACGCCCATGCCGGGAATCTCGGCGTCGAGCCCAAGCGCACGCGTCCATTCGGCACCGCCGTCGGCGATCATGCGGATCTTCCCGTCGGTGCCCTGGTCACGCGCCCACGCACCCATCACGAAGGCGTCGTTCACCGAGACACACCAGATCTCGTCGACGCCGTTGCCCTTGAGCGCGTCGTACTTCTCGAGGTAGCCGGGCACATGCTGCGCCGAGCAGGTCGGCGTGAACGCACCCGGCAGCCCGAACACGACGACGCGCTTGCCGCGCACCTCGTCGAGCACCTTGAGCTTGCGCGGGCCGATCGAGCACCCCGGCCCTTCGGTCTGCACGTACTCCTGGATGGTGGCGTCGGGGATGCGTTGGCCTTTCTGAATCATTGAAGTGCGCCTCCATTTTTCGCCAAGCACCAGCGGTGCAAGCGGGAAACCTGCGATTTTAAGGGACCGGGGCGTTATGCGCTGAACGAAGGCGGAAATGGATGAGTGAAGCCTCGCATGGCTCGTTGCCGTCCCCCTTCACCCTTCACCCTTTACCCTTCACCGCCTTCAGCCACCCTCCATGCCGACGTTAGTCGGCCTGCTTCCGCAAAAACGCCGGAATGTCGAAACGCTCGACGCCGCTGTCCTCGAGCGCCTGGACCTGCGCGGCGGCCGAGGCTCGCGGGCTGCGCCAGACGGTGGGCTGCTCGAACTGCTCGTAGTTCGGCTGCTGCATCGGCGCGGCGTCGTGCGTGCCGGTGCGCATCTGGCTCTGCGGCACCAGCATCGGCTTGGCCGGGCGGCGGCCGATGCCGGTGGCGACGACGGTGACGCGCAGGCGATCGCCCATGTTCTCGTCGAAGACGGTGCCGTGGATGATCGTCGCGTCGTCGGCGCAGAAGGCCTTGATCGTGTTGATCACGTCGTTCGTCTCCTTGAGCTTCAGGCTGCGCCCGGCGGTGATGTTGACGATCACGCCGCGTGCACCCTGCAGGTCGACGCCGTCGAGCAGCGGCGACGACACCGCCTGCTCGGCGGCGATGCGCGCGCGGTCGAGCCCCGACGACTCGCCGATGCCCATCATCGCCTTGCCCTGCTCGCCCATCACTGTCTTCACGTCGGCGAAGTCGACGTTGACCAGCCCCGGCACATTGATGATCTCGGCGATGCCGGCGACGGCGTTGTGCAGCACGTCGTCGGCGCGCTTGAACGCGTCCTCGAGACTTGCGTCGTCGTCCATCACCTCGAACAGCTTCTGGTTCAGCACGACGATCAGCGAGTCGACATGCTCGACCATCTGGTCGATGCCGTGCTCGGCGATCTGCAGCTTCTTCGCGCCCTCGAAGTCGAAGGGCTTGGTGACGACTCCCACGGTAAGGATGCCCATCTCCTTGGCGAGCTCGGCGACCACCGGCGACGCGCCCGTGCCGGTGCCCTTGCCCATGCCGGCGGTCAGGAACACCATGTTCGAGCCTTCGAGCGCGGCGCGGATCTCCTCGCGCATCGCCTCGGCCGCGGCACGGCCGGCCTCGGGCCGGGCGCCGGCGCCCAGGCCCATCTCGCCGAGCTGGATCGTGCGCTCGGCAAGCGAACGACGCAGCGCCTGCCGGTCGGTGTTCACCGCAATGAATTCGACGCCCTGCACGTCGCGGTTGATCATGTGATTGACCGCGTTGCCGCCGGCGCCGCCGACACCGATCACCTTGATGACGGCGCCTTCGACTTCCTGCTCGATCAGTTCGAAACTCATGGTGCTTTTCTCCAGGACGGTGGGAAGACGTCGACCCTTCCCGGTGAATGAAAAACGACGATTTATGGTTATGAAAGGCTTCTTCTTCGAGACGTGAACGGAATCAGAAATTTCCGAGGAACCACTCCTTCATTCTTCGCAACGTTTCCCTGAACGAACCCGATTGCTCGGCGACCTTGCGCCCGCGCATGCGTTGCAGCCGCGCCTCCTCGAGCAGCCCGACCGCCGTCGAGTAGCGCGGCGAGCGCACGACGTCGGCGAGCCCGCCGGTGTACGCCGGCATGCCGATGCGAACCGGCTTCAGGAAGATGTCTTCGGCGAGCTCGACCATCCCGGGCAGCAGCGAGGTACCGCCGGTGAGCACGACGCCCGACGACAGCAGCTCCTCGTAGCCCGACTCGCGGATCACCTGGTGCACGAGCGAGAAGAGCTCCTCGATGCGCGGCTCGATCACTGCAGCGAGCGCCTGGCGCGACAGCGTGCGCGGCGCGCGCTCTCCCAGGCCCGGCACGTCGATCTTCTCGTTCGGGTCGGCCAGCATCTGCCGGGCGATGCCGTAGCGCAGCTTGATGTCGTCGGCCTCGAGCGTCGGCGTGCGCAGCGCCATCGCGATGTCGTTGGTGATCTGGTCGCCGGCGATCGGGATCACCGCCGTGTGGCGGATCGCGCCGCCGGTGAAGATCGCGATGTCGGTCGTGCCGCCGCCGACGTCGACGAGCGCGACGCCGAGCTCCTTCTCGTCCTGCGTGAGGATCGCCATGCTCGAGGCGAGCGGCTGCAGCATCAGGTCGTTCACCTCGAGCCCGCAGCGGCGCACGCACTTGACGATGTTCTGCGCGGCCGAGACCGCGCCGGTGACGATGTGCACCTTCACCTCGAGGCGCACGCCGCTCATCCCGATCGGCTCGCGGATGTCCTCCTGGCCGTCGATGATGAATTCCTGCGCGAGCACGTGCAGGATCTGCTGGTCGGTGGGAATGTTCACCGCCTTGGCGGTCTCGATCACGCGGGACATGTCGGCCTCGTTGACCTCCTTGTCCTTGATCGCCACCATGCCGCTCGAGTTGAAGCTGCGGATGTGGCTGCCGGCGATCCCCGTGTAGACGGTGCGGATCTTGCAGTCGGCCATCAGCTCGGCTTCCTCGAGCGCGTGCTGAATGGACGCGACCGTCGATTCGATGTTCACGACGACGCCTTTCTTCAGCCCGCGCGAGTCGTGCTGACCGAGACCGACGATCTCGTAGTGGCCGTCGGGCCGCATCTCGGCGACGATCGCCACGATCTTCGATGTGCCGATGTCGAGTCCGACGATCAGGTCCTTCGCGTCTCTGGTCATTTGTTATCGCAGGTCATGCCGGCGGGCGGCTCGGGCACCGGGCCGCGGGGCTTGCGCGGCCGGGGAAATCGGTTCGTCGTCGGCCTCGGCATCGAGCCACGCGAGCGAATGGATCGCGAAGCCGTTCGGATAGCGAAGGTCGACAACCTGCGCACGACGGTTCAGCGTCGCGACGACGAGCGGCCAGGCCTCGACCCAGCGCGCGATGCGACGCTCGACCGGGATGCCCTGGTCGCGCCCGAGCAGCAGCGTCGTTCCGTCGTCGAGCCGCAATGTCCAGGCGTGGCGCGCCGACAGCGAGACCGCTTCCGGCTGCACGTCGAGCTCCACGACCGCTTCGCGCAGCTCGGCGTAGCGGCGTGCGACCTGCCGTTCGGTGCCATCGGGGCCGGAGAGCTGCGGCAGCGGGCCATCGTCCTCGGCCTCCGCAAGGTTCGCGACGAAAAGCTCGCCGAAGGTGTTGACGATGCGTCCGTCGCCCCACAGCGCGAGCGCGCGATGCTCCTCGATCGATACCTCGAGGCCGTCGGGCCAGACCCGTCGCACGCCGGCACGACGCACCCAGGGAACCGACTCGAAGACCGAGCGCACGCCGTCGAGCTTCACCGCAAAGAAGTTGCCGCCGACCTCGCGCGCGACCGCCGAGCGCAACTGCGCCGGCGAGACGCGCTCCAGTTCGTGCCCTTCCGCGGAGGCGATGCGCACGTGCGCGAGCGTGAACAGCGGACGCTGCGAGACCCACCACGATGCCGCGGCCAGCGCAGCGAGCAGCGTCGCGGCGAGCAGCGCATTGGCCAGCGCGTTCAGCGCGCGCGGGTCGTGCCACAGGCCGGTCAATCGTGCACCCCGATCTTCAGGCGGGCCGACGCGAGAATGCGCAGGCACAGCTCTTCATAGGAGATGCCGACCGCACGCGCCGCCATCGGGACCAGCGAGTGGCCGGTCATGCCGGGCGAGGTGTTCACCTCGAGCAGGAACGGCGCGTCGTCGCCCTGCCGCAGCATGACGTCGACGCGGCCCCACCCTTCGCAGGCGATTGCGCGATAGGCAGCCAGCGCCAGCTCGGCGATCGAAGCGGCGAACGCCGCGTCGAGCGGCGCCGGGCACAGATAGCGCGTGTCGTCGCTGAAGTACTTGTTCTGGTAATCGTAGTTGCCGTCGGGCGCGACGATCTCGATGATCGGCAGCGCCTGCGCCTCGTCGCCACTGCCGAGCACGGCCACGGTGAGCTCGCGCCCTTGCACGAAGGCCTCGCAGAGCACGTCGACGTCGTGCTCGCGCGCCGCATCGAAGGCGGCTGCGGCATCATCGATCGACAGCAGCTTCGTGAAGCCGATCGTCGAGCCTTCGCGGCTCGGCTTCACGGCCATCGGCAGGCCCAGCCGGGCGGTCGCGTCGGCCAGCTCGCGCGCAGAACCCGCAAGAACGAAGTCCGGCGTGCGCAGCCCGTGCGTCATCCAGATCCGCTTCGCATAGACCTTGTCCATCGCGATCGCCGAAGCCATCACGCCGCTTCCGGTGTACGGAATGCCGAGCAGCTCGAGCGCGCCCTGCACCGTGCCGTCCTCGCCGTAGCGTCCGTGCAGCGCAATGAACGCACGCGCGAAACCTTCGCGCACGAGATCGTCGAGCGGGCGCTGCGCCGGATCGAATTCGTGCGCATCGACACCCGACGAACGCAGCGCGGCCAGCACGCCGGCGCCCGACATCCGCGAGACCTCGCTTTCGGCCGAGCGACCGCCGCACAGCACGGCCACCTTGCCCATCGCCTTCGGATCCGGCATCGCGCTCACGGCTGCATCTCCACGATCGATTGGGGCACCGAGCCGATCGAGCCGGCGCCCATCGTGAGCACGACATCGCCGTCGCGGGCGGCATCGAGAATCGCGCGCGGCATCGCAGCGATGTCGTCGACGAAGACCGGCTCGACCTTGCCCGCGACGCGAAGTGCGCGCGCCAGCGCACGGCCGTCGGCGGCGACGATCGGCGCCTCGCCGGCCGCGTAGACCTCGGCGAGCAGCACTGCATCGGCGCCCGAGAGCACGCGCACGAAATCCTCGAAGAGGTCGCGCGTACGCGTGTAGCGATGCGGCTGGAAGGCCAGCACGATGCGCCGGCCCGGGAAGGCACCGCGCGCGGCGGCCAGCGTCGCGTCCATCTCGGCCGGGTGATGGCCGTAGTCGTCGATCAGCGCGAAACGCCCGCCGCCCTGCGCGGCGTCGACCGCGAGCTCGCCCCAGGACTGGAAGCGCCGGCCGACACCGGTGAACTGCGCGAGCGCCGAACGGATCGCATCGTCGTCGATGTCGAGCTCGTCGGCGACGGCGATCGCGGCGAGCGCGTTGCGCACGTTGTGCAGTCCGGGCGCGTTCAGTACGACGGGCAGCGGCGCCGCATCGGAGCGCAGCACGTTGAAGTGCATCTGTGCGCCTTCGGCGCGTACGTCCACGGCGCGGATCTGCGCGTCGGCGCCCAGGCCGTAGCCGAGCACCGGGCGCGAGACGAAGGGGACGATCTCGCGCACGTGCGGATCGTCGATGCACAGCACCGCAGCGCCGTAGAAGGGCAGCCGCTGCGTGAAATCGACGAAGGCCTGGCGCAGCCGCGTGAAATCGTGGCCGTAGGTCTCCATGTGATCGGCATCGATGTTCGTGATGACGGCGATCATCGGCGACAGGTTCAGGAACGACGCGTCGGACTCGTCGGCCTCGACGACGATGTACTCGCCGGCGCCGAGCCGCGCGTTGGCGCCGGCGCTGGTCAGGCGCCCGCCGATCACGAAAGTGGGGTCGAGCCCGCCGGCTGCGAGCACCGATGCGACCAGGCTCGTCGTCGTCGTCTTGCCGTGCGTGCCGGCAATCGCGATGCCGCGCTTCAGGCGCATCAGCTCGGCGAGCATCATCGCGCGCGGCACGACCGGCACCTGCCGCTGGCGCGCGGCAATCACCTCGGGGTTGTCGCCGCGCACCGCGGTGGAAACGACGACGCAGTCGGCCCCCTCGATGTTCGCTGCATCGTGCCCCTGGCAGACGGTGGCGCCGAGCGCTTCGAGGCGGCGCGTCGCCGTGCCGGCGGCGATGTCCGAGCCGCTGATCCGGTAGCCCAGGTTCAGCAGCACCTCGGCAATGCCGCTCATCCCCGAGCCGCCGATGCCGACGAAATGAATGTGCTTGACGCGATGCTTCATGCGCGCGCGCCGCGCAGCCGCGCGGCCTCCTCGCAGAAGTCGGCGACCTGGCGCGTCGCGTCGGGACGTGCGAGCGAGCGCGCGCGGGCAGCCATCCCGGCGAGCGCGACGCGATCGAGCGACGCCAGCCGCTGCGCGAGCGAAGTCGCGTCGAGCTGCGACTGCGGCACGAGCAGCGCGGCGTCGTTGCCGGCCAGGAAGCGCGCATTGCTCGTCTGGTGATCGTCGACCGCGTGCGGGAACGGCACGAGCAGGCTCGCGACGCCGGCCGCCGCGATCTCGGCGATCGTCATCGCCCCCGCGCGGCAGATCAGCAGGTCGGCCCATTCGTAGGCGCCGGCCATGTCGTCGACGAACTCGACGACGTGCGCGGCGAGGCCGAGCTCGCGATAGTGCGCCTCGAGCGCGTCGCGACGGTCGCGCCCGCTCTGGTGCACGACCTGCGGCCGGACGCTCTCGGGCATCGCCGCGATCGCCTGCGGAACGATCTCGTTCAGCGCCTGCGCACCGAGACTGCCGCCGACGACCAGCAGCCGCAGCGGCCCGCTGCGCTGCGCGTAGCGCTCGCGTGGATCGTCGTCGCGGATCATCCCGGCACGCAGCGGATTGCCGCAGAAACGCGCGCCGGGCAGCGTGCCCGGGAAACCTTCGAGCACGAGGTCGGCGACGCGCGACAGCAGCCGGTTCGTCAGGCCCGCAACCGAGTTCTGCTCGTGGACGACGAGCGGACGGTTCAGCAGCGAAGCCATCATGCCCCCCGGAAACGCGACGTAGCCGCCCATGCCGAGCACGACCGTCGGCCGCGTCGTGCGCAGCGCGCGCACGCTCTGCGCGAAGGCGCGCAGCAGTGTCAGCGGCAGCAGCAGCCGGGTGACGAGCCCCTTGCCGCGCACGCCGCCGACGCGCACCCACTGCATCGGGATGCCGTGTTTCGGCACCAGCGTCGCCTCCATGCCGGAGGGGTTGCCGAGCCAGACGACGCTCCAGTTGCGCGCACGCATCTCGGCGGCGACGGCGAGTCCGGGCATCACATGGCCGCCGGTGCCACCGGCCATGATGAGGATGGTCCGGCCCGTCATCCGAGACCTCGCATGAGCTTCCGGTTCTCGAAGTCGACCCGCAGCAGGATCGCGACGGCGATGCAGTTCACGAGGATGCCGCTGCCGCCGTAGCTCATCAGCGGCAGCGTCAACCCCTTCGTGGGCAGCAGCCCGATGTTCACGCCCATGTTGATGAACGCCTGCACGCCGATCCAAAGGCCGATGCCCTTGGCGACGAGGCCGGCGAAGGTGCGCTCGAGCTTGATCGACTGCCGGCCGATCTCGAAGGCGCGGCGCGTGAACCAGAAGAACAGCACGATCACCGTCAGTACGCCGACGAGCCCGAGCTCCTCGCCGATCACGGCGAGCAGGAAATCGGTGTGCGCTTCGGGCAGGTAGTGCAGCTTCTCGACCGACGCGCCGAGCCCGACGCCGAAGAGCTCCCCGCGACCGAAGGCGATCAGCGAGTGCGACAGCTGGTAGCCCTTGCCGAGCGCGTTGGCGGCGTCGAAGGGATCGAGGTACGCGAAGATGCGCTCGCGCCGCCACGGCGACAGCCAGATCAGCAGCGAGAAGGTGGAGCCGGCGATGACGACGAGCGCGGCGAACAGCCTACCGTTGACGCCACCGAGGAAGAGCAGACCCATCGCGACCGCCGCGATCACGATGAAGGCACCGAGGTCGGGCTCGAGCAGCAGCAGCAGCCCGACCAGCGCAACGGCCGCGCCCATCGGCAGGAAGCCCTTGCGAAAGCTCTGCATCGAGTCCTGCTTGCGCATCGTGAAGTCGGCCACGTAGAGCACGACGAAGAGCTTCATCAGCTCCGACGGCTGCAGGTTCAGCACGTACAGCGACAGCCAGCGCCGCGCTCCGTAGACCTCCTTGCCGACGCCGGGGATCAGCACGACGACGAGCAGCACGAGGCCGAGCAGGAACAGCCACTTGGCCGACTCCTGCAGCCGGGCGATCGGAATCGAGAAGACGACCAGCGCGGCGCCGGCGCCGACCGCGAGCGCGAACGCGTGCCGCATCAGGAAGTGCGTCGACGAGTAGGCTGCGAAACGGCTCGAGTCGGGCAGCGCGATCGAGGCCGAATACACCATAACCAGGCCGATCATCAGCAGCGTGCCGACGACCCACAGCAGCGCGTGATCGATGCTCTGCGCGGCGCGCGACGGCGCGGCCGACGTCGTGCGCCGGCGATCGAAACGCAGCGCGCCGCCGCGCGACACCGCCGGCGCCGCACGCGCGCTGCGCAGCTTTCCGGGCAGGCGCAGGCTCAGCACGATCGATCTCCTGCGTCGCCACCGACCGCGTCGCCATCGGTCGCGCTGCGCCCCACGGCACCGGTGGGGGCCAGCGCGCGCACCGCCTGCACGAAACACCGCCCGCGATGCTCGTAGTCGCGGAACATGTCGAGGCTCGCGCACGCGGGCGACAGCAGCACCGCCTCGCCATCGAGCGCGTCATCGGCGGAACGCCGGACCGCCTCCTCGAGCGAAGCGCAGGCCAGCAGCGGCACTGCGCTCGCGGCGAGCGTCTCGCGCAGGCGCGGTGCGTCGACGCCGATCAGGTAGACCGATGCGGCGTGCTGGCGAACCGGCTCGACGAGCGCAGAGAAGTCCTGCCCCTTGCCGTCGCCGCCCGCGATCAGCCGGCAGCGCCGGCCGAGCCCGCGCAGCGCCGCGACGGTAGCGCCGACGTTCGTCCCCTTGCTGTCGTCGTAGTACTCGACGCCATCGATCGTCGCGACCAGCTGGCAGCGATGCGGCTCGCCGGCGTAGCTGCGCACCGCGTGCAGCAGCTTCGCCATCGGAGCGCCGATCGCGTCGCACAGCGCCAGCGCGGCGAGCGCATTCAGCCGGTTGTGCAGCCCGCGGATGCGCAGCGCGTCGGCCGGCATCAGGCGACGTACGTAAAAGCCGACGGCCGCGCGCCGCCGGCGCGCCGACACCGGGCCGCCCGGCTCGTCCTCCGGCTGCGCGTGCGCAAGCCAGTCGATGCCGTTGTCCTGCACGAGCCCGAAGTGTCCGGCGGCAGCGGGCGCATCGGCACCGAAGGAGACGACTCGCAGCGACGGGGCCGGATCGCGCGGCGCGCTGCGTTCGTCGCCGCGATCGAAGACGGCGACGCGCGCGTGCGCAAAGATGCGCTGCTTCGCATCGACGTAGCTCTGCATCGACGCGTGCCAGTCGAGGTGATCGTCGGCCACGTTCACGATGGCCGCCGCATCGGGCGAGAAGCTGCGCGCGAGCGCGAGCTGGAAGCTCGACAGCTCGAGCACCCAGGTGGCAGGCAGCCGATCGGCATCGAGTGCTTCGCGCAGCGCGTCGAGCATCGGCGGGCGGATGTTGCCCGCGCAGACGACATCGACGCCCGATTCGCGGCAAAGGTGCGCGACGAGCGCCGTCGTCGTCGTCTTCCCGTTGGTACCGGTGACCGCGACGACCTGCGGCGAATAACCGCTCTCGCGCAGGTCGGCAAGCGCCTGCGCGAAGAGCTCGAGCTCGCCCGCCACCGCGACGCCGCGCTCGAGCGCGCGCGCGTGGAAATCAGCCGACGGCCCCTTCTCGATCGACAGACCCGGGCTCCACGCGACCAGGTCGATGCCATCGAGCCAGTGCTCATCCCAGGCCGGACCTTCGAGGTAGCGGATGCCGTCGATCGAGTCGCGTAGCACCGGCCACGCCTCGATCCCGTCGCCATTCGCGCTGCGCGTGTCGGCAACACGAATTGTCGCGCCCTGGCGCGCAAGCCAGCGCGCCATCGCGGCGCCCGAGGCGCCGAGCCCGAGCACGAGTGCGCTGCGGCCGGCGAGGTCGAAGAGCCCGGGTTGCGGTGGCGTGTGTCCGGACATCAGCGCAGCTTCAGCGTTGAAAGACCGAACAGCACCAGCATCATCGTGACGATCCAGAAGCGCACGACGACCTGGCTTT
>CAZIDY010000036.1:0-28812 GCA_964538505.1 uncultured Limnobacter sp. | reverse complement strand
TGCGCGAGGCGCTCGAGAAGCTGCAGCTGAACGACGCGTCGCTGCAGTTCGAGCCCGAGGTGTCGCAGGCGCTCGGCTTCGGGTTTCGCTGCGGCTTCCTCGGCCTGTTGCACATGGACATCGTGCAGGAGCGGCTCGAGCGCGAGTTCGACATGGATCTCATCACGACGGCGCCTACCGTCGTCTACGAGATCCTGCTGCGCGACGGCGAGGTACTGCGCGTGGAGAACCCGTCGAAGATGCCCGAGCCGTCGAAGATCGAGGAGATCCGCGAGCCGATCGTCACGGTGACGATCTTCACGCCACAGGAATACGTCGGTGCCGTAATGACGCTGTGCACCGGCAAGCGGGGGGTGCAGCGCAACCTCGCGTACCACGGCCGCCAGGTGCAGCTCACCTACGAGCTGCCGATGAACGAGATCGTGCTCGACTTCTTCGACAAGCTGAAGTCGACCTCGCGCGGCTACGCGTCGATGGATTACGAGTTCCTCGAGTACCGCAGTGCGGACGTCGTCAAGATGGACATTCTCGTGAACAACGAGAAGGTCGACGCGCTGTCGCTGATCGTGCATCGCAGCGTCGCGCAGAGCCGCGGACGCGAGGTCGTCGCGAAGATGCGCGAGCTGATTCCGCGGCAGATGTACGACGTGGCGATCCAGGCCGCGATCGGCGCGAATATCATCGCGCGCGAGAACGTGAAGGCGCTGCGCAAGAACGTGCTCGCCAAGTGTTACGGCGGCGACATCTCGCGCAAGAAGAAGCTGCTCGAAAAGCAGAAGGCCGGCAAGAAGCGGATGAAGCAGGTGGGCAGCGTCGAGATCCCGCAGGAGGCCTTTCTCGCCGTATTACAGGTGGACGATCGATGAATCCCTCGATTTATAAGCATGCACCACGATGAGCGCACGACGATGAATTTTGCGCTGATCCTGTTTCTGTTGCTCGTCGTCACCTTCGTCGCCTGGCTGGCCGACCGCCTGGTCTTCCGCTCGCGCCGTCTGCGCGCGGCCGATGCGGCGGTTGCCGAGTTCGATCGTGTCGGGGCGCCGGCGCTGAACCATTCGGCGGGCGCCGCCGCCGTCGAGGCCGAGCGCGAGGCGCTGCGCGCGAACCGCACCCGCCAGCCGCTGTGGCTCGAGTACACCGCCGGGCTCTTTCCGGTGATTCTCGTCGTCTTCGTGCTTCGCTCGTTCGTGGCGGAGCCCTTCAAGATCCCGTCGGAGTCGATGCTGCCGACGCTCGTCGTCGGCGACCTGATCCTGGTGAACAAGTTCACCTATGGCGTGCGCCTGCCGGTGATCCACACCCGGGTGCTCGCCGTCAACGACCCGCAACGCGGCGACGTGATGGTGTTCCGCTTCCCGCAGGACCCGTCGGTGGACTACATCAAGCGCGTGATCGGCGTGCCCGGGGACACGGTTGCCTACCACAACAAGCGCCTGACGATCAACGGGCAGTTGGTGGAGCTGGCGCCGGCCGGCGAGTTCGAGGACGCGCGCAAGCTGACGCTCTATCCGCAGTTCTCAGAAAGAATCGGAGATGTCGCTCATAAGATATTGACAGACTTGGAAAAACCGTCTGACATTCAGCCTGTGTTCCGCTTCCCGCACTTCGATAACTGCCGTTACTCGGCTGGGGGGGTGACGTGCACGGTGCCGCCCGGTCACTATTTCATGATGGGCGACAACCGCGAGAACAGTCTGGACAGTCGGTTCTGGGGTTTCGTTCCTGAAGAGAACATCGTCGGCAAGGCGTTTTTCATCTGGATGAACTTCAGCGACCTCGGGCGCATCGGACCTTTCCAATGAATCGAAACCCCGCTTCCTTCGGCGCATTGCGGCGCCGGCAAACCGGCCTCTCGCTGATCGGACTGCTGCTCGCGTCGGCAGTGGTCGTCGTCGTGGCACTCGTCGTGTTGCGTGTCGTTCCGTCCGCGCTCGAGTACCGGGCGATCGTCAGCGCAGTGAACAAGGTCGGCGACGGCGGCGCGACCACGCCGCGCGACGTGCAGGTCGCGTTCGATCGCTTCGCCGCGATCGACGACATCAAGTCGATCGGCGGCAAGGATCTCCTCGTCGAGCGCCAGCCCGACGGCACGATGTCGGTGTCGTTCCAGTACGAGAAGCGCATTCCGCTGTACGGGCCTGCCTCGCTGGTCATCGATTACCAGGGCTCGAACCGGGTACGCTGAGGGCGATGAACCTCGACGACCTGCAACGGCAACTCGGTCATCGCTTCGCCGATGACTCGTTGCTGCGGCAGGCGCTGACGCATCGCAGCTATGGGCAGCCGAACAACGAGCGCCTCGAGTTTCTCGGCGACTCGGTGCTCAACTGTGTCGTGGCCGCGATGCTCTACCGGCATTTCGCGCGTATCGATGAAGGCGATCTCTCACGGCTGCGCGCGAACCTCGTCAAGCAGCAGTCGCTGGTCGAGATCGCGCAACGGCTCGGCCTGAGCGCGTATCTGCTGCTCGGCGAAGGCGAAGCGCGCAGCGGCGGCTTTCGCCGTCCGTCGATCCTCGGCGACACGGTCGAGGCGCTGGTCGGGGCGGTGTTCCTCGACGCCGGTTTCGATGCGGCGCAATCGATGCTCGTCGCGCTGTACGAGCCGATCCTGAAGACGGTCGATCCGAAGACGCTCGGCAAGGATGCGAAGACGCTGCTGCAGGAGCATCTGCAGGGCAAGAAGCTGCCGCTGCCGGTCTATTCGGTCGTCGCGACGCACGGCGCGGCACACAATCAGGTGTTCGAGGTCGAGTGCGCGATACCGAAGCTGCAGATCCGCGTGCTCGGCAGCGGCGCGAGCCGGCGCGCCGCCGAGCAGGCGGCCGCCCGCGGCGCGCTCGACGCGGCGCAGGCGAAGGCGTCGGCACGGCGCTCGCGATCTCGTGCGGCGCCGGAGAGCGCACCGAACGGAACGTCGGGCGGCGCATCGAACGGATCTTCGGGCGGCGCCGTTTCAGGTGCCGCTGCGGACGCTGCGTCGGGCGCCGCCTGAGCAGGCATCGTCCTGCACACGTCGATGTTCCGCTGCGGAACCGTCGCCATCGTAGGGCGTCCGAACGTCGGCAAGTCGACGCTGCTCAACCGCCTGGTCGGGCAGAAGCTGTCGATCACCTCCGACCGGCCGCAGACGACACGTCACCGGATCGTCGGCGTCGTGCATCGCCCCGACGCCCAACTGCTGTTCCTCGACAGTCCCGGGTACCAGACGCGTATCGGCGGTCCGATGAACCGGGTGCTGAATCGCACGTCGATGCAGGTGGCGCAGGATGCCGATGTCGTCGTGCTCGTCTGCGACGCGCGCAACTGGACGGCGACCGACACGCGCATCGCGCAGGCGTTGCCCGCCGATCGGCCGGTGCTGCTGGCGATGAACAAGGTCGATCTGGTGAAGGACAAGGAGCGGCTGCTGCCGGCGATCGATCGCGTGCGCCAGGTGCGCGAGTTCGACGCGATCGTTCCGCTCAGCGCGCGCAGCGGTCGGCAGTTGGACACGCTCGTCGACGAGTGCGCGAAGCGCCTGCCCGAGGCACCGCCGCTCTATGACGCCGACGCGCTCACCGACCGCAGCGAACGTTTCCTCGCGGCCGAGACGATCCGCGAGAAGCTTTTCCGGCAGCTCGGCGACGAGCTGCCGTACACGAGCACGGTCGAGATCGAGCAGTTCGAGGAGCTGCCGAATCTGCGGCGCATCCACGCGGCGATCGTCGTCGATCGCGAGGCGCAGCGCCCGATCGTGATCGGCGCCAGTGGCGAACGGATCAAGCGCATCGCTACCGACGCGCGCCTCGATCTCGAACGGCTGTTCGGCACGAAGGTCTTTCTCGAGCTCTTCGTGAAGGTGAAGTCGGGCTGGGCGGACAGCGAGCAGAGCCTGCGAAGCTATGGCTACGAGTAGGCGCGAGGAGCCTGCCTGGCTGCTGCACTCGACCCCGTATCGCGAAACCAGTCTCGTCGTCGACCTGCTCACGCGTGAGCACGGCCGCATCGCCGCGGTGGCCAAGGGCGCGAAGCGCCCCCGCTCGAACCTGCGCGCGGTACTGCTGCAGTTCCAGCCCTTGCGCGTGTCCTGGACCGGCCGCAGCGAATTACGCACGATCACCGGTGCCGAATGGAGCGGCGGGCTCGATGCGCCGCGCGGCGACGCGCTGCTGTGCGCGTTCTACCTGAACGAGCTGCTGATGCGGCTGCTTGCGCGCGAGGATCCGCATCCGCTGCTGTTCGACGCCTACGGCGAGGCGCTCGCGCAGCTCGCGTCGGGCGCCTCGCTCGACGAGACGCTGCGCCGCTTCGAGTGGACGTTGCTGCGCGAGATCGGCTATGCGCCCGATCTGGAGCGCGACGCGGCTCGCGAGCCGATCGACGCGCAACGTTTCTACGCATGGCGGCCCGGCGAGGGCTTCGTTGCACGCGACGCGGGCGCGCCCGATACGGTGCCCGGACAGGTGTTGCAGGACCTCGCCCAGGGGCGCTCGGGTTCGGTTGCCGCGCGACAACAGGCAAAATGGCTGACGCGGGCGATTCTGTCGCATCACCTCGACGGCGTGCCGTTGAGCACGCGGCAGATCCTGATCGACCTGCAGAAGCTTTGAAGGTGAGAAGAATCCCGACATGATCGAGCTCGGCGTCAACATCGACCACATCGCGACCGTTCGCCAGGCGCGTCGCACCTACGAGCCCGACCCGGTGTGGGCCGCCGTCGAGGCGCATCTGGGCGGCGCCGACGGCATCACCGTGCACCTGCGCGAAGACCGTCGGCACGTGCACGACGACGACGTGCGGCGCCTGCGCGAGCTCACGCACATCAAGCTCAATCTCGAGATGGCGGCCACCGACGAGATGCTGCGCATCGCGCTGCAGCTCAAGCCCGAGATGGCGATGCTCGTCCCCGAGGGGCGCCAGGAAGTGACGACCGAAGGGGGGCTGGACGTGGCCGGGCAGCCCGGGCGGCTGCGCGATTTCGTCGCTGCGCTCACGGAGGGCGGCATCGTCACCAGTGTCTTCATCGACGCCGACCCCCGGCAGGTCGATGCGGCGGCCACGGTCGGCGCGCGCGTCTGCGAGGTGCACACCGGGCCCTACGCGCATGCCTTCCACTCGCAGGGACGCGATGCCGACAGCGCGCCGGTGGTCGCCGAGCTGGCGCGAATCGCGAGTGCCGGTGCGGCGATTCGCGCGCACGGCATGCGCTTCAACGCCGGGCACGCGCTGAACTACTTCAACGTGCAGCCGGTTGCTGCGCTCGACGGCGTGCGCGAGCTGCACATCGGGCACGCGATCGTCTCGCGCGCGCTGTTCGTCGGCATGCGCGAAGCGGTGCGCGAGATGAAAAGGCTGATTCGCGAGGCGGCCGGGGGCAGCCCGCGATGATTTACGGCGTCGGCACCGACATCGTGCTCGTCGAGCGCGTCGAGACGCTGCTCGCGCGCTGGGGCGATCGTTTCGCGCGCCGCGTGCTCGGCGACGACGAGTTCGCCGAGTATCGCCGTCGCCGCGGCAAGGAAGGGCACGGCAGCGGCTACGCGACGCGCTATCTCGCCAAGCGGTTCGCGGCCAAGGAGGCCTTCGGCAAGGCGCTCGGCGTCGGCCTGCACGCGCCGATGACGCTGCATTCGCTGCAGGTGCTCAACGACGCGCGGGGTCGTCCGGTAGCGGTCGCGCACAATGCGCTCGAGCGGCATCTGGAGGAGCACGGGCTGGTTGCGCACGTGTCGCTGTCCGACGAGCGCGACAGCGCGGTCGCCTTCGTCATTGTCGAACGCAGGGAGTCGCGATGAGCGGGTCGCGGCAGGAATCGCCTGCAGGTGCGGCCCAGTCGTCGCGCGACGGGCAGGGCGGGCCGGCAAGGCTTTCACGCGGGCCCGTGGTCGTCGACGTGGCCGGCTTCGCGCTCGATGACCGCGAGCGCGAGCGCCTGCTGCATCCGCTGGTCGGCGGCGTGATCCTCTTCGCGCGCAACTTCGAATCGAAGCCGCAGCTCGAGCGCCTGTGCGCCGAGATCCACGCGCTGCGAACGCCGAGGCTGCTCGTCTGCGTCGACCATGAAGGTGGCCGTGTGCAGCGCTTTCGCGAGGGATTCACGGCCCTGCCGCCGATGCGCGAGCTCGGCCGGTTCTGGGACGAAGATCCGCAGGCAGCGTGCCGGCGCGCGACCGAGTTCGGTCGCACGATCGCCTCGGAGCTGCGCGCGGTCGGCGTCGACCTGAGCTTTACGCCGGTGCTCGATCTCGATTGGGGGCGTTCGGCCGTGATCGGCGATCGTGCGTTCCACTCCGATCCGGCCGCGGTCGCGGCGCTCGCGCGCAGTCTCGCGCACGGCCTGCTTCTCGGCGGCATGGCCAACTGCGGCAAGCATTTCCCCGGGCACGGCTTCGCCGACGCCGATTCGCACGTCGCGCTGCCGGTCGACGAGCGCGCGCTCGATGCCGTGCTCGCGCGCGACGCGGCGCCCTACGACTGGCTCGGCGAGACGCTGCTGTCGGTGATGCCGGCGCACGTCGTGTATTCGCGGGTGGACGAACAGCCGGCCGGCTTCTCGACGCGCTGGCTACGCACGATCCTGCGCGAGCGGCTCGGCTACCGCGGGCTCGTCTTCAGCGACGACCTGACGATGGAAGGTGCAACGGTGGCCGGCGACATCGTCGCGCGTGCGAACGCGGCGCTCGGTGCCGGTTGCGACATGGTGCTCGTCTGCAACCGGCCCGACCTCGCCGACGAGCTGCTTGCGCGGCTCGAGTGGAGTGAACCGGAGGGCTTCCAGGAACGGCTCGCCGCGCTGTTCCGCGCCTGATCGACGTGCGGGAGGATCTTCGCGCGTACCTGTCGCAGCTGCCGAACCGGCCGGGCGTCTACCGGATGATCGGCGCGAACGATGCGTTGCTGTACGTCGGCAAGGCGCGCGACCTGAAGAAGCGCGTGTCGTCGTACTTCAACAAGGGCCAGCCGAGCCCGCGCATCGCGCACATGATCGAGCGCATCGAGCGCATCGAGACGACCGTCACGCGCTCGGAAGCCGAAGCGCTGCTGCTCGAGAACAACCTGATCAAGACGGCGGCGCCGCGCTACAACATCCTGTTCCGCGACGACAAGTCGTATCCGTACCTGAAGATCACCGGGCACGAGTTCCCGCGTCTCGTCTACTACCGGGGCGCGGTTGACAAGCGGAACCAATACTTCGGGCCGTTTCCGAACGCGAAGGCGGTGCGCGAGGCGATCCAGGTGTTGCAGAAGGTGTTCCGGCTGCGCACCTGCGAAGACAGCGTGTTCGCCAACCGCACCCGGCCGTGCCTGCTGCACCAGATCGGGCGATGCAGCGCGCCCTGCGTCGCGAACATCGATCGTGAGGCCTACGCGGCCGACGTCGAGGCTGCGGTGCGTTTCCTGCAGGGCGAGCATCGGCAGGTGCTCGCCGAGCTCGAGCAGCGCATGCACGAAGAGGCGGCGGCGCTGCGCTTCGAAGCGGCGGCGGTGCTGCGCGACCGGATGGCGGCGCTCTCGAAGGTGCTCAGCCGCCAGTCGATGGAGACGATGCCCGACGCCGACGCCGACATCATCGCGGTGGCGATGCGCGGCGGCCGTGTCTGCGTGAACCTCGCGATGGTGCGCGGCGGGCGTCACCTCGGCGACAAACCGGTCTTCCCGGTGCACGCGGTCGAAGCAGGCGACGCCGAGACGAGCGCCGATGTCCTCGAGGCCTTCGTTGCGCAGCACTACGACGGCGTTCCGGTGCCGGCGGTGCTCGTCGTCGACGGCGTGCCGCCCGATGCGGCGCTGCTCGAATGGCTGCAGCAGCAGGCCGGCCACGCGGTGCAATGGATCCGCCAGCCGCAGGGTCTGCGGCGCGAATGGCTCGACCTTGCGCGTCGCAACGCCGAGCTGTCGCTCGCGCGCGTGCTCGCCGAGGAGGGCTCGCAGCAGGCGCGCACGCGCGCGCTCGCGCAACTGCTGGGCCTGGACGATGCGAGCGACCTCGATGCGCTGCGCATCGAATGCTTCGACGTGAGCCACACGATGGGCGAGGCGACGCAGGCTTCGTGCGTCGTCTACCAGCACCACGCGATGCAGCGCTCGCAGTACCGGCGCTTCAACATCCGCGACATCGAGCCGGGTGACGACTACGCCGCGATGCGCCAGGTGCTCACACGGCGCTATTCGGAGGCGCCGCTGCCCGACGTCGTGCTGATCGACGGCGGCGCCGGCCAGGTCGAGGTGGCGCGCCAGGTCTTCGCCGACCTCGGCCTCGATATCTCGACGCTGGTCGGGGTGGCGAAGGGCGAGCTGCGCAAGGTCGGACTCGAGACGCTCGTCTTCGCCGATGGGCGCGCGCCGATCGTTCCGGGCGCGCATTCGGCGGCGCTGATGCTGATCGCGCAGATCCGCGACGAGGCGCACCGCTTCGCGATCACCGGCATGCGCGCGCGACGCGCGAAGACGCGCCAGAGCTCGCGCCTGGAGGAGATCGACGGCGTCGGCCCGCGGCGCCGGCAGCGGCTGCTCGCGCGTTTCGGGGGGCTGCGTGGCATCATGGCGGCGAGCGTCGACGACCTCGCCTCGGTGGAGGGTGTTTCGCGCACGCTCGCCGAGGAAATCTATCGTCGGCTGCACTGAACGCGTTGCGGGCCACGCGAACCGGCGAAACCCTTCATGCACGTACTCGCGATCCCCGCATGGTTCTGAATCTTCCGACGCTGCTCACCTGGACCCGCGTGCTGGCGATTCCGCTGCTGGTCGCCGTGTTCTACCTGCCGGTGAGCCAACAGGCGCAGAACGTGATCGCCACCGTGCTCTTCGTCGCCGCGGCGATCACCGACTGGCTCGACGGCTGGCTCGCGCGTCGCTGGGGGCAGACCTCGGCCTTTGGCGCATTCCTCGATCCGGTTGCCGACAAGCTGATCGTCTGCGTCGCGCTCGTGATGCTGGTGGCGCTCGGGCGCGTCGATGCGATCATCGCGGCAATCATCGTCGGTCGCGAGCTGACGATCTCGGCGCTGCGCGAATGGATGGCGCAGGTTGGCGCGCGCACCAGCGTCGCCGTGCATTCGATCGGCAAGTTCAAGACGATCGCGCAACTGGTCGCAATCCCGATGCTGCTGTATCACCGGCCGCTGTTCGGCGTGCTCGACACGCACCTGGTCGGTACCTGGCTGATCTACGCGGCGGCGATCCTCACCGTCTGGTCGATGACCTATTACCTGCGTCGCGCGTGGCCGTACCTGCGCGATTCGGCCTGATGACGCCACACGCCCGCTGAACGGAGGGTCGCTCCATGACCGAAAAGCATGATTCCATTGCCCCGGTCACCGGCGCTACCGACGGAATCGGCAAGGGAGCAGCGACACGGTCGCCTCGACATCCTCGTCAACAACGCCGGCATTGCGCTGGCGTCGGTTCGATATGCGCTGATCGGAGACGATGGGCCGACTGGTCGCTTCTTCGATCGCAACGGCGAGTTCAACTGGTAGCTGGATCACGCCCCTGATCGATCGCCCGGCTCCTGGGCGCCTGCGGCCAGCGTATCCAGAATCGGGCATTCGGGGCGATCGCCGCCGTGACACGATGCAGCGAGCTTCTCGAGCGTTGCCTTCATCTCGAGCAGCTCGCGTGCTTTTCGCTCGAGACGCTCTACGTGCTCGAGCGCGAGCGCCTTCACCTTTGCGCTCGGGCGCGTGCGGTCCTGCCACAGGCTCACCAGCTGCGAGATCTCGGCGATCGAGAAGCCGAGGTCTCGTGCGCGCGCGATGAAACTGAGCAGGTGCACGTCGTTGCCCGAATACCTTCGGTAGCCGGCGTCGCTTCGTTCGGCCGGCGGAATCAGGCCGAGCGATTCGTAGTGACGGATCATCTTCGGCGAGACGCCCGAAGCGCGGGATGCCTCGCCGATGTTCATCGGCTGCCGGGTCATGCGGGGCTCATTCGACGGCGGCGGCGCTACTTTCGCCTGCGCCTGCGCCTGCGCCTGCGTCCGTGGCCACGGCAGCGGGCGCTTTCGCGGCTTCCCGTGCATGGGCCGGCACGGCGTCGCTACGCTCTTCGACGGGCCTCCAGCGCCGCAGCAGCAACGCGTTGGTCACCACGCTCACGCTCGAGAAAGCCATCGCAGCGCCCGCGATCACCGGATTGAGCAACCCGAAGGCGGCCAGCGGCACGCCGACGGCGTTGTAGACGAAGGCCCAGAACAGGTTCTGGCGGATCTTCGCGTAGGTGCGACGCGACACGTCGATCGCGTCGGCGACGAGACGCAGGTCGCCGCGCATCAGCGTGATTCCGGCGGCTTCCATTGCGACGTCGGTGCCGGTCGACATCGCAATGCCCACGCTCGCCGCAGCGAGCGCCGGCGCGTCGTTGATACCGTCGCCGACCATTGCGACCACTGCGCCGCCTCGCTTGAGCTCGCCGACGATCGCGGCCTTGTCCTCGGGCAGCACCTCGGCGCGTACTTCGTCGATGCCGAGCTCGGCGGCGACGGCATTGCCGCTGCCGCGGTTGTCTCCGGTGACGAGAACGGTGCGGATGCCCTGCGCATGAAGTGCGGAGACCGCCGTCGCGGCCTCCGGCTTGACGGCGTCGCCGAAGGCCAGCAGGCCGAGCAACTCGCGTTCGTTCGCAGCTTCGCGCGCGAGCCAGGACACGGTGCGGCCTTCCTGCTGCAGGCACGCTGCCTCTGCAGCGAGCGTGCCCTGCGACAGGCCGAGCTCTTCGAGCAGGCGAGGGCTGCCGAGAACCAGCGTCTCGCCGTCGGCGACGCCCTGGACGCCGCGACCGGCAAGCGCGCGAACGTCCTGCGCCTGGGGGACGGACAGCTCGCGAACCCGTTCATCGTCGGTGACGGCGCGGGCCAACGGGTGCTCACTGAAGCGCTGCAGCGCTGCAGCGCGTTTCAGTACCTCGTCGGCGTCCCGCCCGTCGGCGCCGAGGACCGCAGCCAGCCGCGGTTGCCCGATCGTCAATGTTCCCGTCTTGTCGAAGGCGACGGTATCCACCGAGTGCGCGATCTCGAGCGCTTCGGCGTCCTTGATCAGGATGCCGTGTCGGGCGGCGACGCCGGTGCCGGCCATGATCGCCGTCGGTGTCGCCAGGCCGAGCGCGCACGGGCAGGCGATGACCAGCACCGCCACCGCATTGAGCAGCGCCTGCTCCCAGTTGCCGCTCACAGCGCCCCATGCGACCAGCGTGACGAGCGCGATGACGAGTACCACCGGCACGAACACCGCGCTGACGCGATCGACGAGACGCTGGATCGGCGCCTTCGCCGCCTGCGCGTCCTCGACCATCCGGATGATCCGGGCGAGCCGCGATTCGCTGCCGACCGCGAGCGTGCGCACGACGAGCAGACCTTCGCCGTTGATCGCGCCGCCGGTCACGGCGTCGCCGACGCTCTTGGCGACCGGCAGGCTTTCGCCGGTGATCAGCGCCTCGTCGGCATGGCTGCGACCCTCGACGACTTCGCCGTCGACCGCGATGCGCTCGCCCGGCCGTACGACGACCAGGTCGCCGATGCGCACGCTCGCGGCGGGCACCTCGGTTTCGACGCCGTCGCGACGCACGCGTGCGACCTCGGGTCGCAGCGCGTTCAGCGCACGGATCGCATCGGTGGTCTGTCGCTTCGCACGCGCCTCGAGCCACTTGCCGAGCAGCACGAGCGTGATGACCGCCGCCGATGCTTCGAAATACAGGTGCGGCGCGCCGTGTCCGCTGTGCGTGAACATCAGGTAGACCGACAGGCCGTACGCGGCCGAGGTACCGAGCGCGACGAGCAGGTCCATGTTGCCGGTGCCGGCGCGCAGCGCTTTCCAGCCGGCGCGATAGAAGCGTGCGCCGAGCCAGAACTGCACCGGCGTGGCGAGCAGCAATTGCGCCCACGCCGGCAGCATCCAGTCGCGACCGAAGGGGGTTCCGACCATCGGTGCGACGAGCGGCAACGTGAGGATCGCGGCGAGTGCCACGGGCCACCAGGAAGGCAGGCTCCACGTCGTGCTTTGTGCCTGCCCGGCGGTATCGGCGACGGCTTCGACTGCGATCTCGTAGCCGGCGCGCTCGATCGCCTCGTGCAGCACCTCGCGCGGCGTAGCGCCGAGTGTCTCGACGCTCGCGCGCTCGGTGGCAAGGTTGACCGACACGCGCGTGACGCCCGGTACCTTCGCCAGTGCGCGCTCGATGCGGCCTACGCACGACGCGCAGGTCATGCCCCTTACGGGGATGTCGAAGCGTTCGCGCGTCACTTCGTAGCCCGCCTTCTCGACCGCCTGCGCGGCCGCCTGAGCGAGCTCCGCTGCAGCAACCGAGCCGTCGACGTGAATGGAGGCCGTCTCGGTCGCCAGATTGACGTTCGCGTCGCTCACGCCCGGCAGCTTTCCGAGCGCGCGCTCGACGCGGCCGACGCAGGATGCGCAGGTCATTCCCTTGACCTGCAGGCGCAGGGCAGGGGCGGCGATCTCGGGTCGGGGAGGAAGGGTGGCGGTGTTCATCGGGCGTTCCGGTTACGACGGCAGAGGATGCATCGTCGTCCTTAACATGATGTCAAGGTCAAGTCGCCGATTTCAAGGGGCTTCGACCCCGGACGAGTGCTGGTGCCGACGCCGCAAGCGCTATGCGCCACGGCGGACGGCGGCTGCCGAATTGCTCTCTCAGTGGTAGTCCTCTTCCCGCTGGTGGCGGACCGCCAGCACCAACACACTCGACGGGCCTGCACTCTCGAAAAGCGCCACGTAACCGGCGGCCTCGAAGGGGATGATGAGCTCTCGTCGTGTCGAGCTTGTGCCCACCTTGCGGAAGCTGTAAGGGGTCGCGGCCAATTGAGTCATGATCGCCGATCGGATGGCTGCGATGGCCGATTGGGCCAGGTCGAAGTCCTCGACGGTTTCGGCTCGTTCCAGCAGAAAATCGAAGAGACGGTCCAGGTCATCGGCGGAGAGGCTGCCGACAGCTTGCTGGCGGACTTTGCCCGAGTCGCCGGCCACACGAATGTAAGTGCTTGATTTTCAGGGTGGAGGCGGAGGTCGGAATCGAACCGGCGTACACGGCTTTGCAGGCCGCTGCATGACCACTCTGCCACTCCGCCGGGAGCGCAGGCCGAACTGCCGAACTCGACAGTTGGAGGCTGGAAGGGGAAGAACTGGAGCGGGAGACGAGTCTCGAACTCGCGACCTCAACCTTGGCAAGGTTGCGCTCTACCAACTGAGCTACTCCCGCAGGGAGCCCGTGATTATAGCGGGCGAGGGGGCAGTGTCAATTCTGCGCAACGCAGAACGAGCGACTGCGACACGGCCGCCGCACGTGCCGGGCACGTCCGTTCAACCCCTGTGGGGTGCGTAGCGAACGTCCCGGCGTGCGCGGCGGAGCCGGCCGCCTGGCGTGCGCGGCGCGGTCGAATGCGATGGCGCTGTCAGGCCTCCTTCGGCGTGACCTTCGCGCCCTCGAGCGCGACGCCGGCCGCGAGGCCCGCGTTCGTCAGCACGAATGCGATGACGGGCTGTTGCGCGTTGGCCGTGTCGATCCGTCCGTTCGCCCCGATCGTCGCGAGCGCGACGCTGGCATCGACCCCCGCCGTCCACCCGTTGCTCATCCGGAAGTGCTGCAATGCGTCCGGCGTCATGAAGAGGTAGATCGCCGCCTGCGACTGCGCGCCCGCCTGTAGTCCGATCGACGCAGCGTTCACGGTGTAGTAGCCGAGGGTGCGTCCTTCACTGCGCAGTGCGCCGTCGCCGTGCGCACCGCCGACGCCCAGGCTGACCCGGATCACTTTCGGGAAGACGAGCACGCCACTGGCGCGCTGCACGAGTTCGCGCGAGCCGGGCGCGGTTTCGTACAGTTTCGACAGGGTCGCGTCGACTTCAGCGTCGATCTCGCGGCGTTCCGCGACTGCGCTCGGCGTGCCACTCGGGCCGGTTGCGGTGCAGGCGGCTTCATCTCCAAACCGGAGGCGGCGCAAACGGCCGGCCTGCTCATGGCGCCGTGCGCGCGCAGGCGATAGTTTGGCCGTCGTGTCCTCAGTCGTGTCCTCAGGAGTGCGTGCGGTCCGTGCCTTCCCGCGCGCGCATCGCCTGCTCGAGTGCCGAGACGATGGCATCGGCGCCTTGCGCGCCGTGTACGCCCACGCGGCGGTCGATGATGAACAACGGCACGCCGGTCACGCCCTGCTCGCGCAGTCCGCGTTCGGTCTGGGCGATCGCGTCGAGCGAGGCGCGATCATCGATTGCCTCGGCTGCCTCGGTGCGTGGAAGGCCGGCGCGTTCTGCGATGTCGAGCAGGTTCTCCCGCTCGCTCAGGTCCACGCCGTCGATGAAGTAAGCGCGGAACAGTGTCTCGACCATCGCCTGCTGCTGTGTGCCTGCGGGCGTTGCGGCGATCAGCGCGTGCGCGGGCAGCGTGTTCGGTTGGCGTGCAATGCGCTCGACATTCATCGACAGCCCGACCGTCGCAGCGGCCTGTGCCACGCGCGCGTACAACTGCGCAATGTCGGCGCTGCCGAACTTGCGCAGCAGGTAGTCGTCGCGCGGAATGCCTTCGGTGGGGATGCTCGGATCGAGCTGGAACGGGTGCCACGACACTTCGATCGGCGCGTCGGGATGTCGTTGTGACCATCGTTCGAGCGCGGCCTCCAGTTGGCGCTTGCCAACGTAGCACCAGGGGCAAACGACATCGGAGACAACATCGACGGTGATCGGTTTCATCGATTTTCCTTTTTCGAGCGCGCGGAGCCGTCGGCTCCGGTGGCTCCCGCGCCGGTACACTGCGATCGGCGCCCGAGTGGTGAAATCGGTAGACACAAGGGACTTAAAATCCCTCGGCTGCAAGGCTGTGCCGGTTCGAGTCCGGCCTCGGGCACCACTTCCTGCAGTGCCTGCTATCGCGCGATGAACACAACCGACCGTCCGCCGTGGAGCGAGCTTATCGATTTCTGGTTCCCGGAGGGGCGTGCCCCTGAGGTCGATTTGAGCACGCATCGCGACCATTGGCTCTGGCGCATGCGTGGTGGGGCGGATGGCGAGATCAGATCCCGATTCTCCGACCTGACCGAGAGTGCCGCGGAAGGCCATCTTGGCGAGTGGGCGTCCGAACCGCATGGCAGGCTCGCGCTTATTGTCGTGCTCGACCAGTTTTCGCGCTCCGTGTGGCGCGGCACCTCCCGTGCCTACGCGCAGGACACGGTTGCGCTATCGCTGGCAATGGACGGCATCGCCAACGGTCACTACTCGGCACTCGGCACCCCCTGGTTCAAGGTCGTATTCGGTCTTCCGCTGGGTCACTGCGAAGGTCCAGACCACCTCGAGCGCCTCGATCTCCTTGTCCAGCTTCGCAGGGACCTGCTTGCCGAAGCCCCGATGCATCTACTGCCCGTGTACGAGTCGCTACGGAAGCAGGCTCAGGACGTGCGGGAGGTCATAGCGGCTTTCGGCCGGCATCCACACCGCAACGCGATCCTTGGTCGCTCGTCGACTCCCGCCGAGGCAGCGTACATAGCCGAAGGTCGGTTTCCGCATGCAAGGCTGTTCGAGCCTTTCGAGACGGTGGGATGAAGCGCAGGCAGTCACTCACCGCGCGTTGGAACTTCCGTTCAGGGAAGTACCGCTGAAACCCGCTACGGAATGTTGCGTTTTCCGCCGTCAAGTTCGTTTCACGGCCGAGAACGCATCATTCGGTAGCGGGACGGCGGAGCGGCGGGACGGCGGGACGGCGGGGCGGCGGGGCGGCGGGGCGAGCGCGAAGCAGTCTGCTGATCGCTGAAATCCGCCAGCGGTACTCAGCGCGCCGCCGACGCCTTCAGCAACGGCTCCAGCGCTGGCCACACCGTCTCGAACAGCAACGGCTGCGCTTCCTCGGTCGGATGAATGCGATCGGGCTGGAAGTAGCCCGTATCGCTGATGATCGCCTCGAGAAAGAAAGGCACGAGCGCCGCGTCGTGCTGCTTCGCGACGCGCGCGTAGATTGCCGCAAAGGCATCGGCGTAGGCAGCGCCGTAGTTCGGCGGCACCTGCATGCCGAGCAGCAGTACGCGAGCGCCCGAATCGGTCGCCGCCTTCACCATCGCATCCAGATTCGCTTCGGTGCTGCGCAGATCCAGTCCGCGCAATGCGTCGTTGCCGCCGAGCTCGACGACGAAGATCTGCGGTTCGTGCCGGCGCAGCAGCGAGTCGATCCGGCTGCGTCCGCCCGAGGTCGTCTCTCCGCTGATGCTCGCGTTGACCAACGCCCACGGGGGTTGCCGTTCGCGCAGGCGTTCCGCGACGCGCTCGACCCAGCCGGTGCCGCGGCGCAGTCCGTACTCGGCGGACAGGCTGTCGCCGAGCACGAGCACCGTGCCGGCAGGCGTCGCGGACGAGGCACCGCCGGCTCCCTGCGTCCGGGCAGGTAGACTCGCGGCGACCGCAGCGCCCGAGACAAGTAGCGTTTCGAGGAAGCGGCGGCGATCAACCCGCAATGGATTCTTGAGCATGGATGCCATTATCGTCGAGCACCTGGGCAAGCGCGTTCGCGATGCGGACGGCTGGCTGACCATCCTCGACGACCTGTCGTTCACCATCGCCGCCGGCGAAACGGTTGCGATCACCGGCGCTTCGGGCTCGGGCAAGTCGACGCTGCTCGGTTTGCTGGCCGGCCTCGACCTGCCGAGCGAAGGAACCGTCACGGTCTTCGGCGAATCGCTGTTCGAACTCGACGAGGACGGGCGCGCGGCGTGGCGCGCGCGCAATCTTGGCTTCGTGTTCCAGTCGTTCCAGCTGCTGCCGCAGATGACCGCGCTCGAGAACGTGATGCTGCCGCTCGAGCTCGCTGGAGAGCGGCAAGCGGCGGCGCGTGCGCGCCGGCTGCTGGAACGGGTAGGGCTCGGAGACCGGCTCGCGCACTACCCGAAGACCCTGTCGGGCGGCGAGCAGCAGCGCGTTGCGCTGGCGCGCGCATTCGCGCCCGAGCCGAAGCTGCTCTTCGCCGACGAGCCCACGGGAAGCCTCGACGCTGCGACTGGCGCGCGCGTGATCGACCTGCTATTCGAGCTGAACCGCGAAGCGGGTGCGACGCTGTTGCTCGTCACGCACGACCCCGATCTCGCGGCACGCTGCGCACGCCGCATCACGCTGCAGGCGGGTCGCCTCGTCGAGCATCCCGATCAGCCAGCGCTTTCCGTATCCGCCTGATCAGCGGTTGCACGGCCGCGTGCGCATCGCCTGCGTGCGGTGTCTCGCGCTTCGCGTCGAGCAGCGGTTCGATGTCGGCTGCAAGCACCTTGCCGAGCTCGACGCCCCACTGGTCGAAGGAGTCGATCTCCCATAGCCAGCCGAGTGCCGCGGTCTTGTGCTCGTAGAGCGCGATCAGCGCACCGAAGCGGCGCGCATCGAGCGCATCGAGCAGCAGCACCGTGGACGGCCGGTTTCCTGGCGTGCTGCGATGCGCGGCCAACGTGGCGTCTTCGTCGTCGGATTCGCGCCCGCAGGCGAGTGCCTCGACCTGCGCGAGCGCATTGGCGAGCAGCGCGCGGCCGCGATGCTCGTCGTCGCCGGCCTGCGGCACGACGACGATGAAGTCGACCGGGTGCACGCTCGTGCCCTGGTGCAGCGCCTGGAAGAACGAATGCTGCGCGTCGGTGCCGGTGGAACCCCAGATCGCGGGCACTGTCTGCCACGACACCGGTTTTCCGTCGCGGCCGATGCGCTTGCCGTTGCTCTCCATCTGCAGCTGCTGCAGGTAGGCGACGAGGCTGCGCAGCGCATCGCTGTACGGGATGACGACCTCGGTGCCGCCGTCGAGCACGAGCCGGTTCCACAGTGAGACGAGCGCCATCAGCACCGGCGTGTTGCGCTCGAGCGGTGCTTCGCGGAAATGCCGGTCCATCGCGTGCGCGCCCTCGAGCATCGCGCGGAAGTTCGCGCTGCCGATCGACAGCGCGATCGGCAGTCCGATCGCCGACCACAACGAGTAGCGTCCGCCGACCCAGTCCCACATCGGAAAGATGGCGTCCTTCGCGAGACCGAAGCCGGTGGCCGCCTCGACGTTCGACGTGACGGCGACGAGATGGCGCTGCAGGCCGTCGCCGGCGACGCCGGCCTGGGTAAACCACTGCCGCAGCGCCTGTGCGTTGCGCGCCGTCTCGGTGGTATGCCACGACTTCGACGCGACGATGGCGAGCGTCGTGCGCGGATCGAGCCCGGCCGTGGCACGGGTGAAGGCATCGGGGTCGACGTTCGACAGGAAGCGGCAATCGAGACGGCCCGCTTCGCGTGCGAGCGCCTCGCACGCGAGCTGTGGGCCGAGATGCGAGCCGCCGATACCGACGTGCACGACGGCGTCGATCGACAGGCCGCTTGCGCCTTTCCAGCCGCCGTTGCGCACCGCGTCGGCAAAGGTCGTCATGCGTTCGAGCGTCTGCGCAACCTCGGCGGCAACCGGGTCGTTGCCGCGCTGCGCACCCGCCGGGCGACGCAGCGCGATGTGCCATGCCGGGCGCTGCTCGGTGAAGTTAACTTTCTCGCCGTCGAACATCGCGTTGCGTTGCGCTTCGAGCCCGGTGGCGCGCGCGAGTTCGAGCAGCGCGTCGAGCGCCGCCGACGGCAGGCGCTGTCGCGTGAAGTCGGCGTGGATCCCGGCAGCGTCGACGACGAACCGTTCCTGCCGCTGGGGCTCGTCGTGCAGCAACCGCACGATCGACGTGTCGCGCATCGTGTCCGCGAGGCGGTGGACCGTCTCGCGTGCATTCTCCTTCGAAGTCATTGCAGATCCTCCGCGAAGCGCAAATCTGCGGCTGCGCTCCGCACCCATTCATGCAACTCGGCCGCGCTCAGCCCGTCGGCCGTGCCCTTCGCGCGAGCCCACGCCTCGCCGGCCGCGCCGTGCAACCAGGCGGCCAGGCACGCGGCGCGTTCGGCGTCGAGCCCTCGCGCAAGCAATGCGGCGCACATGCCGGCCAGCACGTCGCCGGTGCCGGCGCTGGCGAGCGCGGGCGAGCCGCTGGCCACGATCGACCAGCGGCCGTCGGGCGTGGCGACGATCGTGCCTGCGCCCTTGAGCAGTGCGATGCAGTGCAGCTTCGCGGCGAGCGTGCAGGCGGCGGCGATGCGGTCGGACTGGACGTGAGGCACGTCAGTGCGCAGCAAACGGGCGGCCTCGAGTGGATGCGGGGTGAGGATGCGTGGGCGGGCCGGATCACCCGCAGCGAAGCCCTGCGCGAGCGACTCGTCGGACGCGAGCAGGTTCAACGCGTCGGCATCGACGACCAGCGCGCGGGCGTCGTCGAGCGCGCGCGCGACTGCACCGCGCGCAGCAGGCGAATCACCGAGACCGCAGCCGATCGCGACCGCATCGAAGCGCTCGAATCCGGTGTCGGATGCGACGCTCATCCATTGCGGCTGCGTCGGATCGAAGAGCTCACCGGCCGGCGTGCCGACGTAGATGCGCCCGGCGCCGATCGCCTGCGCGCCGCGCGCGGCGAGCAGCACCGCGCCGCGCAGGCCGGGTGCGCCGCCGTAGCACAGCACCGCGCCGAAGCTGCCCTTGCTCGTGTCCGCCGCGCGGGGCGGCAGCGATGCGGCCGATGCCTGTGCGCGGTCGAACAGACGGCCGCAGTCGATGGCCGCAGCGCCGTCGAGCGCGGCGCGCCGCTCCGAAGCAGAGATGCCGAGCTCGACAATGCGCACTTCTCCCGCGTGATCGAGCGCCGTGCCGGTGTGCAGCCCCGGCTTGTCGGCGATCATCGTCACCGTGATCCGCGCGCGCACGGCGCTGCTGCCCAGTCGCGCTCCGCTGTCGGCGTCGATTCCGCTCGGCACGTCGACCGCGACCACCGGCCATCGATGCCCGGCGATGCGCGCGCAGAGCGACGCAAGCGCCGCATCGAGCGGGCGCTGCAGCCCGATGCCGAACAGGCCATCGATGACGATCGGCGCGCGTGCGGCAGCGAAGAGCGCTTCCCAGGCATCGTGCGCTTCGATCGGGAAGCCTTTCGTGCGGGCGAGCTTCCAGACCTCGCCGGCGTCGCCGCCCGGCACGCGCGATGCGTCGAGCGCGATTGCGCGCGTCGGAAAGCCGAACTCGCGCAGCCGCAGTACCGCCAGCAGCGCGTCGCCGCCGTTGTTGCCCGGTCCGACCCAGGCGACGATCGGCCGGCCGACCTCGAGCGAGCGGGCGAGCGCCGCCGTCGCTTCGACGACCGTATCCGCGGCGCGCGACATCAGCGTTCCGGGTGGGGTCGACGCGAGCGCCGCCGCTTCGATGCGGCGGATCGCCCTGCTGCGCAGCAACTCGCTCATGCGCTGCGCTATGCGACGCCTTTCATCTGCTGCGGCAGCCACGACACCAGCCACGGAAATTCGTAGATCATCAGCACGGAGATCGCCATCAGCACGAACATCGGTGCAGCGTGCCGTGCGATCCACATCAGGTCGCGGCCGGTCATCCCCTGCAGCACGAACAGGTTGAAGCCGACCGGCGGCGTGATCTGCGCCATCTCGACGACGAGTACGACGAAGATACCGAACCAGATCAGGTCGATGCCGGCCGCAGTGACGGTGGGCAGGATCACGCCCATCGTCAGCACGACCATCGAGATTCCGTCGAGGAAGCAGCCGAGCACGATGTAGAAGAGCGCGAGCGCGATGATGAGCTGGAACTGCGTCAGGCCGAGCGACGCGATCCACTCCGCCAGGTGCCGGGGCAGCCCCATGTAGCCCATCGCCAGCGTGAGGAAGGCGGCGCCGGCGAGGATCAGCGCGATCATGCAATACAGGCGCGTGGCGCCGAGCAGCGACTGCACGAAGGTGCGCCAGTCGAGCGAGCCCTGTACGGCCGACAGCAGCAGCGCGCCGACCACGCCGAGGGCGGCCGCTTCGGTAGCGGTGGCGATGCCGGTGTAGATCGCGCCGAGCACCGCGATGATCAGCAGCGTGATCGGGATCAGGTGGCGCGATCTCCACAGCTTCTCGTGCAGACGCAGCCGCTCGTCGGCGAGCGGCACGCGCCCCGGGTTGAACAGCGCCCAGACGATGATGTAGCCCATGAAGAGCGTGGCGAGCAGGATGCCGGGAATGATTCCGGCGACGAAGAGCTTTGCGATCGACACGTCGGCGGTGACGCCGTAGACGATCAGGATGATCGACGGCGGGATCAGCAGCCCGAGCGTGCCGGCGCCGGCGAGCGTGCCGATGACGATGCCGTCGGGGTAGCCGCGCTGGCCGAGCTCGGGTAGCGCCATCTTGCCGATCGTCGCGCAGGTGGCGGCCGACGAGCCCGAGACGGCAGCGAAGATCGCGCAGCCGATGATGTTCGTGTGCAGCAGCCGACCGGGCAGCCGGTTCATCCAGGGCGCCAGGCCGTGGAACATGTCGGCCGACAGCCGCGTGCGAAAAAGGATCTCGCCCATCCAGACGAACAGCGGCAGCGCGGTGAGCGTCCAGCTCGACGCCGTGCCCCAGATCGTGATCGCCATCGCGTCGCCGGCGGAGCGCGACGAGAAGATCTCCATGCCGAGCCAGGCGACGCCGGCGAGCGCGAGTCCGATCCACAGTCCCGAGCCGAGCAGCACGAACAGCGCGAGGATCAGCAGCAGCGTGATCGTGACGCTGCTCATCGCGGCTCGCGGCGTGCGTTGTCGGCGACGAATGCCGGAGTAGGCAAGGTCGTCATTCGTTTCGAAGCGGCTCGGCGTCGGGCGTCACGCTGCGCCGCTGCCCGGTGAGCTCGAGCACGAAATGGTCGACGAAGGCCACGAAGAAGATCAGCGTGCCGGCCGCCATCGCCAGTTGCGGGATCCACAGCGGCATTGCGTCGCTGGCCGTGGAGATGTCGTTGAACACGTACGACTGCCAGGAGAGGCGGGCGCTGTAGTACGCGAAGAGCCCCGACAGCAGCAGCGCGAGCAGCAGCGAGGCGCGCTCGAGCGTGCGGCGCGTGCGCGGGCCGACGAGCGTGAGGACGAGCGTGACGCGGATATGCTCGTTTCGTTGCAGCGTATGCGCGAGCGCGAGGAAGCCGGCCGCCGCCATCAGGTAGCCGGCGTAGGCGTCGGTGCCCGGCACGTAGAAGCCGAACTGGCGACCGGCGATCGACAGCAGCACCATCACCAGCAGCCCGATCATCGACACCGCCGCGAGCCACGCGGCGGCGTCGTACAACCGGTCGAGCGCGGCGCGCATCGAGCGTGATTACGCTGCGTCGTGCGTCACTTGCTGCGATACGCGTCGAGGATCGCCTTGCCGTCGGCTCCGGTCTGCTTGAGCCAGTCTGCGACGAGTGTGTCGCCGACCTTCTCGAACTCGGCGACCATCTTCTGCGGGGGCGGCAGCACCTGCATGCCGTTTTTCTTCAGCTGGTCGAGATACCAGGCCGTCTTCTCTTCCGAGGTCTTCCAGCCGCGCTCCTCCGCTGCGGCGGCCGCCTTCATCAGCGCCTCCTGGACGGGCTTCTCGAGCTTGTCGAAAGCCGACTGGTTGACGAGCACTGCGTTCTTCGGCAGCCACGCCTGCGTGTCGTAGAAGTACTTGATGTGCTCGTAGGCCTTCGAGTCGTAGCCGGTGGAGCTCGACGTGATGAAAGCCTCGACCGCACCGCTGGCCATTGCCTGCGAGAGCTCGGCGGCCTGGATCGTCACCGGCTGCGCGCCGAACATCTCGGCGATCTTCGCGGTGGCCGCGTTGTACGAGCGGAACTTCATCCCCTCGAGGTCGCTCGCCGCCTCGAGCGCCTTCGTCGAGTACAGCCCCTGCGGGGGCCACGCGACCGTGTAGAGCAACTTCATCCCCTGCGCGGCGAGGAGCTTCTCGAGCGTGGGGCGCGACGCGTGGTCGAGCTTGCGCGCCGCTTCGTAGCTGGTGGCAAGGAAGGGCAGCACGTCGACACCGAACAGTGCGTTCTCGTTCGAGTAATTCGACAGCAGGATTTCGCCGATCTGCGCCTGGTTCGTCTGCACCGCACGCTTGATCTCCGGCGCCTTGAACAGCGACGCGGCGGCGTGCACGGTGATCTTCAGCTTGCCGTCGGTCGCCTTGTCGACGTCGGCGGCGAACTGCATCAGGTTTTCGGAGTGGAAGTTGCTCGCCGGGTACGCCGCGGGCAGATCCCACTGGGTCTGCGCGAGTGCGGCCGACGACACGCTGCCCAGCGCGATGCCCAGCGCCGCAGCGGACAGGATGGGTACGAATTTCATGTGGCCTCCGGTTCGGTGTTGTTCTGCAGGCGATCTTCGCATGCGCGGCCGCGGTCGGTTTCGACCCGCGCCCGTCGTTCCGACTTTGGAAGATATGCGATAAATTGTCAACGAAACGTCCACGTTTTGGAGATGTTGCATGGCAGCACGCCCTCGTTCGACGGAGTCCGAGCCGCGCGCGCGAGAGCCCGAGCCGCACGCGCACGAGCCGCTGCGCATCCTGTCGTCGGCGCACCTGGCCGAAGGCCCCTGGGGGGAGTTGTCGGAGTTCGAATTCGGGCTGATCGTCGCCACGCATGCTTTCGACCGCTGGGCGGTGCGCTGCATGGCTGCGGCGGGCATGGCCGACCTGACGATCACCGACGTGCTCGTGTTGCACCATGTGCACCACCGCGGCAAGGGCAAGAAGCTCGCCGACATCTGCTTTACGCTGAACTACGAGGACTCGCACGTCGTCGCCTATGCGCTGCGCAAGCTCGCCGGTCTCGGCCTCGTGCGAGGCGAGAAGGTCGGCAAGGAAGTCTTCCATTCGACGACTGCTGAAGGCGCTGCGCTCGTCGAGCGCTACCGGGAGGTGCGCGAGCGTTGCCTGATCGCGTCGGTGCCCGAACGGCTCGCCGGCGGCCCGACGCGGCAGGACGAGCGCGTCGGGTCCGGCGACGGGCGCGACGAGCTCGCCTGGGTGGCACGCATGTTGCGCACGCTTTCGGGTCTGTATGACCAGGCCGCGCGGGCGGCCGCATCGCTGTGAGGCCGCCATGAGCCGCTGGCAGTTCTGGATCGATCGCGGGGGCACGTTCACCGACATCGTCGGACGGCGCCCCGACGGCACGCTCGCCACCGTGAAGCTGCTTTCGGAGAACCCCGGGCAGTACGAGGACGCGGCGGTCGAAGGCATCCGCCGGATGACGGGGCTGCGTGGCGGCGAGACGATCGGCCCCGATCTCGTCGAGGTCGTGAAGATGGGCACGACGGTCGCCACCAACGCGCTGCTCGAGCGCACCGGCGAGCCGCTGCTGCTCGCGGTCACGCGCGGCTTTCGCGATGCGCTGCGAATCGCCTACCAGAACCGGCCGAAGCTCTTCGAGCGGCAGATCGTGCTGCCCGAGATGCTCTATCGCGAGGTCGTCGAGATCGACGAGCGCATCGGCGCCGATGGAAGCGCCGTGCGCGGTCTCGACGAAGCGGCCGCGCGCGTTTCGTTCGAGGCGGCGTTCGAACGCGGACTGCACGCGATCGCGATCGTGCTGATGCACGGCTATCGCTACCCCGCACACGAGGAACGACTCGCGACGATCGCCGCCGAGGTCGGCTTCACGCAGATCTCGGTGTCGCACCGGATCTCGCCGCTGATCAAGCTCGTCGGCCGCGGCGACACGACGGTCGTCGACGCGTACCTGTCGCCGGTGCTGCGCCGCTACGTCGATCGCGTCGCGCGTGCGATGCCGGGCGTGCGCCTGCAGTTCATGCAGTCGAACGGCGGCCTCACCGATGCGCATGTCTTCCAGGGCAAGGATTCGATCCTGTCGGGCCCGGCCGGCGGCATCGTCGGCATGGCGCGCGTCAGCACGGCGGCGGGTTTCGAACGCGTGATCGGCTTCGACATGGGCGGCACGTCGACCGATGTCTCGCACTACGCCGGCGAGCTCGAGCGCGAGTTCGACACGCTCGTCGCCGGCGTGCGGATGCGTGCACCGATGATGAGCATCCATACGGTTGCCGCCGGCGGCGGCTCGATCCTGCATTTCGACGGCGCACGCATGCGCGTGGGGCCCGACTCGGCCGGCGCCGATCCCGGGCCCGCCTGCTATCGCAAGGGCGGGCCGCTCGCCGTCACCGACGCGAACGTGATGCTCGGTCGCATCCAGCCGGTGTTCTTCCCGCATGTCTTCGGCCCGAACGCCGACGAGCCGCTCGACGCCGATGCGGTGCGCGGGAAGTTCGAGGCGCTCGCCGCGCAGGTCTCGCGCGAGAGCGGCCGCGAGATCGGCGCCGAGGCGCTCGCGCAGGGCTTCCTCGACATCGCCGTGATGAACATGGCGAACGCGATCAAGAAGATCTCGGTGCAGCGCGGCTACGACATCACGCGCTACACGCTGACGACCTTCGGCGGCGCGGGCGGCCAGCATGCCTGCGGCGTCGCCGACGCGCTCGCGATGTCGCGCGTGCTCGTGCATCCGCTGGCGGGCGTGCTGTCGGCGTACGGAATGGGGCTCGCCGAGCCGGTCGCGATGCGCGAGCAGTCGGTCGAGCGTCGTTTCGACGAGGCCGGGCTCACCGCAGCGCACGAGCAGCTCGACGCACTCGAGCGTGCCGCACGCGAAGAGCTGCGCTTGCAGGGCGAGGCCGACGACACATTGCGCGTGTCGCGGCGCCTGATGCTGCGCTACCAGGGCACCGACACCGCGTTGCCGGTGGCGTGGGCCGACATCGATGCGATGCGCACGGCCTTCGAGGCAGCGTACCGGCAGCGCTTCGCGTTCCTGTTGCCGGGGCGCCCGCTCGTCATCGAGTCGGCGGTCGTCGAAGCGGCGGGCTGCGCCGGCGCAGGGGCGTCGCTCGCGCCGGCGAAGGCGCGCGACGGCGCGCTCGACGCACAGACGCAGGTGCGCGTGTACGTCGACGGCGACTGGCGCGATGCGCCGCTCTTCGACCGCGAGGTCATGGTCGAGGGCGACACGATCGACGGGCCGGCGATCGTCGCCGAGGCCAATGCAACGACGGTCGTCGAGCCGGGATGGCGTGCGCGGATGACGCCCGACGGGAACCTGGTGCTCGAGCGTCACGTACCGCGCCCGCGCCGCGTCGCGGTCGGCACCGACGCCGACCCCGTCATGCTCGAGATCTTCAACAACCTGTTCATGTCGATCGCCGAGCAGATGGGCTATCGGCTGCAGAACACTGCGCATTCGGTGAACATCAAGGAGCGGCTCGACTTCTCGTGCGCGGTCTTCGATCCGCAGGGGCATCTCGTCGCCAACGCGCCGCACATGCCGGTGCACCTCGGCTCGATGGGCGCGAGCGTGCGCGCGGTGATCGACGCGCACGCCGTGCGCGATCCGCTCGCGCCCGGGGACGTATATGTCCTGAACGATCCGTACGCGGGCGGTACGCACCTGCCCGACATCACGGTGATCACGCCGGTCTTCGACACCGAAGGTCGCGAGATCCTCTTCTTCGTCGGATCGCGCGGGCACCACTCCGACGTAGGCGGAAAGACCCCGGGTTCGATGCCGCCCGACAGCGCACACATCGACGAGGAAGGCGTGCTGCTCACCGACTTCCCGCTCGTGCGCACCGGCCACATGCGCGAGGACGAGATGCGCGAGACGCTGCTGTCGGCGCGCTTTCCGGCGCGCAACCCCGACCAGAACCTCGCCGATCTTCGCGCGCAGATCGCCGCCAACGAGAAAGGCCGCGAGGAGCTGACGAAGATGGTCGCGCAGTTCGGCCTCGACGTCGTGCACGCGTACATGCGTCACGTGCAGGACAACGCCGAGGAATCGGTGCGCCGGGTGATCGGTGCGCTGCGCGACGGAAACTTCGAGCTGCCGCTCGACAACGGCGCGACGATCCGCGTGCGCATCACCGTCGATCGCCAGCATCGCTCGGCGGTCGTCGATTTCGGCGGCACGTCGCCGCAGCAGCCGAACAACTTCAACGCCCCGCTCGCAGTGACGATGGCGGCGGTGCTCTATGTGTTCCGCACGCTCGTCGACGACGAGATCCCGATGAACGATGGATGCCTGAAGCCGATCGAGGTGCGCGTGCCCGAGGGCTCGATGCTCAACCCGCACTATCCGGCTGCGGTCGTCGCCGGCAACGTCGAGACCTCGATGTGCATCACCAACTGCCTGTACGGCGCGCTCGGCGTGATGGCATCGGGGCCGCCGACGATGAACAACTTCACCTTCGGCAACGAGCGCTATCAGTACTACGAGACGATCTCGGGCGGCTCGGGCGCCGGCGGGCGTTTCGACGACAAGGGCGAGCTCGTCGGCGGTTTCGACGGCACCTCGGTCGTGCAGACGCACATGACGAACTCGCGGCTCACCGATCCGGAGATTCTCGAGACGCGTTATCCGGTGCGGCTGGAGAGTTTCGAGATCCGGGCCGGCTCGGGCGGCGAGGGGCGCTGGCGGGGAGGCGACGGCGCGGTGCGGCGCGTGCGCTTTCTGGAGCCGATGACGGCGTCGATTCTCGCGAACGGGAGGGTGCATCCGGCCTTCGGGGCGGCGGGCGGCTCGGCAGGTGCGCCGGGCGCGGACCGGGTCGAGCGCGCGGACGGGAGCGTCGAGCGGCTGCGGCATGCGGATTCGGCGCAGCTCGAGGCGGGGGATGTGTTCGTCGTGGAGACGCCGGGGGGCGGGGGGTTCGGCGATGCGCGAGGATAGTCGCAAGGCGCGACTCGTGGTCGCGGAAAGGGGGCTTGGGCAGCCCCCGTTTCAATCTGGTTGCGAGATCGGACTATCCAGGATCATCTTCGGGAGTGACGTAGCAACCCTCGATGTCGTACTCATCAAATACGGACTCCGCAACGCTGTATGGCGGCCCGATCAGATCGACCGGATTATTCGATAGGCAGCGAGTCGTGCTGTACTTGATACAGTCATCAGGGTCGACCGCCATGCGCACCATCTCTCGCTGCCCCAGTGCAATTGCAACGATGACGCGCGTTCCAACATCGGTACAACGCCATTTCTTACCGCCGCAGTAAAACTCCAGGCCGATCTTGAACTCGTTGTGCTCCATTTTCAGGGCTGATGCTTAACGCTTGAGGTAAGCCGCGCCGCGAAGCGGCGTCGGCTTGAGTGAATAGTTAAGGCATCAGCTTCACCAGACAATAGACCTTGCAATTCTTCTACGGCAAGTGGTGGGTCTTTGCGATGAAGCATTGCATGGCAATTAGGGCAGACAGGCCGGAGATCCTCGATAGGGTTGACCTGATACGCTTCGCCTATGGAAGAGACTGGGACGAGGTGATGTACATGGATGAAGCCACGGCCGAGTTCGCCGTAAGCCGACTCAAATGAAAAGCCACAGACGAAGCAAGCGGCCCCGTAGTGTGTGATGCAGGCTAACCGCGCGGCTGGATTGCGCTCGTACTGTGAACTTGCTACACGATGTAGTGCGCCCTCCATCAACTGCGCGTTTTCCGCAGAGGTTTGCTCAGCCAGAAGTGCGTAGCCGGGTGTTGGAAGTCTCTTGTTGATAAGAGAAGTCAACGCTTGCACGGCTTCCTGATTATGGCCTGCTTTGACACCGCGACCAGCTCGCCTGCGTGCCGCAAGGCGAACAGCCTCGGATAACGCAGGGCGTAAAGCGCCTATGGCGTGCTCGAAGAGCGCTGCGGGTTGGTAGACGATTTCTGCACAGACTGAGCCTGGCACCGATGGATAGAACCCGCGAGAATCTTTGCCTGCGGTTACTGTGACGCCCGATAAATTGCCCGCCTCGTGCGCGAGCTTACCGTCGACGATAAGGCACAAATGTTCTGGAAGGGACGTAAGAATTTCAGTCCAACCGACGTTGACGCGGATTGCATCTGAGTACGGCGTCACGCCCCAGTGGTCTTGCCCAAACGATGAAGCTTGTTCAATCACTTCGGCAGCAAGCTCCGCTACTTTTAGCCTAGCCCGGATATTTCACGAGCCGACGCAGAAGTAGGTCGGCGCATCCATGCAT
>CAZIDY010000035.1:0-29379 GCA_964538505.1 uncultured Limnobacter sp. | reverse complement strand
AGGTGGAGCACGCCGACGAGATCGTGTAGTTGACGCCGTGGATGCGGAAGTTCGTCGCGGCAGTGGCCGACGTGGTCGACGACATGCAGCGCGGCACCATGTACGGGCCGACGCGTTTCGGGCCGCGCTCGCGGGCAATCGCGGCCGCTTCGACCTGGTTGCGCGTGGACGGGCCGCCCGAGCCGACGATGATGCCGGTGCGCTCGTTGGAGACTTTGTCGGCGGCCAGGCCCGCGTCGGCGATCGCCTGCTCCATCGACAGATGCAGGTACGCCGCGCCGTCGCCCATGAAGCGGCGCAGCTTGCGATCGATCGCCGCGTCGAGATCGATGTCGGGGCGTCCGGCCACCTGGCTGCGAAAGCCGAGCTCGGCATATTCCGGGATGAAGGAGATTCCGGAGCGGCCGTCGCGCAGCGAAGCGAGCACCTGCCCGACGTCCGTCCCGATGCACGAGACGATGCCCATTCCCGTGACGACGACGCGTCGCGTTCCGTTCATGTCAGTTCGATTTCTGGTTTTCGAACAGCCCCACCTGCAGGTCGGAGGCCTGGTAGATCAACTCGCCGTCGGCGCGCACTTCGCCGTCGGCCACGCCGAGCACCAGGCGACGATTGATCACGCGCTTGATGTCGACACGGTAGTCGACGCGTTTCGTCTCGGGCAGGATCTGTCCGGTGAACTTCAGTTGTGCGAGGCCCAGCGCCCGGCCCGCGCCCGGCGCGCCCGTCCAGCCGAGGAAGAAGCCGAGCATCTGCCACAGCGAATCGAGGCCGAGGCAGCCGGGCATCACCGGGTCGCTCTCGAAATGGCAGGCGAAGAACCACAGGTCGGGCCGGATGTCGAACTCGGCCGTCATGAAGCCCTTGTCGAAGGCGCCGCCGCTGGCGGAGATCTCGGTGATGCGATCGAACATCAGCATCGGCGGCAGCGGCAGGCGCGCGTTGCCCGGACCGAAAAGGCGTCCGTGCCCGCACTCGATCAGCTCTTCGTAGGCGTAGCTCGACTTCTGGGTGAAACGCATCGGGTCGAGGACCGGCGGGGAAGTCATCGATGAGGTCGGAAAGTGAGACGGCGGGATGCGCGGCGGCGAGCGACGCGCATCCCGCGCAATGATACGGAAATTCGCCCGGACTTCGGTTGTGCGGAGCGGGAACGACGCTCGGGCCTTTCCCGGATGCGTCAGCGTCCGAGGAGCCCACGCAGCAGATCGCGCGGCTTTGGTGTCGGCGATTCGGCCGACTTTCCTTCGTCGCCCGACCGGCCCTTGCCGAGCAGGCGCTCCTCGAGCTGCTTCGTGACTTCCTGCTTCAATGCGTCGCGGGCGAGGCGCTCGACCTCGACGCTGTACGACAGCGCGGTCATCGGGCCGGCCACGCGCACCGGGATCGTGAGGCCGCGCAGCGCCGAGCGCTCGGCGCCGCCTTGGCCGGCAAGGGTGCCCACCAGCGAGACGCGCAGCAGGTAGTCGACGGTCTGTTCGGGGATGTCGATGGTGCCGGCGCCGCCGACGCGCAGCAGCGGCGAGCGTACGTCGAGATCGTCGTTGTGCGCGACGCCCTGGCGGATGGCGAAGCTCGCGTCGAGTGACGAGAACGCCGTTCGCTCGCTGGTGGCGGCGCGGCTTTGCACCGCCTGGCTCGCGCCGCCGCCGCGTACCGCGGCGATGGTGCTCTCGACCTTCTGCAGCACCTGGCTCAGGTCGATGCCGAGGATCGCGCCGTCGCGCAGCGCGATGCGCGTGCTGCCCGACAGCGAGCGCTCGAGTGCCGGCACCGTGCTGCCGGAGCCGGTGACGTCGATCGCCACGCTGCCGCGCCCGTCGAGGACCTCGCGTTGCGCGAGCGTGCGCAGCGCCTGGCCCACGTCGACGTCGTTCAGCCGCATTTTCAGCGCGGCACGGCCGCTGGTGGCGAGCGACGCGTTGCCGTCGACGGTGCCGCCGAACACTGCGGCGGCCAGTCGGGTGATGTCGATGCGCCCGTCGCCGGAGCGCAGCGTCATCACGAGGTCGAGCAGATCAACGCCGGCTGCGCGCAGGATACCGACGCGCAGCGAACCGGTGGTATCGATGTCGGCGATCGGCGGGATGGGTATCGCGGCCGGGGCGGACGGCGCGGTTTGCGGCGGCGCGCCTGAGGATCCACCTGGCGTTGCACCTGAGGCCGGAGCACTCGAGGCTCCCGACCCCGCGGCCGCGCCGCGGAAACGATCGACATCGAGCCGCTCGGCCTGTACGTCGAACTGAAGTACCGGCGGCGACAGGCTCGGCATCGTGAAGCGCGCCTGTAGCGGCGAATCGTCGACGCGGCCCTGCAGCTCCAGCGACGCGGTCTTGCGCTGCGGGTCGACCGTCCCCTGCCCGCCGAGCGAGGCCTTGACGCCGTCGGCGGGCAGGCCTGCGCCCGTCGCCGTGAGGTTCGTGCGGATGTCGCGCAGCGTGATCGGCTGGTTCGCAGGCGCCGACAGATCGGCGGACAGCGATGCGTCGAGCTTCGTGTCGTCGCGCTGCATCTGCATCTGCAGCGCGACCGGCTTGCCTTCGATCGAACCGTTGGCGATCTGCAGCGCCGGCACCTCCAGATGCGCGGTGAGGCCGTCGTCGGTCGTCGCGTCGAGCCGGACGTCGGAGAGCTCGATGTGCCCCGTCGCGAAATCGGCCGTGTAGCGGCTCGACGCATTCAGCTGCGCGTTGATGCCGGCCTTCGTTCCGCTGAGCCGGCCGCTCGCCTCGACCGTGCCCGGCTCGCCGCTGCCGATGCGGTCGGCGTCGAGATCGAGCGCCTGCAGTCGCCACTCGTCGCCGCTGCCCTCGTCGCGCCAGCCGAGGGAGGCGTTGCGCAGCGTCACTTCGGCGATGGTGACGCTCGTTGCGGCGGCGGACGCCGCGTCGGCGGAGGAGGCCGGCGGGGCCGGCGTGCTGCCTGCGGCATCCGGCGCCTTCAGACGCGCAAGCAGGTCGTCGAAGTTCGTGCTGCCGTCCGCGTGTCGCATTGCGTCGACGCTCAGGCCTTCGAGTTCGATGCGCTCGACCTGCACCTCGCGCGACAGCAGCGGCCACAGCGCCACGCCGATGTTCGCCGACTCGATGCTCGCGAAGCGCCCTTCGCCGTTCGGCCCGGAGAGGGTGGCCTCGTTCATCGACAGCGCGATGCCCGGCCAGACCGACAGCGAGAGGTCGCCGTCGATCGCGAGTTTTCGTCCGGTTTGCTGCTCGACGAGCTCGACGATCGTCGGCTTGTAGCGATTCGCGTCGAACGTCGCGACGAAGACGGCGAGGGCGATCGCGACCAGCGCGACCAGCACCGCGAGTCCGATCCAAAGCGTGCGCAGGCGCATGTCTGCCTGTTTTCCGTGATTTTCCGCTGGGGGCGGCTTGAACGATGCTACGGGGAAATCGGGGTGCAGGTCAGCGGATGCGTGGCGGCGCTGGGGGTTCTCCTTGGGGGTTCTCCCTTACACACTGTTACGCCTTTTGCAGGATCGGCACTGGTTGCGTTCGTCCGGGCGACCTACGCTGTGTTCGAGCGTCGGGCGACCGGGCCCGGCATCGAATCGAGGAGTCGACGATGAACGAAGAACGAAGTCTCCGCACAGCACGGCCGAAGCCCTCGGGTGCGCTGCGGTGGGTGGCTGCATCGGCGCTGGCCGTCGCATCCGTGGCATGGCTCGCGCCTGCCGCGCACGCTTCGCAGCCGGTGCTGGGTGCGATCGTCGGCGGCGGGGCGGGTGCGATGATCGGCCAGTCGATCGGCGGCCGCGACGGCGCGGTGATCGGCGGTGCAATCGGTGCCGCAGCGGGGGCGGCGGCAGCCACGCACCATCGCCATCATGGCTACGGCGCCTCAGTTGGCTACGGCGTCGGCGTCGGCTATCCGCCGCCGGTGTATGTTCCTTCGCCGCCCGTGTACTACACGCCGCCCCCGGTGTACTACGCGCCGCCGGTGGTACACCGGCCGCCGCGGATCATCTACAGCCCGAGGGTCGTTCACGTGAAGCCGCCGCACGTGCGGTATCGTGTGGATCATCACAAGCATCGTGGCTGGTCGAACGACCGCCACCATTCGCAGCACCGCCATCGCGGCGGTGATCGCGGCCGGGGTCACCGCCACTGACCGCATCTCCTGCTCGTCCGTCGCGACCGTCGGACGGGCATCGGGAACCGCCGCGTCGAGCATTGCTTCGAGCGGAGGTTCCCGGTTGATGCAATTACCGCTGCGCGGCCCCACCGATTTCCGGGCCGCTTCCAGTATCGTTTCCGTTGCAGCCTCGCTCGCCGGGCGATTCGGCGACGGCGCCGGGGTTCCGGTGTTGCAGGAGGCTTCGCTCGTCGACACGCTGGCGTCGTGTCGCGCCGCGGTGTTCGTGCTGATGGACGGGCTCGGCGAACGCCAGCTCGCCACGCACGCGCCCGACGGCACGCTCGCGCACTTCCGGCTGCGATCGCTCGATTCCGTGTTTCCGTCGAGTACCGCACCGGCGCTTTCTGCGTTGTCGGCGGCTGCCGCTCCGGCAGCGCACGGCAATCCCGGCTGGCTGATGTGGTCCGACGCGGCGCAGGCGGTCGTGCGCACGCTGCCGATGGACCTGCGCGACGATCATTCGACGAAGGTACTTGCGCGCGATACCTGGCGGTGGTCGCCGTGGATGACGCGCTGTCTCGTGCCGGCGTTCTCGCTGCTGCCGGCGCACATCGCCGACTCCGAGTTCTCGCGCCACACGTATGCCGGCTCGACGATCGTCGCCTATCGCAGCCTCGACGAGACCTGCGATCGACTCGATGCGCTGCTCGATCACGCGGGCGGCGAAGCGAGCATCTTCGTCTACCTGCCGCACTTCGATACCGTGAGCCACGAGGCAGGATGGGCAAGCGAGAAGGCCGCAGCCGTCGTGCGCCGGCTCGACAGCTGGTTTGCGCGCCTCGTCGAGCGGATGCGCAATCGCGACGTGCTCGTGCTCGCCACGGCCGACCACGGCTTCGTCGACGTGGCGGATGACGACCAGCTGCAGCTCGAGGACTTTCCCTCGATCGCCGCCTGCCTCGAGCGGCCGCTCACCGGCGAGCCGCGCGTTCCGTTCTGCTCGGTGCGCCCCGATGCCCATGATCGCTTCGGCGAGACGGTGCGCGCGGCGTTGGGCGATGCTTTCGCCGTGCATCCTTCGCAGGAGCTGCTCGACGCCGGCTGGTTCGGCGACGGCGACGCACTCGCCGGGCGGCTCGGCACGCACGTGCTCGTGCCGCAGCGCTGCGTCACGCTGGTCGACACGCTCGAGGACGAGACGCCGATGCGCTTCATCGGCATGCACGGCGGGCCGAGCGAAGACGAGATGCGGGTGCCGCTGGTGGCTGCCCGCGGAGGCGAGCAGCTGCGCTGAAGCAGGCGCACCGTGTCGCCATTGCAGAGGCGCACTGCGTCACCATTGCAGCGGCGCACTGCGGTTACCATCGCACCCGGCGTACTGTCGCGCCGCCTCAGCGCGCAATGCTTCGCATGCGCATCGCGAACTCGTGAATCACCGAAGTGCTCCCCGACCGGCTCGCACCGATGCCTCGCGTGTCGCTGCCGTCTGCGTTCCCAATGCCCTGACGATTGCCGGCATCGACCCCAGCGGCGGCGCCGGCATCTTCGCCGACCTGAAGGCCTTCTCGGCGCTCGGTGCCTACGGCACCGGCGTCGTCGCCGCGCTGACGGCGCAGAACACGCGCGCGGTGACGGGCGTGCACGCCGTACCGCCCGCGTTTGTACGCCTGCAGATCGACACGCTGTTTGCCGACGTTCGCATCGAGGCGGCGAAGATCGGCATGCTCGGCACGGCGCCGGTGGCAGCCGCGGTGGCCGAAGGCCTTGCCGGGCCGATCGCCGACGGACGCCTCGCGCATCGGGTCGTCGACCCGGTGATGGTCGCCAAGAGCGGCGACGTGCTGCTCGATCGCGACGCGATCGGAACGCTCACCGAAGCGATCCTGCCGCTGGCGACGATGATCACGCCGAACCTGCCCGAGGCCGGCGTGCTGCTGGACGAGCGTGCGCCCGAGAGTCCACGCGAGATGCGCCGGGCAGCGGAGCGCCTGCGACGGCTGCTCGCCGACGACGGCCTGCGCTTCGTGCTGCTCAAGGGCGGGCACGCGAGCGGTGACCCGATCGACCTGCTGCACGATGGCGACCGGATGATCGAGCTGCCCGAGACGCGCATCGAGACGCGCAATACGCACGGCACCGGCTGCACGCTGTCGGCAGCGATCGCCGCGCTGCTCGCGCGCGGGATCGAGCCGGTGGAGGCGGTGCGCGAGGCGAAGCGCTATCTGACCGATGCACTGCGCAACGCCGATCGACTCGAGGTCGGCAGCGGCCACGGACCGGTTCATCACTTCCACCACTGGTGGAATCGATGATCGAGGTGTTCTACGGGCTGCCGATTCTCGTAAAAGCTGCACTGCTCGGCATCGTCGAAGGGCTCACCGAGTTCCTGCCGATCTCCAGCACCGGGCACCTGATCCTGGCGTCGAGTCTGCTCGGCTTCGAGGGCGAGAAGGCGAAGATGTTCACGGTGGCGATCCAGACCGGCGCGATGCTGGCGGTGATCTGGTATTACCGCGTCCGCATCACGGAGACGATCACCGGCGTGCTATCCGAGCCGCGCGCGCGCCGCTTCGCGACCAACGTCTTCGTCGCGTTCCTGCCGGCCGCCGTGCTCGGCGTGATGTTTGCCCCGGCGATCAAGGAGCATCTGTTCCGGCCCGTGCCGGTGGCGATTGCGTTCATCGTGGGCGGGCTCATCATCCTCTGGGTCGAGCGCGGGCGCAGCGGGATGCAGGCCGAACCCACCGTGCACGATGTAGACGCGCTGACGCTCACCGACGCGGTGAAGCTCGGCATCGCGCAGGCTTTCGCGTTGATCCCGGGAACGAGCCGCTCCGGCGCGACGATCATCGGCGGCATGCTGTTCGGCCTGTCGCGGCGCGTCGCCACCGAGTTCTCGTTCTTCCTCGCGATTCCGACGCTGATCGGCGCCGGCATCTACGACTCGTGGCAGTACCGGTCGCTGCTCGGGCCGGCCGACGTGCCGCTGTTCGGCGTCGGGCTGCTGTTCTCGTTCTTTGCGGCGCTGGCCTGCGTGCACTGGCTGATCCGGTACGTCGCCACGCACGATTTCGTTCCGTTTGCGTGGTACCGGATCGCCTTCGGGGTCATCGTGCTGGTGACGGCGTGGACGGGGGTTGTGCAGTGGAGCGCCTGAACACCAGATCGCGGATCTCGTGACCCAGCTTCGATCCTCGATTCTCGAAGCGGGTCGGCGGTCGCCAAGCCGGACGCGGGGCGAAGTCGTCCACTGTGTTCTCGAGCAGCGGCTCGTCGGATAGCACCTCGAGCATCTGCTGCGCGTAGTGCTCCCAGTCGGTCGCGCAATGCACGACGCCGCCCGGGCGCAGCCGGCTCGCCAGCAGCGCGACGAAGGGCGGCTGGATCAGCCGGCGCTTGTGATGGCGTTTCTTCGGCCACGGGTCGGGGAAGAACACGTGCACGCGCTCGAGCGAGTCAGGCGCGATCATGTCGCGAAGGACCTCGACCGCGTCGTGCTGGATGATCCGCACGTTCGTCAACTGCTTCGACTCGATACGCATCAGCAGCGCGCCGACACCGGCGGGGTAGACCTCGATGCCGAGGAAATCGTGCTGCGGCTCGGCGGCGGCGATGCTCGCCGTTGCATCGCCCATGCCGAAGCCGATCTCGACGACCAGCGGCGCCTCGCGCCCGAAGAGCTCCGCCGTGCTTCGTGCGTCGAGCACGTGTGCGGCGTCGTACGGAATGCACCAGCGCTCGCGCTGCGTCTCGTAGGCCAGGCGTTGGCCGCTGGTGAAGTGGCCGCGTCGCCCCGAATAGCTGCGGATGTGCGGATACGGCGACGTGGGCGTCGTTGCGCTCACGAAGGCGCTCACGTACGCGATGAGGCCGGCGTGATGAGGCCGCTGGTGGGCGACGAAGGCGCGGCCGAGTACGGCTTCTTCGGCATGCGGCCGGCGAGGAAGGCTTCGCGGCCTGCTTCCACCGCCTTGCGCATCGCGCTGGCCATCCGCACTGGATCGCGCGCGGCCGCGACGGCGGTGTTCATCAGCACGCCCGCGCAGCCGAGCTCCATTGCGATGGCCGCGTCGGACGCCGTGCCGACGCCGGCGTCGACGATCACCGGCACCTGCGCCTGCTCGAGGATCAGTTGCAGGTTCCACGGGTTCAGGATGCCCATCCCAGAGCCGATCAGCGACGCCAGCGGCATCACCGCGACGCAGCCGATCTCCTCGAGCCGTTTCGCCTGGATCGGGTCGTCGCTGGTGTAGACCATCACCTCGAAGCCTTCGCGCACCAGCGTCTCGGCCGCCTTCAGCGTTTCGGGCATGTTCGGGTAGAGCGAGCGCGAGTCGCCGAGCACCTCGAGCTTCACCAGCGTGTGGTCGTCGAGCAGTTCGCGCGCGAGTCGCAGCGTGCGCACCGCGTCGTCGGCGCTGTAGCAGCCGGCGGTGTTGGGCAGGATCGTGAAGCGCTCGGGCGACAGGAAGTCGAGCAGGTTCGGCTCGCCCGCGTTCTGCCCGATGTTCGTGCGCCGGATCGCGACGGTGACGATCTGTGCGCCGCTCGCCTCGACGGCGTCGCGCGTCTGGTCGAAGTCACGGTACTTGCCGGTGCCGATCAGCAGGCGCGACGTGAAGCTGCGGCGGCCGATCTTCAGCGGGTCGGATGGGTTCATGGCTCGACGCGCACCTCGAAGTTCACCGAATTCGACATGAAGCAGTTGCGGTGCGCCTTGTCGTGCAACGCTGCGTGCTTGTCGGCATCGATCGGCTCGGCGAACGTGACCTGCGGGCGCAGCACGACCTCGACGAAACGCATCTTGCCGTCCTTCATCCCGAGGCGGCCCTGCGCGTGATCGGAATAGCCGGTGACACGCACGCCCGACTTGATCGCCACCGCGAGGAAGGTGAGGAAGTGGCACTGCATCAGCGACGCCATCATCAGCGTCTCGGGATTCGGCTGACGGTCGTCGCCGTGGAATACCGATGGAGCCGATGCGGTGAGCGACGCGCCGCCCTCGAACTCGATGCGCGTGCCGCGGTGAACGGTGGCGGGTTCCCAGGCGCGATCAGACGGTTGGCCGTCCCAGTGCAGGCTGCCCTCGAAGAGATGTTCGTTGGTCAAGTCGATTCTCCGCTTCGTGATTGCGCGTTCAGCCGCCGCCGACGGCAACGACGATCTCGAGGCGGTCGCCGGCGTTCAGCGGCTCGTGCTCGTGCCGGCTGCGCGGGATGATCTCGCCGTTGCGTTCGATGGCGATGCGTCGGCCGGCGAGACCGAGCTCGGCGAGCAGCGCCGACACCGTTGCGGGTGCCGGCAGGGGGCGCGGGTCTCCGTTGACGACGATCGTTTGCATGGGTCGATTGTCGCATGCAGCGCATGAGCGCCTCAGCGCCGATTTTCGAGGCTCGTTCGCCAACTCCACGCGTGTCCCGCGGTAGAATCGCCGCCGGAACGCGGGTGTAGTTCAATGGCAGAACGGCAGCTTCCCAAGCTGCATACGAGGGTTCGATTCCCTTCACCCGCTCCACTCTGGGGCCTTCCAGGAGGGTCCAGGGTGGAATTCAGAAGCCCGCCTCCTTCTGATGCCGCACAGCCAGGATCGTGACCGCATCCGGGTCGATGCGGTAGCGCGCGACGTAGCCGCTGTCCCCGAAGTCGATGATCCATTCGCGGAACTCGTTGGGCATGTCCTCAACGGGGCGGCCGACGCCAGGCTGGTGCCCCAGCACCTTCACCCCTCGACGAATGGTTTTCACCGCTTGCCTGGCGGCCTCGAGGTTCCTGGGTGCGAGAAAGCGATAGAGGCGCTGCACATCGAGCAGCGCCGATGGGGACCAGATCAGACGTGACATTCAGGCGGCTCGACATCCTTGCCCTGTTCGAGCTGAGCCAACCAGGCATCGGCCTCTTCGGCGGTCACATGCAGTCCGGTGGTGCGGTACGCTTCCCACGCCTTCAGCGTGTCCTGGCGAAAGGTTTCTCGCTTTTCCTCTCGCTCGACATATTGGGTGATCGCCTCGCGCATCAACCAGTGGGGCGTGCGTTGGCGTGCATCGGCCAGACGCTTTATGCGGGCCTTGGTGTCTTCGTCGATCTTGATCGCCACGGGGCGAACGCCTGCACTGGTCATGGCGGTCTCCGAAGAAGTATGACTAAGTATTACCCTACCATATGACGTTTTTCGGCCGTGCGCGCCCGCTGCTTCGGCGGCGCTGCGAGGGCCAGGTCCTGCAGCTTCCTTCCGACCTTGTAGCAGCGAAGTAGTAGCTTGATACCGCGTCCATCGCCGCTGACGGGCGCGGCATGCCCTCCCGTCAATACGAAGCCGGCATCAAGAACTCCCACGGCGACACTTCGCGGCTCGCGTCCACCTGCACCTCGATCAGCGCCGGCGCGCCATCGCCGAGCGCGCGTTCGAGCCGCTGCTGCAGCGCCTGCGGCGTGTCGACCCGGTGCCCGGCCATGCCGAAGCTCTCCGCCAGCCGCACGAAATCGGGGTTGACGAGGTCGGCGCCGATGATGCGCCCGTCGAAGCGTTGCTGCTGGTCGCGCCGCACGTTGCCGAATGCGCCGTTGTTGAAGACGATCGAGATGACGCCGATGCCGTGCTGGACGGCGGTGGCGAGCTCCTGCACGCCGAACAGGAAGCCACCGTCGCCGGAGATCGAGACCACCGCCTTGTCGGGGTTGCCGACCTTCACACCCAGCGACGTCGAGTAGCCGAATCCCAATGTGCCCTGGTGTCCGCAGGTGACGAAGCTGCGCGGCGTGTAGACCGGGAAGCCGAAGTACGAGGTGAAGCCGGCCTGGCAGATTTCCTCGACGAAGAAGCCGTCGCGCGGAAGCACGCGACGGATCGCTTCGAGATGCGCCATGTGCGGTTGGACTTTGGCCACCTCCGCGAGCGTCTGCGCCTTCACGGCCTCGAATTCCTCGTGGCGGCTCGCGCGCGACGCGCCGTCGCGCGATACCGCCTGCGCGAGGCTGCGGGTGGCCGCCCCGGCGTCGGCGATGATGGGGATCGTCGGCCGGATCCGCGGCACCTGCGCCGGGTCGATGTCGATGTTGATGATCTTCAGGTCCTTCGGCAGCTTCGGCCAGCGGAACCACTGCAGCTCCAGTCGCGAGCCGATGCCGATCAGCACGTCGGTTTCGGCCCAGCGCTTCAGGCCGGCCGCGCAGGTGAAGCCGAGCGGATGGTCGTCGGACACGATGCCGCGGCCGCCGCGCCACGAGACGACCGGCGCCTGCAGCAGCTCGGCCAGCTCGAGCACTTCGGCGGGCGCGTGCTGCGCGCCGCTGCCGACCATGATCATCGGGTTGCGCGCGTCGCGCAGCAGTCGTGCGGCCTTTTCGATCAGCTCGGGGTCGGCCTCGGGAGGGGCTTCGGGCGGCGCGGGCTGCAATGGCGCAACGGGAGCGCTGGCGGTGAACACCTCCCACGGCATCTCGAGCGCCACCGGGCGCGGACGGCCCGTGCCCATCTGACGGAAGGCTTCGGCAACGAGTGCCGGCGCCAGCGCCGGATGCTCGATGCGCTCGGCCCACTTGACGAGCGTGCGCAGCGTGCCGAGCTGATCGGGCAGCTCGTGCAGGTGGCCCTTGCCCGAGCCGATGTACTCGGAAGGGACCTGGCCGGTGACGCAGAGCACGGGCGCGCTCGCGCCGTAGGCCGAGCAGAGCGCCGCCGACGCGTTGAGCACGCCGGGCCCGGGCACCACCGAGAAGACGCCGACCTTGCCGGTGGACTTCGCGTAGCCGAAAGCCATGTAGGCGGTGGCCTGCTCGTGGCGCGGGCCGACGACGCGGATGCGGTCGCCGGCACGATGCAGCGCGTCGAAGAGGCCGTAGGTCTGCACGCCCGGTATGCCGAAGAGCGTGTCGACACCGTACCGGAGCAGGCCATCGACGATGGCTTCCCCGCCGGTCATTCGCCCGGTGCTGCGCTCGCTTCGCTCTGTCATGCGTTCCTTCGCTCCGTTATGTGCCTCGTCGCGCGATGATGCGCCATTTCCCGCTCGGATGGCGTCTCGTCAATCGAGCCTGACGTTCGCCTTGCGCGCGAGATCGCCGTAGCGCTTCTGCTCGGATGCGAGGAATCGCCCCGCTTCCTCCGGTGAGCTCAGGGTCAGGAAATCGTCGCGCTTCGCGAAGGCCGCCTTCACCTCCGGATCGTTGAAGGCGGCGGCGATGCCCTCGCGCAGGCGCTCGACCTGATCGGCCTGCATGCCCTTCGGCCCGATCACGGCGAACCATCCGCCGACGTCCACGCCGGGGAAGCCCTGTTCGGCCAGCGTGGGCACGTCCGGCAGCGAAGCGATGCGCTCCTTGCCCATCACGCCGATCGCGCGCAGCGCGCCGCTGCGAAGGTGTGATTGCACCGCAGCCACCGCTCCCGCGCCCATCTCGACGTGACCGCCGATCATGTCGGTGATCATCGGCCCCATGCCCTTGTACGGAATGTGACGTGCGTTGACGCCGGCCTCGTCGATGAACATCGCGCCGGCGAGATGGATGATCGTGCCGTTGCCCGACGAGGCGTAGTTCAGCTCTCCGGGTCGGGACTTCATCAGCGCCTGCAGCTCCGTTGCGGTCTTTGCCGGAACGTCCGGATTCACGACGAAGACGAAGGGCGAGCCGCCGACGATGGTGATCGGCGTGACGTCGGCGATGCTGTCGTAGGGCAGGCTCTTGTACACGCTCGGGTTCACGGCGTGATTGTTCGACACGAATGCGATCGTGTTGCCGTCGGGCGCGGCACTCACCAGCGCCTGCGTGCCCTTGATGCCGCCTGCGCCGGGGAGGTTCTCGATGACGACCGGGCGGGCCAGTGCCTTGATCAGCGTCGGCTGCGCCGAGCGCACGATGACGTCGACCCCCGAGCCGGAGCTGAACGGAAGGATCACGCGCAGCGGCGTCCCGTCCTGTGCGTGCAGGGGGCCGGCGAAGCCGACGACCAGCGTGGCGCCGCCCAGCGCAAGCAGTGCGCGTCGGCCGATGTTCTCGAGGGGCATGTTCGTCTCCTTGGAAGCGGGTTGAAACGCAGGACGCCGGTTTCAGGCCGGCTTGCTCTTCAGGTGGAGCAGCACCTCTTCGGTGTGCTCTCCGACTTTCGCCAGCGGCATGCGAACGCCGGGTCGGCGTCCGTCCATCAGCAGCGGAAGCAGTACGACTTCGGTCGTGCCGCCGTCGTCGGTGCGCATCGGGACGAGGCCGCCGCTCTGCTTCAGGTGCGGGTCGTCGACGAGCTGCTCGGGTCGCGAGATCGGCGCGTAGGGGATGCCCGCTGTTTCCAGTCGCGGCGTCAGCTCGCCGGCGCGGTGGTGACGCAGGATCTCGCCGAGCTCGGCAAGCAGTTGCGAACGCACGGCGACCCGCGCGGCGTTGTCGACGTACTCGGATCGCTCGAGCAGGTCGGCTCGATCGAGCACGCGGCACAGCGTGTCGAACTGCTTGTCGCTGACGGCGCCGATGAAAAGCTGCTCGCCGTCGGCGAGCGTGAACACGTCGTAGACGCTCCACGCGGACACCCTTGCCGGCATCGGCGGCGGCGGCTCGCCCGTCATCAGGTACTGCTGCATGTGCTGCGACGACAGCAGGACGCAGTTCTCGAACAGCGCGCTCTGCACTTCCTGACCGCGGCCGGTGCGCTCGCGTTCGCGCAATGCGGCCAGCACGCCGATCGCACCGAACATGCCGCCCATGATGTCGTTCACGCTCGTGCCGGCGCGCAGCGGCCGGCCGACGGGTCCGGTCATGTACGAGAGCCCGCCCATCATCTGCACGACCTCGTCGAGTGCCAGGCGATTCTCGTACGGACCCGGCAGGAAGCCCTTGTGCGAGACGTAGATCAGCCGCGGGTACCGGCGTGACAGCGTCGCGTAGTCGAGGCCGAAGCCCGCCATCAGTCCGGGGCGGAAGTTCTCCAGCACGACGTCGCAGTCGCCCGCGAGCTCCGTGGCGGTTGCCTGGCCTTCGGGCGTGGCAATGTCGATCACCACGCTCTTCTTGTTGCGGTTGAAGCTGCGAAAGAAGCCCACGCCGAGGCCCGGCAGTTTGCGTGTCTTGTCGCCGCCGGGTGGCTCGACCTTGATCACCTCGGCGCCCAGGTCGGCCAGGATCATCCCGCAGGTCGGGCCCATGATCATGTGCGTGAATTCGAGGACGCGGATGCCGGTGAGCGGCAGCGATGCAGGGACGTTCATCGAAAAGTCCTCGGCAGCCCGGCGCGCCACAGTGCGCCATGCGTGGGCTCGCCCTCGATCCAGCCCGCGACTTTCGTGCGCAGCGCGAGCAGGGCAGGGACGTCGAGCCCGGTGTCGATGCCCATCGCCGCGAGCATGAATGCCAGGTCTTCGGTGCTCGCGTTGCCGCTGGCGCCCGGCGCGTGCGGACAACCGCCGATGCCTGCCAGCGAAGCGTCGAAGCGCATCACGCCCAGTTGCAGCGCCGCGTGCACGTTCACCAGCGCGAGGCCGCGCGTGTCGTGGAAATGGCCGCACCACAAGCGATCGCCGGCGATCTTCAAGACCTTGCCGAAGAGCCGATCGACCGAGACGGGATCGGCGTAGCCGACGGTGTCGGCAAGACTCACCTGGTCGGCGCCGGCGTCGAGCAATGCCTGCAGCAGGCGCAGCACCTCGGACTCGTCGACGTGGCCCTGGATCGTGCATCCGAAAGCCGTGCCGACGCCGCCTTCGATCAGCGTTCTCCTTCCCGAGGCGTCGCGTGCAGCGCGGATGCGTGCGAGCTCGGCGACGACCTCGTCGGGCGTCTTGCGCAGGTTGGCCAGGCTGTGCGCATGGCTGGCCGACACCGGCAGGATCATCAGGTCGGCGTCTGCCTCGAGCGCCCGCCGCGCGCCCTCTAGATTGGGCACCAGCACCGACGCGAACAGCCCCGGCAGCGTCTTCGCGTACGCGACTACCTCGGCCGTATCGGCCATCTGCGGCAGCCGTTTGGGCGGTACGAAGGAGCCCATCTCGATCTCGCGCTGGCCCGCCGCCACCGCGTCGCGCAGCCATTCGCACTTGCGTTCGGTGGACACGCGCGTCGCGATGCTCTGCAGGCCGTCGCGCAGTCCGACTTCACGAATGACGACCCGCTCGGGCAGGCGCGGGGTAGTGGGGGCCACGGTGTTCCGGCTCCGACGAAGAGGGACGAACCGACAGGGACAGATCAGGCGACTGTAGGATTTCCCCGTTCGGTGGTAAACAGACGGTTTTTCGCGCCTGCGTTTCCGTTCTGGAAAGTCACCCCATGCACGATCTCGATCTCACCAGCCTGCGGCTCTTCGTGGCCGTCTGCGATCACCGCAACATCGCCCGCGCCGGAGAGCAGGAGCACATCGGCTCTTCGGCAATCAGCAAGCGTCTCGCGCAGCTGGAGGAACAGGTGCATGCGCCGCTGCTCGAGCGTCATCGCCGCGGCGTGGTGCCCACCGCGGCCGGCGAGATCCTTCTCGAGCATGCACGGGCGATGCTGGCGACCGCCGACCGGGTCGCGCGCGACATGGCGGCGTATCGGCACGGCGTGATCGGGCAGGTGCGCGTGCTCGCGTCGGTGTCATCGATCACCGAATCGTTGCCCGACGATATCGCTTCGTTCCTGCAGCGGCCCGGGCATGCGCAGATCCGCGTCGACATCGAGGAGCGTACGAGCTCGGAGCTCGTGCGGGCGCTGCGCGAAGGCCTCGCGCCGCTCGGGGTGTGCTGGGATGCGGCGGATCTCGAGGGGTTGCAGACGAGGCCGTATCGGAGCGACGAGCTGAGCCTCGTCGTGCATCCGCGCCATCCGCTGGCCCGGTTCCGGCGCTGCACGCTGGCGCAGACGCTCGACCACGACCACGTGGGTCTGCCGGCGAACACGGCGGTGCATACGATGCTCGCCCGCGCGGCGGCGATCATCGGCAAGCCGATCCACTACCGGGCGGTGGTCTCCACCTTCGATGCCGCATTGCGCTGTGTGCGTGCCGGGCTGGGCGTGGCGATCGTGCCGAAGGAGATTGCAGCCGTGTCGGAAGGCAGCGCGCGGATGAAGATCGTTTCGCTCGACGAGTCGTGGGCGAAGCGGCGATTCGCGATCTGCTATCGCGATGTCGGGCAGCTGTCGCCGGCGGCGAGGCTGCTCGTCGAGCATCTTTCGGCCCGCGGCTGAGATTGCGTCGTCACAGCATCTCTTCGGGCGCGAAGGGCGTCAGCAGAAACATCAGGACGCGCAGTCCCGGGCTCGCGCCGGGTTCGCGTCCGTCGGCGTCGGGGACCTTGTCGGATCCGCCGATCCAGCGCAGCTGGCCGTGCTCGTCCTGCACGATGCGGTAGCTGCTGTTGTGGGCGACGTCGTCGAAGAGTCGCACGAGCTGGGCCGCGATGTCGGTGTCGGGAATCACCAACCCCATCTCGGTGTTCAGGTGCTCCGAGCGCGGGTCGAGGTTCATCGATCCGACGAGCACAGTGCGGCGGTCGACGACGACGGCCTTCGCGTGCAGGCTCGCCAGCGAGGAGCCGAATCGCCCCAGCTGCGAGCGCGGCGTGCCGAGCTGGTTGCGCAGCTCGTAGAGCTCGACGCCGAGATCGATCAGTTGCGAGCGGTACCGCGCGTATCCCGTATGCACGACCGGGGCGTCGGTGGAAGCGAGCGAGTTCGTGAGGACGCGCACCTGCACGCCCTGCTCGCGCAGCCTGCGGATCAGATCTACGCCGTGCTCGCCGGGCACGAAATACGGCGTGACGAGAATGAGCTCGTTGCGGGCCGATGCGAGAAGGCGCCGCACTTCGTCGGTGATCGATGCGGTCTTCGGCGTGGGCGCCGTTCCGATCTTCTCCGGCTCGTCGGCAAGTACGCGCACGTCGGCCCAGACCAGTTTCAGCCGTCCGGCCTCGACCTCTCGCTCGAGTTTGCTCGCGGGGACCGGCGTCGAGTCGTCCGCCTCGACGAGCTCGCCCCGGGTGTCCATCTCCTGCTGCGGCGACTTCGAGACCGGCCCTTCACAGCGCGGCGTCACGCGGATCAGCTGCCCGGCCGGGTAGGCGAGCGGATCGTTCCAGAAGCGGTCGAAGGCGGCCGACAGTTCGCGCACGGCCGGTCCGGCGACGAGCACGTCGAGGTCGACGAAATTGCTCTTCGGGCTGCGGACGAAATACTCGTCGCCCAGGTTGCGCCCGCCGGTCGCGCCGATCGCGTTGTCGGCGACGAACATCTTGCCGTGCATGCGCTGGTTGATGCGATCGAGATCGGTGAGCGACGCGAGGATGCGTGTGTACGTCGAGAAGCGGCCGGCGGGCAGCGGATTGAACAGCCGCAGCTGGATGTTCGGGTGCCGGGTGAAGCACAGCAGGCTCTCGTCGCTGGCGGCGGTGTTCAGGTCGTCGACGAGCATCCGCACGCGCACGCCGCGCACGGCTGCCGCATGCACCTCGCGCAGCAATGTGCGTGCCGACGCATCGTTGCGCACGATGTAGTACTGCAGGTCGAGCGAGCGCTCGGCGTGGCGCGCCAGCGTGGCAAGCGAGCCGAGCGCCTCCTCCCCGGAGATCAGCAGGCGCACTCCGGAGGAGGTTGCATCGGGTGCGCTGTCGGCGACGATGCGCCCGAGCGTCGTGCGCTCCGGACTCGCGTAGGCGCTTTCCGGCGCTCGCGGCTGCGGCGCGGGCAGGCTCGCGCAGGAAGCGAGCACTAGCGCGAGCGCGGGCACAAGCGCAAGCCTGCAGGGCGCCAGGAGCCGCGCCGGGATCCCGGCGTATGCGTCGGACATCGCGAAGCGTCGAGAAAGTCTCGGGAAGCGCGGCGGTGGAGCCACACCGCGGCCGAATCAGTCTACCGCGCCCGCCGTGCGCTACAGTGGTGGCTGGAGGAGACCGATGAAGGCCGCGTACCTCACGCATCCGAGCTTCCTGCTCCATGAGATGGGCCCGAGCCATCCGGAGTGCCCCGAGCGGCTGGCGGTGATCGCCGATCGGCTGCTATTGCGCGGTGTCACCGACTACATGGACACCATCGAGGCGCCGGAAGCCACGCGCGAGCAGATCGCACGGGCACACGACACACGCTACTTCCTCGAGCTGCAGGCCTTCTCACCGCAGGACGGATATTCGCAGGTCGATCCCGACACCGCGATGAACCCGCACACCTGGAAGGCGGCGCTGCACGCGGCCGGTGCCGTCGTGCACGCCACCGAGCTGGTCGCCTCGGGGCGGTATCGCCGGGCGTTCTGCGCGGTGCGCCCGCCCGGGCATCATGCCGAGCGCAGCCGCGCGATGGGCTTCTGCTTCTTCAACAACCTCGCAGTAGGCGTATTGCACGCGCTCGACGAACTCGGGCTCCAGCGGGTGGCGGTGGTCGATTTCGACGTGCATCACGGAAACGGCAGCGAGGACATCCTCGCGGGCGACCCCCGCGTGCTGATGGTCTCGACCTTCCAGTCGTGCCTGTATCCGTTCCTCGGAGAGAACCCGCGGGGCGAGAACATGTTCAATGTTCCGCTCAAGCCGTACAGCGACGGATCTTCGCTGCGCGAAGCGGTGCTCGACTGCTGGCTGCCGAAGCTGAAGGCCTTCGCGCCGCAGATGATCTTCGTATCGGCCGGTTTCGACGCGCATCGCGAAGACGACATGAGCCATCTCGGCTGGCGCGACGACGACTACGGCTGGCTGAGCGCGCAGCTCGCGGCCTTTGCCGACGAGCACTGCGAAGGTCGCATCGTCTCGACGCTCGAAGGCGGCTACGAGCTCGCCGCGCTTGCACGCTGTGTCGAGCTGCACCTGCGTGCGTTGATCGGCATCGATTGAAACTCGCGAAACAGAACGCTGGTCCGGCCGGCTCGTCGATGTGGAAAACCTGCACGCGCTGACATCGCTGTTTGATCCGTCGCGGATCGCGCTGGTCTGCGCACCCGATTCGGACGTGCCGTGGATCGCGCTCCTGCGCGATCAGCTCGAGAGCTCGAAGGCGAGCGTGCGGCATGTGGTGCTGTCCGCCGAAGACGACGCCCCTGCGACAGGCGCGGAACGAAGTGCAGTCGACCTCGCCGTGCTCGCGGTGGGGCCGGAGCATGCGCTCGCGGCGATGCGCGCGGCTGCCCGCCTGGGTGCGCGTACGGCGATGCTGCTGGCCCAGGAAGTCGAGCCCGCGGATGCCGAATCGCTGCTGGCGATCGCGCGCGAGGCGCGCATCCGGCTGCTCGGACCGGGCACGCTGGGCTTCGCCCGCCCGCCACGAAGGCTCGACGCCGGGCGCATGGGCGTGCTGCCGCCACCGGGCAACGTTGCGCTCGTCACGCAGTCGGGCGTGCTCGGCGGCGCGATCCTCGACTGGGCAGGCGACACGGCGATCGGTTTCTCGCTGGCAGTCTCGCTCGGCGCCGAGCTCGACATCGACGTCGCGCAGGTGCTGGACTTCCTCACGAACGACTCGTCGACGAAAGCCGTCGTCGTCTACCTGGAGGCGGTGCGCGATTCGCGCGCCTTCATGAGCGCGTTGCGCGCGCTTGCGTCGGTCAAGCCGGTCGTCGTGCTCAAGGGCGGACGCGACGCGGCGAGTCGCCCGACGGCGCGCACGCATTCGGGAGCGATCATCGGCAGCGACGCCATCTACAGCGCGGCGCTGCGGCGCGCGGGCGCGGTGCAGGTGCGCCTCTTCACGCAGCTGTTCACGGCGGTGCGCTATCTCGCGTCGCGCAACTGGCCGCTCGGCAAGCGGCTCGCGATGATCGGCAACGGCAACGGCCCGCTCGTGCTCGCCTCCGACCAGGCGTGGTTCGCGAACATCCGCCTGCTGCCGTACACCGAGCCGACGCAGCGCCGGCTCTCCGCGTCGCTGCCCGACGTGGAGATCTCCAATCCGCTGAACCTCGGGCAGGAACCGGGCGCCGACGACTACGCGAACGCGCTCGAGGCGATCTCCTACGACCCCGAGTCGGATGCAATGCTCGTGCTGTTGTCCCCGATCTCCGGCGTGGATGCGCCGCAGATCACCGAGCGCATCGCGCGCATCGCCGGCACGCTCGGCAAGCCGATGTTTGCCTGTTGGCTCGGCGACAACTCGACGCGGCCGCTGCGCGCCTGGCTCGACGCGGCCGGCGTACCGGTGTTCCGCACGCCGGAGGCTGCCGTCGACGCGTTCTCGACGGTGACCACGTTCTACCAGAACCAGCTGCTGCTGCAGCAGACGCCGCGCTCGCTGTCCGACATGAAGCGGCCCGATCTCGAGCGCGCAGGAAGCGTGCTCGATGCGGTGCTCGCCGAAGGCCGCGAGGTGCTGACCGAGCTCGAGTCGAAGACGCTGCTGGACGCCTTCCACATCCCGGTGAATCGTACGCTGCTCGCCACCGACCGGCAGCAGGCGGTGGCGGCCGCCAACCAGATCGGCTATCCGGTCGCGATGAAGATCAGCTCGGCCGACGTCGCGCACAAGAGCGACGTGGGTGGCGTTGCGCTGAACGTGCGCAACGCCACCGAGGTGCGCGAGCAGTTCGACGCGATCCTGGCCGCGGTGCGCAGCGCACGCCCCAATGCGCGCATCCAGGGCGTCACGCTGCAGCCGATGAAGCTCGGCCGTCATGCTCGCGAGCTGTACGTCGGCGTGTTCCGCGACGCGCTGTTCGGCCCGGTGATCGCCTTCGGCACCGGCGGCAAGCGCGTGGAGATTCATCGCGACACGACGCTCGAGTTCCCGCCGCTGAACAGCTTCCTTGCGCGAAGCATGATCGCGCGCACGCGCGTGGCGCGCACGCTCGGCGAGTACGGCGACGCGCCGGCAGTGGATCTCGTTGCGCTCGAGCGGCTGCTGGTGCGCGTATCGGAAATGGTCTGCGAGCTGCCGCAGCTCGCCGAGCTCGACATCAACCCGATCATTGCCGACGCGGGAGGGCTGATCGCGGTCGATGCGCGCGCGGTGGCCGATGTCGAGGGGCCGGTGCGCGAGCCGCACGACCAGCGCCGCTATGCGCACATGGCGATCATGCCGTACCCGTCCGAGCTGGTGCGGCAGTGCACGCTGCGCGATGGACGCCCGTACGTCATCCGTCCGATCCAGGCCGAGGACGGCGAACGGCTGCAGCGCTTCGTGCGCGGGCTGTCGGAGCAGTCGCGCTACTTCCGCTTCATCTCCGCGCTCAACGAGCTGTCGCCGCGGATGCTCGTGCGCTACACGCAGATCGACTACGACCGGGAGCTGGCGCTGGTCGCTGTGCTGGAGTCGGAGGAGCAGGTGGGCAGCTCCGCGGGCGAGGGACGCGGGGTCGGTGACGATGGCGCATTGATCATCGGTGTCGTGCGCTATCTGCTGAATCCCGATCGGCGCAGTTGCGAGTTCGCGATCGCGATTGCCGACGAAATCCAGCGGCAGGGCCTGGGCTCCACGCTGATGAAGGCGATCATCGAGCAGGCGCGCCGGCGTGGCCTCGAGCGCATCGAGGGTTTCGTGCTCGCCTCCAACACGCCGATGATGCGGCTGATGCAGGCGACGGGCTTCGCGGTGCAGACGGATCGCGACGATCCGTCGCTGAAGCGGGTCTGGCTCGATCTGGCGAACGTCGCTGCCTGATCGCTCGCAGCCTGAGTGCGCTCAGGCCTGCCGGTGGTACCCCGTCACGCGTTCCACTTCTTCCTTCGACCCGAGGATCACCGCGACCCGCTCGTGCAGTAACGACGGAACGATGTCCATGATCCGCTGGATGCCGTTGGTGGCGGCGCCGCCCGCCTGCTCGACGAGGAAAGACATCGGGTTCGCTTCGTAGAGCAGCCGCAGCTTGCCGGGCTTGCTCGGGTCGCGGTTGTCGCGCGGATAGAGGAAGATGCCGCCGCGCGTCATGATGCGGTGCACGTCGGCGACCATCGACGCGACCCAGCGCATGTTGAAGTCGGCGCCGCGCGGGCCGGTCTTGCCGGCCAGCAGTTCGTCGATGTAGCGCTTGACCGGCGGCTGCCAGTGGCGCGCGTTCGACGCGTTGATCGCGAACTCGCGCGTGCTTTCCGGAATGCGCATGCGGTCGGCGGTGAGCATCCATGCGCCGGGCTCGCGATCGAGTGTGAAGCACGCAACGCCGTCGCCGACGGTGAGCACGAGCAGTGTCGACGGCCCGTACACCGCGTAGCCTGCGGCGACCTGCTTCGTGCCCGGTTGCAGGAAGTGCGTCTCGTCCGGATCCTGCACGCCCTCGGGCAGGCGCAGCACCGAGAAGATCGTGCCGACCGAGACGTTGACGTCGATGTTCGACGAGCCGTCGAGCGGGTCGTACAGCAGCAGGAACTCGCCCTTCGGGTAGCGGTTCGGGATCGGGTAGGGGAGGTCCATCTCCTCGGAGGCCATCGCGGCCAGGTTGCCGCCCCATTCGTTGGCTTCGAGCAGCGCTTCGTTGGCGATCACGTCGAGCTTTTTCTGCGATTCGCCCTGCACGTTCGACGATCCGGCTTCGCCGAGCGAGTCGGCGAGCGCGCCTTTCGATACCGCGATGCCGATGCGCTTGCAGGTTCGGGCAATCACCTCGAGCAGCATGCGCAGCTCGCTGGGGATGAGCCCCTTCTCGCGCTGCTTCTCGACGAGGTACTGGGTGAGACTGACCGGATGGGGGGGCATGACGACTCCTGCGGGAAAACGAAATTCAGGCGGCCAGCGATTTCTCGACGATCTCCCGCACGTCGTTCGACAGCGGCTGATGCCGTGCGACCTCCTCGAGCGAGGCGCGCATCCATCGCTGCCGTTCCGGATCGAACTTGCGCCAGCGATCGAGCGCGCGCGCGAGTCGCGCGGCCGCCTGCGGGTTCAGTGTGTCGACTTCGATCACCTGCTCGGCCCAGAACGCATAACCCGAGCCGTCGGCGGCATGGAACTCGGCGAGGTTGCCGTTGCAGAAGCTGCCGACGAGCGCGCGCAGCCGGTTGGGATTGCGCATCGAGTACGTCGGGTGGCGCATCAGCTCGCGCACGCGCGCAAGCACCGGACCGTCGCCCGGCTGGCGGTGCATCGTCGCCTGCAGTGCGAACCACTTGTCGAGCACCAGCGGCTCGTCGGCGTAGCGCTGGGCGAAGCGGGCAAGCGCCTCGTCGCGCGCAGCGAACGAGGTCTGCAGCAGCGCCTGCAGGGCGCCGACGCGGTCGGTCATGTTGTCGGAGGTGTCGAACTGCGCGACGGCCGCGTCGACCGCCTCGCGCGCCTGCGTCTCGATCCAGTAGCGCAGCGCGAGGTTCTTCAGCGCGCGCCGACCTGCGGCGGCCGGGTCGGGGGAATACGGCGCGTCGTCGCGAAACGCGGACCACGCATGCTGCCATCGTGTGTCGAGCGAGCTCGCCAGGCAGCGGCGCACCACGTTGCGCGCGGTGCGCAGCGCGGCTGGGTCGACCACCGACAGCTGCTCGGCGACGAAGCCCTCGGAAGGCATCGTGAAGAGCTGCTCGCGAAAGGCCGGATCGAGCGTGTCGTCGGCGAGCAATGCAGCGACGGTCGATACGAGCGGAGCGCAGCGCGCGGCGGGGTCTGCGCCTTCGAGCACGGCAAGAATGCTTGCGGTGATGAAACGCTGCAGCGCTTCCCAGCGATTGAACGGATCGCTGTCGTGCGCGGCGAGATGCGCGAGCGCGGCATCGTCGTACTCGTGCTCGACGATGATCGGCGCCGAGAAATTGCGCGCGAGCGAGGGCACCGGCTCGGCGTCGATGTCGTCGAAGACGATCACGTGACGCGCTTCGGTGAGGTCGAGCACCACCGTGCGCTCTCCGGTGTCGCCGGGCCGGGCGTCGACACGGCGCAATTGCCCGTCGACGAGCTCGGAGACCTGCAGCGCACGGTCGCGCCTGTCGTCGCGTCCGACCAGGCCGACGGCGAAGGGAATGTGCAGCGGGCGCTTGTCGAGCTGACCCGGCGTGGGCGGCGTGCCCTGCTCCAGCTCGAGCGTGTAGCGGCGTGCCGCGGCATCGTATCGGCCGTGCACGCGCACGCGCGGCGTGCCGGCCTGCGAGTACCAGAGGCGGAACTGCTCGAGCGCGAGCGAGTTCGCGTCGCCGATCGCCGACACGAAGTCATCGCAGGTGACGGCCTGCCCGTCGTGGCGCTCGAAGTAGAGATCGAGTCCGCGACGAAAGCCGTCGCGTCCGACGAGCGTCTGCAGCATCCGGATCACCTCGGCGCCCTTCTCGTAGACGGTGACCGTGTAGAAGTTGTCGATCTCCTCGTAGGCATCGGGTCGGATCGGGTGCGCCATCGGCCCGGCGTCCTCGGCGAACTGCGCCGAGCGCAGCACGCGCACGTCCTCGATGCGCTTGACGGCGCGTGCGCTGGCGGCGCTGTGCCCGGTCCCGCGGTCGGCGCTGCGTGCATTCCTGCCATTGGCGCTGCGCTCGCCCGCGCCGCGCGCATCGGCGCTGCGCGCGGCGAGCATGTCGGCCGAGAACTCCTGGTCGCGAAAGACGGTGAGGCCTTCCTTCAGCGTGAGCTGGAACCAGTCGCGGCAGGTGACGCGGTTGCCCGTCCAGTTGTGGAAGTACTCGTGCCCGACCACCGATTCCACTGCCGCAAAGTCGTTGTCAGTGGCGATCTGCGAATCGGCGAACACGTACTTCGCGTTGAAGATGTTCAGGCCCTTGTTCTCCATCGCTCCCATGTTGAAGTCGCTCACGGCGACGATCATGAAGCGGTCGAGATCGAGCTCGAGCCCGAAGCGCTGCTCGTCCCAGCGGATCGCGCGCTCGAGCGAAGCCATCGCGTGGTCGGTGCGCGCCTCGTTGCCGGGCTCGACCCAGACCTGCAGCAGCACGTCGCGTCCGGAGCGCGTGCGCAGCTGTCGCTCGTTGACGACGAGTCGCGCGGCGACGAGGGCGAACAGGTAGCTCGGCTTCGGAAAGGGATCGTGCCAGGTCGTCCAGTGCCATTCGTCGTTCGCGACGGCCGCGTCGGTCGTGGCTTCGCGCGCGACGCTTCCCGCGTCGACGAGGTTACCGTTCGACAGCAGCACGGGACAGCTTTCGCGGGGCGCACGCAGCGTGACCGTGTACCGCGCCATCACGTCGGGGCGGTCGGGAAACCACGTGATGCGACGAAAGCCCTGCGCCTCGCATTGGGTGAAGTAGCCGCCGTTGGAGCGATACAGGCCGCTCAACGCGGTGTTCGCCTGCGGATCGATGCAGACGACCGTGGAGAGCTCGCATCGCTCCGGGACGCGGTCGATCGTCAACGAACGTTCGTCGATGCGGTATGCGGTGGGCTCCAGCGGGCGCCCGTCGATGCGCAGGTCGAGCAGCTCGAGCTGCTCGCCGTCGAGCACGAGCGCGGGCGGAGCATCGGGGGCAGGCGCGTCGGGCGTGGCCCGAGGGTTCCGACGCACCGACAGCGTGGCGTGCACGACCGTGCGCCGCGGATCGAGATCGAACACCAGCCGGACGTCGTCGACGAGCCAGGGCGGCGGCGTGTAGGCGGTACGATGAACGGTCACGGAACGGCTGCTCGTGCTTCGGCCAGGGTGCTCCGATTGTAAGCGCTCGCCGCAGCAGCGAGCCCGTTGCCGCAGACGATGTCCGTGCCCGGGCCGGCCGTTCGCAGGAGCCCGGAGCAGCCCTGTCGGAGGCGATCATGATTGCGTTTGCCCGTTGCCTGCCGTTTGCATTGCTCGCGTCGCTCGTCGTGCTCGTTTCGGGTTGCGCAACACCGATGCGCGGCGAGGTCACCACCTTCAACGAATGGCCGGACAACGCGCCGCGTACCTATCGTTTCGCGCGTATCGAGATGCAGCGCAACAGCCTCGAGCACGCGAGATGGGAAGAGCTGCTGGGTGCTGAGCTCGCACGCGTCGGTTTCAGCCAGAGTCCCGATCCGCGTTTCGAGATCTCCTTCGACTACAACGTCGACCGCCGGCTGAGCCGCGTCATCGAGTACCAGCCGATGATCCAGCCGTATTTCTGGTGGGGCAGCTTCGGGCGGCACGCGGGCTTCAGCGTCGGCGGACCGTTCCCGTGGTGGGGCTCGGCGTACTACCCGGTATCGAACGACCGGATCTGGTACGACTACCGACTGCGCCTGCAGATCGACGACCTGTCTACGCGGCCGCCCCGGCGCGTCTACGAAGGCACGGCGATCACCGACGGCTACGTTCCGCAGCCCGAGGAAGTGCTGCCGCTGCTCGCACGCGGGCTGCTCGCCGATTTCCCCGGCCCGAGCGGCGTGACGCGGCGCGTCGAGGTGCCGAGGCCGCAGAAGTAGCGGCCGCAATCGCAGGCGGGCACCCGAGCCGCGGCCGCGTTGCTGAACGCGCGGCTGCGCTTACGCTTACTTGAGCGCGCGCGGCCGCCACCAGTTCGGCGTTGCCGATTCGAAGCGCCCGGTTTCGTGCAGCCGATTGGCGAGGGCGAGCGACTCGAGCCCGGCCGGCGATTCGACGAGCCAGGTGCGCTCTTCCGGATCGATCGCGCGCACCGGCGTCAGCCCGAGCTCGGCGAAGAGCCGGCTTGCATCGGGTACGTCGGCATCGCGCAGGCGCACGATGATGCCGCCCGGCAGCGCGCGCGGTGCGCCGGTTTCGTCGCGCAGCACCTGTGATTGGCCGGCCGAGAGCGCAGGACTGCTCTTTCCGGCGGCTGCCGTCGCCGGCTGCTCGGGGGCGCGTTCGAGATTCGGCTTCGGACCGCGGAAGTCGGCGACCCATTCCGGATCGACCTGCAGCACGCGCTTGCGGTCGCCGTCGTACCAGAAGGGCTCCTGCGAGGCGCTTTCCGGCTTGGCGGAGGCAGCGTTCGCGCCGGAACCGACGCGTGCAGCGGTATCCCCCTTGCCGATCGGCGGAAGCTGTGCACAGGCGGTCTGCGTGGTCGCCGCGAGGGCGATCGACGCCACGGCGATGAAACGGGCAGCAGATTCGCGCATCGTTGCTCACCTCCCCCAGATGGTCAGCGACCAGCGGGTCCATGTACCTTCGTCGGCGTTCTGCAGGTCGCGCACGGAAAGGGTCCATTCACCCTGTGCCGGCTCGTCGAGATGGCGCACGCTGCCGAAGACCCAGCCGTCGGCGTCGTCGGCCGCATAGCTGCCGCACGAGACGACGGTGTTGTCGCCACGCTGGGGATCCGCAAGGCAGACGCGTGCGTCGGCCAGCCGCGCGGCTGGCGAGCCAAGGTCGTTGCGCTGCAGTTCGATCTGCAGGTCGCCGCTGTACGAATGCGTAGCGCTGAAGCCGATTTCGACGAACTCGATACGCGTGATCGTGCAGGTGTCGGTACCGACGGCGATCGTATCGGCGACGGCTGGCGCCTGGTCGCGGAGTGCCAGTCCCGGATTGCGCACGTACGAGCACGACCGCAACGACTGGCTGTTGCCGACGCTCTGCCATGACCTCGCTCGTGCGGTCGCCGCTTCTGCGTCGACGACGCCGAAGCCGTAGCGTGGGTGCACGAGAAGCGGCGGGTTGGCTGCGTTCGCTTTCCAACCGTTGTCGCCGGGATCGTTCTTTCGTGCCGTCGTAGCGAGGATCAGCCGCACATCGCGCCAGCTGAGCAACGGGTTCGCCTGGAGTACCAAAGCCGCGACGCCGGCGACCATCGGCGTGCTGGCCGAGGTACCCGAGAAGTCGCTTTGGTACGTGTTGAGCACGTCGGTCGTCGTGATGCCCGGCGTGCCGCTCATCCCGCAGACGAGGATGTTGGCACCGGACTCGGCCCACGGCGGCGGACGACCGTTGATCGTGACCGCACACGCGGTGATCACGCTGCGTCCGTTGACATAGCCGTCGTAGTTGGCATTGTCGCGGCCGCTTTGGCCGCCGTTTCCGGCGGGAAAGACGTATACGGCGCCCCGCCCGCCGCGTCCGAGCCGGGTGCCGTCGAGAACGGCGTTGCGGAAAGTCGAGCCTGTTCGGTTGATCGTTCCGCGATCGTCGGGCGAACCCCAACTGTTGCTGTATATCGCCGTGATGTCGCCGCCCCGTCGAAGCGCGTCGGCGACATCCGCTTCCGAATTCGTGGACAACGCGTTGTAGGCAGCCAGTTGCACACGCGGCGCGACGCCTGCAACGCCGCGGCCGTTGTCGTCGCGCGCAGCCGCAACGCCGGCCACCGCCGTTCCGTGGTCATCGCCGGCATCGCACGGCAGCGGATGCGTATCGGACGGCGCTCCCGTCCGGTAGTTGCGGAAGGTCACGAGGTTGGGGAAGAGATCCTCGTGCAGTGTCTCGATCGCGTCGTCGACGATCGCCAGGCGAATGCCTTCCCCCTTGCCGGAGGCGGACCACGCCGCGACCGCACGTACGTCTTCCCCGGCGCTTCCGCCGAGCTGTCCGACGTTGCGCAGATGCCACTGCTGCGGCAACAGCGGGTCGTCGCCGGTGCCGTTCGCAGGCGCCTGCGGCGCATAGTCGAAGGCACAGCCCGCCTGGGCGAGGCGGATGTCCGACGGGTCTGCCCGGCCGTCCTCGAGCGAAGTGCTCCCGCCGCCGCCGCCGCCGCCGCCGCCGCCACAGGCGGCGAGCAGCGCGAGGGACGCGATCGCAATGGCTCGCACGCACGCGGAGAACGGCTTCATCGGTTGTCGGGTCGTTGCGCGGTGCGCGTTCGGTGAGCGATCGTAGCGGACGGCCGCAGCTATCATCGCTCAATCCCTGCTCCTCGCCCCCCCCATGCCCCGAATCCAGTCGCTGCTCGTCGCCAACCGGTCGGAGATCGCGATCCGCGTGATGCGCGCGGCCGCCGAGCTCGGCATGCGCACGGTCGCGGTCTATTCGCACGAAGACCGCTTCTCGCTGCATCGCTTCAAGGCCGACGAGAGCTATCGCGTCGGCGAGGGGCGCAAGCCGCTGCAGGCCTATCTCGACATCGACGACATCCTGCGCATCGCGCGCCAGGCGCGCGTCGACGCGATTCATCCCGGCTACGGCTTCCTCGCCGAGAATCCCGACTTCGCGCTCGCGTGTCGACGCGCCGGCGTGCTCTTCGTCGGCCCCTCGCCCGAGGTGATGACGACGCTCGGCAACAAGGTCGCCGCACGCGAGGCCGCGTTGGCTGCGGGCGTTCCGGTAATGCCGGCCACCGGCCCGCTTCCCGCCGACGGGAAGCGCGCACGTGAGATGGCCGAAGAGATCGGCTATCCGCTGATGCTCAAGGCGAGCTGGGGCGGTGGCGGCCGCGGCATGCGCACGATCGAGTCGGCGGCCGATCTCGAGACGCAGATCGATGCGGCGCGACGCGAGGCGCAGGCGGCCTTCGGCAACGACGAGGTCTATCTCGAGAAACTGGTGCGCCGCGCGCGGCACGTCGAGGTCCAGGTGATCGGCGACCTGCACGGCAAGCTCGTGCATCTGTTCGAGCGCGACTGCTCGGTGCAGCGGCGCAACCAGAAGGT
>CAZIDY010000034.1:0-29780 GCA_964538505.1 uncultured Limnobacter sp. | reverse complement strand
TCTGCCCGGGGAACGCGCTGCAGGCGTCGTGCAGGAAACCCGGGTTCTTCACCGCAGCGGTTCCGATGATCACGTAGCTGATGCCGTCGTCGAGATAGCGCTCGATCGTGTCGAGATCGCGGATTCCTCCGCCGACCTGCACCGGAATCGTGCTGCCCACCGCGTCGACGATCGCGCGGATCGCGCCCTCGTTGCGCGGCCTGCCGGCCACGGCTCCGTTCAGGTCGACCAGGTGCAGGCGGCGCGCACCCTGCTCGACCCATTCACGGGCGACGGCTTCGGGGTCATCGGAAAAGACGGTTTCGTCGTTCATGTCGCCCTGTTTCAGCCGTACGCAACGGCCGTCCTTCAGGTCGATGGCAGGAATCAGCAGCATCTCGGAGGGGTAGACGGACTGGGAGTGGGAATTGGGAGTGGGCAGCGAACAGGATGACCGCCGGCACGCGTGCACGGCGGATCAGGGCTGCCAGCGAATGAAATTCTCGTAGAGCTTCAGACCGTTCCCGGCGCTCTTCTCCGGGTGGAACTGGGTCGCGAAAATGTTATCCCGCGCCACCGCACAGGTAAAGCGTACGCCATGAACGCTTTCCCCGACGCTCAACGTCGGCTGCGCCGGCACGACCCGGTAACTGTGCACGAAATAGAAGTACGTGTCGTTCGCAACGCCGTCCCACAGCGCATGACTGCGCACCTGGCGCACGCGGTTCCAACCCATGTGCGGCACCTTCACGCGGGTGCCATCGGGCGCTCGCGTCGGCAGCCTGTGCACCTCGCCGGGGAAAACACCGAGGCCCGGCGTGTCGCCTTCCTCGCTGCGCTCGAAGAGCATCTGCTCGCCGACACACACACCGAACAGCGGCTTGCCGCGCGCAGCGCGCAGGATCGCCTCGCGCAGCCCGGCCCGATCGAGTTCGGCCATGCAGTCGGGCATCGCACCCTGCCCCGGGAAGACGACGCGCGCCGCGGCATCGATCTCGGCCGCGCTCGAAGTGACGACGACGCGCGCCTTCGGTGCGACGTGCTCGAGCGCACGCGCAACCGAACGCAGATTGCCCATTCCGTAGTCGACGACGGCGATCGAGCTCACGCGGGGACGATCGTAGTGTGAACAGGCCCTGGCGCGCTGCTCGCTGGAGCTGCGATTACAGCGCTTCCTTCGTCGACGGGATGCGGTCGGCCACGCGGGCGTCGCGCTCGACGGCAAAGCGCAACGCACGCGCGAAGGCCTTGAACACCGTCTCGCACTGGTGATGCGCGTTCTGTCCGCGCAGATTGTCGACGTGCAGCGTGACCTGCGCGTGATTGACGAAGCCGCGGAAGAACTCGGATGCGAGGTCGACATCGAAGCTGCCGATCAGCGCGCGCGTGAACGGCACGTTCCATTCCAGCCCGGGGCGTCCAGAGAAATCGATGACGACGCGCGTGAGCGCCTCGTCGAGCGGAACATAGGCGTGCCCGTAACGACGGATGCCCTTCTTGTCGCCGATTGCACGCGCCACCGCCTGCCCGAGCGTGATGCCGATGTCCTCGACCGTGTGGTGCGCGTCGATGTGCAGGTCGCCTTCGCATTCGACCTCGAGATCGACGAGGCCGTGGCGGGCGATCTGGTCGAGCATGTGGTCGAGAAACGCGACGCCGCTGGCGAGCTTGCGCTCGCCGGTGCCGTCGAGGTTCACGAAGACCCGAACGCGGGTTTCGGCGGTGTTGCGGGTGACTTCGGCGCTACGCATGGCGGTTCCACAGGCCCTAGAGCGATGCGCGCAGCGCCTCGAGCAGCAGGCGATTCTCTTCGTCGGTGCCTACGGTGAGCCTCAGGCAGTTGCGCAGCAGCTCGTGCATTCTACCGACGTCCTTGATCAGCAGCCCCCGGTCGCGCAGCCCGCGCTCGGTACGCACGCTGTCGGGAACCCGCACCAGCACGAAGTTTGCTCGCGACGGGAACACTTCGACACCGGGCAGCTCGCGCAGCCCGAAAGCGAGCTGCTCGCGGCCGTCACGGATGCGCGAAGCCTGCTCCTCGAGCACATCGACGTGCTCGATCGCGAAGCGTGCGGCGGCGTCGGTGAGCGCGCTGACGTTGTACGGCGGGCGCACCTTCTGCAGCTGCTCGACCCAGCGCGGCGCAGCCGCCAGGTAGCCGAGACGCAACCCGGCCAGCCCGAGCTTCGAGACGGTACGCAACACGACCAGGCGCTCGTGGTCGGGCAGCCGCGGCATCCAGCTGTCCTGCGCGAAGGGCTGGTACGCCTCGTCTACCACGACGAGGCCCGGCGCAGCCGCGAGCACCGCTTCGATCGCCTCGGGCGCGAAGCCGTTTCCGGTGGGGTTGTTCGGATACGCGAGCCAGACGACGGCGGGCGCGTGCTCGGCGATTGCCGCAAGCATCGCGTCGACGTCGAGCGAGAAATCGGCGCGCAGCGGCACACCGACGAAGCGGCTGCCGGCCAGCCGCGCCGACAGCTCGTACATGACGAAGGACGGCTGCGGCGCAAGGTGCACGGCATCGGGCCGCGCAACCGCCACGGCGAGCATCGTGATCAGCTCGTCGGAGCCGTTGCCGAGCACCAGCCCGGCGTCGTCGGGAACCTGGAACGTGCGGCGGATCGCCTGCTCGAGCTCTGCGTGGTCCGGGGCCGGATAGCGGTTGATCGGCACTTCGCCGAGCTGATCACCGAGCGCGCGGCGCAGCTGAGGCGGCAACCGATAGGGGTTTTCCATCGCGTCGAGCTTCACCATGCCGGTGGAGTCGAGCACCTTGTAGCCGCTCATCGCGACGATGTCGGGGCGGATCGGGTCGAGCGCGTCGCCGGCCGCGCCCTCATTGGTGACGTGTGCCGGATCATCCGCATCCACGCGAAACTGCGCGCTGCGAGCATGCGCCTCGAGCCCTTCGGCGCGCGCCAGCGTCGCGGCGATGCGGCCCAACGTGCGCGCGCCGCTGCGCGAGACCTCGATGATGCTGGTGCGCTTCTGGAAGTCGTAGACGCCGAGCGGGGACGAGAAACGTGCGGTGCGCATCGTCGGCAGCACGTGGTTCGGACCCGCGCAGTAGTCGCCCACCGACTCGGACGACCACGGCCCGAGGAAGATCGCGCCGGCGTGCCGGATGCGCTCGACCCAGTGCGCCGCGTCGGCTGCCGAGACTTCGACGTGCTCGGCGGCGATCGAGTTCGCAATCTCGCAGGCTTCGTCCATGCTGCGCACGACGACGATCGCGCCGCGATCGGCGAGCGAGCGCTCGACGATCTCGCGCCGGGGCAGCGTCGGCAGCAGTCGGGCGATCGACGCGGCCACGCGATCGGCGAAGGCCGCGTCGGGCGTGAGCAGGATCGCCTGCGCCATCTCGTCGTGCTCGGCCTGCGAGAACAGGTCCATCGCGATCCAGTCGGGATCGGTGTCGCCGTCGCACAGCACGAGGATCTCCGACGGCCCGGCGATCATGTCGATGCCGACGGTGCCGAAGACGCGCCGCTTCGCCTCGGCGACATAGGCATTGCCGGGGCCGACGATCTTGTCGACGGCCGGCACGGTGGCGGTTCCCCAGGCGAGCGCGGCAACCGCCTGCGCACCGCCGATCGTGAACACGCGATCGACGCCGGCGACACAGGCCGCAGCGAGCACCATCGGGTTGCGCACGCCGTCGGGCGTAGGTACGACCATCACCAGTTCGCCGACGCCGGCGACCCGTGCCGGCAGCGCGTTCATCAGCACCGACGACGGATACGCGGCCTTGCCGCCGGGCACGTAGAGCCCGACGCGGTCGATCGGGCCGATGCGCTGCCCCAGCCGCGTGCCGTCTTCCTCGACGTACGACCACGAACGGGCGAGCTGGTGCTCGTGGTAGCGCCGTACGCGCGCGGCGGCGGCCTGCAGCGCGTCGCGGTCTGCAGCGGAAAGCGAGTCGAGCGCGCGTTGCAGCTCGTCGTGCGGCAGCTCGAGTGCCTGCATCGAAGCGGCGTCGATCCGGTCGAAGCGGCGCGTGTACTCGAGCACCGCGTCGTCGCCGCGCGCACGAACGTCGGCGACGATCTGCGCGACGACGCGCTCGATCTCGTCGTCCTGCGCCGGTTCGTACGCCAGAAGCGCCGCAAGCCGTTCGGCGAAATCGGGGGCGCGACTGTCGAGCCGCGCCGGCTGCACCGTGCTCATCTGCTGGACCGCACTCATGCCGAGGAGGCGGCGACGCCGCCGGGGTTGACACTCGCGCTCGCGCTCGACCCGCTCGCGCCCGGGCTCGACACGCTTGCACCCGCGCCTGCCTCGCTCGACGAGCGCTGCGTCGCGCGCGCGAGCGCATCGAGCAGCGGCTCGAGCTGCGCGGCACGCGTCTTCAGCGAAGCCTGGTTGACGATGAGCCGCGCCGAGATCGGCATGATCTCCTCGACCTCGACCAGGTGGTTCGCGCGCAGCGTGCTGCCGGTGCTGACGAGGTCGACGATCGCGTCGGCGAGCCCGACCAGCGGCGCGAGCTCCATCGAGCCGTACAGCTTGATCGGATCGACGTGCACGCCCTTGGCGGCGAAGTGCTCGCGCGAGGTCTTCACGTACTTGGTCGCCACGCGCAGGCGTGCGCCGCGACGCACCGCGCGCGCATAGTCGAAGTCGGCGCACGTCGCCACGGAAAGCCGACAGCGCGCAATGCCGAGATCGATCGGCTGGTACAAGCCCTCGCCGCCGTGCTCGAGCAGCACGTCCTTGCCGGCGACGCCGATGTCGGCGGCTCCGTACTGCACGTAGGTGGGGACGTCGGAAGCGCGCACGATGATCAGGCGCAGTTCGGGATCGGCGGTGGGCAGGATCAGCTTGCGCGAGCCGTTCGCCGAGGCCTTCAGCGGGATGCCGGCGGCCTCGAGCAGCGGTGCGGTGTCGTCGAAGATGCGCCCCTTCGACAGCGCGAGCGTGATCATCGGCTCGCCCCGGCGAGCTCGGCTGCAGCGAGCGGCGCATCGACGCCTGCCGCCTGCGCGGCGAGCACGCCAGCAGGCTCGACACCTGCGTCGACCGGCTCACCCCGCCCGTCGATGCGCTCGACGCGCGCGCCGAGCGCCTGCAGCCGCGTCTCCATCCGCTCGTAGCCGCGATCGAGGTGGTAGATGCGATCGACGATCGTCTCGCCTTCGGCGACGAGCCCCGCGATGACGAGGCCCGCCGACGCACGCAGGTCGGTGGCCATCACGCGCGCGCCCGACAGTGTCGGCACGCCGCGCACGAAGGCAGTGCCACCCTCGACGGTTACGTCGGCGCCGAGCCGCTGCAGCTCGAGCACGTGCATGAAGCGGTTCTCGAAGATCGTCTCGGTGATGACGGAGGTTCCCTCGGCGACGCAGTTCATCGCCATGAACTGCGCCTGCATGTCGGTGGCGAAGGCCGGATACGGCGCCGTGCGCACGTCGACCGCGCGCGCACGGCGCGGCATGCCGAGCCGGATCGTATCGTCGGCGCATTCGATGCGTGCGCCCGCTTCGCGCAGCTTCTCGAGCGTGGCGTCCATCGTGTCGGGTCGTGCGTTTCGCAGCACGATGTCTCCGCCTGCGGCGGCGACCGCGCACAGGAAGGTGCCGGCTTCGATGCGATCGGGCATCACGCGGTGCTTCGCACCGTGCAGCCGGTTCACGCCGTGCACGACGATCCGGTCGGTGCCCGCACCCTCGATGCGCGCACCCATCGCGACGAGCGCACAGGCGAGATCGGCCACCTCGGGCTCGCGCGCGGCGTTCTCGATCACCGTCTCGCCGTCGGCGAGCGTCGCCGCCATCATCAGGTTCTCGGTGCCGGTGACGGTAACCATGTCGGTGACGATGCGCGCCCCCTTCAACCGGTCGGCGCGCGCGACGACGTAGCCGTGCTCGATCGCGATCTGCGCGCCCATCGCCTGCAGACCCTTCAGGTGCTGGTCGACCGGGCGCTGGCCGATCGCACAGCCGCCCGGCAGCGAGACGCGCGCCTCGCCGAAGCGAGCCAGCAGCGGACCGAGCACGAGGATCGACGCGCGCATCGTCTTGACGAGCTCGTAGGGTGCCTCGACCGAGTCGACGCGCGAGGCATCGACGCAGACCGACGCACCGCTGCGCTCGGCAAGCGCGCCGAGCCGCCCGAGCAGGCGCAGCGTGGTGGCGACGTCGTGCAGCTGCGGCACGTTCGACAGCTCGACCGCATCGGCGGCGAGCAGCGCCGCGCACAGGATCGGCAGCGCGGCGTTCTTCGCACCGGCGATCTCGACCTCGCCGCGAAGCGGCCGGCCACCTTCGATTCTCAGCTTGTCCATGTCGGCGAATGGCATGCGCGCTTCCGGTTACCCGGGAGCGCGCGCGGCCCGCTCATTGCAGCGCGGCCCACTCCTCGGGGGTAAGGGTGTTCATCGACAGCGCGTGCACTTCCTCGCGCATGCGGTCGCCGAGCGCGCGGTAGACGAGCTGATGTCGCTGCACCGGCCGCTTGCCCTCGAAGGCCTTCGAAACGATGATCGCCTGGAAGTGCCGTCCGTCTCCGTCGACCTCCAGATGCTCGCAATCCAGGCCGGCGGCGATGTAGCTGCGGACATTCTCGGGTGTGACCATGGCGAAATCCGGATCGAACGTGGAGAAAGTGAAGGGTGAAGGGTGAAGGGTGAGGGGCACGAGCGCGTTCAGAGGCGAAGCCGGTATCCGCGGGCGAGCTGCTGCAGCGCGACCGTCGACACGACGGCCAGCGCGGCGACGATCACGACGAAGCTCACGCCCGGTGCGATGTCGGAAGCGCCGAAGAATCCGTAGCGGAATCCGTCGACCATGTAGAAGAACGGATTCAGGTGCGACAGCGTCTGCCAGAACGGCGGCAGCGACTTCACGGAATAGAAGACGCCCGACAGGAAGGTGGCGGGCATCACGATGAAGTTCTGGAACGCTGCGATCTGATCGAACTTCTCGGCCCAGATCCCGGCGATGAGGCCCATTGTACCGAGAATCGCACTGCCGAGGATCGCGAAGAGCAGGACCCACAGTGGCGCATGGACGGACAGCCGGGCGAACCACGCGGTGACGATCAGCACGCCGGTGCCGACGACGAGCCCGCGGACCATCGCCGCGAGCACGTAGGCGGCATAGATCTCGCGGTGCGACAGCGGCGTGAGCAGCACGAACACGATGTTGCCGGTGATCTTGCTCTGGATCATCGACGACGAGGTGTTGGCGAAGGAGTTCTGCAGCACCGCCATCATCACGAGCCCGGGCGCGAGGAAGGCCGTGTAGCTCACGCCGTCGTAGACCTCGACGCGCTCCTCGAGCACGTGCGAGAAGATCAGCAGGTACAGCAGCGACGTGAGGATCGGCGCGCCGATCGTCTGGAAGCCCACCTTGTAGAAGCGCAGCAGCTCCTTGCGGAACAGCGTGTAGAAGCCCGCCCACGAGAAGCCCGGAGACGGGCGCGACGCGATGCGCGGCGCCTCGTTCTCGATCTCCTGCTGCGGCGAATCGTGCTCCATCAGCGGTACTCCATCAGCGCGTCTCCTTCATCAACTGCACGAAGACGTCCTCGAGATCGGTGCGCTGCAACTCCATCTCGTCGATCGTGCAGCCGGCCCCGCGCAGGCGTGCCAGCACGTTCTCGACGTCCTGGTAGCGATCGATGCGAAGCGTCTCGGTGCCTTCGGGCGCGCTCCCCGCGGCGTCGGCGACGCGCAGCGGCTCGAGCGCCGCCGGCAGCGGCTCGCCCGACAGGCGCAGCTGCAGCCGCGTGCCGGAGAAGCGGTGCAGCAGCGACTCGGTGCGGTCGAGCGCGACGATCGAGCCCTGCTTGAGCATCGCGATCCGCCCGCACAGCGCCTCGGCCTCCTCGAGATAGTGCGTCGTCAGCACGATCGTGTGGCCGTCGCGGTTCAGGCGCCGGATGAAGGTCCACAGGCCCTGGCGCAGCTCGACGTCGACGCCGGCGGTGGGCTCGTCGAGCACGATCACCGGCGGGCGATGCACGAGCGCCTGCGCAACGAGCACGCGCCGCTTCATGCCGCCCGACAGCGCACGCATGTTCTCCTCGGCCTTCGAGCTCAGATCGAGGCTCTCGAGGATCTCGTCGATCCAGTCGTCGTTGCGCCGGATGCCGTAGTAGCCCGAGCTGATCTCGAGCGTCTCGCGCACGGTGAAGAAGGGATCGAAGACGAGCTCCTGCGGCACCACGCCGAGCGCGCGGCGCGCCGCGCGGAAATCGTCGACAACGTCGTGGCCCATGACGTCGACGCTGCCCGAGGTGGCGCGGCTCAGCCCGGCGATGATCGAGATCAGCGAGGTCTTGCCGGCGCCGTTCGGACCGAGCAGTCCGAAGAACTCGCCCTGCTCGATCGACAGCGAGACGCCTCGCAGCGCCTCGAACGCGCCGTAGCGCTTGACCACGGAGCGTGCGTCGATGGCGGGTGTCGTCATCGCGACGGCACGGGCGACGCGCGCACTTCGGCCAGCGCGGACTCGAACGCCTTCTCGAAGAGCAGCGAATCGACGCGGTACAGCGCGGCGAGCTTCAGCAGCCTCTCGGGGGGCGACTCGAAACGGCATTCGCGCCCGCGCGCCGCCGCGCGCCGCTCGAGCTCGAGCAGCGCCGCCAGCAGCGACGAATCGAAGCGCGTGCAGCCGGAAAGGTCGAAGCGCGGCGCCGACGCATCGAGCGCCACCGACGCGGCTTCGACGATCTCGCGCGCGCTGTCGAAGCGAACCTCCGGCGGAAAGCGCCAGGTCGATCCGGACGCCGGCTGCACCGGTGCGTCAGGGGACGACGCCACGCTCGACACGGACTCAGGACGCCTTGCCGTTGGCGGCAGCCAGCTGCCGGTTCTTCTCCTCGAGGCTGCTGATCAGCGCCTCGACCCCGCCGCCGGCGGTTTCCTGCGCGAACTGCGTGCGGTACGTCTCGACGAGCCAGACGCCGAGCACGTTGACGTCGTAGATTTTCCACGCGTCTCCGACCTTGCGCATCCGGTAGTCGAGCTGCACCGGCTCGCGACCCGGCTGCAGCACCTCGCTGCGCACGATCACGTCGGTGTCGCCCGGGCTCGCGCGAAAGGGCCTCATGCGCACCTTCTGGTCACCCACCTGCGACAGCGCTCCCGAGTAGGTACGGATCAGCAGTGTCCGGAAGAGGTCCATCAGCTGCGTGCGCTGCTCGGGCGTCGCGTCGCGCCACGGGCGGCCGACGGCGAGCGCGGTCATGCGCTGGAAGTCGACGTGCGGCATCACGATGCCGTCGACGAGCTGGTCGATCCGGCGCGGGTCGCCCGCCTTCAGCTCCGGGTCGGAGGTGATGCGCTCGAGCACCTCGTCGCTCAGCCGGTTGATCAGATCGTTCGGCGCCTCGGCTGCGCGAACGGCGCCGACGGCCAGCAGCGTAAAGGCAAGGAACAGCCAGAGCGGCCGCAGCATGCGACGCGCAGCGCACGCGGACAGGGAATACGGGAGCGGGAACAGCATCATCACCTCCTTTACTTCGCCGGCGCGTCGCCGGACCCGGCCGCGTCGGCTCCTTCCTGAGCCGACTCCTGCCTTTCGAGCTCGTCGAGCCAGTCGGTGTCCTCTTCGTATGCCGGCGGCGGATTGCCGTCGTATACCTGGTTTCGGCGCAACTGGAACCAGCTGTCTCTAATGAAAGAATACCGGTCGAGCGCCGCCTCGTTGACGATCCGCTCGCCGTCGAGCAGGCGCTGCCGGTCGTCGAGCGCGCGCAGCAGGTAGGCGTTGTTGCGCTGGCCGTGCGAGTCGATCGTGCGTAGCGGATCGCCCCAGATGTCGACGCCGCGCGCCGGCGCGTCGCGGAACGACGACGGCCCGAGAATCGGCAGCACGAGATAGGGTCCCGGCGGAACGCCCCAGCGCCCCAGCGTCTGCCCGAAATCCTCGTGGTGCTTCTCGATGCCGGCCTCGCTCGCGATGTCGAGCAGGCCTCCGAAACCGAGCATCGTATTGACTGCCACGCGCCAGGCGTCGGAAGCGGCATGCCCGGGCTTGCCCTGCAGCAGCTGGTTCACCGCCGTCCAGACATCGCGCACGTTGCCGAAGGCATTGCCGACCATGTCGCGAAAGAACACCGGAACGACTTTCTCGTAAGTCTGCGCGGCGGGCCTGGCGATTCCCCGGTCGACCGCGTCGTTGAACTCGTAGACAGCGCGGTTGAACGGCTCGAGCGGATCGCGCTGGGATCTCACGCCGCTGCCGTCGGTGCTCGCGCAACCCGCCACCAGGCCGGCGACCAGCAGCGCGCCGAGCAGGGGCATCGTTCGGAAAATGGTCATTCGCGCGGCGCTCCTTCGGCGGCGCGGCCATAGAGGAACTGGCCGATCAGGTTCTCGAGCACGACGGCCGACTGCGTCAGCGTGATGCGGTCGCCTTCGGCGAGCATCTGTTCGTCGCCGCCGGGCGTCAGGCCAATGTACTGCTCGCCGAGCAGGCCGGAAGTGAGGATCTTCACCGAAGAGTCTTTCGGAAAGCGGAAGCGCTCGTCGAGCGCGAGCAGGACCTCGGCCTGGTAGGTGTTGTCGTCGAAGCGGATCGACTCGACGCGCCCGACGACGACGCCGGCGCTGCGCACCGCCGCGCGCGGCTTGAGTCCGCCGATGTTGTCGAAGCGGGCGGTGGCGGTGTACGTGGGCCCGAGGCCGAGCGCGCTGCTCATGTTGCCTGCGCGCAGCGCGAGGAACGCGAGCGCGGCAAAGCCGAGCAGCACGAACAGCCCGACGAGCAGGTCGACTCCCGAACGTTTCATCGAACGAATCTCCGCATGCCTGCCGCCTCCGGTGTCATCAGGTCGAGCTGAACATCAGCGCAGTGAGAAGGAAATCGAGTGCCAGCACCGCCAGCGACGAACTGACCACCGTCGTCGTCGTTGCGTGCGCGACACCCTCCGGCGTGGGCCGCGCCTCGTAGCCGACGAACAGCGCCACGAAGGCGACCGTGAAGCCGAAGACGACGCTCTTGAGCGCGCCGTTGCCGACGTCGGCGAGCCAGTCGACGCCGCTCTGCATCTGCGACCAGAATGCACCCGGGTCGACACCGATCAGCTCGACACCCACAAGGTAGCCGCCGAGCACGCCGAAGGCCGAAAAGAGCGCCGCGAGCACCGGCATCGCGATGACGGCGGCGGCGAAGCGCGGCGCGAGCACGCGCGCAACCGGGTCGACCGCCATCATCTCCATCGCATCGATCTGCTCGCCAGCCTTCATCAGGCCGATCTCGGCGGTGAGCGAGGTTCCGGCGCGGCCGGCGAACAGCAGCGCCGTGACGACCGGGCCGAGCTCGCGCACCAGCGACAGCGTGACGAGCACCCCGAGCGCCTCCTCGGAGCCATAGCGGCGCAACGTGTAGTAGCCCTGCAGCCCGAGAACGAAACCGATCAGCAGGCCGGAGACGAGAATGATCGACAGCGAGTAGTTGCCGACGAAGTGGATCTGGTCGATTACCAGGCGCGGGCGACGCAGCGCCGCGAGCGCCAGCCAGCACAACCGCACGAAGAAGCGCGTCGCACGCCCGGTATACGCGAGCAGGTCGAGCAGCCAGACGAAAGGCAGCAGCAGCGTGCGGGTCATGGCAACGGCAGTGCGCACGCAACGGGACGCAGGCTCACGACGGCAGTCCGAGATCGGCGGCGAGCGGCCGCGACTGGTAGTGGAACGCGATCGGGCCGTCGATGCGCGCGTCGAGGAACTGTCGCACGTTCGGATCGGTGGACGCGCGCATCTCGTCGGGCGTGCCGCTGGCGGCCACACGGCCTCCGGCGAGCAGGTAGACATGGTCGGCGATTGCGAACGCGTCCTCGATGTCGTGCGAAACGACGATCGACGCGCAATCGACGAGATCGCTCAGTCGGCGGATCAGTTGCGCAATGGTCGCGACGGCAACCGGATCGAGCCCGGTGAAGGGCTCGTCGTACATGATGAGCGGCGGATCGAGCGCGATCGCACGCGCCAGCGCGACGCGTCGCGCCATCCCGCCCGACAGCTGCGAAGTACCGAGCTCGGCTGCACCGCGCAGGCCGACCGCCTCGAGCTTGAGCAGCACGAGGTCGCGGATCATCTCCTCGGGCAGGTCGGTGTGCTCGCGCAGCGGGAACGCCACGTTCTCGAAGGTGCTCAGGTCGGTGAACAACGCGCCGAACTGGAACAGCATCCCCATGCGCCGGCGCAGCCGATACAGATCGTGCCGGTCGAGCGCATGCACGTCGCGGCCGTCGAACACGATGCGTCCGCCCTGCGGGCGCAGCTTGCCGCCGATCAGGCGCAGGATCGTCGTCTTGCCGGATCCCGAGCCCCCGATCAGCGCGACGACCTTGCCGCGCTCGAAGCGCATCGATACGTCGTGCAGGATGACGCGCGACCCGTATCCGAAGCGGACCGAATCGAGCGCGAGGAACTCAGCCATCGATAAGTGGGCCGTCTTGCGTCGAACCCGCGATTCTAACCGGGGGCCCTTATACTCGCCCGCATGAGCGAAACCCCCGTCGTGGGCGGCGCGACACCTGCCTTCAGCATCGAGCCCGGGCGCCTGCTCGAGCGCGCCCGCGATGTGCTGCGCATCGAGGCAGACGCGGTCGCCGCGCTCGCCGATCGGATCGACGCACGCTTCGTCGAAGCGTGCCGGCTGATCCTGTCCTGTCGCGGCCGCGTCGTCGTCAGCGGGATGGGCAAGTCGGGCCACATCGCGCGCAAGATCGCCGCCACCTTCGCGTCTACCGGAACGCCGTCGTTCTTCGTGCACCCGGCCGAGGCGAGCCACGGCGACCTCGGGATGATCACGCGGGACGACCTCTTCGTCGCGCTGTCGAACTCGGGCAGCACCGACGAGCTGCTCACCATCGTTCCGATCGTCAAGCGCCAGGGCGCGCCGCTGATCGCCATCACCGGCAACGACGCATCTCCGCTCGCGCGCGCCGCCGACGTACACCTGAACGCACGCGTCGACCGCGAGGCGTGCCCTTTGAACCTCGCGCCCACCGCGAGCACGACCGCGGCGCTCGCGCTGGGCGACGCGCTGGCGGTCGCGCTGCTCGACGCGCGCGGTTTCGGCGCAGAAGACTTCGCGCGCTCGCACCCCGGGGGGCTGCTCGGACGTCGCCTGCTCACGCGCGTGACCGACGTCATGCGCTCCGGCGACGCGCTACCGGCCGTGCGCAGCGACGCCCGCGTCGTCGACGCGATCATCGAGATCACGCGCAAGCGGATGGGAATGACCGCCGTGCTCGATGCGAACGGCACGCTCGCCGGCATCTTCACCGACGGCGACCTGCGCCGCCTGCTCGAGCAGGGCCGCGACCTGCGCGACCTCGACATCGACGCGGTGATGACGCGCTCGCCCGCGACGATCGATCCTCTTGCGCTCGCCGCCGAAGCGGTTCGCGTGATGGAAGAACGGCAGATCACGCAGTTGCTCGTCGTCGATGCCGATGAGCGACTCGTCGGGGCGTTGAACGTGCATGATCTGTTGGCGGCGAAGGTGGTTTAGGAAGAAAAGGAAGAAAGGGGGACGGCGGTAAAGGGTCAAGGGTCAAGGGTGAAGGGGACTGGAGACGACGGTGGGTGGCGCGGGGGACGATGAGGCGGCAGATCGGACGCAGGAGGTCCTTGCGCGGGCGGCGGGGGTGCGGCTGGTGGCCTTCGATGTCGACGGGACGTTGACGGATGGGCGGCTGTACATCGGTGCGGACGGCGAGGCGATGAAGGCGTTCTCGGTGCGCGACGGGTTCGGGCTGCGGCTGCTGCGCGAGGCGGGGATCGTCGTCGCGATCGTCACTGCGCGACGTTCGAGGATCGTCGAGGCGCGCGCGGCCGAGCTGGGCATCGACGAGGTGCATCAGGGGGTCGGCGACAAGGCGCAGGCGCTTCGTGGGCTGAGCGAGACGCACGGCGTCGGGCTTGCTCATTGCGCATTCGTCGGCGACGACTGGCCCGACCTGCCCGCGATGTCGATCGCGGGTCTTGCGGCCACCGTGCACGACGCTCCGCGCGAAATCCGGGAGCGCGCGCACTGGGTGTCGACGCTGCCGGCCGGTCGCGGAGCAGTGCGCGAGTTCGCCGAGTTCCTGCTGCGTACCCGAGGCGCTTTCGAAGCCGCGCTCGGCCGCTATGCCGGTACATCCGTGCGATGAGGCTCAGGCGGCGCAGCTGGGACCAGCTCGCTGCGGGCCTCTCGCTCGTGCTGCTCGGCGGGCTGGCCGCCGGAACCTGGATCCTCGCGCTGCAATCGGCACGCGACGACGCGCTTGCAGGCGTGCGGGCGCCGCCGGGCGAGCCCGACTACTTTCTCGACGATGCGGTCTTCACGCGCATCAACGTCGACGGTGATCCGGTGTACCGCATCTCGGCCGAGCATCTGCTGCACTTCCCCGAGGACGGAACGAGCGTGTACCGCTCACCGGTTCTCGTCAGCGTCGATCCGGCAAGGCCGCGCGTCACCGTACGCGCCGACCGGGGCCGCTCGAACGAGGACGGATCGGAGACGGTGCTCACCGGCAACGTCGTTCTCGTGCGCGCCCCCACCGCGAACGAGCCGCAGATGACGATCCGCACCGAGGAGGTGACGATCTACAGCGAGACCGAAATCGCGCGCAGCGACAAGCCGGTGCGCATCGAGCGCGGGACCTCGGTCTTGACGGGCGTCGGAATGGAATTCGATAATGCGGCCCGCTCGTTGAAGGTCGATTCCCAGGTCGAGCTGACCTGGCAGCCGCCGCAAACGTCCCGCTGATCATGCGCGCGCTCGCCGTCGCCTTCGCCCTCCTCCTTCTCGCCGTCGCCCCAGCGTCCTTCGCCCTGAAGAGCGACCGGGATGCGCCCACGCAGGTCGAATCCGACCGGATGCTGTACGACGACCTGAAGCAGACGAACGTGTTCATCGGCAACGTCGTGCTCACGAAGGGCACGATCCGCCTGCTTGCCGACCGCCTCGTCGTACGCCAGGACGCCGAGGGTTTCCAGTACGCCACCGCCACCGGCGAGCCGGCGCGGTTCCGGCAAAAGCGCGACGGCACGGGCGAGCAGTGGGTCGAGGGGCACGCGCAACAGATCGACTACGACGGCCGGGCCGACACCGTTCGCCTGCAGCGCAACGCGATGCTCCGGCGAACGCAGGACGGGCGGGTGCTCGACGAGGTGCACGGCAACGACATCCTCTACGAGTCGCGCACCGAGTTCTTCACCGTCGAGGGCGGAGACCCGAGCACCGGCACGGCCGAGAACCCCGGCGGGCGGGTCCGCGTCGTGATCCAGCCTCGCGACGCAGGCGCGGGCAACGCATCCGGGCCCGCGCAACCCGCCCCGCTGAAGCCCGACGACCGTTTGCAGGTTCCCCGGGACGGCGGCCCGGGTCAATGACCAGGCACACGGCGGCGGGTCCCGACAGCCGTCTGGTCGCACGGCACCTGATGAAGGCCTACCACGGCCGCAAGGTGGTGCAGGACGTCTCGCTCGACGTCGCCAGCGGCGAGGTGGTCGGGCTGCTCGGGCCGAACGGCGCGGGCAAGACGACCTGCTTCTACATGATCGTCGGGCTGGTTCCCTCCGACGGCGGCCAGATCGAGCTCGACGGCACGCCGATCGGACACCTGCCGATCCACCGTCGTGCACGACTGGGGCTGTCGTACCTGCCGCAGGAAGCGTCGGTCTTTCGCAAGCTCTCGGTCGAAGAGAACATCGTCGCCGTGCTCGAGCTGCAGACCGACGAGCGCGGCAGGTCGCTCGGCCGCCGCGAGGTCGATTCGCGCCTCGAGGAACTGCTCGGCGAGCTGCAGATCGAGCACATCCGCTCGAACAGCGCGCAATCGCTGTCGGGCGGCGAACGACGGCGCGTCGAGATCGCGCGCGCGCTCGCCGGGTCGCCGCGCTTCATCCTGCTCGACGAGCCCTTCGCCGGCATCGACCCGATCGCCGTCATCGAGATCCAGCGCATCGTCCGCTTCCTGAAGGACCGGCACATCGGCGTGCTGATCACCGATCACAACGTTCGCGAGACTCTTGGAATCTGCGACCGCGCGTATATCATTCGGGCTGGTACTGTTCTTGCTTCCGGCCGCCCGGACGAGGTCGTTCAGAATGAAGACGTCCGCCGGTACTACCTCGGCGAGCATTTCTCGATGTAGGCGCAGCAGGCGATGAAGCCGTCGCTACAGCTGCGGCAGACCCAGCAACTCGCCCTCACGCCGCAGTTGCAGCAATCGATCCGTCTGCTGCAACTGTCGACGCTCGAGCTGAACCAGGAGCTCGAGCAGGCGCTCGCCGACAATCCGCTGCTCGAACGGCTCGACGATCCGCTCGCCGACTGCGTGCGCGTCTCGGCAAGCGGATCGCTCGACGACCGCCCGGCCTCGCCATCCGTCGACGAGTCCGCCCCGCGCTCCGAGGAGTCGGAAGGCATCGATCTCGATTCGTGGAACGCCAGCGACTGGAGCGAGGGCGGCGACGACGATCGGGGCAGCGACTGGAGCTCCGACGGCGCCCGCGCCCCCGCCGACGACGACGAGCGCGATTACCCCCAGCTCGCCGCGGCAACGATCTCGCTTCGCGAGCACCTGGGCGAGCAGCTCGCCGCCACGCGTTGCACGCCGCGTGACCGTGCGCTGGTCCAGCTGCTGATCGATGCGCTCGACGACAACGGCCTGCTCGAATCCTCGCTGGTCGACGTGTCGGCGATGCTTCCGCCCGACCTCGAAGTGTCGGAAGCGGAGCTCGTCACCGCGCTGCGGCTGCTGCAGAGCTTCGATCCGGCCGGCGTCGGCGCAAGCGACCTGCGCGAGTGCCTGCTGCTGCAGCTCGATCGCCGGGTCGCCAACGGAACGATGGCGGAAGGCCCGCGCGCTGCGCAGGCGATGCGGCTCGCCCGGGCGATCGTCGATCATCATCTCGAATCGCTCGCGGCGAAGGATTTCGCGCGCCTGCGCCGCGCGCTTCGCTGCGACGACGAAGCGCTGCGCGACGCGCAGGCACTGATCCGCCAGCTCGATCCACGGCCCGGCGCCGCCTTCACCAACGACGAGGCCGGCTTCGTCGTCCCCGACGTGATCGCCCGTCGCACACGCAGCGGCTGGGTCGCCACGCTGAACCCTGCGGTGATGCCGCGGCTGCGCGTGAACGACGCGTACGCACAGATCCTGAAGCGCAACCGCAGCGCCGGGATGTCCGGACAACTGCAGGAAGCGCGGTGGCTCATCAAGAACCTGCAGCAGCGTTTCGAGACGATCCTGCGCGTCGCGCAGGCGATCGTCGAACGCCAGCGCGCGTTCTTCTCGCACGGCGCGGTCGCGATGCGCCCGCTCGTGCTGCGCGAGATCGCCGACACGCTCGCGCTGCACGAATCGACGGTCTCGCGCGTCACCTCGCGCAAGTACATCCTGACGCCCTTCGGAACCTTCGAGCTGAAGTACTTCTTCGGCAGCCATGTCGCCACCGACAGCGGCGGTGCTGCCTCGAGCACGGCGATCCGGGCGATGATCCGTCAACTCGTCGACGCCGAAGACACGTCGAATCCGCTGTCGGACGGGCGCATCTCGGAGATGCTCGGCGAGCAGGGATTCGTCGTTGCGCGGCGTACCGTTGCGAAATACCGCGAGTCGCTTCGCATCCCGACCGTTTCGAGGCGAAAATCGCTGTAAGGTCCGGTCCTTTCCCTTCAGGAAGAATGCATGAATCTCTCCCTTTCCGCGCCTGACATCGGCCTGACGCCTGCGCTCAGGCAATATGTCGAAACGAAGCTCGAACGCATCCAGCGCCATTTCGACGAGCCGATCGACGTCACCGCGAACCTGAGTGCAGACAAGCTGGCGCAGCGCGCTGCGATGACGCTGCACGTGCGCGGCAACGATCTCTTCGCCGAGGCGAGCGACACCGATCTTTATGCGGCGATCGACGCGCTGATCGACAAGCTCGATCGCCAGGTTTCGAAATACAAGGACAAGCGCGACGGCTTCGATCACGATTCGGTAAAGTTCCGCGCGGATTCCTGACCTTCCGATGAATCGGCTCTCCCGGCTGCTCCCTCCCCAGAACGTCGTTCTCGATCTCCCGGTCACGAGCAAGAAGCGGCTGTTCGAACAGATCGGCCTGCTGTTCGAGAACAACCACGGGATCGAGCGCGGCAAGGTCTTCGATTCGCTGTTCGCGCGCGAGCGGCTCGGCTCGACCGGTCTCGGCGAGGGTGTCGCGATCCCGCACGGTCGCATCAAGGGGTCGAAGGAAACGCTGGCCGCCGTCGTGCGGCTCGCGCAGCCGATTCCCTTCGATGCGCCCGACGGCAAGCCGGTCTCGCTGCTCGTGTTCCTGCTGGTACCCGAGGCGGCAACCGACGAGCATCTCGAGCTGCTCTCCGAGCTGGCCGAGATGCTCGCCGACACGCCGACGCGCGAGGCGCTGCTCACCTGCACCGATCCGGCGCGCATGCACCGGATCCTCTCGGGGGAAGCGCCCGAACCGGCGGGCGGCTGAGAACGTGTGAATCAATCGCCCATACCCGTCTTGCGCACCAGGATGCGCCCGCTCTTCGTTGCAAATGCTCGCCATATCGTCCGATATGGCTGCGCTTTGCGCCTCGATCGGACGCATCCTGGCACGCCTTCCGGGCACGGCCGATTGGTTCACACGTTCTGACGTCCCGGGCGCGCAATCGTATGCTTCACGTATGAGCGTCACGGTCCGCGCCCTCTTCGACCAGAACTGCGAGGAACTTCGCCTGTCGTGGATCGCAGGCGAAGCGGGAAGCCTGCGCACCGCGACGCCGGCATCGATCGAGCCGGCCGACCTGATCGGCTACCTGAACCTGATCCACCCCAACCGCATCCACGTCTACGGCCACGCCGAACGCGCATACACGCAGGAGCTCGACGCCGCGCGCCACCGCGCGCTCGTCACCGAGCTCGTCGCCGGCAAGCCGCCTGCAGTGATCATCGCCGAAGGGCTCGAGACGCCGCCGAAGCTGCTGGCGGCGGCAAGCGCCGACGACCTTCCGGTGATCGCGTGCCCTCTGCCGGCCGCGCGCGTCATCGAGTCGCTGCGGTCCTATCTGTCGAAAGCGGTGGCGCCGGCATGCTCGAAGCACGGCGTGCTGATGGACGTGCTCGGCATGGGCGTGCTGATCAGCGGCGAGTCGGGGCTCGGCAAGAGCGAGCTCGCGCTGGAGCTCGTCAGCCGCGGCCACGGCCTCGTTGCCGACGACGTCGTCGAGCTCGCGCGCATCGCGCCGCACGCGATCGAGGGCCGATGTCCGGTGCTGCTGCGCGACCTGCTGGAAGTGCGCGGCCTCGGCCTGCTCGACATCCGGACGATCTTCGGCGAGGCGGCGGTGCGCCGCAAGATGACGCTGAAGCTGATCGTGCACCTCGTGCGGCGCACGTCGATGGACGACGCGCACCAGCGCCTTCCGCTCGAGGCGCTCACCGAGGACGTGCTCGGCCTGCCGATCCCCAAAGTGGTGATCCCGGTGGCCGCCGGGCGCAACCTCGCCGTGCTCACCGAGGCGGCCGTGCGCAGCACCGTCCTGCAGCTGCGCGGATTCGACACCACCGGCGACTTCCTGGCGCGCCAGCGCCGGGCGATGGAATCGGGTTAGGCGATGCGCGTCGTACTGATCACCGGAATCTCCGGATCGGGCAAGTCGGTGGCAACCCACGTGCTCGAGGACGACGGCTACTTCTGCATCGACAACCTGCCGGCGCGTTTCCTCGGCGAGGTGATCGCATCGCTGCAGGAAGCAGGCCACGAGAAGGTGGCCGTGTCGATCGACGCACGAAGCGGCGACTCGGTGAGCGACCTGCGGCACGTCGTCGGCGCGCTCGGGCGCTACGGGCACGACGTCAAGGTCATCTTCCTGAACGCACGTACCGACACGCTGATCCAGCGCTATTCGGAAACGCGGCGCAGGCACCCGCTGTCGCTGCGCGTCGGCGAAGACGCCGACCCGCCCACGCTGATCGAATCGATCGAGCGCGAGCGGGAGATGATGTCGCCGATCGAGGATCTCGGCGTCTCGCTCGACACCAGCGACCTGCACCCGAACGTGCTGCGCAGCTGGGTGCGCGATGTGGTCGGTACCGACCGCGCATCGATGACGATCGTCTTCGAGTCCTTCGCCTACAAGCACGGCGTTCCGCTCGATGCCGACCTCGTGTTCGACGTGCGCTGCCTGCCGAACCCGTTCTACACGGCCGAGCTGCGCCCGCTCACCGGCCTCGATGCGCCCGTCGTCGAATACCTGCAATCGATCCCGTCGGTGCAGCGCATGATCGACCACATCGCCGACTTCCTGCACGCGTGGCTGCCGCATTACATCCTCGAGAACCGCAGTTACCTGAGCGTGGCGATCGGCTGCACGGGGGGCCAGCACCGTTCGGTATACTGCGTCGAAGAGCTGGCCAGGCGTTTCCGTCGAATCGAACAGGTTCTCGTGCGCCACCGCGCGCTCGCCTCCCGCCAGGCCCGCACCTCCTGAAGCGTCGAGAATGCCCGGCGAACTGGCGATCTTCCCCCTCGAAACGGTGCTCTTTCCCGACGGCGTGCTCACGCTGCGCGTGTTCGAAGCGCGCTACCTCGACCTCGTCAGCGAATGCACCGCGTCCGGAACGCCGTTCGGCGTCTGCCTGATCACGCAGGGCAGCGAGATCGACCCGAATGCCACGCACGAGACGATCGGCTGCACCGCGCGCATCGTCGACTTCGACGCCGAGGACTCGGGGCTGCTCAACGTGCGCGCGCTCGGCGGACAGCGCTTCCGCGTGCTCGATCGCCGGCTGCGCCAGGACGGCCTGATCCGCGCCGACATCGAGATGATCGACCCCGACGACGAGGTACGCGTGCCGGACGAGCACGCCGACTGCGAGACGCTCGTGCGCCGCCTCGTCGACGACCTCGTCGCGCGCGAAGCCGACCCGATGCGACGGATGATCGCCGAGCCCTACCGCTTCGACTCTGCCTCGTGGGTCGGCAACCGCATCTGCGAGTTCCTGCCGATCCCGCCGCGCGCACGCCAGAAGCTGATGGAACTCGACGACGCCGTCACGCGACTCTCGCTGATCCACCAGTATCTGCAGCAGCACCAGGTGCTCTGAACGTCAGCCCCGGCGCTCACGCCAGCGAACCCAGCAGCGCCTTCACCGGCGCCGGCAGCGGCGCATCGTGCACCCGGTCGAGCGCAAGCCAGCGCGCCGCGCCCATCGTGTCCGCCACCGCCGCAGCAGCCGATTCGCAGTCGAGCAGCAGCGGACGCGCGCGAAGCCGGAAGTGCGTGAACACGTGATCCACCGCTGCAAGCTCGCCGCGTGCGCGGGTGCATAGCGCGAACCGCTGCAGCGCGACGCCCGCCGCATCGGCCGCCTCTTCGGGCGCCGCTTCCGGCAGACACCACAGCGCGCCCCATACACCGCTCGGCGCACGCTTCTCGACCAGCACCTCGTCACCGCGGCGGATCACCAGCCAGACCCGTTCGCGCAATGGCAGCGAGCGACGCGGCCGTGCCGCAGGGATCGACGCGACGAGCCCTTCGCGATGCGCAATGCAATCGTCGGCCAGCGGACACCGACCACAGGCCGGACGCGTGCGCGAGCACAGGCTCGCGCCCAGATCCATCAAGCCCTGCGTGTATGCCTCGAGCGATTCGTGCGGCAGCTCGCGCTCGGCGACCCGCCACAGCTCGGCGAGCACGCCCTTCTCTCCCGCATGGCCGCGAATGCCGGCCCAGCGCGCAAGCACCCGACGTACGTTGCCGTCGAGGATTGCCGCACGGCGGCCCCACGCAAACACCGCGATCGCCGCCGCGGTCGAGCGCCCGACGCCGGGAAGGCGCTCGAGCTTTTCCGGGTCGGAAGGGAAGACGCCGTCGTGTTGCGCAACGAGCTCGCGCGCGCAGCGATGCAGGTTGCGCGCGCGACTGTAGTAACCGAGCCCGCTCCACAGCGCGAGCACCTCGTCTTCATCGGCCGCGGCGAGCGCCTCGAGCGTCGGGAAGCGCTCGACGAAGCGGAGGAAGTACGGGACGACGCTCGATACGCGCGTCTGCTGCAGCATGATCTCCGACAGCCAGATGCGATACGCGTCGCAGGTGTTCTGCCACGGGAGGTCGTTGCGGCCGTGTTGGCGCTGCCAGGCGACGAGGCGGGATGCGATCACGGGGCGGATTGTAGGGGGTGCGTCGCACTTGCGATGGTCGGCGCGCGCAAAGGCGCGGGTCGTCGGGTGCGTACGGCTCACGCCCTCGGAGCGGGCGCTGGGCTGGGTCACGCTGTGGCGCTGCGACGCTGTCGCGCGGTGCGCTGCTCCCGCTGCGGCGGTCGGTGCTGCGCACCGACTGCCCTCGCTGCTCGCCTCGGGGTCGTGCGGCCGAACTCGCTGCGCGAGCTTCGCTCGCTCCGCTCAGACAGGCGGCCGCAAGTCAGATTGTTCGAAGCGCGCTGCGCGCGCCGACCCCGAGGCTGCGCGGCTCGGCGCCGCAGAGGTCGCAGCGCACCACGCGACAGCGTCGCAGCGCCACAGCGTGACCCAGCCCAGCGCCCGCTCCGAGGGCGTGAGCCGTACGCACCCGACGACCCGCGCCTTTGCAGGCGACGTCGAGGTGCTCGCGGGAACGCTGGTGTCGCGCAGCGTGCGAATCACCTCCGTTCGCATCTCGCCATCATGGCTCGAGCGGCAGGCGGCAGCGGGCCGAAACGCTGCGCAGTGCGCACGGCACGGCGCAGCGTTTCGGCCCGCTGCTGCCTGCCGCGGCCGCGCCGCGATGGACGCGAACGGTCAGGCGTCGACCAGCGTTTCCGCGTTAGCCGCGAGCAGCGACGTGACGCGCCGGGCGTACTCGCCGGCCAGCCCGATGCGCTGCTCGATCGCCGAGCGGTCGCGCTCTATCTCGGCGAGCCGCGACTCGAGCGTCTCGTTCGCGTCGAGCACGCGCCGCACGGTCTCCAGGCGACGCTTGAGCTGTCCCTGGTACTCGCGCACCTGGCTCTCGATCGGCGCCATCACCGCACGCAGCCACGACTCGAGCTCGCGATCGGCGATCTCGTAGATCTCGCGCAGCCGCGCCGCGACCGATTCGAAGAAGCGACGCATCAGCGCGAACTGCGAGGTCGTCGCGAGCGTGATCGCGCCGAACTGCCTGCGCTGGATCTGCTCGAGCCGCTCGAGCTCGGCGTAGTAGCGCTGCGTCGAGAACAAGGCCGGATTCCCCAGCGCAAGACCATGCTCGGCGCTGAACGTTCGGTACATCGCGCTCATCAGCGTGGCCACCTCGCCGACGAGGCGCGTCGTTTCGTCGAGGTCGACGCGCGCGGCGCTGAGCAGCGAGCTCATCCCCTCGCGCAAGCCACTCGAGAAATTGCTCTTTCGCATCGATTCGCGCGCGATCCGCACGTGGCGCTTCAGCGAATGCCCGCTCATCGTCTCGTGGATCGACTGGGCGTGCTTCGAGAACACCGAGCGCAGCGCCTGCAGATGCCGCAGGCTCTTCTCGAACTCCTCGCGCTCGTTGCGGATCCGCGCCGCCATGTGGTCCATCACGCCGCGATTCTTGCCGCGCAGCCCGTTCAACTCGAACTGCTGCTCGACGAGATTGCGCCGGCGCGCAGCCAGCGACGACGCGACGACTGAGTGCAGCTCGCCGAACTCGCGCTCGACGTGCTCGCGCACGATGTCGCGATGCTGCGGCACGAGCTCACGGCCGAGCGCGTACTCCAGGTCGGAGATCCGGCTGCGCTTGAGCAGCGACGCGTCGCCATTGACGCGCGCGAGCAGCGCCTTCTGCGCCGAGACCGGATAGACCCGGTCGTTCGGCACCTGAAGCGTCTTCGAGACCGAGCCGACCTGGCGCGCGATCTCGATCTGGATCTGCACTTCGTCCTTCAGGCCGTCCCACAGCGAATCGACCTTGTTGAGCACGACATAGCGACCCGTGCCGTGCTTCGTCGAGATGTGGTCGCGCCAGACGCTCAGGTCGCTGAGCGTCACGCCCGCATCGGCGGCGAGCACGAAGAGCACGGCGTCGCAGCCGGGAATCAGCTTCAGCGTGAGCTCTGGCTCCGCACCGATCGCGTTCAGCCCCGGCGTGTCGAGCACGACCAGCCCCTGCTCGAGCAGCGGATGCGGCCAGTTGACGATCGCGTGTCGCCAGCGCGGCACCTCGACGCGACCCTGCTCGTCGGGCCGCACCGGCGAGGCGGCATCGCCCTCATCGTAGAAACCGAGCAATGCTGCCTGGCTCGCCTCGACCCAGACCGTCTCCTGCACGCTCTCGAATGCGCAGCGCAGGCTCTCGGGTACCTCCGGATCGATGGCGCGGACTTCCCAGCGTGTCTCGTCCGCGCGCAGCTCCGAGACCGGCGTATCGTGCAGGCGGGTCTCGATCGGCAGCAGCCGGATCGCACTCGGCCGGTCGGCCTCGTAGAGCAGTTCCGTGGGGCACATCGTCGTGCGGCCTGCACCCGACGGAACGATGCGGCGGCCGAAACGCGAGAAAAAGATCGCATTGATCAGCTCCGACTTTCCGCGCGAGAACTCGGCGACGAAGGCGATCGAGACGCGCTCCTTGCCGAGCCGTTCGACGATGCGCTCGACGCGCGAAAGCATCGCCGCGTCGGACAGCTCGGCTTCGTCGAGCCACTGCGCATAGCGCAGCACGGCGTCCGCCAGCGATCGACGCCAGCCGCCGTACTCGGCGATCCTCTCTCCAAGGGATCCCATCGCGCTCCTTCGATAGCCCGAAAACCGCTGCGGGCAAATCTATAGCACGCCGGATCACGCACGAACGCGGCGGCGCGTGCGGGCACGGCCACCGCCCGCCCTGTGGCCGATTCCGCCGGGCAGGCGGTGTACGTTCGAGCCGCTCAGCGCTGACAGCGCGGACAGTAGAAGGTCGATCGCTGCTGCTGCCGCAGCATGCGCACCGGTTCGCCGCAGACGCGACACGGCTCGCCGGCACGGCCATACACGAGACTGGCCGTCTGGTAGCAGCCGGCCGCGCCGTCGCTCGAGACAAAGTCGCGCAGCGTGCTGCCGCCGCGTTCGATCGCTTCGTTCAGTGTTTCGCGGATCGAAGTGGCGAGCCGCTCGTAGCGTGGCAGCGCGATGCGCCGCGCGGCGGTCGTCGGCCGGATTCCGGCACGAAACAGGCTTTCGGAGGCGTAGATGTTGCCGACGCCGACGACGACGTCGCCGCCGAGCAGTACCGACTTGATCGCCCCGCTGCGCGCACGGGTCGCGCGGTGCAGCAGCACACCATCGAATGCGTCGCACAGCGGCTCGACGCCGAGCGAGGCGAGCAGCGGATGCGCGAGCACGGGGCCGTCGCGTGCGTCGTGCCACAGCATGGCGCCGAAGCGCCGCGGGTCGCGATAACGCAGCGTGCCGTGCTCGAACTCGAGATCGACGTGGTCGTGCCGACCCGGCGCTTCCGGATTCCCGCCGTCCAGGAAACGAAAATTCCCCGACATTCCCAGATGCACGAGCAGCGTGCCGTGACCGAAATCGAGCAGCAGGTACTTGCCGCGACGCGCAACTTCGCGCAGCGCGGCACCAACGAGCGGCTGCGCGAGTGCGGGCACCGGCCAGCGAAGGCGCGGCTCGCGAACGTGCGCGGCACGCACGGTGCGGCCAAGGACGCGACGCTCGAGTCCGCGGCGCACGACCTCGACTTCGGGCAGCTCGGGCATCGGAAACGATCGGCTGTCGGCTTCGACGCGCCGGCGGGCGCGCATCGGGTATTCTGGAAATTCGACTCGCCGAGCGTATCACCCAGATGACGAACACCGAATCGTGGCAGCACGGCTCGTACGCGCGCCGCATCTTCCGCGCGAGCGAGTGCACGACGACCGGAGAATCGACGTGCACGAACACCGCCGTGCTGCCGACCCGTGGCGGCGCGCGCGCAGCGCACGCGCTCGCTCGGGTCGCTACAGGCTGCGCGCTCGCACTCGCTGCGGCGCTCGCGGCCGGTTGCGCAACGGCTCCGCAGACGGTCGATTCTTCCGAAGGCCCGCGTGTCCTGCCGCCTGCCGGCGTGCTCGCCGATGCGCGCAACAGCGATCGCGACGAGCCGGCCGCCCACACGCGCACGGGTGATCCGATCCCCGCGAACACGCTCACGCCACAGCTGATGTACCAGCTGCTCGCCTCCGAGATCGCTGCGCAGCGCGGCCAGGTCGCAAGCGCCACCACGACCTATCTGTCGCTCGCCCGCGAGACGCGCGACCCGCGCATCGCGCGCCGTGCCACCGAGCTCGCACTCGCCGAGCGTTCGCTCGACCATGCGCTGCCCGCCGCAGAGCTGTGGCACGAGCTCGCTCCCGAATCGCCGATCGCCGCGCAGACGATCGAGAGCCTCTGGATGACGACCGGCCGCTTCGCCGAGGCCGAGCCGCTGCTTCGCGAGCGCCTGGAGCGCGCCCGCGCCGACCGCCGACTGCCCGAGACCTACGACCGGATCGCGCGCACGCTTGCGCGATCGCCCGATGCCGACGGCGCGCTCGCGATGCTCGAGCGGCTTGCCGCGCCCGACGCCGAAGAGCCCGCCGCGCGACTCGCGCTCGCCACCGTGGCGCAGGCGGCCGGCGACGTCTCGCGTGCAGCAGCCGAAGCCGAAGCGGCGCTGCAGCTCGACCCGACGAACGAGCAGGCCGCGATCCTCGCCGCGCGCTACGTCGCGCAGACTCCGCGCGGCATCGAAGGCGCTACCGCACTGCTGCGCGCATACCTCGAGCGCGAGCCGAACGGCATCGAAGCGCGCTTCGCGCTCGCGCGCCTGCTCAACGCCGGAGGCAGCCGCGACGAAGCACGCGAGCAGTTCGAGATCGCGCTGAAACAGGAACCCGACAGTCCGCCGATCCTGCTGTCGCTGGCGCAGCTCGCCTGGCAGATGAAGCAGCCCGAGGTCGCCGAGGACTACGTGCGCCGCTATCTCGGGCTTCCCGACACCGTGCAGCGCGACAACGCGCCGGCGCTGCTGTTCATGGGCCAGCTGTCCGAGGACGCCGGCCGCATCGACGAGGCGATCGACTGGTATTCGCGAGTCGGCCGCGGCGAGCAGTTCATGCCCGCACTCACACGGCGCGCGGTATTGATGGCGAAGTCGGGCCGTGTCGAACAGGCGCGTGCGCTGTTGCGCAACACCTCGGTACCGAGCGCGCGCGAACGCGTGCAGCTCACCGCCGCCGAAGCGATGGTGCTGCGCGAAGCCGGCCGCGAAGAGGAGGCCTTCGACGTACTCGCCTCGGCGCTCGAACGCATGCCGGAGAACCCGGAGCTGCTCTACGACCACGCGATGGCCGCCGAACGGCTCGACCGCGTCGAGCTGATGGAAACGAGCCTGCGCAAGCTGATCGCGCTGCGCCCCGACTACGCGCACGCATACAATGCGCTCGGCTACACGTTTGCCGACCGCGGCCTGCGCCTCGAAGAAGCGCAGGCGCTGATCGAGAAGGCACTCGAGCTCGCGCCCGACGACGGACAGATCCTCGACAGCATGGGCTGGGTACTGTTCCGGCAGGGCAAGACCGACGCGGCGATCACGTATCTCGAGAAGGCATGGCAGCGCCTGCCCGACGCCGAGATCGGCGCGCATCTCGGCGAGGCGCTGTGGAAGGCAGGCCGTGTCGAGGAGGCGCGACGCATCTGGAACGAAGCCGCGGCAAACGATCCGGACAACCGCGTGCTGAAGGAGACGGTCGCCCGGCTGCGGGCCGACCAATGACGGCCCTTCGCCGGCTCCTCTTCGCCGGCTCCGCTGCCCTCATCGTCGCCGGCTGCGCGACGCCCACGCCGCCGCCCGTCGCCGAGCCGCCGGCCGGCACGCCGAACTTCTGGAGCGGGCGCTTCGCCGTTACCTACACCGAAGACGGCTACCAGCCGCGCGCCGAACGATCGAGCGGGCGCTTCTCGCTGCTGGCCGACGGGCCGCGACGCCAGCTCGAGCTCTCTTCGCCGCTCGGGCAGACGTTGGCGCAGGTCACGCTCGACTCCGGCGAAGCGGTGCTGATCGCCTCCGACGGAAAGCAGTACCGCGCGGAGTCGGGCGAGGCGCTCACCGAGCGCGTGTTCGGCTGGCGCGTTCCGATCGGCGACCTGCCTCGCTGGCTCGCTGGCCGTGTCGCGCAGCCGACGCAACACGAGAACGGCCTCGTCGTCGCCGGCATCGACGGTCGATGGTCGGTGCGTTTCGAAGCCTTCGAGGGCGAGCGTCCGCGACGCCTGTCGCTCGACTGGCCCGCCGACGGCGGCGACGGCGCGCGACGGATCGAGCTGAAGCTCGTCGTCGACGACGCCGCGCACATCGCGCACGGCGAGCCGCAGTGAGCGGCATTCCGCGCGCCGTCGAGCTTCGCAACCTGCCGGCCCCGGCGAAGCTCAATCTCTTCCTGCACGTCGTCGGTCGCCGCGCCGACGGCTATCACCTGCTCGAGACGGTCTTCGAGCTCGTCGACCTCTGCGACCGCATCGACCTGCGCCTGCTCGACGACGGCGAGATCCGCACGACCGGCGTCGCAGGCGACTGGGATCCGGAAAACGACCTGACGGTGCGCGCGGCACGCCTTCTCGCGATGCACACCGGCTGCACGCAGGGGGTCGAGATCTCGTTGCGCAAGCGCATTCCGGTCGGCGGCGGCCTCGGCGGCGGCAGCTCGGACGCGGCCACGGTGCTGCTCGGCCTGAACCGGCTCTGGCGCCTGGGCCTGCCGCGCGAGCGGCTGCAGGAGATCGCGCTGCGCCTCGGCGCCGACGTTCCGGCCTTCGTTTTCGGGCGGCGCGCCTTCGCCGGCGGCGTCGGCGAGAAGCTCGTCGCGATCGACGCGCGCCCCTGCTGGTACGTGGTCGTCGCACCGCCGGTCGAGGTGCCGACCGGCCTCGTTTTCGGCTCGGCCGAATTGACACGAAACACGAAACCCCTCAAAATCTTCGGTCTTTCGCGAGGGCGGTCCGTCTATCGCGGGAAGAACGATCTCGAGCCAGTGGTGCTGGCCACCTGGCCCGCAGTGGCCGGGGCGCTGCAGGCACTGCGCAGCGCCGCCGACGTGGCAGGTGCCGAAGGGCGCCTGGCGCGGATGACCGGTTCGGGTGGTTGCGTGTTCTGTCCCGTCGCAGACGAACCGGTCGCCGAATCGATCCGGCAACGGCTCGAGCGGCGCACCGCCGCCGGGCTGGAATCCGGACACGCGATCGGACGGGTATTCGTCGTCCGGTCGCTCGCCCGGCACCCGCTTCGCGATCGGTCGTCCGCCGGAGGGTTTTGCCCCGAGGGCCAGGCCACTGGGGAGTAGCCAAGTTGGTTAAGGCACCGGATTTTGATTCCGGCATGCGAGGGTTCGAATCCTTCCTCCCCAGCCAGATTCTCTACTCGGGAAACACCGTGCACGGCTATCGTCGCAACGCCGACATCCTCGATCCCGAAGGTCTGATGATCTTCACGGGCAATGCGAACGCGCTGCTCGCAGCCGACATCGCCCGCAACGTGCACATCAATCTCGGCAAGGCCACCGTCGGGCGTTTCTCCGACGGCGAGATCATGGTCGAGATCCTCGAGAACGTGCGCGGCAAGGATGTCTTCGTCGTGCAGCCCACCTGCGCGCCGAGCAATGACACGCTGATGGAAGTGCTGGTCATGGTCGATGCGCTGCGCCGTGCCTCGGCCGGCCGCATCACCGCGGCGCTGCCCTATTTCGGCTATGCACGCCAGGATCGCCGCGTGCGATCGATGCGCGTCGCGATCACGGCGAAGCTCGTCGCCAACATGCTGCAGACCGCCGGCGTCGATCGCCTGCTCACGATGGACCTGCACGCCGAGCAGATCCAGGGCTTCTTCGACATCCCGGTCGACAAC
>CAZIDY010000033.1:0-30953 GCA_964538505.1 uncultured Limnobacter sp. | reverse complement strand
CCGTTGCGGCCCGGCGCCGTGCGGAATCTGATTCGTTGAACGCGAAATCGTATCAAAGAGCGCGGAATACTGCGTTCGCGAGCACAACGCACGCCTACAGCGTGAAGCGCAGTCCGTCGACGAGCGCCGCGGGCGCCCGCACACCGCCCGGCTCGCGGCCGTCCCAGGTCTCGACGTCGGGAATCGTATCGACACGCGCACCGAGCCCGAGCAGGCCGGCACCGAACATGCGATAGAGGCTGTCGTCGAAGCGCATCGGCGCGACCGGCGCGACGGCAACACCGTTCTCGACCCAAAGCGTCGCGAAGCGCGTCATTCCGGTTGCACGACACGCCTGCCGGTCGGACCAGTTCAGGTACCAGAGATTCGGGATCGCGATGCCGGTGCCGAGCGCGGCAGGCAGCGACGCCGGCTCGAGGCGACCCGCGCCCACGGATGCGGCGCGGGGACGCTCGTCGTCGGATGCGCCGTTGCCTGCGACAGCGAACTCGAGCGCGCTGCGCGGCGACACGAGCCGCTGCGCCGGCCTTCCCCGCTCGACGAGCGCGGTGCGCGCACGACTCACGAAGCCTTCTGGCTGGAAACGCGGCACCTCGAGCGCGTCGAGATCGTCGACGATCTCGAAGGACGGATCGAAACACGCGTCGCCACGTTGCGCGCGTGCGAGCGGCGATTGCCCGCTGCGGAAACTGCGCTCCGAGAAGCCGCCCCACGCCAGCAACGAGACGAGATCGGCGACGGCCGCCGGCGCGAGCAGCGCGCGATAGTTGCCGGGCTCGAGGCGCCGCACCGGCCGCATCAGGACGAGCGCCTGCTCGCGCGCCGCCGCGAGCGCCGCACGCAGCGAAGCGGCATCCCAGTGCGGGGCGCTCCATGTGTGTTTCGTCGCCTGCCCCGGCGGCACATGGATCGAGAAGTCGAAGCTCGCCGACGCCGCTTCGTGATAGTGCCGGTGACCGAGATTGCTCGCCAGCGCGCGCACGACGATGCCGCCGGCAAACAGGCCGACGAGGTCGGCGTCGCCCGCTGCGTCGACGATCGCATCGAGCACCTCATGCGGGGTCGGTGCGGGCGCACGAACGATGCGCTCGCTCGCGAACGGCGTCGCCTCGAAGGACGCGAAAGGATCGACCGGCAATCCTTCGATCGCGGTACGCAGCGCAGCGAGCGCCGTGCGCACACGGTCGCGCACATCGTGCGGCGTGGCGAGCGTGCAGCGCATTCGCACCTGCCGGCCGGCGCGAAACAGCCGCAGCACGACGACGACCTGCTCGACCGTGCCGGACTGTCGCACGCGCGCGCGGTTCACGCGGACGAAGTCGCTGTGCTCGCCGCGCAGGTAGGCGAAGGCCGCTTCGTCGGCATGCGCCTCTGCGGCGATCGCATCGACGAGCGCGGCGAAGGTTGCCGCGAACGGCGCGTCGCTCATCCCTCGCCTCCGAACACGTCGACGTCGCGGAACAGGCACGCGGGCGACGCGTGGCCGACGCGGACGATCTGGCCCGGCTCGCCCTTGCCGCAGAACGGCGTGCCGAGCACCTGCAAGGTGTCGCGTCTGCCGACGGCAGCGAGACTGCGCCAGAAGGTCGCCGAGACACCGCGATAGTTCGGGTTGCGCACGACGCGCGTGAGCTTCCCGTTCTCGATCAGCCTGCCCCACTCGCAGCCGAACTGGAACTTGTTGCGCGCATCGTCGATCGACCACGACGCGTTCGTGCGCATCCAGATTCCGCGTTCGGTCGAAGCGATCATCGACTCGAAGCTCGCATCGCCCGGCTCGACGTTCAGGTTCGCCATCCGGTCGATCGGGGCGCGATGCCAGCCGTTGGCGCGCGCGCTCGCCGCACCTTCGACGGGCACGCCGAGTGCCTGCGCGCGGGCGCGCGACAGCGCCCCACCGAGCGCACGCTTCAGGATGCCGTTCTCGATCAGCATCACGCGTTGCGCAGTCTCACCGTCGTCGTCGCAGGCGTAGCTCGCGTACTGCGCGGCGACGCCCGGATCGAAGCTCACGTTCAACAGCGGCGAGCCGTACTGATAGCTGCCGAACATCTCCGGCGTCACGAAGCTCGTTCCGGCGAAATTGCGCTCGTCGCCGAGGATGCGATCGAGCTCGAGCGGATGACCGATCGACTCGTGAATCTGCAGCATCATCTGGTCGGGCGACAGCAGCAGGTCGCGAACGCCGTCAGGACAGTTCGGCGCGTGCAGCAGCTCGAGCGCCTCTTCGGCCACGCGCACACCGCCGCCGACGAAGCCCGCATCGCGCAGCACCTCGGCGCCGCCCTGGCGACAGAAGCCGTTGTACTGGCCGCCGAGCGTGCGCGTCTGCGCGCGCCCATCGTGCGCGGCGGTCGCCTCCAGGTTCGGCACGACGTAGCGCATCGTCTGCTCCGAAACCGGCTCGCCATCGATCCACAGCTGCTGCGAAACGCAGCTCGTATCGAGCGTCGCCGCCCAGTGCACGATGCGCGGATCGCTGCGCAGCGCGCCGGCCTCGGCGTGCAGCAGTCCGACGAGTTCATCGCGCGGCGCGAGCGGCTCGTCGTCCGGGCTGCGGTAGTGCAGCGGCCGGTTACCCGGCGATGCAGGCATTGCAATCGACAGCCCGCGACCCCTGGCTGCGCGCGCCCACTGCGCCGCGCGCTCGGCCGCCTGCTGCAGCCCCTGCGCGGAAAGATCGGCGGTGGCGCAATAGCCCGCTTCGCCGTCGATCCAGACGGTGAGCATCGCGCCGCGATCGACGGCGAGCGCCGGCGGCTGCAGTACGCCGCGCACGACGGCAAGACTTTCGCTGCTCGCCTCGACGAGGCGCAGCGACACGCGAGCGCCGGCCTGCGGCGCGCGCGGAAAGCGGATCGTTGCGTCCGAAGAAAACCCGTTCAGCTCTCGAGCCAATGCAGCAGCGGCTCCCAGGTGGCACGGTCGCGGTCGACGCGCTGCGACGGTACGTCGAACAGCGTCAGGCCGTGCGCGGCCAGATGCACGTAGTTCTGCGTATCGCGAAGATAGCCCGAAACGGGAATGTCGAGCCCGGCGATGAAGCGCGCGAGCTGGTCTGCGGCACGCGTGCGCGGGTTCACGCGCATGCCGACCACCGTGACCGCCTGCCCGAAACGGCGCGCATTCGGGAAACCCGCGCGCAACTCGTCGAGGAAGCGCGCCGTGGCGAGCACGTCGAACATCGAAGGCTGCAGCGGAACGATGATGCGATCGGCGACGCGCACCACGTCGGCGAGCCGTCGGCCTTCGATCTGCGCCGGCGTGTCGAGCACGACGTGCGTCACGCCGCGCGGCGGACGCGCGATGCCGCCGTCGATCTCCCAGGTGCCGATCTCGGCCGCCTGCGACGGGCGCAGCCCCAGCCAGCTCTTTGCCGACTGCTGCGCATCGAAGTCGCCGAGCATCGTGCGCTGCGCCTTCGATGCAAAATATCCGGCGAGGTTCGTGGCAAGCGTCGTCTTGCCGACGCCTCCTTTGGGGTTGACGACCGCGACGACCGGCATCCGGGCACTCCTTTTGTTGTTCATCCAGGAGGCGCGCGGCGCGCGCCGGCGCGATGGTAACAAAGCGCGGACGCGTTACGGTGGCTATCGCGACACTGCCCGGCGCACCTCGTCGATCGCCTCGCACAGGCGCTGCAGCGCGCCGAGCGAGCGCGGCCCGGGTCGCTCGAAGCGCGATGCCTCGAACACGACGAAACGCGCCGGCCCGCGCGGCGCGAGCAGCCCGAGCTCGGCCCAGCGCTCGGGCGACGGCGAACGATCGCTCGCGACGACGAGCTCGGGGCGTCGTGCCAGCACCGCCTCGACGCCCGGCTGCGGAGCGGCGACACCGACGTCACCGAAAATGTTTACGCCCCCGCAGCTGTGCAACGCGTCGCCGATCGGATCGGCATCGGAAACGGTGTACAGCGGCAACGCCCAGATCTGCACGAAAACGCGCACCGGACGCCGATGGGCATAGCGCGCCCGGATCGACGCGAGCCCCGCCGCGAAGGCATCGGCTTCGGCTTCGCCGAGGGCCGGGTCCGGCGCGAGCTGCGCGAAGCGGCGCAGCGTCGAGACGATGTCGTCGAGCGTGCGCGGATGGGAGACGAAGGCATCGATGTCGAGCGATTCGAGCCGATCGAGCTGCGCCCGCGAAACCCCCGGCCCCCACAGGATGACGAGGTCGGGAGCGAGCGCGAACAGCCCCTCGGCGTCGAGCTGCGGATAGCCGGAGAGCTTCGGCAGCGCCTTCGCCTCCGGCGGCTCGTCGCTGTAAGGGTCGACCGCCACGACACGCTCACCCGCGCCGACGGCGAACAGCAGCTCGGTCGCGTGCGGCGCGAGCGAGACGATCCGCGTCGGCGAACGGGACAGCTCGATCGTGCGATCCGCATCGTCGACGAGGGAAACAACCGGGAAAACCGGGGTCAGACCACGGTTTCCCCCGGGGGAAACCGTGGTCTGACCCCGGTTTTCCCGGTTTGTGCCCACATCGGCCGATGCGAGGAACGCGACGGCCACCCCGGCGGCAAGCGCAACGATCACCGACGCAAAACGAACGCGCATCACCGCATCGCGTAGCGCAGCGCTACGCCGAAGCACAGGCCGGCGTCTCGCGAATACTGCACTTGCGTATCAGAAGTTGTAACGCAGGTCGACGAAGAACGATCGTCCGTCCGCGGGGTAGAAGGAACCGAAAAAGCCGAACGGAGAGTATTTCCTGTCAGTCAGGTTCAGGACACGAGCGCGTACGACCCAGTCCGCGTGCTGCCAGCTCGCGACGAAGTCGGCAACCGTATAGGCAGCGAGCTTTTCATCGTTGTTGGCGGTGTCGCCGCCGAAATAACGGGATCCGACGTAATTGGCGACCAGCGACAGCGCTACGTCGGGAATCGGCGCGAAGTTGACTCCGACGTTGACCTTGGTGGCGGGAACCAGCGGGATTCTGTTGCCGTTGTCGACGCCTTCGCGAAACTCCGCCTTCTGCAGATTGATCCCGCCCACGACCTGCCATTGCCGATCGAGACGATACCGTCCGCTGAGCTCGACACCCCGATGCCGCGTCCTGGCCAGGTTCTCGTTCTCGAATGTCAGGCTGTTGAACGCGATCTCGTCCTTCATCCTGAGTTCGTATATCGCGGCCCTCAGCGCGTATGAAGTTCCGCTCCAGTCGACGCCCAGATCGACGAAAGTCCCCTGCTCCGGACGAACGGGCTTGCTGACGAAGCCCGTGAACGTCGTCAGTTCGTCGAGGTTCGGATTACGGAAGGTGGTGCCGATCCTCGAAAAAACGCGCGTTCGTGAGGACAACCTGTAGCTCAGGCCGAGCTCTCCGATGAACTTGTCGTGATCATTGGAGAACGCGAACCCGGTCGAATCGGAGGCGGACTGATCGATCTTCTGGTACCGGGCGCCGGCGGTCAGGGTGAGACTGGAGCTCAGGTCGGTCTGGTTCTGCAGGTAGGAAGCCCAACTCGATTGGTCGATCCGGACGGTCTTGAAGACGGGACCGTGGTCGCTCGGGGACTTGTCGGCCGTCAGCCTGCCGTCGTAGTAGTCGAGACCGAACGTCGTTCTCGAAGAAAGCGAACCGAGTCCGTGCCGCCACTGGAATCGGGGCGTGAACGAAAGAACGTTCGTCTCGCGCACCTCGAAGCAGGTACCGAAGGTGCAGAGGTTCGACGTAAAGACCGTGCTCTCCGAGTCGGAGTAGCCGATCTCCGCCGCGAACTTCAGTGCATCGCTGAGCTGCCATTCGATACCGGGCCGCAGAAACGCGTTGTTCCGTTCGCTGTAGCTGTCGGTGGTCTGCGGCTGTCTCGGGTCGCTGCGGAACTGCTCCCTCGTGAGCGAACCCGGCAGACCGAACTTCAGATCGGACCAGCCGAGGTCGACGAAAGCGGCCCCTTTGTCGAAGGCGACGCCGACACGACCACTGGCGTTGTTTCGTCTCTGTTCATTGTTCCTGCGCCAACCATCGGTCGCCTGATGGTTGAGCGACAGATTCATGTCGATCGCATCGAATCGATTGGAGAAACCGGCCGAGACCTGCCGGCCGTTCCAACTGCCCGCTCCGACCCTGGCTCGTGCGCCGTCCTGCTGCGGGCCGGTGATGATATTGATCACACCGCCGACGGCATTGTCGCCATACAGGACGCTGCCGCTTCCATGAAGGATCTCGACGCGCTCGACACTGTCGAGAGGCACGAGCCCCCAATCGACGCTGATGCTGTCCAGCGAATTGAGGCGTTGCCCGTTCAACAGAACCAGGGTGCGCGAAGACGCACCTTCGCCGAAACCCCGCATGTCGATCGAGGTGTCCGCTCCGATGGAACCGTAGAGCGGCATCACGTGCAGCCCGGCCTGGTGCTTCAGGACATCAGGCAGGGTCTGTGCGCCCGACGACTCGATCTCCTCCCGGGAGAGGACAGTCACATTGGCGGCAGAAGTAGCGTCTGTTTCATCGAAGCGCGTCGCGGTGACGACGACGGTGTCGAGTGACGCCACCTGCTGACCGTTGACGGGCGAAGCGACGAACAAAGCCGGCAGCAACGCGGCCAGAGGCTTGAGACAGGTAGCCATGGGGTTCCCCTATCCGGCAGGCGTCCCCGCATACCGGAAATGCGCTGAATTGAAAGCGCAGGGGAGGAACCAACAGGTCGAACCGACCAGCGCCACCGCCCCGTAGCACTTCCGCTCGATGCCACAGGCCGGTCTCCGGGCTCGCAAGTCTTGACGCGCCGCCTTCCCAGGTGATGAACCCAGTGGCGTGGTGGCGCGCCCGCACTTGCTTACCGTTGCGGGGGCAGCAGCGGGATTGCCTCTCTCGAGGAGGGCGCACCGCTTTCCCGTTTAATGGCGACGGAAGGAATCCGTCGCCACACCTGTAACAACGCGATTCTACACGCAGCGATGCGAGCTACAGACCGGTGCCGGCGATCGTCGAAGTCGGATTCGCGCGCGGCAGTCCGGCGAGCGCCTCGCGCACGATGCCCTGCGTCAACAACTCGGGCAATACGCGCGGCTCGAGTTCGTCGGGCCGATAGACGAGATACAGCGGAACGCCGTTGCGTCCGAAACGCGCGAGCGCTTCGGTGATGCGCGGATCGCGGTTGGTCCAGTCAGCCTTCAGTCGAACGACGCCGCGCTCGGCCATGTCGGCGACGATCGCGTCGCGCTCGAGCACGAGCCGCTTGTTCGCCTGGCAGCTCACGCACCAGGCCGCCGTGAAGTCGACGAACACCGGGCGCCCGTCGTCGCGCGCGAGGCGCACGAACTCCTCCGACCAGGGCAGCCATGCTGCGGCGAGCGTCCCCGCGTCGGCACCGGGCCGCGGCGCATCGATCGAGGCCGACACCGGCGCGGACGCCTCGCCGGGCCACGCCGTCCACAGCCCGAGCGCGAACGCGAACGCGGCGAGCCCGGCGGCGAGCGGGCGCATCGCCGGCCGCGCAGCCGCCGTGCGTGCGCCCTGCTGCACGAAGCGACCGTACAGCCACGCGGCGAACGCAACCAGCACCGCGCCGATCGCCAGTGCGAACACCGCGTCGATGCCGGCCTGCTGGCCGAGTACCCACGCGAGCCAGGCAGCCGTCGCGTACATCGGGAACGCGAGCAGCTGGCGGAAGCTTTCCATCCAGCGTCCGGGCTTCGGCAGGAAGCGCAGCGCCTGCGGGAAGAAGCCGAGCAGCACGTACGGCGCCGCCATGCCGAGCGCGATCGCCGTAAAGACGATCATCGCCTCGGCAACCGAGCTGCCGAGCGTGAAGCCCATCGCCGAACCCATGAACGGCGCGGTGCACGGCGTTGCAACCAGCACGGCGAGCACGCCCGAGCCGAAGGAGCCGAGCAGCGGGCGCGGATGGTGTCCGGTGTCGAGCGCGCCCAGGCGCGTCATCGCGACACCGATCTCGTAGACGCCCGAGAAGTTCAGACCGATCGCGATGAAGAGCATCGCCATCGCGGCGACGAAGGCCGGCGACTGCAGCTGGAAGCCCCATCCGGCCGCCTCGCCACCGGCGCGCAGCGCGAGCAGCAGGGCCGCGAGCGCCCAGAACGAGACGACGACGCCGGCGGCGAAGGCGAGCGCACCCAGGCGCGACGAAGCGTCGGCCTCGCCGCCGGTGCGCGCGAAGCCGAGCACCTTCAGCCCGATCACCGGGAACACGCAGGGCATCAGGTTCAGGATCAGCCCGCCGATGGCACCGAAGAGCGCCGCCATCCACAGCGTTCCCGCCGCAGACGTGCCGGGGCCGCCCGACGTGCCGGAAGCACCCGACGCGCCGGAAGCACCCGCAAGCGCGCCGGACGACATCGACGTCGACGCGCCAGTGCCCGTCGCGCCACCGAAGCCGGGAAGCCACGATCGTTGCGTCGCGCCCGGTGCTGGTTGCGACGCGGCACCCGCGACACGCGCGATCTCGACACCGATCGGCAGCGGCTGCGCGCTCGCGCGCGCGTCGATCTCGTGCGCGGTTCCGTCGACGATGACGATGCCGCGTGACGCCGCGAGCAGCGCTGCTGCCGACTCGTTCAACTGGCGAACGCCGTCTTCGCTCAGGCGCACCGACAGGCGCCGGCCCTCGTTCGCGTCGCCGACCGCGTGCAGCACCTGGTCGGCCGCGTTCTCGACGAAACCTTCGGCATAGGGGAAGAACTCGACCGTCTGTGCGCGACCGGGCAGCCCGATGGATAGCGTGTCACCGTCCGCCTGCACCTGCGCATCGATCGTGCCCTGCGGCATCCGGCGTTCGGCGTCGTCGAAGAGTGCGACGAAGGGCGACGCCGCGGGCGTGCCGTCGCGCTGCACCGGCAGCACGAGCGACAGCTCGGCTTCCCCCGGGATGCAGACCTCGCGACACATCAGCCAGGACGCATGCGCGGCGATAGACACGCGTTCGCCGTCGATCGACGCAGGCACCTGCAACGCCACCGGCAGGACGATCTCGTCCTCGTAGCCGTAGTTCGCCAGCGGCGGGATGAACAGGCGCTGCGGCGCGGGCCAGCGAATCGGGCCCGCCTCGAAGCCCTCGGGCAGGCGCAACGCGAGTTGCGTGGGCAGCCCCGAATCGCCGGGGTTGCGCCAGTACGTATGCCACTGCGGGTCGTGCCGGATGCGCAACCCGGCGCGCATCGCCTCGCCGGGCACGACGGCCGCGCGATCGGCGACCAGCTCGACCTCGACGCTGTCGACGCGCACAGGCCCCGCAGCAGCGGCCGACGGCTGCGCGTACGCGAACGACATCCAGCCGAGCACGGCCGAAACGACGATCGCGAGCACGAAATCCAGCGAGAACCGCAGGCATGCGGCGGCCCGCCCGGGGCGCAGCGAATACACTTTCATTTGAAGACGAATGCTACCCGAGCCGTCGCCGAAGCGCGGCCGAAGGCGCAGCCAAAGCGTGCCGCTCGCGCCCCCACCGGCCCGCCCCGCCGAGGCACCTCGTATACCATCGCGCCATGGATCAGGCATCCCAGGAAGTCGAGGCGCTCGGCGAACGCGTCGAGCAGATTCTGGCCACCGTACGCCGCCTTGCCGACGAGAACGGTTCGTTACGCGAACAGCTCGCCGCCAGCCGCGACGACAACGAGCATCTGCAACGACGCATCGCCGAGGCGCGCGAACGCGTGCAGGCGGCGCTCGCGCGGCTGCCGGCACCGACACCCGACACCGTTACCGACACCGACACCGACACCACCGAAGCGTCGGCCGGAACACAGGCCGCAGCGCAGGCCGAACCGACGGCCGAGCCCGAGAACGTCACGACCGGCGGAAACGAGTAACCCGCCGCACCACTTCCCGCGCGCGGGACCCTTGCCGCGCGCGGAACGCACTGCACGGAAGCCGAGCATGGAACAGATCGACGTGAAGATCCTCGACCGCGAGTACCGGCTCGCGGTGACCGGAGAAACGAAGCCGCGCCTGCTCGAGGCCGTGCAGATCGTCGACGACAAGATGCGCTCGATCCGCGACGCCGGACGCGTCTCCGGGGTCGATCGCATCGCAGTGATGGCCGCACTGCAGCTTGCGCACGAGCTGCTCGGCGCACAGCAGCCCGCCGCCGGAACACCGTCGGCCGAGCTGCTCGGTCGCATCCGCAAGATGACCGAAGACCTCGACGCCGAACTCGCTCGACAGCAGCCGCTGTTCTGAAGCGCGGCGCCGATCTTTCCCGAAGCACAGCGCGGGGCTCTTGCGGACAAACGGCACGAAGCTGCCGTCGCGAATCGGGGTAGAATCGACTCGACCCTGCGGTGTTCGACCAGGCCATAGATTCCTTGAACCAATGCTCTGCATCGAGGTCGCGGCTCCACTGCGTATCGCTGTTGTGATCGTCCCTCGTCGGACGAACCTGATGTGATACCTGCTGCGACCGAACTGAACTGAACGGTTCAGGATGCCGGCCTGGCCGGCACAGGCGGGGTCCTTTCCTCTCGCTTTCGTGAGCATCGCACTCGTCGCGTCGTTCCTCATGCTCGGCGCGTTCACCGGCTTCGCCGCCGGTCTGCTCGGCATCGGCGGCGGCATGCTGCTGGTTCCCTTCCTCACGATGCTGCTCGCGAGCCAGGGCTTCCCGCTCGGGCAGATCGTCAAGATCGCGATCGCGACCTCGCTCACCACGATCCTGTTCACCTCGCTCTCCAGCGTGCGCGCGCACGCGCGACGCGGCGCCGTGCGGTGGGATATCGCGAAGCTGCTCGCGCCCGGTATCGTCGTCGGCTCGATGCTCGGTGCGCAGATCGCCGCATCGCTGCCCGGAGCAGTGCTCGCGATCGGCTTCGGCGTTTTCGTCGGCGCGATGGCCACGCGCATGCTCGTGCACCGGGCGGCAAGCGCGGGACGCACGCTGCCCGGAACCGCGGGCATGCTCGGCATGGGGGCAACGATCGGCGTGCTGTCGGCGCTGGCCGGCGCGGGCGGCGGCTTCATCACGGTGCCCTTCCTCACGCGCGCGAACGTGCGCATCCACGAGGCGGTGGCGACGAGCGCCGCGTGCGGCTTTCCGATCGCGCTCGCCGGAACGCTCGGCTACATCGTCGCCGGATGGAATGTCGAGTTGCCTGCCGGCACCGTCGGCTACATCTACCTGCCGGCGCTCGCGGCGATCGTCGCCACCAGCGTGCTCACCGCACCGCTCGGCGCCAGGGCCGCACACGCGCTCTCGGTCGACCGCCTGCGTCGACTGTTCGCGCTGCTGCTGTATGTGCTCGCCGCGTACATGATGTGGAAGGGAATCGTTGCCGCATCGGCGTGACGTGCCGCGCGTGAACGCGCCGCGCGCGCGGCGGACAACTCGGCGTCTTCGACGGTAGAAGTTCCCGCGCACCTCGACGACCGACTCGATCGAAGCGTTCTCTCGTCTTTGAACGCGAAACCGTATCAGGCAGCGAAGCGCTCGCGCAGCACGTTCTTCTGCACCTTGCCCATCGTGTTGCGCGGCAATTCGTCAACGACGAATACGCGCTTCGGCACCTTGAACGAAGCGATGCGCGCTTTCATTGCGGCGACGAGCGCGACTTCGTCGATCTGCGCCCCGGGTACGGCAACGACCACCGCCACCACCGCCTCGCCGAGATCGCGATGCGGCACGCCGATCACCGCCGACTCGAGCACGCCGTCGAGCTCGTCGAGATACGACTCGATCTCCTTCGGGTAGACGTTGTACCCGCCGGTGATGATCAGGTCCTTGCTGCGCCCGACGATCGACACGTAGCCGTTCGCGTCGATGCTGCCCATGTCGCCGGTGCGAAAGAAGCCGTCGTCGGTGAACTCCTCGCGCGTTTTCCCGGGCATGCGCCAGTAGCCGGAGAAGACGTTCGGCCCGCGCACCTGGATCGCGCCGATCGCGCCCGTTCCGCAGCGCGCGCCCGACTCGTCGACGACGCGCAACTCGACCCCGGGCAGCGGCAGCCCGACGGTGCCGGCGACACGCTCGCCGTCGTATGGATTCGACGTGAGCATCACCGTCTCGCTCATCCCGTAGCGCTCGAGAATGCGCCGCCCCGTGCGCTCCTCGAAGCGTCGGAAGGTTTCGGCGAGCAGCGGCGCCGAGCCGGACACGAACAGGCGCATCGAACGCGTCGCACGCGCATCGAAACGCTCGTCGTCGAGCAGCCGCACGTACATCGTCGGCACGCCCATGAAGACGGTGGTACGCGGCAGGCGCTCGATCACTGCCGTCGGATCGAATTTCGCGAGCCACAGCATCGGGCTGCCCGAGAGCAGCGCGCCGTGGCACGCGACGAACAGGCCGTGCACGTGGAAGATCGGCAGCGCGTGCAGCAGCACGTCGCCGCTGCGCCAGCGCCAGTAGCGATGCAGCACCAGCGCGTTGCTGCCGATGTTCGCGTGCGAGAGCATCGCGCCCTTGCTGCGCCCGGTCGTGCCCGACGTGTAGACGATGCAGGCGAGATCGTCGCCGCGCACGGCGCGCGTCTCGAATGCGGGCGACTCGGCCGCCGCGGCCTCGAGCAGGGTGCCGCTGCGATCGGCACCGAGCGTGTACACGTGCCGCACGCCGTGGCGATGCGCGATCGCCTCGATCCAGCCGGCGTTGGCCGGCGTGCAGACGATGGCCGCCGGCTCGGCGTCGCCGACGAAGTAGTCGATCTCGGCCGCCTGGTAGGCCGGGTTCAGCGGCAGGAAGACCAGGCCGGCGCGCAGCGTCGCGAGGTACAGGAGCAGCGCCTCGGGCGATTTCTCGACCTGCACCGCGACACGATCGCCCGCCGACAGCCCAAGACGAAGGAGCAGCTTCGCCAGCCTCGCGCTCGCGTGCTCGACATCGCTCCAGCTGTAACGCGCGCCGTCCTCGGTCTCGATGCAGCAGCTGCCGGGATCGTCGGGAAAGCCGCCGCGCAGCAGCGTGTACAGGTTGTGGTCGCTGGGAGCGTTCATCGTCTCATCGTGCGCGCGCGGACCGACGGCACGCACGCGTTGAAGGGGTGCTAGAGCAGCGAGAGCACGGCGCGCGACGCGCTGACGCGGTCGCCGACGAACTTCTCGTGGTTGGCTTCGATCTGCTCGAGATCGTACAGATAGTTGACCATCAGTCCGAGCGACTGGCGCAGGCCCTTGCGCGAGAGGTCGGCGCCGACGTTGATGCGCTCCAGGCGCGCACCGTTGTTCAGGTGAAAACGCGCCACCGGATCGGAGGGGCGCTGCTCGCTCGGCGAGGTCTGCAGCAGGAAGAGCGCGCACAGGCGCTGCAGCACGCGAAGGTCGGCCGATCGATCGCCTGCAACGGCTCGATCGTCGCTCGTCGACGTGGGCAAGGCTTCGTCCTTGCGCATCGGCACGACCGCCTGCGACGCGACGACCGAGCCGTCGACGGCGGCGAGCGCCGGAGCGAGGACCTCATCCTGCGAGCGCCGCCCGATGCGCCTGCCCTCTGCGTCGGTCTCGGGCTTCGACGACGGTGCACCCTTCGGCTGCACCAGCCCAAGCAGATCGCGACCATGCCGGGCGCGCAACGTACGCAGCGCTTCATCGAGCTCGCGCAGCATCGAAGCCTTCACGCGCGGCGCCTCGATCGATTGCACCGAGTCCAGCCGCGCGAGCCACGCAGCGAAACCGGGGATCGGCGAAAGCGTGCAGAAGGTCTTCAGCGTCGAGACCTCGGCCTGCAGTCGTTCCGCGACACGCTTGATCAGGAAGTCGCCCAGGTTCACGCCGCGCAGGCCCGGCTGGCAGTTCGAGATCGAATAGAAAGCTGCAACCCGGTAGCGATCGTCGCGGTCGTCGACCGAGCCACGCCGATCGAGCAACGGCGCGATCGCATCGGGCATCGCGTCGAGCAGCGCGACCTCGACGAAGATCAGCGGCTCGCCCGGCAGCGCCGGGTGAAAGTATGCAAAGCAGCGTCGGTCGGGTTCGAGGCGCCGCCGCAGGTCGCTCCAGCCGTCGATCTGGTGCACCGCTTCGTGCTGGATCAGCTTCTCGAGCAGGCTCGCCGGCGAGCTCCAGTCGACCTGCACCAGGTTCAGGAAGCCGGGGTTGAACCACGACGACAGCAGGTGCTCGAAGTCGGCCTCGACGGCACGCAGCTCCGGATGCGTGGCCAGGCGCGCAAGCAGCTTCGCCCGCATGGCGACGATCTGCGCGGTTGCGTCGGGCGCCCGATTGAGCCGGCGCAGCAGCTCCTGGCGAGGCGATTCGGCCGCGCGCCACAGCTCGATCAGTGCATCGGGCGCACGCGTCATCGCGTAGCTCTCTGCGCGACGCAGCACTTCGGCCGGATCGGGGTCGAACTCGGCGGCGAGCGCATCGAAAAAGCGCGCAACGACATCGGGCGACAGCCGCCGATAGCGCTCGAGCGCACGCGCGGCGATCACGAGACTGTTCGATTCGCCGCGCGCGCTGAGCAGCTGCCGGCAATCGTCGAGCAGCCCGCGCAGGTCGTTGCGCTCGCGAACGTCGCGGCCAACCTGCAGCAGGCGCTCAAACACGGCCGGCTTCCGGGTGCGCATCGACGACCGCTGCGCGTCGAGACCATGCGATCAGCGCAAGGCCCGCAACGAGCATCGGCAGGCAAAGCCACTGCCCCATCGTGAGACTCAGCGCCTGCAAGCCGAGGAAGTCGTCGGGCTCGCGCGCGAACTCGGCGACGAAACGCAATACCGCATAGCCGACGAGGAATACGCCCGAGACAGCGCCGACCGGCCGCGGACGCGACGAGAACCACCACATCAGCACGAACAGCGCGATGCCCTCGCCGGCGAACTGGTACAGCTGCGATGGATGACGGGGCAGCGAATCGACGTGCGGAAAGATCATCGCCCATGGAACGTCGCTAGTGCGCCCCCACAGCTCGCCGTTGATGAAGTTGCCGAGCCGGCCCGCCGCGAGCCCGACGGGCACCAGCGGCGCGACGAAATCCATCACGCGCAGGAAGCGCAATCCGCGCAGCCGGCAGAGAATCGCCACCGCGACGAGCACGCCGACGAGTCCGCCGTGGAAGGACATGCCACCCTTCCAGACCTCGAAGATTTCCAGCGGATGCGCGAAATACCATCCCGGCTTGTAGAAGAGCACGTAGCCGAGGCGCCCGCCGATCACGACGCCGAGGGCGCCCCAGAAAAGCAGGTCTTCGAGATCGCGCGGTGCAAGGCCGCTCGCCTGCGACCACAACGGGCGCTTCAGGCGCGCACGACCGAGCAGGTAGAACAGCGCGAACGCGATCAGGTACATCAGCCCATACCAGCGCACGGCAAGCGGGCCAAGGGAAAACGCGATCGGATCGAACTGGGGATGGACGAGCATCGGCGGCGAGATTTCACCCGCCGATCATTCTGCCCGATAATCAGTGCTTGTCCTGACGGAGGCCGGAATGAAAGGCGACGCGAAAGTCATCGAATGGCTGAACCGCCAGCTGAAGAACGAGCTGACGGCCATCAACCAGTATTTCGTCCACGCACGGATCTTCGGGCATTGGGGCCTGCCCGGGCTCGAGAAGATCGAGTACGAGGAATCGATCGACGAGATGAAGCACGCCGATCGGCTGATCCAGCGCATCCTGCTGCTCGACGGTCTGCCGAACCTGCAGGATCTCGGCAAGCTGAATGTGGGCGAGACCACCGAGGAGATCCTCAACAGCGATCTCGCTCTCGAGCGTGCTGCCGTCGACACCGTGCGTTCCGGCATCGCGCACTGCGAATCGGTGAAAGACTACGTCTCGCGCGAACTCCTCGTCGACATCCTCGACGACTCCGAGACGCACATCGATTTTCTCGAGACGCAGCTCGAGCTGATCGGCCAGGTCGGACTGCAGAACTACCAGCAGACCTTCATGAACAAGGAAGCGCCCTGAGGGGGCGACGGCCGGCGTAGACGAAAAAAAGAGTCGTGCGGGGGGCTCAGGCAGCTGCGCAGGCGCAGCCCATGGACGTCGCGTTCGTTGCGCTGGCTCCCCGGTTCGCGTTGATCAACTCGCGAACCTGCGGGCCACACTTGCCGCAGCAGTCGGCCACCGGAATCGCCGCCCTCAGTTGCCGGATGGTGTGTGCTCCATCGCGCACGCTCGAGCGGATGTCACGGTCGGAAACGGCGCGGCAGAGGCAGACGATCATTGCAGCACTTCCTGAACGAGAATGGAAACAGGAATAGTTCGTATTAAGATTAGCGGAGAGTCGCTTCGCTGGCAAGCCCCCACAGGGACCGCACGGCCCCTCTCTTGATCCACATCACGCATCCAGGACGCTTTTCGGAACTTCCCATGGCCTCCAACCGCCGCAGCCGCAACATCACCGAAGGCGTCGCCCGCGCCCCGAACCGCTCGATGTACTACGCGATGGGTTACCGTCGCAGCGATTTCGCCAACCCGATGATCGGCATCGCCAACGGCCACAGCACGATCACGCCGTGCAACTCGGGCCTGCAGGCGCTCGCCGACGCCGCCGTCGAGGCGGTGCGCGCCGCCGGCGCGAATCCGCAGGTGTTCGGCACGCCGACGATCTCCGACGGCATGGCGATGGGCACCGAAGGGATGAAGTACTCGCTCGTCTCGCGCGAGGTGATCTCCGACTGCGTCGAGACCTCGGTGCAGGGCCAATGGATGGACGGCGTGCTCGTCATCGGCGGCTGCGACAAGAACATGCCGGGCGGCATGATGGGCATGCTGCGCGCGAACGCACCGTCGATCTACGTTTACGGCGGCACGATCAAGCCGGGGCACTGGAAAGGCAAGGACCTGAACATCGTCTCGGTGTTCGAGGCCGTGGGCGAATACTCGCGCGGCTGCATGTGCGAAGAGGATTTCCGCGGCGTCGAAGAGAACGCGATTCCCGGCACCGGCTCGTGCGGCGGGATGTACACCGCGAACACGATGTCGTCGTCCTTCGAGGCGCTCGGCATGAGCCTGCTCGGCTCCTCCACCATGGCCAACCCCGATCCGGAGAAGCTGCACTCGACGGCCGAGTCGGCGCGCGTGCTGATCGAGGCGGTCAAGCGCGACCTGAAGCCGCGCGACATCGTCACGCGCGAGTCGATCGAGAACGCCGTCGCGCTGATCATGGCGGTCGGCGGATCGACGAACGCCGTGCTGCATTACCTGGCGATCGCCCACGCCGCCGAGGTGGAATGGACGATCGACGACTTCGAGCGCGTACGCAAGCGCGTTCCGGTGCTCTGCGACCTGAAACCGTCGGGGCAGTACCTCGCCACCGACCTGCATCGCGCCGGCGGCATCCCGCAGGTGATGAAGATCCTGCTCGAAGCCGGTCTGCTGCACGGGAACTGCCTGACGATCACCGGCCGCACGCTCGCCGAAGAGCTCGCGAATGTTCCGGCAACACCGCGGACCGACCAGAACGTGATCTTCCCGATCGAGCGCGCGCTGTATCGCCAGGGCCACCTCGCGATCCTCAAGGGAAACCTCTCGCCCGAAGGTTCGGTGGCGAAGATCACCGGCCTGAAGAACCCGGTGATGACCGGCCCGGCGCGCGTCTTCGACGACGAGCAGAGCGCCCTGCAGGCGATCCTCGACGGCCGCATCGTTGCCGGCGACATCATGGTGCTGCGCTATCTCGGTCCGCGCGGCGCGCCCGGAATGCCCGAGATGCTCGCGCCCACGTCGGCGATCATCGGCGCAGGGCTCGGCGAATCGGTGGGCCTGATCACCGACGGGCGTTTCTCCGGCGGCACCTGGGGGATGGTCGTCGGCCACGTCGCGCCGGAAGCGGCGGTCGGCGGACCGATCGCGCTGGTGCACGAAGGCGACTCGATCACGATCGACGCGCACCAGCTGCTGCTGCAGCTGAACGTCGACGACGCCACGCTCGCGCAGCGCCGCACCGCGTGGAAGGCGCCCGACCCGCGCTACCGTCGCGGCGTGCTGGCGAAGTTCTACAAGCTCGCGAACAGCGCCAGCCGCGGCGCAGTGCTCGACGATTTCTGAGAAAGGAAGAGAAGGGGGAAGGGAGAAGGGAGAAGGGAGAAACCTTCGCTCGGCTCCTTTCCGCAAAAATGGGGGCAGACCCCGGTTTTCTTCCGCGCTATCTGGCGCGCGAACTTCCTCCCGCGGCACGTCGGCGCGCGCGTTTTTCGCTGCGCTCGCGGCGTTCGAGCGCTTCGTGCAGCGCGACGAACTCGGCGGAAAGCTTGTGTCGCGGGTCGAGGTGGATCATCGGCCGCGCCTGCTCGTGCGACTCGCGGATCCGCACGCTCGCGCTGATGAACGGCTCGAGCACCGGCAGCCCTTCGTCGATGAGCTCCTGCACCGTGCGCTGCGGAAGGCTCGCACGCGCCTGGAACTGGTTGACGACGATGCCGGCCACTTCGAGCGCATCGTTGTGGTCGGCGCGGATCTCCTCGACGCTGTCGAGCAGCGCGTACAGCGCACGACGCGAAAACTCGTCGCAGTCGAACGGAATCAGGCAGCGCTCGGCCGCGATCAACGCCGATCGCGTGTAGAAGTTCAGCGCGGGCGGCGTATCGATGTAGATGCGCTCGTAACGATCAGCAAGCGAGTCGAGCGCCTCGCGCAGCTTGTAGATCTTGTAGCGCGACTCGAGCTTGCCGTGGATTTCCTCGAGGCGCGCGCTCGACGGCATCAGATCGAGCTGCGGCCAGCCCGTTTCGACGACGAACTCGGCCGGGTCGAGCGTGCGCAACGAGAAGCTCAGTGTCTGGTCGAAAAGCTCGGCAACGCCGCGCCGCGGTTCGTCCGCGGCCGCACCGAGCAGGTAGCGGGTGGAGTTCGCCTGCGGATCGAGATCGACGACGAGCGTTCGCACGCCCTGCGCGGCGCCGATCGCGGCGAGATTGCAGGCGATCGTGGACTTGCCCACGCCGCCCTTCTGATTGAACACGACATAACGCATGAGGACATCGGCTCCGGTGTCGCTCGCCGTCTCGGCGAGCCGCCCGGGCGGCGCCCGCATGATCGAGCCGCACACGACGGGCGGCCGATTATATTCGTGGCGTCAGAACGTGTGAATCAATCGGACGTGCAGTTCACACGTTCTCAGCTCTTCGGCGCAGCACGGCCGCGCGGGCGGCCACGCAGGTACGGAAACTGGCGCTGGATGCGCTTTTCGCGCATCTGTGCAAACTCGTCGTCTGCGCGGCGCTTGTCGAAGCCGAGCAGCGGCTCGAGCAGCTCGAACCATGCGAAGGCGATTGCCAGCGGCGCCAGGATCGCCCACCACGACCACGCGGCAACGGGTTCGAGCTCGAACCACTTCAGCACGATCAGCAGCAACCCGGCCCAGACGAAAGGCATCGGCAACGGACTCCCAAGGAGCCCCGACTGTGCAACAGCACGCCCGCGGCGTGCGTGGCGGCCGGCCGGACGGCATTCGACGGCGTTCGGGCGGTTCGGCAGGCGCGCGACACGCGACGGCGACGAGCCCGGTCCGTTTCATGCGCACGGGTGCGTAGTGCTGGCGTTCATCGCACGGGCGGCGCCACCCGTCGTCGCAGCGACCCGCAGCGCCGGCGTTGCACTTAGATTTCCCTCACGGAGCGTTCGTCGCGCTTCGTGTCAGGCCTCCTCTTCCAGCCCGTGAACGGATGGTGCTCCCAGGCTGGCTGTGCCCCGGGTAACCCCCGGGGCTTTTTTTTCTGTCGCAGGATCAGGTAGTGGCGCCGGCCAGATCGGCTGCACTGGTGAACGCGTCGGCGTAGAGCTCGGCTTCGGGAAGCCCGCGCAACGAGACGAAGTCGCGCTGCGCGGCGTCGACCATCGCCGGGGCGCCGCAGGCGTACACCTGGTGCCCGGACAGGTCGGCGAAATCGTCGAGAACGGCCCGGTGAACATAGCCGATACGGCCGTGCCAGCCGTCTTCGGACAGCGCTTCGGAGACCACGGGAACGTAGCGCAGATGCGGCATCTCGCGCGTCCACTGCTCGCACAACTCGTTCATGTACAGATCGTGCGGCCGGCGCACGCCCCAGTACAGCGTCGTCGGGCGCTCGATACCGGCGACGCGCATCTGCTCGACGATCGCCTTGATCGGCGCGAAGCCGGTGCCGCTGGCGAGCAGCACGATCGGGCACGAGCGGTCCTCGCGCAGGAAGAAGGTGCCCATCGGCCCTTCGATGCGAAGGATGTCGCGCTCCCTGAGCGCCGGTTGCGTAGCGCCGAACAATGCGTCGGTAAAGCGCCCGCCCGGCATGTGCCGCACGTGCACCTCGAGCTGGTCGGCATCGTTGGGCGCGCAGGCCATCGAATAGCTGCGCCGGGTACCGTCGCGCAGGATCAGCTCCACGTACTGTCCGGCCAGGTACTGCAACCGCTCCCCGGCGGGCAACTGCAGTCGGACGATCGCGACATCGCCGACCGGACGCACGATCGATGCGATGCGGCACGGCATCTTGCGGATCGGGATCTGTCCGGGACCGGAAACGACTCGCGCCTGCACCGAAAGATCCGAGCGCGCCTGCGCGCAGCACAGCAGCGCCATGCCACGCGCCTGCTCGTCGCGCGACAATGCCTTGGCCGAATGCGCGCCCTGCTCGATCTCGCCTTCGACGATCTGCGCCTTGCACGAACCGCATGCGCCGTCGCGACAGCCATACGGAAGGACGATGCCCTGCCGCAGTGCCGCCGCGAGGACCGGCTCGTCGTCGTCGACGGTGAAGCGCGCGCCGCTCGGCAGCACGGTGACGGTGAAACTCATCCCGGTATTATCGCCCGCCACGATGCCCGCGCCGCTCTCCCCGCTCCGCGCCCTGCCGATGCGACTGCGCCGCTCCCGGCTGCTCGTCGTCGGCTGCGGCGACGTCGGCACACGGCTGTTGCGCTCGCTGTCGGCCCAGCTGCCCGACCGGCTGCACGCGATCGCCGTCACGCGCAGTCGCGCGTCGATCGAAGGCGCGCGCAGGCTCGGCGCACGCGGTCTCGTGCTCGACCTTGACGACCCGCGCTCGCGGCGACGACTCGCTGCGCTTGCACGGTGGACGATCTATCTTGCACCGCCCCCCGCGTCGGGAACGTGCGAGCCGCGTATCGCGCGGCTGATCGCAGCGACCCGGAGCTCGCTGCGGCGCGCCCGCGGCACGCGCGCGCCGGCGCGCTGGATCTACGTGAGCACGACCGGCGTCTACGGAGACGCCGGCGGTGCATGCTTCGACGAGACGCGCCCGATCGCACCGTCGAGCGAACGCGCACGACGCCGTGCAGCCGCGGAGCTGCACATTCGTTCCTTCGCACGATCGGGGCTGGCACGGGCTTCGATCCTGCGCGTTCCGGCGTTGTACGCGCACGACCGCTGGCCGCTCGAGCGCCTGCGCCACGGCGATCCGGTTCCCATCGCCGAGGAGGACGTCTACGTCAATCATGTGCACGCGGACGACCTCGCGCGCATCGCCTGGCGTGCGCTGTTCCGCGGCCGCGCCGCGCGCGTCGTGCACGCCACCGACGACCGGCCGATGCGGCTTGGCGACTGGCTCGACCGTGTCGCCGACGCCTTCGACCTGCCGACGCTCCCGCGCGCCTCGCGCGCCGCGATCGCCGCGAGCCGCGGCGGCAGGTTGCCACAGGTGCTCGTCGAATCGCGCCGGCTGCTCAACGGCCGTCTTCGTCGCGAGCTCGGCTATCGATTGCAATGGCCGAGCGTCGATGCAGCACTGGAAGAGCTCCACCGGGTCGACCGAAAGGGCCAAGCCGCTCTGTTATAATCACGAGTTCTTCTACGGGCGCAGGGCTCTTCCTCCGGAAGGCCGCCGGGAAGCAACGTGCCCGAAGCGATTCTCGGGCGCTTTGCCGTCCACTGTGTCCTTGTGCTGGTGTAGCTCAGTTGGTAGAGCAACTGATTCGTAATCAGTAGGTCGGGTGTTCGAGTCACCCCACCAGCACCAAACCTCGCAAGCGTCGTCCCCCGCTGCAACATCCGGGCCCGGCGCCTGCTCGTCTCAGGCGAGGTTTCAGCATGTGTGGATTCGCGGGCGAAGCCCGATTCGAGCCGGCCTCCGCCGGCACCCCCTTTCCCCCCGCCGACGTCGCCGCCGTCGTTCGCATGGGCGAAACGATGCGTGCCCGGGGCCCGGACGGTTCCGGAACCGTGCAGTACGGCAACGTGGCGCTCACGCACCGCAGGCTGCGCATCCTCGACCTGTCGGAGCACGCACAGCAGCCGATGAGCGACCCGTCGCTCGGCCTGACGATTGTCTTCAACGGCTGCGTCTACAACTATCGCGAGCTGCGCGACGAACTCACCGCGCTCGGATACCGCTTCTTCTCCGACGGCGACACCGAAGTCGTGCTGAAGAGCTTTCACGCGTGGGGCACGCGCTGCGTCGAGCGCTTCCACGGCATGTTCGCGTTCGCGATCCACGAGCGCGACACCGGCCGGCTCACGCTTGCACGGGATCGCCTCGGCATCAAGCCGTTGTACTACACGGAGACGCCGCGACGCCTGCGCTTCGCGTCGACGCTGCCGGCACTGCTCGCCGGCGGCGACATCGATACGTCGATCGATCCGGTCGGGCTGCATCACTACCTCAGCTGGCACGCAGTGGTGCCTCCACCGCACACGATCCTGCGCGGCGTTCGCAAGCTGGCGCCGGCCACGATCGCCACCTGGGAGCGCGACGGACGCTGCACCTCGCACTGCTACTGGCGGCTGTCGGTGCGCGCCGATCCGCAGCTCTCCGCCCTGCCGTACGAAGAGCGCGAACGCCAGGTCGAGGACGCGCTGCGCACTGCAGTGCGCCGCCGGCTGATCGCCGACGTTCCGGTCGGCGTGCTGCTGTCGGGTGGCGTCGATTCGAGCCTGATCGTCGCGCTGCTCGCCGAGCTCGGCGCGGGCGAGCAGTTGCGCACCTTCTCGATCGGCTTCGAGGCGGCGGGCGGTGAAGCGGGCGACGAGTTCCGCTACTCCGACCTCGTCGCGCGGCGCTTCGGTACGCAGCACCAGCAGATCCGCATCCCGACTGCCGAGCTGATGGATGCACTGCCGGGAACGATAGCCGCGATGAGCGAACCGATGGCGAGCTACGACAACGTCGCCTTCTATCTGCTCTCGCGCGAAGTATCGAGATCGACGAAAGTCGTGCAGAGCGGCCAGGGTGCCGACGAGGTGTTCGCCGGCTATCACTGGTATCCGAAGCTCGCCGGCAGCACTGACGCCGCAGCCGACTACGCGAAGGTGTTCTTCGACAGCGACCACGCCGGCTACCTCGACACGGTCGGCGACGCCTTCGCGGTCGACGACGTGAGCCGCGCCTTCGTCGAGCAGGCCTTCGCCGAGGGCCCGCCGGCCGACGCCGCCGAGCGCGCGCTGCAGCTCGACACCACCATCATGCTCGCCGACGACCCGGTCAAGCGCGTCGACAACATGACGATGGCCTGGGGGCTCGAGGCACGCGTTCCCTTCCTCGACCACGACCTGGTCGAGCTCGCCGCGCGCCTGCCGCTCAACGACAAGCTCGGTGATCCATCTTCGCTGCGCTCCGGCGGCAAGAAAGTATTGAAGTCGATCGGCCGGCGATTACTGCCGGTCGAGGTCGTCGATCGGCCCAAGGGCTATTTCCCGGTGCCGATCCTCAAGCACATCGACGGTCCGGTGCTCGCGCTCGCACGCGATGCGCTGACGAACCGACGCGCGCTCGATCGCGGGCTGTTTCGCCGCGCGACCATCGAGCGCCTGCTCGCCGCTCCGGGCGAGCACCTGACGCCGCTGCGCGGGTCGCGCCTGTGGCAGGTGGCGCTGCTCGAGATGTGGCTGCAGTTGCGCGGGCTCTGAGCCGGGCGTGCAACGGAAACACGAGCAGGAACGGGAGGAAAACATGATGGTCGAACGCGTCGAACGCAAGGATCCGATGGACCCGACGCAGGCGGCGTCGCTGCGCCATTGGGGCGAGCTGCCCGCCGCGGTCAGCGAGCAGCTGCGCGACGAGGCCTGGGTCGACTGCGGCTGGGGCCGGCTGATCTTCGCGCACACCTACGCCTCCACCGAGCGGCTCGCCGCCGAGCTGCGCGCCGAGGCACCGGGCCGACGCGACGTCGCGCTGTACGTGCGCGATCCGCACGTCGTCATCGCGCAGGCGCCGCAGCACCTGTTCCTCGATCCGTCGCACACGTTCCGGCTGGCGCTTCAGGGTGCGAACGATATGCGCGGCGAGGTGCCAGGACTGTCGATCGTCGCCGCCCGTCCCGAGGACGAAGCGGCGATCAACCGCATCTACCTGTCGCGCGGGATGGTGCCGGTGAACGACGGCTTCCTCGCCACGCTCGACGAGCGCGCGTCGGTCGCCATGCTCGTCGCCGAAGACAGCGAGAGCGGCGCGATCGTCGGCGTCGTCACCGCGGTGGATCACTTCGCCGCCTGCAACGACCCCGAGCGGGGCGCGAGCCTGTGGTCGCTCGCCGTCGATCCGCAGGGCATGCGCCCGCGCGTCGGCGCAGCGCTGGTTCAGGCGGTTGCCGGGCGCTTCCGCGCACTCGGCCGGCAGTACCTCGATCTGTCGGTGATGCACGACAACGCCGAGGCAATCGCGCTCTACGGCAAGCTCGGCTTCGAGCGCGTCCCGGTGTACTGCCTGAAGAACAAGAACCCGATCAACGAGAAGCTCTTCGTCGGCCCCGATCGCTATCCGGAGCTGAACGTATACGCGCGCATCCTCGTCGACGAGGCGCGCAGGCGCGGCATCGGCGTCGAGGTGCTCGATGCCGAGCACGGCTATTTCCGGCTGACGCACGGCGGTCGCTCGATCACCTGCCGCGAGTCGCTGTCGGAGCTCACGTCGTCGATCGCGATGAGCCGCTGCGACGACAAGCGCGTGACGCGCAACGTGCTCACCGGCGCGGGGCTTCGCGTTCCCGACCAGATCGTCGCCGGCGACGACGTCACGTTGAACGCGTTCCTCGACCGCCACGGCAGCGTCGTCGTCAAGCCGGTGCGCGGCGAGCAGGGACTCGGCGTGCGCGTCGATCTGCGCGATCTCGATGCGACGAAGAAGGCGATCGCCGACGCCAGGCGCTTCGCCGACGAGGTGATCATCGAGGAGCGTGTGCCCGGCACCGATCTTCGCGTCGTCGTCATCGACTACCAGGTCGTCGCCGCCGCAACGCGAAAGCCGCCGCAGATCACCGGCGACGGCCGCAGCACGGTGCAGTCGCTGATCGCGCACCAGAGCCGGCGGCGCGAGGCAGCCACGCATGGCGAGAGCTCGATTCCGATCGATGCCGAGACCGAGCGCTGCGTGCACGCGGCGGGCAAGCGCATGGACGAAGTGCTCGCGCCGGACGAGACGATCGAGGTGCGCAAGACGGCGAACCTGCATACCGGCGGCACGATCCACGACGTGACCGCCCAGCTCAACCCGGTGCTCGCCGACGCAGCCGTACGCGCCGCACGCGCGCTCGAGATCCCGGTGGTCGGGCTAGACTTCATGGTGGGCGACGTCGAAGGATCCGACTACGCGATCATCGAGGCCAACGAGCGTCCGGGGCTGGCGAACCACGAGCCGCAGCCGACCGCCGAGTGCTTCGTCGACCTGCTCTTTCCGCAATCGAAGGCGGCATGAAAGCACCCTCGCTGCGCTGCATCGATCCGGCGCTCGACGATGCGCCGATCGACCGCGCGTATCTGCTCTCGATGCTCGCGCGGCTGCTCGCGATCCCGAGTCCGTCGGGGATGACCGACGAGATCGTCGTGCACGTGACGGCCGAGCTCAACGCGCTGGGCATCCCGTACAGCCTGACGCGGCGCGGTGCGATCCGCGCCGACCTCGAGGGAGAGCGCCACAGCCCCGATCGTGCGGTCGTCGCGCATGTCGACACGCTCGGCGCGACCGTGAAGGCGCTGAAAGCGAACGGGCGGCTCGAGCTGGTGCCGATCGGCACCTGGTCGTCGCGCTTCGCCGAAGGCGCGCGCGTCACCGTGCACGCCGACGATGCGCGGCGCCTTCGCGGCACGATCCTCCCGCTGAAGGCCTCCGGCCACACGTACAACCAGGAGGTCGACACGCAACCGGTCGCCTGGGAGCAGGTCGAACTGCGGCTCGACGAACGCTGCGCGTCGCTCGACGACCTGCTGCAGCTCGGCGTGAACATCGGCGACATCGTCTCGATCGACTCGCGGCCCGAGTTCGCCGACAACGGCTTCATCGTCGCGCGGCATCTCGACGACAAGGCTGGCGTCGCGACGCTGCTCGCGGTGGCGAAGGCGGTCCGCGAATCGAAGACGCGGCTGCCGGTCGACTGCCACCTGCTGTTCACGATCTCGGAGGAGATCGGCGTCGGAGCCTCGCACGTGCTGCACGGTGACGTCGCCGAGATGGTGTCGATCGACAACGGAACGATCGCGCTGGGGCAGAACACGAGCGAATACGGCGTGACGATCTCGATGCAGGACTCCACCGGTCCCTTCGACTGGCACCTGACACGCCACCTGATCGCGCTGTGCCGCGAGAAGGGCATCGAGCACAGCCGCGACGTCTTTCGCTACTACCGCAGCGACGCGGCCGCCGCGCTCGCGGCCGGCAACGACATCCGCACCGCGCTCGTGTGCTTCGCGCTCGACGCCTCGCACGGCTACGAGCGCACGCATCTCGACTCCCTGGTCGCGCTCGGCCGACTGCTGCACGCGTACATCCACAGCCCGCCGCTGTTCCAGCGCGACGCGATGAAGCTCGGGCCGCTGGCCGATTTCCCGCAACCGCCACCCAGCCCCGATCCACCGTCGGCCGGGCACGCGGTGACGTCTACGTCTTCAGTCGATATCCGGTCGCCAGCATCCAGCGAACCAGAAGCAGGAAAATGACGAGGAAGCCGAGCGTCATGCCCAGGCTCAGCGGGACGCTCACGTCGCCGGTTCCGAAGAAGCTCCAGCGGAACCCGCTCACCAGGTAGACGACCGGGTTGGCGAGCGTCACCGTCTGCCAGAACGGCGGCAGCATGTCGATCGAGTAGAAGGTGCCGCCGAGGAAGGTGAGCGGCGTGACGATCAGCAGCGGTATCAGCGTCAGCTTCTCGAAGCCGTCGGCCCAGATGCCGATGATGAAGCCGAGCAGGCTGAAAGTGACCGACGTGAGCACGAGAAAGAGCAGCATCCACCCCGGATGCCGAACCTCGAGCGGCACGAACAGCGACGCGGTCGCCAGAATGACGAGCCCGAGCCCGACCGACTTCATCGCCGAGGCACCGACGTAGCCGACGACGACCTCGAAGTGCGATACCGGCGCCGACAGCAGCTCGTAGATCGTGCCGGTGAACTTCTGGAAGTAGATCGCGAACGACGCGTTCGAGATGCTCTGCGTCAGCAGCATCAGCATCACGAGCCCCGGCACGATGAACGCGCCGTAGCTCACGCCGCCGATGTCGGAGATGCGCGAGCCGATCGCCGAGCCGAACACGACGAAGTAGAGCGACGTCGAGACGATCGGCGAGACGACGCTTTGCAGCAGCGTGCGCCGCATGCGCATCATCTCGAAGCGGAAGATTGCAGCGATCGCGTGCCGGTTCATGCCTGGGCCTGCACCAGCTGCACGAAGATGTCCTCGAGCGAGCTCTGCTCGGTGCGCAGGTCGCGCAACGCGATGCCCGCCGCATCGAGCGCGGCGAGCAGCGCCGGAATGCCGGTGTCGTCGCGGCGCGCGTCGTAGGTGTAGACGAGCTCGTCGCCCGCGGGCGAACGCTCGAGTCCGTAGCGCGCGAGCGGCTCGGGCACGCGATCGATCGGCTCGTTCAACTGCAGGATCAGCTGCTTCCTGCCGAGCTTGCGCATCAGCGCCTGCTTCTCCTCGACGACGACGAGCCGGCCGCGATGCAGCACGCCGATGCGGTCGGCCATGTCCTCGGCCTCGTCGATGTAGTGCGTGGTGAGGATGACGGTGACGCCACCGTCGCGCAGCCGGCGCACCAGCGACCACATCGACTTGCGCAGCTCGACGTCGACGCCGGCGGTGGGCTCATCGAGAAAGAGCAGCGACGGCTCGTGCGACAGCGCCTTGGCAATCAGCACGCGGCGCTTCATCCCGCCCGAGAGCGTCATCATCCGGCTGTCGCGCTTGTCCCACAAGGACAGGTCGCGCAGCACGCGCTCGATGTGCGCGGCGTCGGGCGGCTTGCCGAAGAGCCCGCGGCTGAACGACACGGTGTTCCAGACCGTCTCGAAGGCGTCGGTCGTCAGCTCCTGCGGAACCAGGCCGATGCGCGAGCGCGTCTGCCGGTAGTCGACGATGTTGTCGTAGCCGTCGACGCGCACCGAGCCGTGCGTCGCGTCGACGAGGCCGCAGACGATTCCGATCAGCGTGGTCTTGCCGGCACCGTTCGGGCCGAGCAGCGCGAAGATCTCGCCGCGCTGCACCTCGAGCGAAACCGAATCGAGCGCGCGAAGGCCCGACGCGTAGACCTTCGAGACCGCGTCGATCTCGAGGATCACGAGTCGCGGCTCACCAACCCCTTGGGCAGCGCGAAGGTCATCGACTCGGTGACGCCCTCGAGACGGCGCACCGACTGCACGCCGAGCGACTCGAGCCGGCGCAGCAGCTCGACGACGAGCACCTCGGGCGCCGAGGCGCCGGCCGTCACGCCGATGCGGCGCTTGCCCTCGAGCCAGGCCGGATCGAGCTCGTCGGCCGAGCCGATCAGGCGCGCCTCGCAGCCCATCTTCTGCGCGACCTCGCGCAGCCGGTTGCTGTTGGAGCTCGTCGGCGAGCCGATGACGAGCACGAGATCACTCTGCGGCGCCATCAGCTTGACGGCGTCCTGCCGGTTCTGCGTTGCATAGCAGATGTCCTGCTTGCGCGGCTCGGTGATCGACGGGAAACGCTGCTTCAGCGCATCGACGATCGCGCGCGCATCATCGACCGACAGCGTCGTCTGCGTCACGTAGCCGACGCGCTCGGGATCGGCAATCGGCACGCGCGCGACATCGTCGACCGACTCGACCAGATGGATGCCGTCGTCGGCCTGGCCCATCGTGCCCTCGACCTCGGGATGGCCGGCATGGCCGACCATGATCACCTCGCGCCCCTCGCGACGCATCCGGGCGACCTCGACGTGCACCTTGGTGACGAGCGGGCAGGTGGCATCGAAGACGCGCAGCTCGCGGCCGTCGGCCTGGCGGCGCACCGCGCGCGAGACGCCGTGCGCGGAGAAGATCAGCACCGCGCCATCGGGCACCTCGTCGACCTCGTCGACGAAGATCGCGCCCAGCTCGCGCAGACGACTGACGACGTGATCGTTGTGCACGATCTCGTGACGCACGTACACCGGCGCACCGAAGCGCTCGAGCGCGCGTTCGACGATCTCGATCGCCCGATCGACACCCGCGCAGAAGCCGCGCGGCTGGGCGAGGATCGCGTGCATCGGGGCCGGGGCCTCGTCAGGCATCAGAGAACTCCCAGGATATGGACTTCGAAATGCAGCGCGTGCCCGGCCAGCGGGTGGTTGAAGTCGAACAGCGCGTGGCGGTCGGTGAGCTCCTTGAGCACGCCCGCGATTCGTCCGCCTTCCGGCCCGGCGATGTCGATGACGTCGCCCGGTTGGTAGCCGGCAGGATTGTCGACGTTCGCGTCGAAGGTCTCGCGGGCAAGCTTCTGCACGAGCTCGGGGCTGCGCTCGCCGAAGGCCTGTTCCGGCGTCAGCTCGAAGCTGCGGTGCTCCCCCTCCGACAGGCCGATCAGGCATCGTTCGAGTGCTTCGGCCATCTGACCGACACCGACCTGAAGGGTCGCCGGCCGTTCGCCGAAGGTGTTAATGACGTCCGTGTCGGCTTCGGAGAGACTGATCCGGTAATGCAGCGTCAGGTGCGACCCGGTCGTCACTACCGGCGCCTGCGCAGGGTTCGCTGAACTCATCGGCTCCATTCTAGAGGAAGCTACGTGGCGATTACGGATTGGCCTCTCGAGCACCGGCCGCGCGAGCGGCTGCTCGCCGGCGGCGCGGCGCAACTGTCCGACGCCGAGCTGCTCGCCGTCCTGCTGCGCAGCGGCCGGCGCGGTCGCAGCGCGGTCGAGTGCAGCGCCGACCTGCTGGCCCGCTTCGGCGGGCTGCGTCCGCTGCTGGCCGCCCCGGGCGCCAAGGTGATGACCGAAAGCGGGCTCGGTCCGGCGAGCTGGGCGATGCTGCAGGCCGCGCTCGAGCTCGGCCGGCGCAACCTGCGGGCATCCCTGCGCGAGCGCGACGCGCTCGCCTCACCGGGATCCGTGCGCGCGTTCCTGTCGGCCTGGCTGCGCGACCGCGAGGTCGAGGTGTTCGCCGGTCTGTTTCTCGACAGCCAGAACCGGCTGATCGCCGCCGAGGAACTGTTTCGCGGCACGCTTACGCAGACCTCGGTCTATCCGCGCGAGGTGCTGCGCCGCGCACTCGAGCTGAACAGCGCAGCGGTGATCGTCGCGCACAACCACCCGTCCGGCGTGGCCGAGCCGAGCGCTGCCGACCGGCTGCTCACGGCGTCGCTGAAGTCGGCGCTGGGCCAACTCGACATCCCGGTGCTCGACCACCTGATCGTCGGCGCCGAGCGGTGCTTCTCGTTTGCGGAGGCGGGCATTCTTTGAGGAAGAGAAGGGTGGAAGGGAGAAGGGGGAAGGGGGAAAACCGGAGCTGGGCGACGACGACCGCGTGGTTTTCCCCTTCTCCCTTCTCCCTTCCCCCTTCTCTGTCCTATAATGTCGGGCTTTGCTGCGTTCAACCCCGGACACCCCCCTGCCATGGCCCGAGTCTGTCAAATCACCGGTAAGGCGCCGATGGTCGGCAACAACGTCTCGCACGCGAACAACAAGACGAAGCGCCGTTTCCTGCCGAACCTGCAGAGCCGCCGCTTCTGGATCGAGAGCGAGAACCGCTGGATCCGCCTGCGTGTGAGCAATGCCGCCCTTCGGCTCATCGACAAGAAAGGCATCGACGTCGTGCTGGCCGACCTGCGCGCGCGCGGCGAAGCCTGAGCGCGAACTCGCCACGGCAAACTGAGCGGAGGACCTCCCGATGCGCGACAAGATCAAGCTCGAATCGACGGCCGGAACCGGCCACTTCTACACGACCACGAAGAACAAGCGGAACATGCCCGAGAAGATGG
>CAZIDY010000032.1:0-30969 GCA_964538505.1 uncultured Limnobacter sp. | reverse complement strand
AGCGTGAGCTCGAGCAGCTCGCGCAGGTCGGCTTCGTCGTCGACGACGAGCACGCGCCGGTCGGACGCGGGACGCACGGGGCGCGTCGCGCGGGGCAGGTTCGCGGTCTCGGTAGCTTCTTTCATTTATTCGCTTCGGGGCTCGATGACGAAGACGCTGCGGCGGCGCTGCGATGCCGTCGAGGCCTCGTAGCGGATCGTCGCACCGTTGGCGTTGCACAGCTCGCGCGCAAGGTACAGGCCGAGGCCAGTACCACGACTCTCGGTGGTGTAGAAGGGCTCGAAGGCATGCTCGAGCATCTCGCTCGTCAGCCCCGGGCCGTCGTCCGAGACTCGCAGCTCGGGCCGGCGGTCATCGCGCTCGACCCACTCGATGCGCACCGCCTCGTCGGCCTGCGAAGCGTAGCGCAGACCGTTGCCCAGCAGATTGAGCAGCACCTGCCGCAGATGATTGGAGTCGAAGCGGATCGGTCGCGTGCACGCCAGCCGGATGCCGATGCGCCGGCGCTCCGCGCCACTGGCGGCGACGAACTCGTCGACCAGCCGGTCGAGAAAGGCGGGCAGCTCGATCGATTCGTCGGCCGAGCGCTCGCGTCGCGCGATCGACAGCACGTCCTCGATGATGCGGTCGATGCGCACCGTGTTCGATTCGACGATCCGCGCCAGCCGCTCGAGCGAAGGCTCGACGAGGCGCTCGGCGAGCAGCCCGTTGGCATGGCGGATCGCACCGAGCGGATTGCGGATCTCGTGCGCGATCGACGCCGACAGCCGCCCCATCGACGCGAGCTTCAGCTGTTGCGCACGATCCTCGACGAGGCGCTGGTCTTCGAGCATCACGACGGTATCCTCGCCCGGCTCCGCCGTGGCGAGGAAGCGCAGCCGAACGCGCGTCGCGCGTCCGTCGACGGCCGGCAGCTCGATGTCGCTTTCTGCACCCGATACCGCTCCACGTTCGCGCCAGCGCGCGTATGCCTCGCACAGCGTCGACCAGCCCGGGCCGGCGCCGGCAGGCGGCTCGTCACGGACGACGAGCGGCGTCTCGCCGACCCGCAGCAGCGCACGCGCCGCCGGATTCATCGTGCGAACGACGCCATTGGCGTCGACGATCATCACGCCGTGCGCGAGCTCGGCCACGACCCGCGAGGTGACGGCGAGCTGGCGACGCAGGTCGTCGGCGCGCATCTGCGCAATGCGCTCCTGCGCGTGCAGACGTGTCGCGAGCCAGTTCACCGTCATTGCCGTGGCGAAGCAGCCGACGCCGATGAGCCCGGCGAGCATCAGCGACGCGGCGTCGCCGCCGCCCGGCGTGAGCAGTGACCATCCCGCCTGCGCGAGCACGAGCAACGTCGCCGCCGCCGCGAAGAACGCCGCCATGCGCCGCGTCGACACGATCGCGCCGCCGGCGAGCGCGACGATCAGCAGCACGAGCAACCCGCTCTTCAGGCCACCCGCCGCATGCATCAGCGTCGACAGCGCGACGATGTCGGTGAGCGCCTGCGCGAGCACGAGCGCATGGAAGTGCGCGCGGAAGCGGTCGAGCGTCGACAGGAACAGCACTGCCAGCAACAGGTAGGCGAGCGCGGCGCCGCCGTACAGCGTCGGGTCGCCGAGCTCGCCGGAGAGCCGGCCCGCGTCGTGCAGCGGAAAGAAAGCAAACAGCACGAGCGCGATCGCCACACGACTGGCCGCCAGCCAGCGCAACGACGCCCAGTACGAAGGAGCGACGCTCGTTCCCGAAGGAGTGACGCTCGTTCCCGAAGGAGTGACGCTCGTTCCCGAAGGAGTGACGCTCGTTCCCGAAGGAGTGACGCTCGTTTCCGAGCGGGCGACGTTCATTCTTCGCGCGAACGCGAGCGTCGGGCGGCGCGCCCGTCGCGCTCGGCGGCCCGATCGGCATCGCGGTGCGCGACGCTGCAGTACACGCGCTCGCCGTCGCGCACGGCGTCGGAGGCGGGAACGAAGAGCCCGCAGTGCGCGCACGGAACGATCGGCTCGCCCTCGATCGTTCGGCCGGCGCGTTCGCCAGCCGCGGCGGCGCCGGCGGAAGTCGCGCCACCGGCAGCAGGATCCCTGCCGCTACGCTCGCGTCGGCGCTGGCTGATCGCGATCAGGTGGAATATGAGCCAGGCCAGTGCGAGCAGCACGACCCAGCTCAGCAGCTTGCCCATCAGTGGCGATTCAAGATGACTTCCAGCACGAAGCGACTTCCGACGTAGGCGAGCAGCAGCAGCGCGAATCCGCCGAAGGTCAGCCGCAGCGCCGTGCGCCCGCGCCAGCCCCACAGCCGGCGCCCGAGCAGCAGGATGCCGAACACGGCCCACGCGATCAACGTGAAGACGGTTTTGTGATCGAAGCGCAACGGCTGTCCGAAGATTTCCTCGGAGAACAGCACGCCACTGAAGGCGGTGAGCGTGAGTAGTGCGAAGCCCAGCCCGATGAAGCGAAAAAGGATGCGCTCGAGCACGAGCAGCGGCGGCAGGTCTTCGAGGAAGCGCGCGAGCGGCAGCCGTCCCGCCTCCTCTCCGCCGTGGTGCAGCGCGCGTTCGGCGAGCGTCATCAGCACCGCGTGCAGGGCCGCGAGCGAGAGCATGCCGTAGGCGAGCGTGCCGATCAGCAGGTGCGGCAGGAAGAAGGGCCTGTTCGCCTCCGCGCTGATGTCGATCCCGGGAAAGAGCAGCGGCAGCAGCAGCACGACGGCTGCCGATGGCAGCACGATCGCGCGCAGCGCCTCGACGCGCGCCGACAAGCCCTCGATCCACAGCACCACGATGCCGATCCAGAGCGTGGCGGAGAGAATCGGTGCGAAACCGAAGCGCCAGCCGTGCTCGCCGACGATGTGCTGGTAGAGGCCCACCCCGTGCAACACGAGACCGACGAGGATCGCCGCTCCGCGCCACCGATGCGGTGCCCGCCAGGCGATGACGTAGGCGAGCGAGGCCAGCGGGTCGACGATAACCGGTAAAATCGGCACCGATTCAGTTTACTCCAGACCCATGCTCGAAAACCTGTCGCAACGGCTCGCACGCGTCGTCAAGACGATGCGCGGCGAAGCGCGCCTGACCGAAGCGAATACGCAGGAGATGCTGCGCGAAATCCGCATCGCGCTGCTCGAAGCCGACGTCGCACTGCCGGTCGTACGCGACTTCGTCGCCCGCGTACGCGAGCGCGCGCTCGGACAGGAAGTGCTCTCCAGCCTGTCGCCCGGGCAGGCGCTCGTCGGCGTCGTGCATCGCGAGCTCACGCAGCTGATGGGCCGCGAGACGGCGCAGCTCGATCTTGCCAGCAAGCCGCCGGCGATCGTGCTGATGGCCGGCCTGCAGGGGGCCGGCAAGACGACCACCGTCGGCAAGCTGGCGAAGTGGCTGCGCGAGAACCACAGGAAGAAGGTGCTCACCGTCTCGTGCGACGTCTACCGGCCGGCGGCGATCGAGCAGCTGCGCACGGTCACCGCGCAGGCGGGCGCCGAGTTCTTCGCATCGACGCCGGAGCAGAAACCGGCCGAAATCGCGGCGGCAGCGCGCCAATGGGCGCGCACGCACTACTTCGACGTGCTGCTCGTCGACACCGCCGGCCGCCTGGCGATCGACGACCAGATGATGCGCGAGATCGCCGAGCTGCACGCGCTGCTCGACCCGGTCGAGACGCTCTTCGTCGTCGACGCGATGCAGGGCCAGGACGCGGTCAACACCGCGAAGGCGTTCAAGGAAGCGCTGCCGCTCACCGGCGTCGTGCTCACCAAGCTCGACGGCGACGCGCGCGGCGGTGCGGCGCTGTCGGTGAAGGCGGTCACCGGCGCGCCGATCAAGTTCGTCGGCGTCGGCGAGAAGCTCGACGGGCTCGAAGGCTTTCACCCGGAACGGATGGCCAACCGCATCCTCGGCATGGGCGACATCGTCTCGCTCGTCGAGGAAGCGCAGAAGAACGTCGACCAGAAGACGGCGAAAGCGCTCGCCGACAAGCTGAAGTCGGGCAACCGCTTCGACCTGAACGATTTCGCCTCGCAGCTCGGGCAGATGAACCGCATGGGCGGCTTGAGCTCGATGCTCGAGAAGCTGCCCGCGCAGTTCCAGCAGGCGGCGGCCGGCGCCGACATGTCGCAGGCCGAGAAGCAGATCCGCCGCATGCAGGCGATCATCCAGTCGATGACAAAGGCCGAGCGCACGAAGCCCGAGCTGATCAAGGCGAGCCGCAAGCGGCGCATCGCGGCCGGCTCCGGCGCGTCGGTGCAGGAAGTAAACCGGCTGCTGTCGCAGTTCGATCAGATGCAGTCGATGATGAAGAAGATGCAGAAGGGCGGCCTCGCGAAGATGATGCGGGGCATGAAAGGGATGATGCCGGGGCTGCGATAGCAAATGAACGCGAACCGCACCGAAGCCGCCGAAACGCAGCCCTTCGACCTCGATACGCTGCGCAACGCGTTCACTGGCCGGCTGATCACCGATCCGACCGATCTCGAAGGCTTCACGATCGACTGGCGCCGACGCTATATCGGGCGCGCACTGGCGGTCGCGCAGCCCGATTCCGTCGACGGCGTGGCCGGCATCGTGCGCTGGTGCGCCGAACATCGGGTCGCCGTCGTCCCGCAGGGCGGCAACACCGGCCTGTCGGGTGGCGCCACACCCGACGAATCGGGGCGCTCGATCGTGCTGTCGCTCGCCCGGCTCACGCGGATACGCGCGGTCGACACGATCAACAACTCGATCATCGTCGAAGCCGGCTGCACGCTCGCGCAGCTGCACGATGCCGCCCGAGAAGCGGGGCGGCTTTTTCCGCTGAGCCTGCCCTCCGAAGGCACATGCACTATCGGCGGCAACCTCTCCACCAACGCGGGCGGCGCGGCCGTGCTTCGCTACGGCAACGCGCGCGAGCTGTGCCTGGGCGTCGAGGTCGTCACCGCCGAAGGTCGCGTGTGGAACGGCCTGCGCGGGCTGCGCAAGGACAACACCGGTTACGACCTGCGCAACCTGTTCATCGGCTCCGAAGGCACGCTCGGCGTGATCACCGCCGCCACGATGAAGCTCTATCCGCAGCCCGCCGCGCAGGTCACGGCGATGGCCGCGGTGCAGGACCCGCACGCGGCGCTGCGGCTGCTCGAGCTCGCGCAGTCGATGCTCGGCTCGTCGCTCACCGCCTTCGAGCTGATCTCGAACCTGTGCATCGAGCTCGTGATGCAGCACTACCCGGATCATCGGCGCCCCTTCGCCGACGCGTCGCCCTACTACGTGCTGCTCGAAACCTCCGACAGCGAAAGCGAGGCGCACGCGAACGCGCAGTTTGAAACGCTGATGGAGCGCGCAATCGAATCGGAGATCGTGCTCGACGCGGTCGTCGCCACTTCCGGCACGCAGAGCCGCGCGCTATGGGCGCTGCGCGAGCTGATCTCCGAGGCGCAGGCGCTCACCGGCAAGAACATCAAGCACGACATCTCGGTGCCGATTTCGTCGATCGGCAACTTCGTCGCGCAGACGAACGAGAAGCTGCAGCAGGCATTCCCCGGAATCCGGATGGTCGTCTTCGGCCATCTCGGCGACGGCAACCTGCACTACAACGTCTCGCCGCCGGTCGACCGAAGCGGCCCCGAACACGAAGACGAGTTCCTCGCGATGCAGCCCGGAATCAACCTGCTCGTACACGACGCGGTTGCCGCGTTCAACGGATCGATCTCGGCCGAGCATGGGCTCGGGCAGCTGCGGCGGGACGAGTCGGCGCGCTACAAGTCGGACGTAGAGATGGCGCTGATGCGCCAGGTGAAGCAGGCGCTCGATCCGCTCGGGATCATGAATCCGGGGAAGGTGCTGCCGCCTGCGTGAGGCAGGCCCTTACCACCGCCGCACGCGCCCCGTGTCGAGATGCACGAAGTTCGACCGCGCGTAGTATCCGACCCCACCCGCCTGCATCGACAGCGCGGCGCGGTGCAGCGAGCGCAGCTGCACACCCGGCATCCGCACATCGATCGCGCGGCCCTGCAGATGCAGGCTCTTCGACGCGACACCGCCGCTGCGCGCGGCGAGCATCGCGTTCGTCTTCGGCGAGCGATAGCCGGAGATCACGTGGAAAGGCCGCTTGCCCACGCCGAGCAACAACTGCACGCGAGCAAGCTGGTCGAGCAGGCCGCGATCGATCTCGTGCACGTCGCCGCTGCGATGATCGCGAAGCAGCCGATCGATCTCGGCGAGTGCATCGGTGATGTAGTGCGGACCTTCGCGGTAGACGACGTCGAGCTTCTCCCCGGTATGCGTGTGGACGAACGCGAGCTGCGCGATCGCGTCGACGCGATCGACCGCCGGGCGCGCCGCCGTTGCCCACGCGGGCTGCGACGCCGCCGCGCCGAGCGCGAGCGCCAGACCGGTTCGAACGAACCCTCTGCGGGGATGCCTCTTCGTCATCGTGCGGCTACCTCCTGCGCCTGCGCGCCCTGTCCGATCGCGGCCGCATCGATCGCCTGAACCAGGCCGACGTCGACCGCATTGCCCTCGCGCCGCTCGAGCGCCCTCTCGACCCGCGACCAGTCGATCGAACTCTCGTCGATCGACTGCAGTCGCGCCATCTCGCGCACCGTTTCGATCGAGCCCGGCCCGCGCCGATACGCGTCAGGGTTCGCCTCGAGCCAGATGCGCCCGTCCGCAGCCTGCGCAAGCAGCAGCGGCCGATAGACGATGCGGCCGCTGTCGCCGACGCGCGTGCGCGCGAACAGTGCCGCAATGTCGTCCGGGTGCAGCCGCACGCAGCCGTGCGAACGAAAACCATAGACGCTCGCCGGCGCGTTGGTTCCGTGCAGCCCGATGCCCGGCAGGCTGGTGCCGATCCAGTGGCGTCCGAGCGGGTTGTCCGGACCCGGCGGCACCTCGGTGAGCACCGGCTTGCCCTCGCGCAGCATCTCGTCCTGGATCGAAGGCGGCACGATCCACGTCTTGTCGGTCTGCCGGTTGATCACCGTGAAGTCGCCCGTCGGCGTCTTCCAGTTGCGCCGTCCGACGGTGGCCGGATACGCGACAGCGACGCGTCCCGCCTCGAAGCGGAACACCATGCGCTGCGGAATGTTGACGACGATGCCGTCGTCGATCGGCGGCGGTACGACATGTCGCGAGACGATCGCGATCCGCTGTCCGATGACGAGCGGCTTGCGCGGGTCGAGTGCGTTGCGCTCGGAGATCTGCGCAACGGACACGCCGTAGCGTGCGGAGAGCAGGCCCAGCCACTCGCCGCGCACGATGACGTGCTCGTGCAGCTGCTCGACGACCGCGTCGCGCGCGAAGCCGACCGATGCGGGATCGAAGGACGACGCAGCCGGAACGGGAACGAAACCCGCGGGCGCAGCAGGCGCCAGCACGGGAGTTGCGACACCCTGAGCGCAGGGCAAAAAAGCCGCGAACGTGAACGCGGCGAATACGGCGAACCGCCTCACAACCCCAGATACGCCTCGCGAACGCGTGGATCGTCTAGCAGCTCCGCACCGCTGCCCTCGAGCACGATGCTACCGTTCTCGAGCACGTAGGCCCGGTCGGCGAGTTTCAGCGACGCGGCAACGTTCTGCTCGACGAGCAACACCGTCATGCCCTGCGCATGCAGCGTGCGGATCGTCTCGAGCACCTCGGCGACGAGTGCGGGTGCGAGGCCGAGCGACGGCTCGTCGAACATGATCAGTCGCGGCGCGCCCATCAGGCAGCGCGCGATCGCGAGCATCTGCTGCTCGCCGCCCGACAGCGTTCCCGCCGCCTGCCCGGCCCGCTCCTTCAGCCGGGGGAACATCGTGAAGACACGCTCGAGCGTCTCGCCGGCGCTCGCCCTCGCGTGCGGCAGCAGCGCACCGACCTGCAGATTGTCGAGCACGCTGAGCGACGGGAAGATCTGCCGGCCTTCGGCGACCTGGCCGATGCCGAGATCGCAGACCTTGTGGCTGTCGAGCCCTGCGATCTCGCGTCCTTCGAAGACGATCGATCCCGAGCGCGGCTTGAGGATTCCGGCGAGCGTGCGGATCAGCGAAGTCTTTCCCGCGCCGTTCGCGCCGACCAGCGCGACGATCTGGCCCGTGCCGACTTCCAGGTTGACGCGGTCGAGCGCCTGCGCATCGCCGTAGAACACCGAGAGATCGCGCACCTTCAGCATCGCGGCCCGCTCACTGCAGCTCGGCGGTGCCGAGATAGCTCTCGAGCACCTTCGGATCGGTGGTCACCTCGGCAGGCGTACCGGACGAGATGATCACCCCGTGATGCAGCACGTATACGCGCTGCGCCAGCGCCATCACCGCACGCATCACGTGCTCGATCAGCAGGATCGTCACGCCGTGCTCGGCGTTCAGCCGCTTGAACGCCTCGACCATCTGGTCGGTTTCGGTCGGACGCAGGCCGGCCATCACCTCGTCGAGCAGCAGCAGCTTCGGCTCGGTGGCGAGCGCGCGCGCAACCTCGAGGATCTTGCGGTCGGGCAACGTAAGTGCGGATGCAGGACGATCGCGCTGGTCCCACATCTCGAGTGCGCGCAACGCGCGCTCCGCGCGCCGGCTCGCCAGGCGCCGGTCGGTCGTTCCGCGAAAGCCGCCGACCATCACGTTCTCGAGCACCGACATGTCGGCGAAGGGCTTGACGATCTGGAAGGTGCGGCCGATGCCGATGCCGCAGACGCGGTCCGCCCGCCAGCCGGCGATGTCGGAACCGAGGAACACGATGCGCCCCACGTCGGGCACCAGCGCACCGGCGATCAGGTTGAACAGCGTCGTCTTGCCCGCGCCGTTCGGCCCGATCAGCGCAACGATCTCGCCGCGCTCGACGACGAGCGAGGCGTTGTCGACGGCCCGCAACGCCTGGAAGCTCTTCGAGGTGCCGATCACCTCGAGAATCGGGGGCGGCTGCTCAGTCATCGGCCGTCACCGAGCGGCGGAAGCCGAACCTGCGCGCAAGCAGCGGCCAGATACCGTGCGGCATGAACATGATCGCGGCACCGAGCGCGATGCCGTAGAGGATCTGCTTGGCACCCGGAATCTCGTATCCGGCGAGCGACAGCGCCTCGTTGATCCCCTCGGACATCAGCGTAAGCACCGCCGCGCCGAGGATCGGCCCGAACAGCGTACCGATGCCGCCGATGATCGGCGCGAGAATGATCTCGATCGAGCGGCTGATGTGGAACACCTGGTCGGGAAACAGGTTGTTGTAATAGAACGCGAAGAAGACGCCGGCGAGCGCGGTCATCCCGCCGGAGATCTGCACCGCGTACATCTTGTAGCGAAACACGTCGACGCCGGCGGCGCGCGCCGCTTCCTCGTTGTCGCGGATCGCGCGGAAGTAAAAGCCCAGCCGCCCGCGCAACATCCACCAGCAGACGACGAAGGCGAGCGTGGCCAGCGCGAGCGCCAGGTAATAGAACAGGATCGGCGGGCCGCGAAGATACGCGAGATCGATCTGGTCCTGTTGCGTCACGCGCAGGAAGAAGCCACCGGTGCCGCCGACCCAGCCGAAGTGCTCGAAGCCGATCCGGGTGAACTCGGCGAATGCGATCGTCAGCAGCGCGAAGTACGTACCGCCGATGCCGAAGCGAAAGGCAAGCCACCCGATGAACGACGCCATGACGACACAGACGACGATCGCCGCGATCATGCCGACCCACGGAACGATCGAGAAGTGCTGGAACAGCGCCGCCGAGGTGTAGGCGCCCAGGCCGACGAACAGCGCGTGCCCGAGCGACAGTTGTCCGCAGAAGCCCATCATCACGTTCCACGCCTGGCCCACGTACGCGAAGTACAGGATCAGGATCATCACCGACAGCAGGTAGCGATCGAGCGCCAACGGCAGCACCAGCAGGATGCCGAGCAGGACGAGCAGCGCGACGACGGAGCGATTCATCGCTGCTTCACCGCGCCCGGAACAGGCCCTGCGGCCGGAACGCAAGCACGAGGATGAGCAGCGCGAACGAGAACATGCTCTTGGCCGACGGCGTGATCAGCAGTCCGGCCACCGACTCGGAGACGCCGATCAGGATGCCGCCGGCCAGCGCCCCGACCATCGAGCCGAGCCCGCCGATGATCACGATCACGAAGGCGAGCAGCGTATAGGCGGGCCCGAGCCCCGGCGTGACGTCGACCATCATCGACAGCAGCGTTCCGGCAACGCCGACACAGGCAGTGCCGAGCCCGAAGGTCAGCGCATACAGGTGCTTGACGTTCAGCCCGACCACCTGCGCGCCGAGCAGGTTGTCGGCGCACGCGCGGATCGCCTTGCCGAAGGACGTGTAGCGGAAGATCGCGAACAGGATCGCGCAGGCGACCAGCGCCACCGCCGCGCAGATCACGCGCACCTTGTCGACCAGCAGCGGCCCGATCTCGTAGGAGTCGAGCGCATAGTCGACGAAAACGCTGCGCGCATCCGGTCCGAAGGCGACGAGCAGCAGGTTGACCAGCACCAGCGCGACGGCGAGCAGCAGGATGAACTGCGAATGCTCGGGGCGGTCGATGAACGGGTTGATCAGCCCCCGCTGCAGCACGTAGCCGACGCCGAAGAACGCGAGCGCGATCGGCACCAGCATCCACAGGGGATCGACACCGGTGAACGCGAAGGCAAAGACCGTCGCGTACATCGCGAGTGCCATCAGCTCGCCATGCGCGAAGTTGACGATGCGCACGACGCCGTAGATGACGGAGAGGCCCAGGGCCATCAGGCCGTAGATCAGGCCTGTCAGCAGACCGCTGAGGACGATGTTGGCAACAGCCTCGATGGGCAAGCGAGAACTCCGGAGCGTTCGTCAGCGCAACTGCGAAATGCGGATGGGGACGCAGGATACCGAACCCGGGCCGGGCTGCAAAACGGAAAAGCCGCGTTGGCGCCCCGCGATGCGATTCAACGATTCAGAGGCGACTTCCAGACCGATCTGGACCAACGATGCTCTTTCTGAACGTGCAAACAGAAACCCCCGCATGCGAGCGGGGGTCTCCAAGGAGGTCGAACGGGCGTCAACGTTGGCGTCGCCGAGAGGCCAGAGCGAGACCGGCCATCGCGACACCGAGCAATGCCATGGTGGCGGGTTCGGGCACATCAACCCGATCGGTGCCGACACCAACGCTCAGATGGCTGACACGGCCGATGTTCATGTTCGACACGTCGGGGAACTGCGACAGGTTGACGTAGGCCCACTCGTTGGAGTCGTCGTTGCGGAACAGATAATGCGTAGACGTTCCGGCCGGAGAACCGCCGGTACCCAACTTGATTACATAGAAATCGGGCGCGTCCGAACACGTGTTCGAGAAGGCGTTCTCGGTGCAGGTCCCGGTGAACCGAAACGCAAACCCTCCCGGGTCGCCATCTACGGCCTCCCAATTGTCGTCGTCACTCCCGTACTTCCCGGTAAGGATGTAGTCGGGATCGGTAAGCCCGTTGACGAAAGCCTGTTCCGTCGCATCGCCCGAGTTTGCGAGGACTGCTGAGCCTATCAAGGTGTCCATGCTGCCGACAGTAGCCGCCGGAATCGCTCCGACGAACGACGTCCAGCCCATCGCGAAGAAAACCAACCCAGCCCGAATCACGTTCTTCATGTCGATATCACCATTCGGCACGGAATATCCAGTGTAGAAATAGTGAAGCACATTGCGGGCCAACGGATATAAGAAACTTATAAATCAATGACTTGCGCTTAACATCCCCACGCTGGTCCGAGACACTGTCAAGATCAGCGACAAACGTCCGAAACGCTTGGACTCGCGGCGCCCGCATCGCCAAGCGACGATAGACGAAGCGCCGCGTTAGGCGACGCTTCGTTCGTATCGGCCCGCGGAGCCTCGGAGATACTCAGGCCTTCCGCTCCTGCCACCCCGGCACCGGGAACACCGGCTTCGACTGCGCCGCCTCCTCCGGCAACACGACCAGCGGCTGCCCCCCGCGGTTCTGAATACACGCCGAAGCAACCTTCGAGTTCTGCCCCTTCGCGTCGAACTGGATCGGCCCGCCGATCATCATGTGCTCGGCGATGTTCGTCTGGCGCAGCGCATCGGCCAGTTGCGCGCCGTCGGTGGAACCCGCCCGCTTGAACGCATCGGCGGCGATCATCATCGCCTCGAAGCTGAAACCGACGTTCAGCGCATGGAACATCAGCTGTTCCTGCGGAAACTGCTTGTTGAACTGCGCCTCGACGCGCTTCGTGAGCGCGGCGTTCGGGTTGTACCAGGGCACGTTCGAGATGCAGTAGTCGGAGTAGCGATTGCCGAGCGCCTTGTAGAACTGCGCTTCGTACATGCCGGGCGATCCCGGGCTCAGCACCGCCTGCGGCGACCAGCGCTGCTTGACGAGCTCGCGCACGAGCAGGATCGCGTCGTTCAGGCGGCTCACCAGCAGGATGAAGTCGGCGTTGGTGGCCTTCGCCTTGGCGACCTCCACCGAGAGGTCGCGCGCCTCGCGATCGTAGGCAATCGTGTCGACGATCCTGAACGGCAGGTAATCGAGCCGCGGCAGGATCGCGGCGATGCCCTTGGCCATCGACGTGCCGAAGGTGTCGTTCACGTGCATGAACACCGCCGTACGCGGCGCCGAGCGCGTCGCCTGGAAGATGTTCCCGGTGAGCGCCAGACCGTTGCGGATCAGCTCGGGCGCGTTCGGGAAGTTGCGGAAGGTGTACTGGAAGCCCTGCTCGGTGATCTGCGGGGCCGCAGCAATGTTCACCACGAGCGGCACCTTGCGCTGCTCGGCCACCTGCGCGATCGCCGTGGTCGGGCCCGAATCGAAGGCGCCCATCAGCACGTGCGCGCCTTCGTCGACGAGCTTCTCCGCGCGCGAGCGCGCCACGTCGACGTTCGATTCGATGTCGGCGTTCATCAGCTCGACGTCGACGCCGTACATCTCCGAGAGCAGCGCCGGCGCGATGTCTGCGCCGCGCTGGCACGACTGTCCGATGAACGCCAGCGCGCCCGAGCGCGGCAGCAGCACGCCTACCTTGAGCTTCTTCGACTGGGCGCGAACGATGGCAGGTGCGGCAAGCGCGCTGGCGCCGGCGACCGCGGAGCCCGCGGCCAGCCGGTTGAAATCACGACGTGTGACTCGGGTCATGCTCCTCTCCTTCGTGGTGTGTTGTATCGACAACGACGCGCGATGATGCTCGGTTCGCGCAGCATCTGGCAAGACGTATCCAGCAAAGAGTCGTTCAGACTGCGGGAACACCCGCCCGGTCGGCTGCCGATCGCAGCGACTCGTCCAGCGTAGCGACCCTCGCGAAGCGCGAGTTCGAGAACCGAAGCATCGCAAGCCGTCAGCGAATGGCGGCGGGCGTCGCTCGCCCTCACGAAAAACCGGGCGCTCCGGCCCGGTTTCGCGTCGATTCGCATTCGGCCCTGAATCAGGCCTTGCGCTCCTGCCACCCCGGCACCGGGAACACCGGCTTCGCCTGTGCTGCCGATTCGGGCAGCACGACCTTCGGCTGGCCGTCCCGGTTCTGGATGCACGCCGAGGCGGTATTCGAGTTCTGCCCCTTCGCGTCGAACTGGATCGGCCCGCCGATCATCATGTGCTCGGCGATGTTCGTCTGGCGCAGCGCATCGGCCAGTTGCGCGCCGTCGGTGGAACCCGCCCGCTTGAACGCATCGGCGGCGATCATCATCGCCTCGAAGCTGAAACCGACGTTCAGCGCATGGAACATCAGCTGTTCCTGCGGAAACTGCTTGTTGAACTGCGCCTCGACGCGCTTCGTGAGCGCGGCGTTCGGGTTGTACCAGGGCACGTTCGAGATGCAGTAGTCGGAGTAGCGGTTGCCGAGCGCCTTGTAGAACTGCGCCTCGTACATGCCGGGCGAGCCCGGGGAAAGAATTGCCTGCGGCGACCAGCGCTGCTTGACGAGCTCGCGCACGAGCAGGATCGCATCGTTCAGGCGGCTCACCAGCAGGATGAAGTCGGCGTTGGTGGCCTTCGCCTTGGCGACCTCCACCGAGAGGTCGCGCGCCTCGCGATCGTAGGCAATCGTGTCGACGATCCTGAACGGCAGGTAATCGAGCCGCGGCAGGATCGCGGCGATGCCCTTGGCCATCGACGTGCCGAAGGTGTCGTTCACATGCATGAACACCGCGGTGCGCGGCGCCGCGCGCGTCGACTGGAAGAGGTCGCGCGTGAGCGCAAGACCGTTGGTGATCAGCTCGCCCGCGGTGGGGAAGTTGCGGAACGTGTACCTGTAGCCCTGCTCGGTGATCTGCGGCGCCGCGGCGATGTTCACCGCGAACGGCACCTTGCGCTGCTCGGCCACCTGCGCGATCGCCGCGGCGGCGCCGGAATCGAAGGGCCCCATCAGCACATGGGCGCCCTCGTCGATGAGCTTTTCCGCCCGCGAGCGCGCCACGTCGACACTGGATTCCGTGTCGGCGTTCATCAGCTCGACATCGACACCGTACATCTCCGAGAGCAGCGCCGGCGAGATGTCGGCGCCGCGCTGGCACGACTGCCCGATGAACGCGAGCGCGCCCGAGCGCGGCAGCAGCACGCCCACCTTCAGCTTCTTCGACTGGGCACGCACGATGGCAGGGGCTGCGAGCGTGCCGGCGCCGGCGATCGCGGAGCCCGCGGCCAGCCGGTTGAAATCACGACGCGTGACTCGGGTCATGCCCGTCTCCTTCCTTTGTGTTTTTCGAGAAAACGAAGCCGGTTACCGTATCACGGCTTGACCGCCTCATCACGCAGCACGCGCTTCAGGATTTTCCCGGTCGCGCTCTTCGGCAGCTCCTGAACGATGTCGACGCGCGCCGGAACCTTGTACGCGGCGATGTTCGCGCGGCAATACGCAATCACGTCGTCGGGCGTGATCGCCTGCCCGGCCTTCGGCACGACGGCAACCACCACCTGCTCGCCCTTCTCCGGATGCGGAATGCCGTAGACGGCCACCTCCTGCACCTGCGGCAGCTTGTACAGGTACTGCTCGAGTTCGGCCGGCCACACCTTGAAGCCCGAGACGTTGATCATGTCCTTGACGCGGTCGACGATGAAGACATAGCCGTCTTCATCCATGCGCCCGATGTCGCCTGAGTGCAGCCAGCCGCCGCGCAGCGTCTGCGCGGTGTCCTCGGGACGTTTCCAGTAGCCGAGCATCACGCCCGGGCCCTGGATGCAGATCTCGCCCCATTCGCCGCGCGGAAGCTCCTTGTCGTTCTCGTCGAAGATCTTCAGCGTGAAGCCTTCGACCGCACGCCCCACCGACCCGAAGCGATGCTCGACGAGGTCGTTGTAGCAGGCGAAGGGCGAGCACTCGGTGAGGCCGTAGCCTTCGTAGACGCGCCGGCCGAAGCGCTCGGTCCAGCGGCGCGAGATCTCCTCGGGCATCGTCGCCGCGGCCGACATCTCGTAGCGGATCGACGACAGGTCGTACTTCGACAGATCCATCGACAGCAGGCCGATGAAGATCGTCGGCACACCGAAGAACAGCGTGATGCGGTCGCGCTGGATCGCCTCGAGCACGACATCGGGAACGAAGCGGCGGAACAGGCACACGGTGGCGCCGGCGAGGATCGCCGCGTTCAGGATGTAGTTCTGCCCGTAGACGTGAAACAGCGGCAGGAACGCGCACAGGCGGTCGTCGTCGCGATAGTCCGAGTACTTCGCCGCAGTGGCGACGTTGCTCGAGATATTCGATTGCGACAGCGTGACGCCCTTCGGAAAGCCGGTGGTACCCGACGAATAGATCAGCGCCGCAGGATCGTCGGGAGCACGTTCGACCGGGTCGAAACGCTCCGGCTGTCCGGCGCACCATTGCGCGAGCGTCTGCGTGCCGTCCGCCGCTTCACCCTCGCAGACAACGACGTGCTTCAGCGCCGGGCACGATGCGCGCGGAACGAAGTCCACCAGTTCGGCGACGGCAAACACGAGCACGGCGCCCGAGTCGTTGAGCAGGTACTCGACCTCGCCGGTGCGGAAGATCGCGTTGATCGCGACCGGAATCGCACCGATCTTCTGCACCGCGTAGTAGGTCGTCGCGAACTCGGGAATGTTCGGCAGGTAGAGCGCGACGCGGTCGCCCGCGCCGATGTTCTGTGCGCGCATCGCGTTCGCAAGGCGCGAGGCATCGGCTTCGAGTTGCGCGTAGCTGATCGTGCGGCTCTCGAACAGGATTGCCGGTTTCGACGGCGTGCGCGCCGCCCATTGCTGCAGGCTCGAAGCGATATTCATCGGTGCCATCCGGAGACGAAGGAAGTGTCCCCGTTTATAGCACTTTCGCTTCTGCCTCCGTGCTGCGTTCGGTGAAGCGCTCGGCGGCGCGCTGCGGTGCGCTTTCGGGCACGGGTTGCGGTGTGTACTGCCAGCGCTTCCACGCGCGCAGCACCGCATTCGGATACTCCGCACGCCCGAGGCTGCCGTTGTAGCGACCGAGCGCACGGAACAGGTTGCCGCGCTCGATGTCGAGGTAATGCCGCAGGATCGTGCAGCCGTAGCGCAGGTTCGTTCGCATCTCGAACAGCTTCGACGCATCCGCGTCGCCGATCAACCGCGTCCAGAACGGCATCACCTGCATGTAGCCGCGCGCGCCGGCGCTCGAGACCGCATAGCGACGGAAGTTGCTCTCGACCTGGATGAGCCCGAGCACGAGATGCGGATCGAGCCCGGCACGCTGCGCCTCATACCGAACCGCGTGCAGGAACTCGATGCGCTGCCGGTACTCGGGTTTCCATCGGCGCGGCAGGCGCGCCGACATCGACGCCAGCCAGTCGACCTTCTCGGCAACCGACACGAACTGCGCCTCGGGCGCTTCCTGGTCTTCGCGAACGGCGGCGGCGAGCGCCGAACGGACCGAGTCGCCGAGCGCCTCGTACTGCTGCGGACCCGCACGCGCCGGCTTCGACGCGATGAGCGCGGCGAGCAGCGCGCAGGTGAGCAGCAGCAGGATCAGGACGCGTTTCATTCGTCGGCGATTGAATCGCCGCGCGCGTCAGTCGGCAAGCGCCTGGCGGATGGCCGGCAGGGCTTCGCCGACGGGAACCTGCGCGAGCTGCATTCCGCGGCGCACCAGCACCTCGATCTTGCCTTCCTTCAGGCCCCGCTCGCCGACCGTGACCCGCACCGGAACGCCGATCAGCTCCCAGTCGGCGAACATCGCGCCGGGGCGCTCGTCGCGGTCGTCGAGCAGCACGTCGACGCCTTCGGCGAGCAGCTGCTCGTGCAGCGCATCGGCGGTGGAGCGGACGACTTCGGAGCGTGCGTAGCCGAGCGGCACGATGACGACCTCGAAAGGCGCGATCGGCCGCGGCCAGACGATGCCGCGTTCGTCATGGTTCTGCTCGATGGCCGCACCGAGCAGCCGCGTGATGCCGATGCCATAGCAGCCCATCTGGAACGGTTTCGACTGGCCGTCGGCGTCGACGAACAGCGCGTTCATCGCTTCCGAGTAGCGCGTGCCGAGCAGGAACACGTGCCCGACCTCGATGCCGCGCTGGATCGCGAGCACGCCCTTGCCGTCGGGCGACGGATCGCCCTCGCGCACGTTGCGGATGTCGGCGACGATCGGCTCGGGAAGATCGCGCACCCAGTTCGCGCCGGTGTAGTGGAAGTCGGTTTCGTTCGCACCGCAGACGAAGTCGTGCATGTTCGCGACGGTGCGATCGGCGACGACATGCACCGGTTTACGCGGACCGATCGGGCCGAGGTACCCGGGCGCGGAGCCGAAGTGCTCGACGATCTCGGCTTCGGTGGCGAATCGGAAACCTTCGAGCCCCGGAATCTTGCTCGCCTTCACCTCGTTCAACTCGTGATCGCCACGCACGAGCAGCAGCCAGATCTGCGTGTCCACCGCAACGACGATCGATTTCACCGTGCGCTCGAGCGGGATGCCGAGCAGCTCGGCGACGTCCTCGCAGCGGGCGCGCGACGGCGTCGGCACCTTGACGAGCGGCTCCGAAGGAGCCGCTCGCCGGTCGATCAGCGACAGCGCCTCGGCGAGCTCGACGTTCGCCGCGTAGTCGGAATCGGGGCACCAGGCGATCGCATCCTCGCCGGTGTCGGCGATCACCTGGAACTCGTGGCTGGCCGAGCCGCCGATCGCGCCGGTGTCGGCGGCGACCGCACGAAAACGAAGGCCCATCCGCGTGAAGATCGCGCGATAGGCGTCGACCATTGCCTGGTAGCTGGCCAGCGCCGAGTCGAGATCGCGATCGAAGGAATACGCATCCTTCATCGTGAACTCGCGTCCGCGCATCACGCCGAAGCGCGGCCTGCGTTCGTCGCGAAACTTCGTCTGGATGTGATAGAAGTTCGTCGGCAATTGCTTGTAGCTGCGCAGTTCGTTGCGTGCGATGTCGGTGACGACCTCTTCGGAGGTGGGCTGCACGATGAAGTCGCGCTGGTGGCGATCCTTCACGCGCAGCAGTTCCGGACCGTATTTATCCCACCGACCCGACTCGACCCACAATTCGGCCGGTTGGACGACCGGCATCAGCAATTCGATCGCGCCCGCGCGGTTCATCTCTTCGCGAACGATTGCCTCGATCCTGCGCACGATGCGCAGGCCCAGCGGCATGTACGTGTAGATGCCGCCGGCCACCTTGCGGATCATTCCGGCCCGCGTCATCAGCCGATGACTGACGATCTCGGCGTCGGCCGGTGCTTCCTTCTGCGTCGATAGATGGAATCGGGAGGCTTTCATTCGGGGATCCGGGAGCGTGCGGAGGGCTGCGGGCGCGAGCGCCCGTGCAGCAAACGCGAGGAAGCACTGGCTATAATCGAAGCGATTGTAAGAGATCGGGGGTGCGGCCATGCTGGACCGAGACGGCTATCGCCCCAACGTCGGGATCATCCTGGTCAACTCGAGGAACGGGGTTTTCTGGGGGAAGCGGATACGCGAACACTCCTGGCAGTTTCCGCAAGGCGGCATCAAGCGCGGCGAATCGCCCGAGCAGGCGATGTACCGCGAGCTGCACGAGGAAGTGGGGCTGCATCCGCACCACGTCCGCATCGTCGGACGCACGCGCGACTGGCTGCGCTACGAGGTGCCCGAGCACTGGGTGCGTCGGGAATGGCGCGGTCACTACCGCGGACAGAAGCAGATCTGGTTCCTGGTACGACTGGTCGGTCGCGATAGCGACATCGATCTGCGTGCCTCGAGTCACCCGGAGTTCGACGCCTGGCGTTGGAACGACTATTGGGTGCCGCTCGATGCGGTGATCGAGTTCAAGCGCGGCGTCTACGTGCAGGCGCTCAACGAGCTTGCGCGCCTCGTCTTCGCGAACGCGCGACGCGATCGGTCTGCGCCGCGCAGCGAGCACCCGCCGCACGAGGCGACGCAGCCGGGCGAAGCGGGCCGGTATCTGCGCACGCGGCATCGCGCGCGCAACCAGCGGCTCGAGTCCCCCGCCGACGAAGCCGAGCGTGGCGCACTGCTCGTGATGCCCCAGGCCGCGCATCCGCGCGACGACGGCAGCTGATCGATGATCGACGACGCCGCAACCGTAGAACAACAACGATGAAGTTCCGCGACTACTACGAGATCCTCGGCGTCGATCGAAACGCGACGCAGGACGAGATCAAGCGCGCCTATCGCAAGCTCGCCCGCAAGTACCACCCCGACGTCAGCAAGGAAGCCGACGCCGAAGCGCGCTTCAAGGAAATCGGCGAGGCCAACGAGGTGTTGCGCGACCCGGAGAAGCGCGCCGCCTACGACCGGATGGGCGAGAACTGGCGCGCCGGGCAGGACTTCCAGCCACCGCCGAACTGGGACGCCGGCTTCGAGTTCAGCGGCGGCGGCTTCGACGGCCAGGCCGGCGACTACAGCGATTTCTTCGAGACCTTGTTCGGCGCACGGATGCGGCAGGCGCAGGCACAGCAGCGACGCGCGCAATCGATGCCGCGACAGGGTCAGGACCATCACGCGAAGGTGCTGATCGACCTCGAGGACGCGTACCGCGGCGCGCGGCGCTCGATCCGGCTGGCGATGCCCACGATCGATGCGAATGGGCATCTCGTCACGCAGGAGCGCGAGCTCGACGTGAGCATTCCGCGCGGCATCCGTGCCGGCCAGCATCTGCGGCTCGCCGGCCAGGGCGGCCCGGGCATCGGCAACGGGCCGGCCGGCGACCTGTACCTCGAGGTCGAGTTCCGCGAGAACCCGCGCTGGCGCGTCGACGGACGCGACGTCTATGTCGATCTGCCGCTCGCGCCGTGGGAGGCAGCGCTCGGGGCGAACGTACCGGTGCGAACGCCCGAAGGAAGCGTCGAGCTGACGGTACCGCCGAACTCGTCGGCCGGCCGGCGGCTGCGCCTGCGCGGAAAGGGAATCCCGTCGGAGCCGCCCGGCGACCTGTACGCGGTCGTGTCGATCGCACTGCCGCCGGCGAGCACCGATGCGCAGAAGGAGGCCTGGCGCACGATGGCGAAGGCCTTCGACTTCGACCCGCGAGCAGGAAGGTAGATCCGGATGAGCGACGAATCCCGCAACCCGGTGCAGGGCCCCGTCGTCGAGGAGCAGATCGAGTTCACCCTCGTCGAGCTGTCACGCGCCAGCGGCGCCGACGAGGAACAGATCACGACGCTGATCGTCGAGGGTGTGATCGAGCCGATCGAATCTGCAGGTACGCCTGAAGCGGCGTTCGGCGGTCGCCCTGCGGATCCGGCCATGCTGCAGATGATGCGCGCACAGTGGCGCTTCAGCGGCTCGGCGCTGCGCCGGGCGCGGCTGGCGATGCGCCTTGCGCGCGACCTCGAAGTCAATCCACCCGGTGTCGCACTCGCGATCGACCTGATCGAGGAGATCGACGCGCTGCGCGCACGGCTGCATCGACTCGGGCGCTGATCGCGCCCGGCGCCACGAACCCATGAACCTGCTCGCCCGCCTGACGCGAAATCTTGCGCTGGCGATTCCGGTCGCGATGGTGCTCGGGCTCGTCTACGGACTCGTCGCACCGTCGGCGTGGCTACGCACGCTCATCGTGCCGCTGACGCTGCTGATGGTCTACCCGATGATGGTCGGCCTGCAGCTGCGCCAGCTGTTCCAGGGAGGCGACCTGCGCGCGCAATGGATCGCGCAGGCAATCAACTTCGGCGTCATCCCCTTCGTTGCCTACGGGATCGCGCGACTGTGGTTCCCGGAGCAGCCGTACTTCGCGCTCGGCCTCGTGCTCGCCGCGCTGCTGCCGACCAGCGGCATGACGATCGCGTGGACCGGATTCGCCAAAGGCAACGTCGCCGCGGCAATCAAGATGACGATCGTCGGCCTGATCCTCGGCTCGCTGGCGACGCCCTTCTACCTGCAGTGGCTGATGGGCGCGGTGGTTCCGGTCGATCTCGCGGCGGTGTTCCTGCAGATCGCACTCGTCGTGCTGCTGCCGATGGTGCTCGGACAGGCAACGCGCGAGTGGCTCGTGCGCCGCCACGGCCGCGAGCGCTTCCAGAAGGAGTGGGCACCGCGCTTTCCACCGCTTTCCACGCTCGGCGTGCTCGGCGTCGTCTTCGTCGCGCTCGCGCTCAAGGGCGCCGACCTCGTCGCCCGCCCCGCACTGCTGATCGACGTGCTGGTGCCGCTGGTCGCGCTGTACGCAATCAACTACGCACTCGGCATCGTCGTCGGCCGGATGCTGCTGCCGCGTGGCGACGCGATCGCGCTCGTCTACGGCACAGTGATGCGCAACCTGTCGATCGCGCTCGCGCTCGCGATGAACGCCTTCGGGGCGGCGGGCGTCGACGCCGCACTGCTGATCGCCGTCGCGTACGTCGTCCAGGTGCAGTCGGCGGCGTGGTCGGTGCGGCTCGGCGGAGGGCTGTTCGGTGCGCAGGCGGAGGTCGGTCGCTGAGGGCGGCGGCGTGCAAAGGCGCGGGCCGGCTGCCGCGGGCGCATACGGCGGGCGGCAGCCGGCCCGCGCCTTTGCAGGCAACGTGGTCTGTTCGCGGAGCGGACACCCCACGCACGTGGAAGGGCCCGCTACGCCAAATGCGATGGTGCTCCTGGTGCAGCAGGTCGCAGCAGCAGTGAAACGCGTTTGTCGAGTTCGTCGAACTCGAGTTGTGGTCTCATGTTGCTAGAATGTGACTACATTGCCCAGTTGCAAGGGAACCGTCATGACTCAATCCGTCGTCAGCATCCGGGAGTTGAAAAGCCGCCTGAGTCATTTCCTGAGACTGGCGCGTGACGGCGAATCCGTGGTGATCACCGACCGCGGTGTTCCGGTCGGACGCCTCGTACCGATCGAACAGGACCTCGACCAGCGGGTCGCGGCTCTGCGCGCCGCGAGGCAGCTGCAGTGGAGCGGTCGGCGGCTGGCGCCGCGCAAGCCGGCCGTGCGAGTTCCAGCCGGCAAGAGCATCGCGGAACTCATCGTCGAGGATCGGGAGTGATCCTCTACCTGGACGCGAGTGCCCTGGTGAAGCGCTATGTCGCGGAGGCGGGTTCGGCCGACGTTGCAGCGGCCGTTGCCGCGGCGCGCCTGCTGGCGACCGCCGTTATCAGCCGGGCGGAGGTCACGGCCGCATTGGCCAAGGCAGTGCGGCTGAGGTTTGTCACGCGCAAGTCCGCTGCCATCGGCCTGGCGGACTTCGATGCGGACTGGCCCGATCTGATCCGCCTGGAAGTGAGCGAAGCGGTAGTAGCACGCGCGGCCTCGGTGGCCTGGCAGCAGGAGTTGCGCGGCTATGACGCGGTCCATCTCGCCAGCGCCTTGCATTGGCAGGAGGCGCTCGGCGACTCGGTCACCGTCGCCACCTACGATCGCCAGCTTTGGCGCGGCGCCCGGAACAGTGGGCTTCTGTCCTGGCCCGCCGACTTGCCCTAAGCCCGCGACCAGCACCGCAGCCAACCCGCACGAATCACACCTCGAACTGCATGGCCGCGAGCCGCGCATACAGCCCGCCCCGCTCCGCCAGTTCCGCATGCGTGCCGACCTCCACGACGCGCCCGCGATCGAGCACGACGATGCGGTCGGCACCGACCACCGTCGACAGCCGATGCGCGATCACGATCGTCGTGCGCCCCTGCATCGCACGCTCGAGGGCCGCCTGCACCGCACGTTCGCTCTCGGCGTCGAGCGCGCTCGTCGCCTCGTCGAGCAGCAGCAGCTGCGGGTTGCGCAGCAGCGCGCGTGCGATCGCGATGCGCTGGCGCTGTCCGCCCGAGAGCCGCACGCCGCGTTCGCCGAGGAAGGTGCGGTAGCGATCCGGCAGGCGCTCGATGAACTCGTGCGCGTGCGCCGCCTTCGCCGCCTCGATCACCTCGGCGTCGGTCGCATCGAGCCGGCCGTAGCGGATGTTTTCCATCGCGTCGGCCGAGAAGACGACACTGTCCTGCGAGACGACGCCGATCGCACCGCGGAGATCGGCGAGATCGAGCTCGCGCAGGTCGATGCCGTCCAGCAGGATGCGCCCCGACTGCGGATCGTGCAGGCGCAGCAGCAGCAGGAACAGCGTCGTCTTGCCGGCACCCGAAGGCCCGACGAGCGCGACCGTCTCGCCGGGCGTGATCTCGAGCGTGACTGCGTCGAGCGCGGGATCGTCGGGCCGTGACGGGTAGCGGAACGTGAGATTTTCGATCGTCACCTGCGCGCCGGCGTCGCGATCGGGTAGCGGAGTCGAAGAGCGCGGCGAGCGGATCGACGGTTGCGCCTCGAGCAGCTCGAGCAGTCGCTCGGTGGCGCCGACCGCACGCTGCACCTCGCCGAGCACCTCGGCGATCGCTCCGGTCGCGCCCGCAACGAGCGCCGCGTAGAGGATGAACTGCGTGAGCAGCCCCGCGGTGAGGCGCTCGTCGAGCACCGCACGCGCGCCCAGCCACAGCACGAAGACGATCGCGCCGAAGACGAGCACGATCGCCAGCGCGGTGAGCAGCGCACGCGCGCGCACGCGACGGATCGCCGTGTCGAAAGCCGACTCGGTCGCCGCGCCGAAGCGCTGCGCCTCGAGCGGCTCGCGCACGTAGGCCTGCACGGTCTGGATCGCGCCGAGCGTCTCGCCGGCGAGCGCACTGGTGTCGGCGAGCGCGTCCTGGCTCGCACGCGACAGCCGACGCACGCGGCGGCCGAAGACGAGGATCGGCAGCACGACGACCAGCAGCAACCCGACGATGATCGAAGCGAGCTCGGGACTGGTGACGATCAGCATCGCGAGCGCGCCGACGAACAGCAACGCGTTGCGCAGGCCGAGCGAGACGCTGGTACCGACGAGCGTCTGGATCAGCGTCGTGTCGGTGTTCAGCCGCGAGAGCACCTCGCCGGTTTTCAGCGTCTCGAAAAAACCGGCGTCCTGGCGCAGCACCTGCCGATACACCGCACGGCGCAGGTCGGCGGTGACGCGCTCGCCGAGCCACGACACGCTGTAGTAGCGCAGTGCCGTACCGAGCGCGAGCACGATGGCGACGCCGAAGAGCGCGACGAACCAGGTGTTCACGTCGGCAGCGAGCGCGCCGTCGACGGCACCTGCCGGCGACGCGAAGCCGACGTCGATCATGCGACGGAAGGCGAGCGGAACGACGAGCGTGGCCGCGGCCGCCACCAGCAGCGCGGCGGCGGCGACCGCGACACGCGATCGATACGGCGCCATGAAAGGCCACAACGCACGCAGGATCGACAGCGAGCCGCGGCCCGCCTGCCCTTCGACGCGCGGGTTCAAGCGCTCGGGTGCGTCATGTCCTGCGGGCGCACCCATTCGTCGAACTGCGCCTCGTCGACGTAGCCGAGGGCGAGCGCTGCCGCGCGCAGCGTCGTCCCCTCGCGATGCGCCTTCTTCGCGATCTCGGCGGAACGCTCGTAGCCGATGTGGGGATTCAGCGCCGTCACCAGCATCAGCGAGCGCTCGAGCAGTTCCTCGATGCGCTCGTGCACCGGCTCGATGCCGCGCGCGCAGTTGCGATCGAAGCTGGCGAGGCCGTCGGCGAGCAGGCGCAGGCTCTGCAGCGCATTGTGTGCGACGAGCGGCTGGAAGACGTTGAGCTCGAAGTTGCCCGACGACGCGCCGATGCCGATCGCGACGTCGTTGCCGGCGACCTGCGCGCCGATCATCGTCAGCGCCTCGCACTGCGTGGGGTTCACCTTGCCAGGCATGATCGAGCTGCCGGGCTCGTTCTCGGGGATGCGAATCTCGCCGAGCCCCGAGCGCGGACCGCTGGCAAGCCAGCGCACGTCATTGGCGATCTTCGTCGCCGCGGCGGCGAGCGCATGCAGGGCACCGTGCAGCGCGACGACCGGTTCGTGCCCGGCGAGCGCGGCGAAGCGATTGGGCGCCGGCGTGAACGGCAGCGACATCCGGCGCGACAGCTCGTCGCAGACGCGTGCACCGAACTCCGGGTGGGTGTTCAGTCCGGTACCGACCGCGGTGCCGCCGATCGCCAGCTCGCAGACGCCCGGCAGCGCGCGCACGATCGCTTCGCGCGCACGATCGAGCTGCGCGACCCAGCCCGACATCTCCTGCCCGAGCGTCAGCGGCGTGGCGTCCTGCAGGTGCGTGCGCCCGATCTTCACGATGTCGGCGTACTCGCTCGCCTTCGCGTCGAGCGTCGCACGCAGCGCGTCGAGCGACGGCACCAACCGCTGCGCGACGGCAGTCGCGACCGCCACATGAATCGCTGTGGGCACGACGTCGTTGGACGACTGGCCGCGGTTGACCTCGTCGTTCGGATGCACGAGACGCTTCGGGCCGCGCTCGCCGCCGAGCAGCTCCGACGCACGGTTTGCGAGCACCTCGTTGACGTTCATGTTCGACTGCGTGCCCGAGCCGGTCTGCCAGACCGCGAGCGGAAACTCCCGCACGTGATCCCCGTTCAGCACTTCGTCGGCGGCACGCACGATCGCATCGGCTTTCGACGCATCGAGCCGGCCGAGATCCCGATTGACGACTGCCGCCGCGCGCTTGACCTGCGCGAGCGCCCGCACGAGCTCATCGGGCATGCGCTCGGTGGAGATCGCGAAGAACTGCAGCGAACGCTGCGTCTGCGCACCCCACAGGCGATCGGCCGGAACCTCGATGGGTCCGAAAGTGTCGCGTTCGATGCGGATCGATTCGTTCGTCGTCATGCGGGATCACCCTCCGGTTCGTTGCGCGCCGCCCGCCCGGGGCGCCGCTTCGGATTCGCCGGCTGCTGCTTCGGATTCGCCGCTGGCGCCGAGCGCGCCGATCGACTGCAGTGCGCGACGAACCTCGTCGACGCCGGCCGTCGACAGCGGCGCCTGCGGCGGCAGCGGGGCGCCGACCTCGTAGCCCTGCAGCTCGAGCCCGCCCTTGATGCAGGCAGCAAGGTTGTGCTTCGCGAAGGCCTGGTTCAGCGCCCACAGCGGGCGCTGAAGCTCCATCGCACGCTGCCAGTCGGCGCTGCGACACGCCTCGTACAGCGCGACGCTCTGCCTGGGCGCGACGCAGGCCGGCCCGGCCATCCAGCCGACGCCGCCGATCAGCATCACGCACGCCGGGATGTGCGCCGAGGCCGCGAACACCTGCATGCGTCCATCGACACGATCGAGGATCGACAGCAGCCGACCGGTGTTCGACGACGCATCCTTGATGTAGCGGATGTTCGGGATGCGGCTCAGGCGCTCGATCACCGGCAACGACAGGTCCGAGCGCTGGAAGTTCGGATTCGTGTAGAGCACGAGCGGCAGGTCGACGGCCTGCGCGATCGACGCGAAGTACGCGTGCACGCCGTCGTCGGCGAGCGGAAAGTAGGCTTCGAGAATCGCGATGATGCCGTCGCAGCGCATGCGCTCGAAGGCCCGTGCGCGTCGCTGCGCCTCGGCGATCGTCGTCGCCGCCACGCCCGCGAGCACCGGCACGCGCCCTGCCGCCGCTTCCACGACCGTGGCAACCACTTCGCACTGCTGCTCCCAGCCCAGATAGGCGAACTCGCCGGTCGAGCCGAGGGCCGCGAGTCCGTGCACGCCGGCCTCGATCAGGTCTTCGCACAGTCGGCCGAGCACTTCGGTGCGCACGCGGCCATCGGCGTCGACCGGCGAGACGAGATAGGGAAACACTCCGTGGAATGCGAAATCGGACATCGCTCGAAGGACGGTCGGTTGCAGGGATGAATGAGACGCCGGGACGCTCGCCCCGATTGTCGCCCTTAAACCGGAAACCGGGGTCAGACCACGGTAAAGGCGAGTCCATGTCACCGCATCCCCGGCGCCGTTGCCGAAACCCGCGTTCCTCGCTAAATAGCGGGGTCCGACGCATTCGATACGAGGAGATCCATGCACCACGCCCGACGCGACATTCTTCGTTCCACTGCTGCGCTGGCTGCTGCCGCCGCCGTGCCATGGCTCGGCGGCTGCGAGAGCTTCGGCCCCGGCGACCTGCCCGGGTCGGTTGCCTATCGTCCGAAAGGCATTCGTGGCACGGCGCTGCGCGAAGGCGTCTGGCGCGTCGAGATCGGTACGGCCGTCGTCACTGCGGTGCGTGACGGATTCGTCACGTTTCCGCTCGGCGACCGCTTCGTGCCGGAGGTTCCGCTCGCGCAGGTGCGACAGGCGCTCACCGACGCGGGGCTGGCCGACAGCTCGGTGACGATTTCGTTCACCGCCTTCGTCATCGAACAGCAGGGCCGGCGCGTGCTGCTCGATACCGGCAACGGCCGCTTCGGCGCACCGGGAACCGGGCACCTCGCTTCACGCCTGCAGGACATCGACATCGATCCGGCGTCGATCGACGCGGTGCTGATCACGCATTTTCACCCCGACCACATCAACGGCTTGCGCGAGCCCGACGGCACGCCCGCCTTTCCGAAAGCGACGATCCATGTGCCGAAACCCGAATGGGACTGGTGGATGGACGACGCGCGCATGCGTTCCGCACCCGCCGCAATGCGAGACTCGTTCGAAACGACGCGCCGGGTGTTCGCGCCGATCGCCGCCGAGGTCCGTCGCTTCGAGCCGGGTGCCGAGGTGATCGACGGCATCGAATCGATCCCCGCATTCGGGCACACGCCCGGCCATACCGGCTTCGGCTTCGAGGCCCGCGGGCATCGCTTCGCGTACCTGGGCGACCTGGCAAACATTCCCGCGCTGTTCCTGCGCCACCCCGACTGGGCAGTGAGCTTCGACATGGACGCCGAAACCGCAAGACGTACGCGACGCCGTCTTCTCGACGAAGCGGTCGCGAAGGGCTGGATCGTCGCCGGCGCCCACTGGCCGGGCGCGGCGATCGGCCGCGTTGCGCGAAACGGCGACGGCTACGCGTTCTCGCCGCTGGCCGCCTGAAGAGGAAAGAAAACCGGGGTCAGACCACGGTTTCGCGAGCGAAACCGTGGTCTGACCCCGGTTTTCCGGCCTGAACCGTCGCGCCTGCACAACGATACGGCGCACCCAACCGACGTTCGTCCCTCGTTCGGCGTCGTTCACGCCTTACTGCGTAGAAGGCATTGCATCGGCCACTAGTCTCGATCCGTGCCCTTCGAACGAGGAGACGTGCGATGGAAACGCTCGAAATGGAGATCGACACCCTGGCCCGGCGGGACGAAGAAGCCCCGGAGCAGGAAGCATGCTCGCTGGCGATGCTGCACGCGCCGCAGGCGGCGCTCGACGCCGCGCGCCGCCTCTACCAGCGCAACCGTACGGGACTTCGCTTCTTCTGCGAGAACCGGCGTGTCGTGCCGGTGGATCAGCTCGAAGCGCTCGGCGAGTTCGGTGAATGCGTCGACGGCCCGGCCGCCGTGTTCGTCGCATCGTCGTCGCCGCTGGAGGTGGTCCGCAGCACCATGTGATCGCGATGCACCAGCTCGGGTTCCTCGACGAACCCGAGGATGCGCGCGATCTCCGACGACGGCTTGCGCATGATCAGCCGCGCCTCCGAGCTCGAGTAGCCGGAGAGCCCGCGCGCGATCTCGCGGCCGTCCGGATCGAGAATCGCGACCGCCTCGCCGCGCTCGAAGTCGCCGGCGACCTCGACGACGCCGATCGGCAGCAGGCTGCCCCCGTTGCGCAGCAGCGCACGCGCGGCGCCGGCATCGAGCCGTACCGACCCGCGTAGCTGCAGGTGATCCGCGAGCCACTTCTTGCGCGCCGCGAGCCGCGGCGTCTGCGCGACGAAGCGCGTGCCGATCGCCTCGCCTTCGGCCAGGCGCACAAGTACATCGGGCTCGCGACCGGAAGCGACGACCGTGTGCGCACCGCCCGCCGACGCGCGGCGAGCGGCGAGCACCTTCGTGATCATCCCGCCGCGGCCGATCGCCGATCCGGCGCCGCCCGCCATCGTCTCGAGGACGGGATCGCCGGCAACGACGCAGTCGAGCAGGCGCGCATTGCCGTCGCGTCGCGGGTCCGCCGTGAACAGGCCCCGCTGGTCGGTGAGGATGACGAGCACCTCGGCATCGAGCAGGTTCGCGACGAGCGCACCGAGCGTGTCGTTGTCGCCGAACTTGATCTCGTCGGTGACGACGGTGTCGTTCTCGTTGATGATCGGCACGACGCCGAGCGCAAGCAGCGCGAGCAGGGTCGCGCGCGCATTCAGGTACCGCTTGCGATCGGCCAGATCATCGTGCGTGAGCAGCACCTGCGCCGTGCGCAGCCCGCAGTTGCGAAACGCGCTCTCGTAAGCCTGCGCGAGTCCCATCTGCCCGACCGCGGCCGCCGCCTGCAACTCGTGCATCGCCTTCGGGCGGCGCTTCCAGCCGAGCCGCTTCATCCCCTCGGCAACGGCACCCGAACTGACGAGCACGACCTCCTTGCCGAGCGTGCGAAGGCGCGCGACCTGCGTCGCCCAGCGCGCGATCGCCGCCTCGTCGAGGCCGCGCCCTTCGTCGGTGACCAGCGTCGAGCCGATCTTGACGACGATCCGGCGCGCATCGCGCACTGCGTTCTCGTGCGGATCGACCGGCACGCCGACCGGCCGCGGCGTGCGCCTCGTTGCGTCGTCAGACATCTCCGTTTCCGTCCTCTCGAGGAGCGCGATGAGACGCTCCCCCGCGAGGGCGATCCTGCGCCTCGACGCGATCGTCGTCGAGGGCCTCGAAGCGCACGTCGCGTTCCGCCGGGTCCTTCGGCCGCGTCGTGTCGAGCCAGTCGGCGATCGCCAGGCACAGTCGTTCGCAGCCCTCGCGCGTGAGCGCCGAGATCGCGAACACGCGCTCGACCGGAATCGCGTTGCGCCCGCGACCGCGATAGCGCGCCACGAACGCATCGATGCGCTTCTGCCGCTCGGCCGGATCGACCATGTCGATCTTGTTCAGCACCAGCCAGCGCGGCTTCTCGGCGAGCGCCGCGTCGTAGCGGCGCAGCTCGCGGACGATCGCGCGCGCCTCGCGCACCGGATCGGCCTCCGGATCGAAGGGCGCCAGGTCGACCAGATGCAGCAGCAGCCGGGTGCGCTGCAGATGACGCAGGAACTGATGCCCGAGCCCTGCACCCTCGGCGGCGCCTTCGATCAGCCCGGGAATGTCGGCGACTACGAAGCTGCGCTCCGGCCCCACGCGCACGACGCCGAGATTCGGGTGCAGCGTAGTGAACGGGTAGTCGGCGATCTTCGGACGTGCGTTGCTGACGGCCGCGATGAAGGTCGACTTGCCGGCGTTCGGCATGCCGAGCAGGCCGACATCGGCAAGCACTTTCAGCTCGAGACGCAGATTGCGCCGCTCGCCCTCCTGCCCCGGCGTCGACTGGCGCGGCGCGCGGTTCGTGCTCGACTTGAAGCGAAGGTTGCCCAGGCCCCCCTCGCCGCCGCGCGCGAGCAGCGCAACCGCGTCATGCTCGACGAGGTCGGCGATCAGCTCGCCGCTGTCTTCGTCGAACACCTCCGTGCCGACCGGAACGCGCAGGCGAATGTCGTCGGCCGCCGCGCCGTACTGATCGGCGCCGCGTCCACGCTCGCCGTTCTTCGCGAGGAACTTGCGCTGGTAGCGATAGTCGATAAGCGTGTTGATGTTGCGGTCGGCCACCGCCCACACGCTGCCACCACGTCCGCCGTCGCCACCGTCGGGCCCGCCGCGCGGAACGAATTTCTCGCGCCGGAACGACACTGCCCCGGCACCGCCGTCGCCGCCGGCCACTTCGATGCGCGCTTCGTCGATGAATTTCATGCGCAGATCGGGATAGGGGCCAGCCATCTCTGGCCGGTCCCCTCCCACACCACCCGGCATG
>CAZIDY010000031.1:0-32016 GCA_964538505.1 uncultured Limnobacter sp. | reverse complement strand
GATTCTTCAGAAGCTTGCGAGAATTAGTAAAGTTATTTCCGGAACATCACACTAGTGATCTGCATGATCGCGATGATGGCGCTGTGCGCGCGATCAGCTAAATGGCGACATGGGCCCAACGGTCTGGACGGCCTCCCCGCCATTTGCCATTGCAACGCAAATGCAACACAATGCGAAACATGAAAACCGCCATTCTTCCTCAGGTGCGCGTAGATCCGCAGTTGCGTGCCGAACTCGAAGCCGTGCTGCGCGAGGGTGAAAGTCTGTCCGAATTCATCGAAGCCACGGTGCGTAGCACCGTCGAATACCGACGCACTCAAGCCGAGTTCCATGCGCGAGGCGAAGCAGCCTGGCGGCGATACCAACGCAACGGCGAGTCGTACCCAGCGAGTCAGGTAGTGAGCGAGCTGCGCGACATGCTCGAGGTTCGGCGCCGACAACTGCAGGCTCGCGCGCCGGAGAAGTGAAGTATTCCGTTGAGTTCACGCCTGGCGCTCGCGAGGATCTGCGGCGCTTGTACGCGTTTCTGCTCGAGCGTGCCCGCACCATGGAAGACCTGGACCTGGCCGAACGCGCCTTGGAGGCCATCGAACTGGCGACGGAGACACAGCTTTCCGCTTCGCCCTTCCTTTTCCGCAAGGTAGCGGAAAGCAAAGGCCTGCGGCGGGAATTGGTTGTTCCGTTCGGAGCTGCTGGTTACGTCGTTCTCTACGAGATCACCGAACCGGGCAAGGTCCTCGTGTTGGCGGTAAGGCATCAGCGGGAGGAGGACTACCACTGAAACGAGGCGGACAGTAGCAGCCTCTCTGTGCTACGATCGTGCTACGCAACGAGAGATCAGGCGATGGATACACTGAGCATTCGCGATCTTCGCAATCGCCCCGGGGCAGTCCAGGATGATCTGGCGAAGAAGGGCGAGCTTCTGCTCACCTCCAATGGGCGCCCGGTTGCCCTGATGCTTTCGGTCGACGGATCGACGCTCGACGAAACCCTCGAGGTGATTCGCCTTGCACGCGGCCAACAGGCGCTTCGGGCATTGCGGCGCCAGGCGCGCGAGCGAGGTAGCAGCGACGTGCCGCAGGAGGAGATCGACGCGGAAGTCTCCGCGGTCAGGCGCGCTCGCCGCTGATGCGGTTGGTTCTCGACACCAATGTGGTGGTGTCGGGCGTTCTTACGCCGATGGGCCCGCCGGGGCAGTTGCTCGACCTCGTCCTTGCGGGCGAAGTATCGGTGGTTCTCGCTCCGCAAATCGTCGTCGAGTATCGCGAGGTTCTACTACGTCCTCGCTTTCGTCTCGATGCCGAACAGGTGCATCAACTCGTCGAAGCACTCGAAGACATTGCGTTGCATGTGGCGGCCGCCCCGTGGCCGGTTGCACTCGAAGATCCGGACGATGAGATCTTCCTTGCGGCTGCGCGAGGGGGAACGGCGATCCTGGTTACCGGCGATATCCGCGATTTCCCGCCATCGAAGCGTGCAGGCGTAAGCGTACGAACGCCTCGTGAATGCCTGGACAGCTTGCGTCATCCATAGCAGGAGAGCTATCCATGCCGACGTGCTGCGGTAGCATTCGCTACCGGCCAATGACGCAATCACTTCATTAGCGATGAGCGCGTTCCACGAGGAAGAGGTTCTCAGCGTCCATCACTGGACCGATCGGCTGTTCAGCTTCAAGACGACGCGCGACCGCGCGCTGCGCTTCAGCAACGGCCATTTCACGATGATCGGGCTGGAGGACGGCGGCAAGAAGCTGCTGCGCGCCTACAGCATCGTCAGCCCGAACTACGAGGAGCACCTCGAGTTCCTGAGCATCAAGGTGCCCGACGGGCCGCTCACCTCGAAGCTGCAGCACATCCAGCCGGGCGACAAGATCATCGTTGGTCGCAAGCCCACAGGGACGCTGCTGATCGACTATCTGCTTCCCGGCAAGCGGTTGTACCTGCTGTCCACCGGTACGGGGCTCGCGCCCTTCATGAGCGTGATCCGCGACCCCGAGACCTACGAGCGCTTCGAGCAGATCGTGCTGGTGCACGGTGTGCGTGAGGTGGAGGAGCTTGCGTATCACGACTATCTGATCGAGCACCTGCCGGCGCACGAGTTCCTCGGCGACCTGGTGACGAGCAAGCTGCGCTACTACCCGACCGTGACGCGCGAGGAGTTCGTGCACATGGGGCGGATCACAGAGCTGATCGAGAGCGGGAAGCTGTTCGAGGATCTTGGGGTGCCGGGGCTCGATCCCGCGGTGGATCGGGTGATGATCTGCGGGAGCCCGGGGATGCTGAAGGATCTGAAGGGGATGCTCGAGGCGGGGGGGTTCAAGGAGGGGAATACTTCTACGCCGGGGGATTTCGTGATCGAGAGGGCGTTTGCGGAGCAGTAGCCTCGAAGAGGGATCCGTTTCCGGACGAGCCGGTCATCATGGCGAAGGCAGTGTTCTTGTTGGAATACAATCCTGCAGTGCTTCGCGCTACGGCGGCAAAAAAATGCAGTCGAACAATGAGCGCCGCACACATTGTTTCTTAGCGGCGGTATTCGGTATTGATCGGTCTGTTCACCCAACCGATCTTCGATCTTGGCTGGGCTGGGCGCCTGCCTTGTACGAGGTATGCTCAAGATCCGACATAGGACTAGGGCAGGGCTGTTCGAACCTGCCGAAGTACTGTCATCGCGTTTGCTCGTCGCGTACGGAGAGGAGATGGCCACCGGTGCGTCGCGAAGGGCCTTTCTTGAAGCGAGCGTCGGTGCCTCGCGGATAGCTGGAATCGTCGAACTAATTGCTGAAGGCGATACGTCGGGCGAAGCGTCTGCCTTCACGGCGATTGTTGTGTGCGATTTTCGATAGGGGAGCGCCGAAGGTCGAGCGATGGATCAGGATCGTATTTGGGACTATTACCAGAATGAGGGGTTGGCCCATGCCGGCTTCTTCGACGCGCGCCAACGGTTTCTCCTGAAACAGCTTGCACCGCATCAGAGAGTGCTCGATATCGGAGTCGGTTCAGGATCTTTGGAGCGAATGGCGCAGCAGAAAGGCGTGGACATTCACGCACTCGATCCGAGCGAGCGAGCAGTCGAGCGCCTACGTGGCGATTTGGGTCTCGGGGGGAAGGCGCGATGCGGGTACTCGCAAGCGATTCCGTTCAATGATGGTCAGTTTGACATAGTTGTCATGTCCGAGGTGCTGGAACATTTGGACGACGAGGTTCTTGCCGCGTCACTGGACGAAGTGGTCCGGGTACTGAGGCCCGGTGGCGTATTGCTCGCGACGACGCCGTATCGCGAAGAACTTGAGTTCAGCGCCGTAGTTTGTCCGTGCTGTTCGACCGTGTTTCATCGATACGGGCACGTGCAGTCTTTCGATAAGGCACGAATGCACGAGGTGGTCGCAAGGGCCGGACTCACCGTTGACAAGATGTTTGTTACGGCATTTGTCGACTGGCGACGCAAGGGAGTCGTGAATATGCTGAAGTCGGCTGTGAGATGGACCCTTGGCCAGTTGGGCGAGTCTATGGCCGATCCGCACTTGGTTGTCAATGCGTCGAAACCGTCGTTGACCGCGTGAGGCTGTTTCCGGTCAACTGCTCGTCCTTAAGATGCACGGAGCAGGTCGTCGTCGCAAATCTGGCTGACCGCCATAGCGAGAGGTAGCGCCGGAATTCTGAATACGGTCCTAAGTGGAGAAGCTCCTCCACTGGGCGAGGATAGAGCCCAGCGAAACAGGAGAAGAGATTACTGGATTTCGGCCAATGCGGTGTCGCAGCTAACCAGATGCGATAATCGCGCCTCAAATCGATGTACCCCCATGCCCAACAGCCAACCGATCAGAAGCAGCGAGGAAGGGATTGACCTCAACGGTTTGTTCCGCGTCGTCTTTCACCGGAGGTGGTGGGTTCTTGCTTTTCTTGCTCTTTGTTTGTCGGCAGGCGTCGTATACGTACTAATACAGAAACCAGTATACGAGGCGAATACGAAGTTGCGCATCGGACAGATCGCTGACTTAGGGCCATTCGAGCCAGCGGAGGTCCTTGCGTCGCGCCTGCTCGCGCAGCACGGTGAAGACATTGCCGATGGGATCCGGCGGAGGCGGCCGTTCCTGGCTCGCGCGGCAGCTCAAAGGGGCATCGAGGCCACCGTCGAACTTGTCGCAGAAGGTTATCGACCGGATGACACAGCCGATTTCCTGAGTCGGCTCGTTGGAGATGTTCAGCGAATGCATACCGAGACTTATCGCCAATACGCTGAATCTCTTGCGCAGCGTCTCAAGAAGCTTGACGGGCAGCGCGCGGAGTTGCTGGGTCAGTACGATGAAGCATCTGCATTGCTAGAACAGACGAAGGTTCGTGATCCAGTGCAGGCCTCAATACTCGCGATAGAGCGAAGCCGAATCTTGGCGCTGATAAGTGAACTTGATACTGAGAAACCTACTCTTATGCTTCGGCTCTCTCCGCCACAGACTCGGCTTACAGTCACGCTGGGGGAGATCATTCCTCCGGCGAGCCCGGCGAGGCCGCGTAAAGCTTTAGTCCTCGGGCTTGCAGCGTTGCTTGGACTCGTCGGGGGGGTGATGCTAGCCCTTGCCATCGACGTGAATGAAAGGCCGAGTCGCACCGCCACCTAAAGGACGATTTGCATGGACAGCCGGCCCGCACCGCATCGATGTAACGAATCGGCATCGATTCTAAGTGCACGCGATATAGCAGCCGATTTCCTGAAGTTGGCGACGACGCGAACACGCAAGCGCGAGTGTCTCGATGCAACTTGTGTACCAGGGCCCGATCTGAGTAAATTAATCGAGTCGCGCTAACCGGGAAAGGCGGGCCGTCTGCCGACGCAGACTGCGGCGATGCCGGCAGCTGTCTTCCAACGAGGCAAGTGGAAAGGTCTTGTTACCGAAGGCGATGTCGTCGCGCTCTCAAAGGCGATAGTTCCGCCTCTCGGTGACGCAGCGCCACCTTGAGTCGCCAGCGCGCAGCCAGTTCACACTAGTACGATCCGTCCGTATATGTCGTCGATCTGAGCGAGAATTCGAAATGAACGGTCGGAAGACGTGATCGACGTCGCCATCGTAGTCGCATTAGTGTTTGCGCTAGCCGTCGCAACTGCCGTTCTGTTGCGTGTCCAGTCCGTCGGTCGCGTCGCTCTCCTCGATTGGTCGTTACTCGCCATTGCAGGTGGGTACGGTGCTGGATGGTCTCTCGTAATTGCCGTTACGGCTGCAGGAAATAATCCCTTCTGGTTTCCTTGGATACTGGCTGATGTACATCAACTGCTAGTACATACCGCGGCTGCGATTATTCTTTCCGGGTTTCTTTGGTTTGGGTGGGTCGTCGCCGGCAGTATTCTGCTCCGGAACCATCTAGCGTCCCGGCACGTGATTGCTCCAGTTCGCAGTTTAAATTCGATTGAAGTAAGGTTGAACTTGAGTGCTTGGACGATGCTGTTGACCGCAGTGGTCCTGCAAGTTGTCTATAGTCACGCCTACGGTGGACTGGCGGGCGTGCTGACATATGCGAACAGTCTCCGCTCGGGAATCTTCGAGATTTACAACCAGTGGAGTTTTCTCAAGCCTCTTACGGGCTTAGTGTTCTTCGCGTCGTTTATCTTCTACGGGTTGATCTTGTCGCCAGTCCAACGGCACCCTTGGTTTGGATTTGTTCTGTCATTTATTTTCTCAATCTATCTATTATATTCCTGGTTTGGAAGGATCGGTTTTCTTGCGTATCTAGCGACATTTGTTCTGAGCGGCATACTTTATCGACGGAGCAAACCCGTTTCAGTGCTCGTGCTCGGTGCTGCAATTCTCGGTTCGATGCTGGTCGCTGCATATTATCTGAGTTTTGCTCTGAATTTAAAGTTCATCGATGGATTGCCGGCGTATCTGGCCAGTGAACTATCGTTTCCCTTTGCTAGCTTTTTCGGCCATCTTCAGGAGGGGCCTCATCAGTTCCGCTGGTTTATAGACTTCGCAGCATTACCACTTTACTTTTTGCCCAGTTCGCTCTGGATCGATTGGTTTGAGGATGTTTCACGTGTTAACACCATACTTATTATGGGTGCGGCAAAGGGCGAGGCGGGAGTGACTGGTGGTATACCGGTCGATCTCCTAACGCTTGGTTTGCTGCAAGCGTCAATCATGGGAGTTGCTGTAGTGGGCGCCGTGTTTGGGGTATTTCTACGTGCGTGTCAGTTTTTTGTTGACCGAATTCCTCACACAGGTGTTCGCTTGGTTGTAACAGCGCATCTAGCGCTGAAGCTTGCGATTCTCGGTGTTTTCTATGCGCAGCCAGACTTAATTGTGAGAGAGAACATCCACCTCATGGTTGGCGCCGTGATGCTCGCCGCCTTTGCGGGCGCATCGCCGCACTTGGGACTACGGAGAATCACGCTGAAATCGCAGCCAAAAACGATTAAGAAGTCGACGCTATGAAACCAGTTCCAGTGCGTAATGTTGGGTCTTCAGAATTTGCCGCTGCGATCCGAACGAGATTTCGCGTATTGGCCACCGACGATTTCTCCGAGGCCACCTCGATCACGTTTGCGTGAGCTTATCTTTCGACTTTCCGGCCGCGTGTGTTTGTTGAAACGACGTCGAGCAGCGCAGACTCCGTTTGAACCACTAGCCGTTCGACCGAGAACTTGTTGACGATTCGGCGTCGGATGGCGGTCCTATCGATCCGTCCGTTTCGGAGATCTCCAATCAGACGGAGCAGCGCATCGCTCAGCGACATGGCATCGGACGGTGGCACGACGTACCCCAGGGCGTCAACGATCATTCTGGAATCACCGACGTTGGTGACGACACACGGAAGACCGCATGACATCGCTTCGGCAATGACGTTCGAGAACCCTTCGCTGAATGAGGCCGAGCAGAGTCCATCCAGTGCGCTGTAGTAGGGCACCGGCTGCGGGATGGCCTCTTGCCAGATCACCCGGTTCGCAATTCCGAGCACCTGGACTTGCCGGCGAAGCGTCTGTGCGATCTCCTCCCGCCCGCTTCCGATACATACGAAGCGGACATCGGGTTCCAATGAAGCGACATGTGCAGCCGCTTCGAAGAAGACGTGATGGCCCTTCATCGGATCGAGGCGGCCGACGATTCCGATCAACAGTTCGTTTTCCCGTGTACCCCATGCAGCCCGGATGGAAGCCCGACCCGATGAATCGCGTACGAATCGATCGGTATCGATGCCGTTGTGAATCACCTGCATGCGCGATTCCGGAAATCCGGTCTGTACATGATGCTCAAGACCGGCGTGTGAGTTCACGATGATTCTGTCTGCGAACCGTGCAAGGAAGGCAGCCGCGCTCTCGGTAGTGCGAGACAGCCAGTCGTAGTGTTCCATTTGCATATCCGACGCGCGAACACCCCATACCACTGGCACGTGCCGGAAGATCAGGGAGGCCAATGCGGTCGCGAGGTTGGGTACGGTCAGATAGCTGTGGAGAACATCGGGCTGCTGCTTCTTGATGAGCGAGAGCAGCCGACCAAGGTATCCGATGAGATCCAGCCGTCCGCCTTTGCGGAGGTCGATGAGCTCGACCCCCGAGCTGGCCAATTCGGTTTCGAGCGGAAATCCGGAGTACGAGATCGCTACCGCGACATGATGACCTCGCCCACGAAGGCTCTTCGCTAGTTCGACGAGTTGGCGTTCGGCGCCTCCGAGCGTGAGAGAGCTGATGACGAAGAGAATCTTCATTGAACTCCGTTGCCTGCGTCGTTTGACGGAGTGCCGGCACGCCACTGCCTGAAGGAGTGTCGTAGCCCGGCGAGGTTGATCGCGAAGGCGGTTGCGATCGCAGCAGTCAGGCCGCATGTGAGACCGATCCCCAGTCCGACCAGGCCGTCATCAAGTGCTGGTCCGAGCGATGCCGCTGCTGCCGTCACCAGCGCTATGGAAATCGACCGCAGAAGTATGGGCGCGAAGGGTGGTAATTTGAACAGCCGTTTGCCCAGCAGGGCGCTCATCGTCAAACCGACGCTGTAGGCGCAAACAGTGGCGTACACGGCGCCCAGGAGACCGAAGCGGGGAATCAGCACGAGATTCAGCGCAACGTTCGCGACCGCAGCGGTCAGTCCAATTCCGACGAGTAGACGGCTGTTCCGCCCGAGATGGAAAGCCAGGTCGAAATGGTAGGTCTTGACGCCCATCAGAGCCGTCGAGAGCGCGACCCAGGGAATCAGCATCATTGACGACTGCTCGAATTCGGCGCCGACTACCGATGCGGCGACGAGATCGCCGAGGGCAAACAGCCCCGCCGCACCGGCGCAGGACAAAGCAACGATCATTTCTGCGCTCTTGCGCATCTGCTCGGTTGCGGCTTCTGCACCGTTGGTTTCGAGAGCGCGTACGATGAGGGGATACGCCGCTACTTGCGCAACCGCGAGAATGGCGCCCAGGCTCTGTTGCGCCAGGTCGTATCCAACTGCATACTGCCCAGCCGCTTCGACGCTGATGAGCGAGGCGATCAGTATCCGGTCAGAGCCGGCGATTACCCATGCGAGAGCGAAGGTCGCGATCAGTGGGACGCCGTAGTGCAATTGCGCCCGTAAATCCGTCCAGGCTGGTCTTACCGGCCGGACGCCGAGCCACGGTGTCCAGCCAAAAATGGGTACGGCGATCAAGCCGCCGATGATCAATCCGAGCAGCGGGCCAGCTGCACCGAGACCGATCCAGGCCAGATAGCTGCCGACGCCGATAGCGACAAGGGTCTTGGTTCCAAGAATGCGGCCGTATCGCGTTGGCTGGAGTTGTGCCGATGCGATTGTCAGGTTCAACTCGAGCCAGCTTTGTGCAATCAGCAACCCGACGCCCATGAGCACGAGGTGTTGCCACAGCGCGTCGAGCCATACAGTGGCGACAACGACACCAAGGGCGGTCGTCGCCAGCGCAAGCCTCAGAAAGATCCACAGAACTTCCCCTTGGTACCGCGGAGAATCATGCATTCTCGACGGTAGCCAGCGGGCGAGTACGAGCCACTGCCACTGAAAGACGATCACGCTCGCCATGGAGACGCCGGCAATCACCAGGCTGTAGCGGCCGAATTCTTCAGCGTTCAACAACCGGCTGTACAGTGCGAGCGCAGCGAGGTTGACGAGTCCCGGGAGTCCTCGTGCTACCAGATAGACAAGGCTGTGACGGATCAGCACGGAAGCGACACCGGTGCTTCAGACGTATCGTGCGGCGCAGACGTCTGCTCGAGGAATGGTTGACGCGGCATCCTGTAGAGCGTACCCGGCACTGCCCGGCTTGGTGTCGCTCGGGGGTGAGTGCTGGCGTGCCTGCAATACAATGCGGCGCTCGGGCATCGCTGCCAGGAGCACGATCGGGTGAATAGGCGCATTGGAACTGGTGAAGCGGGTCTGGAGCACTCGCTGGAAGTGAAGTCGGGCACCCGTTTCGCTTTTGGAAAGAACTGGTCGAGATTTGTAGAACTGATCGATGAAAGGCGGCTGCAGATGGCCGAGGAATCGCTGCAGCAGATGCTCGGATGTCAGGATCTGCGCGGCAGGACGTTTCTGGACGTCGGCTCGGGGAGCGGTCTTTTCAGCCTGGCGGCTCGCCGCCTCGGTGCGAGGGTTCACTCCTTCGACTACGACCCGCAATCGGTCGCATGTACCGAAGAATTGAAGAGACGTTATTTCTCCGGCGACGCAGCGTGGACGATCGAAATCGGCTCTGCGTTGGACCAGCCATACCTGCGCTCGCTCGGAACCTTCGATGTCGTTTACTCTTGGGGCGTCCTGCATCATACGGGTAGCCTGTGGGAGGCGCTCGAAAATGCGATCGAGCGCACCGCCCCGGGCGGATTGTTTTTCATTGCGATCTATAACGATCAGGGACGTATGAGTCGGGTGTGGCTGGGCGTCAAACGTGCCTACAACCGACTTCCACGGGGTCTTCGCTGGTTGGTCCTGGCTCCGGCGCTGCTGCGGCTCTGGGGGCCGACCACTGTTCGCGATCTGCTCCACCGGCGCGGATTCGAGACGTGGCGGAATTACCCCCCTACACAGCATGCGGGGGATGTCCGCCTGGCGCGATGTCGTCGACTGGGTCGGCGGCCTGCCTTTCGAAGTCGCCAAACCCGAGAGCGTTCTTGCATGTTGCCGCGAGCGCGGTTTGGAACTGATTCGTCTGAGAACATGCGCTGGTGGACACGGCTGCAACGAGTATGTCTTTGCCAGAGCGGAAAAAGCGTGAAGCGCTGATGCTGTGTTGCCAAGCATGAGGCCTCGGGTCCTTCATATGATCACCTGGCTGTCGAGCGCATCGTCGTACTCCGGTTCGAGCATGTCAGCTCCAGCCGTGTGAACCAGAAAAGATGTGTGGCATCACCGGATTTGTAGGTTTTCCCAGAGTCGAAGACCCTCAGCGCGTCTTGCGCACAATGGCCGACGCCATCGCACACCGAGGACCGGACGACGAGGGATACTGGATCGACCCGGATGCGGAAATCGGACTTGGGCATCGACGGTTGTCCATTGTCGATCTGAGTGCGAATGGCCACCAGCCGATGACGTCCGTCGACGGACGGTACGTTGCCGTGTTGAACGGGGAGATCTACAACTTTCGCGATCTCCGTCGGGAACTGGACGTCGGGACTGCGCCGCCTCGTTGGCGGGGACATTCGGACACCGAGGTGATGCTCGAATGCATCCGAGTCTGGGGAATCGACGAGGCGCTGACTCGCTTCACCGGAATGTTCGCCATCGCCGTCTGGGATCGCGAGAAACGAACACTTTCGCTGATCCGCGACCGGTTCGGTGAAAAGCCGCTGTACTACGGCTGGTGTGGTGGAGCCTTCGTTTTCGCCTCCGAACTTGGAGCCTTACGGCGTTGGCCGGGATGGCAGCCGGAGATTGATCGGGATTCCGTGGCGCTATTGATGCGCCACAACTATATTCCCGCTCCGTATTCGATCTTCAAGGGCATCTACAAACTGGTGCCTGGCGCGATCATCGATGCGACATTGTCCGATGCCCGTCGCGGTCCGGGGCCTGATCCGCGCAGCCCCTTGCCCACTCGAACGTACTGGCGGCTGCGCGACACGGTCCGGTCTGCAGTCGGCGGGCGGTTCAGCGGTTCGGAACGGGACGCGACCGATCGGCTCGAAGAGCTGTTGCGCGCGTCGGTTCGTCGCCAGATGGTTGCGGATGTTCCTCTGGGAGCCTTTCTTTCGGGAGGTATCGACTCCGCGACGATCGTTGCGCTCATGCAGAGCGAGAGTACGAAGCCGATTCGCACTTTTACCATCGGGTTTCACGAGGACGGATACGACGAAGCCGGACACGCTCGCGCCATTTCAGCGCATTTGGGAACTGCGCACACCGAGGTCTACGTAACGCCTGCAGAGGCGATGTCGGTCATTCCGGATCTGCCGTCGATCTACCAGGAACCTTTCGCAGACGCTTCGCAGATACCAACGTATCTTGTCTCGCGCGTCGCACGTGAACACGTCACGGTAAGTCTCTCGGGCGATGCAGGTGACGAGCTGTTCGGTGGGTATACGCGCTATTTCCTCGGCAGTCGTATCTGGAAGCGCGTGGGTGCCGTTCCGCCGATCGTGCGGGGGTCGATCAGCCGGATGCTTGGTGCGGTCTCTGCCGAGAACTGGGACGCGTTGTTCAGCCACCTCGAGCGTGTCGTACCGAAATCGCTTGCAAACGTCCGGGTCGGAGACAAGTTGCACAAGCTTTCGGGCGTTCTGAAAGCCAGCAGTGCGGAAGGCTTCTATCGGAATCTGGTTTCGCATTGGCAGTCGCCGACGCTGCTCGTGCCGGGAAGTCGGGAACCTCCTACGGTTCTGGATCTGTCATCGGAATCGTCCGACCTGAGCGACTTCACCGAACGAATGATGTTTCTCGATTCGATCAGCTACCTTCCAGACGACATTCTCGTGAAGGTCGATCGAGCTGCGATGGCAGTGGGTCTGGAGAGTCGAGTCCCCTTCCTGGATCACGAGTTGGCAGCGTTCGCGTGGAGTCTTCCGCTTTCCATGAAGATCCGCAATGGCGAAGGGAAGTGGCTGCTCCGTCAAGTGCTCTATCGCCATGTCCCGCGGTCCTTGATGGAGCGACCGAAGATGGGATTCGGAGTGCCGATCGATGCCTGGCTTCGGGGCCCTATGCGCGATTGGGCCGAGACGCTCCTGGCGGAGCGGCGGTTGCGGCATGAGGGATGGTTCGACGTGGACCGCGTGCGTGCGGCGTGGACCGATCACCTGAGTGGGCGCCACAACCGCCAATATCATCTGTGGGACGTTCTGATGTTCCAGGCGTGGCTGGAGCACTTTCATCGTTCACCGATGGCTGCATCGCAATGTTCGCCCGACTCTCGTAGTCCCGCGTATTCATTGAAAGCTTGAAGGCCCGTGGAGCAAGATTCCGTCAGCGCGAGTTGTTCGGCCGGGGCGTCGAGTATCGGTGGGCGTATGCCGTGGTGGGCGAAGATCGCTGCCAAAATGGTGCTCAGCAGGCTGCCCGCAGGATACGCAACCTGGCGACGGCTCGGAGCGTTTCGTCACGGCGCGATGAACCAGGCAGGCTATGCGTGCTCGGTGTTCGACGCACACGTTGCGGCAGGCGGTCTGACCGGCCAGCTTGCGGGCAAGCAGATACTCGAACTGGGCCCCGGTGACAGTGTCGCTACCGCTGTTATCGCAGCCGCTCAAGGCGCACGAGCAGTATTGGTGGATGTCGGGCGCTTCGCGGAAGCCGATCCACGGAACTACTTCACCCTGGCCGAGCATCTTCGGACGTTGGGACTGAATCCGCCTGACCTGAGTTCGTGTCGGAGCATCGAGGAAGTGCTTCGCGCATGTGACGCCCAATACCTGACGGACGGTGTCCGCAGCTTCAGGCAGGTGCAGACTGCGTCAATCGATCTCCTGTTTTCTCAGGCGGTACTCGAGCATGTGCGTCGTCACGAGTTCCTGGAAATGCAACGGGAATGCGCGAGAGTCCTGCGCGCCGACGGAGTGTGCTCGCATCGAGTCGATCTCCGAGATCACCTCGATGGAACGCTGAACAATCTGCGATTTCCCCATCGAGTCTGGGAGTCCGCTTTCTTTGTACGTTCCGGCTTCTACACGAACCGCATGCAGTTCGACGAGATCTGTACCGCTTTCGAGGACGCCGCGTTCTTGGTGACTGTGCGCGATGTGCGTCGTTGGGATTCACTACCGCTCGAAAGACGAAAACTCGCTGCCGAGTTCTGCGGCAAGTCTGATGAGATACTGCGCATCAGCGGGTTCGATGTCCTGCTGAAGAAGCGCGCCGCGAGGGCGTCGGAGTGACGATAGGTTCGCTGGCCTTGATCTCGAGCCAGGCGTTCTCGCTCGTGAATTTTCGAGGCCCATTGATTTCCGCGTTGGTAGCGCGAGGTACACAGGTGTATGCACTCGCGCCTGATTTCGACGAGGTGTTGCGCAAGCGCGTCGAAGCACTTGGTGCCGTTCCTGTGGATTACTCGATTTCGCGCGCCGGACTCAATCCCTTGCGCGACCTGGTGGACTTGCTCGTTCTGGCTCGCTTGTTGCGGCGACTGAGGCCCGAAGCGACGCTGGCGTACTTCATAAAACCCGTTATCTATGGTTCTCTCGCCGCCTGGATGGCACGGGTTCCGAATCGGTATTCACTGGTAACGGGGCTCGGCTTCGTGTTCGCGCGAGATCCGCAGGCACATGGGATTCGGCGAGCGATGCTGAGGTCGGTCGTGGGTCGGCTTTACGGTTTCGCCTTGAGCAGAAACCGGAAGGTGGTGTTCCAGAACGAAGACGACATCGAGACGCTGATTGGATCAGGTCTCGTGGAACGGCGCAAGGTGGCTCTCGTCCCGGGAACGGGTGTCGACCTCAGCCACTATGCCGTTGCACCGCCGGTGAAACACCCTCCGGTTTTCGTGATGGTTGCCCGAATGCTGCGGGAGAAGGGCGTCTGCGAGTTCGTGGAGGCTGCACGCAAGGTGAAGGCGCGTTGCCCCGAAGCGCGTTTCGTGCTGGTAGGCGGTACCGATCCGAATCCTGGGTCGGTTACGCTGGCCGAGTTGCAGGCTTGGGTTTCGGAAGGCGCTGTGGAGTGGTCGGGGCAAGTCGTGGATGTACGCCCCTGGTTGAGGCAGGCGAGCGTGTTCGTGTTGCCCTCCTATTACCGGGAAGGCGTTCCGCGTGGCAATCAGGAGGCGATGGCGATGGGCCGACCGGTGATAACGACCGACTGGATCGGGTGCCGCGATACCGTTGTCGACGGTATCAACGGATTCCTGGTTCCGGTACGCGACGTGGTGGCGTTGGACGAGGCGATGCAACGGTTCATCGACGATCCGGAACTCATTGCTCGAATGGGAAGCGAGGGACGAAGGATCGCAGAAGCCCGCTTCGACGTACACGATCTCAATGGTCGCCTGCTTGCAGAGATCGGACTATGAAGTCGATGTCTCTCGACTTGCCCTGCAGTTGAACGTAGTCCACGTCATTACGGGCCTTGACAGCGGGGGCGCCGAAGCCGTGCTCTTCCGACTGTGTTCTGCCGATGTGGCCGATGTCCATACGGTTATCTCGTTGACCGACGATGGATCGTACGGTCAGAAGTTGCGCGATTCAGGCGTGACTGTTCATTGCCTGGGGATGCCGCGGGGCCGCGTCACGTTTGCCGGCTTGCGGCGGCTGTGGGGTGAACTGCGTGGATCTCGAGCAGACGTTGTCCAGACATGGATGTATCACGCGGATCTGATCGGCGGGGTGGTCGCCCGCCTGGCAGGATTGCGCCGTGTCTGCTGGGGAATCCGAAACAGCGACCTCGAACCGGGAAAGTCAAAGCGCACAACGATTGGAGTTGCCCGGCTGTGTGCGGCACTTTCACGAGCGATTCCGTATCGCATCATCTGCTGCGCTCAGCGTGCGGCGTCGATACATGTCACGTTGGGGTACGACGCGTCCAAGGTCGTGTTGATCCCCAATGGATACGATCTTCACCAATTCAGCCCCGACCCTGAAAAGCGGGCGCTGCTGCGCGCCGACTGGCGGATCCCCAATGAGACACCCCTTCTCGGAATGGTCGGCCGTTTCGACCCGCAGAAGGATCATGACAACCTGTTGCAGGCGCTGGAAATACTCCAGGTTCAAGAGGTGGAGTTTCGCTGCGTGCTGGTGGGAAGCGGAATGTCGGAAGAAAACGCGATGCTGGCCCAATGGCTCGCGGCACGGCACTTGAGCGAGCGGGTGCTGCTGCTCGGTCCACGCACGGATGTCCCGGCCGTGATGAATGCGCTGGATCTGCACGTGCTCTCTTCTGGGTTCGGGGAGGCGTTTCCCAATGTGCTCGCCGAAGCCATGGCGTGCGGCACTCCGTGTGTAACCACCGACGTGGGCGATGCAGCCGAAATCGTGGGTGACACGGGATGGATCGTCCGACCTGGCTGCGCAGAGGAACTTGCGACAGCTCTTGCCGACGCAATCGCTTCCCTTGCCGAAACCGCAACATGGCATTCCCGGCAGTCTGCTTGCAGAGCCCGCATCCAGGGGCGATACAGCATCGAGAGAATGGTGGCCTCGTATCGAAATGCATGGCAGGGACGCTCAGCACTTGCGTGACCACCTGGATGGTGGCTCTGACACTCTGGCGCGCGGCCGCGTTCTCGTAACGGGCGCGCGCGGCTTCGTCGGGTCAGCGCTCATTCCCGCGCTTCGCGCGCGCGGATGGCGCCTGCGCGCCGCCGTGCGTCCCGGTGGGACTGTTTGCGATGCCGAAGAGGAAATCACCGTCGTCCCGTTCGAGGACGTGCGTAGCTGGGGCGAGGCATTGCATGGCGTCGATTGCATCGTCCACCTTGCCGCACGCGTGCATGTGATGAACGACACCGTCGCGGATCCGCTGTCGGCGTTTCGCAAGGTGAATGTGGGCGGCACGCGTGCGCTCGCGCGTGCGGCCGCTGACGCGGGCGTGCGTCGCTTTGTTTTTATCAGCTCGATCAAGGTCAACGGCGAGTCGACGACAGGGCGCGCCCCGTTTACCGAGCTCGATACCCCGGCTCCGCTGGATGCTTACGGGGTTTCCAAGCATGAAGCCGAAGAGGCTTTGTTCGCCCTCGCCGGAGAAGGTCGAATGGAGGTGGTCGTCATCCGCCCACCTTTGGTCTACGGGCCGGGTGTCAAGGCGAACTTCCTCGCACTGATGCGCTGGCTCCACAGAGGCGTGCCCTTGCCACTGGGTGCGGTCCACAATCGCCGGACGTTGGTCGCCTTGGGCAATCTCGTCGATCTCATTGCGATCTGCCTCGAGCATCCACAGGCAGCAAACCAGGTTTTCCTGGTCGGAGATGGCGAAGACCTCTCGACCACCGAGTTGCTCCGGCGACTCGCAACGGCGATCGGTGTTTCGGCGCGCCTCGTTCCTGTACCCGCCACGTGGATACACGCAGCTGCTACCGTGCTTGGGAAGGGCAACGTGGCGCAGCGCCTGTGCGGGGACTTGCAGCTCGATATCTCGAAGGCGCGTCACCGACTCGGCTGGACACCGCCCGTCACGGTGGCAGAGGGCCTGGAGGGTACCGCTGCGCACTTTCTCCGCCGAATCGGATCGTGAACGCCACGCTGCTGCTTGCGATGGCGCTGGCTTGTTGTGCAGCGGCGTTTCTCACGGGTGCGGTTCGCTGCTATGCGCTCACGCGTCGAGTACTCGACGTGCCGAGCTCGCGGAGTTCGCATACCGTACCAACGCCGCGCGGTGGTGGCGTCGCGATCGTTGTGGTTTCGCTGGCCGCTCTTCCCTGGCTCGCAGAACGCGGCTCCCTTGCGTCGAACGTGGCGTGGGCAATGGCAGGCTCCGGCGCACTGGTCGCGGTTGTTGGCTTCGTCGATGATCACCGCCACGTCGCTGCACGTTGGAGGCTCCTTGCGCACTTCGTCGCTGCAGTCTGGGCCCTCTCTTGGCTGGGTGGCATGCCGCCCCTGGGACTGCCGATTGTCGGGTCTCTTCCGGGATGGTTCGGATCGGCACTGCTCGGCGTTTATCTGGTCTGGTTGCTCAACCTGTATAACTTCATGGACGGCATCGACGGGATCGCAAGCGTCGAGGCGATCTGCGTGTGCCTGGGTGGTGGGCTGCTCTACGCCATTGCCGGACAGCCGGAGCTGGCGGCGGCCCCAGCGTTGCTGGCCGCGGCGGTCGCAGGATTCCTGTTCTGGAATGCGCCACCGGCCACGATCTTTATGGGCGACGTCGGTAGTGGCTACCTGGGTATCGTCGTTGGTGTCCTCTCGCTGCAGGCCGGCTGGATCGCTTCGGAGCTCTTCTGGGCCTGGCAGATCCTCCTCGGCGTGTTCGTAGTTGACGCGACGGTCACATTGATCCGAAGGCTCGCCCGGGGCGAGCGAGTACATGAGGCGCATCGGCGCCACGCTTATCAGCATGCTTCGCGCCGATTCGGCGGACATCTTCCAGTCACACTTGGCGTTGCGCTGGTCAATTCTCTTTGGCTGCTTCCGATCGCGGTATGCCTGGTCCTAGGCGTGCTCCGTCCGATCCCTGCCTTGGTTGTCGCCTACGTGCCCCTGGTGATACTCGCCATCGGATTGGGCGCCGGTGAGGCAGAACAAGCGGGATCCTGACCGTGCATCACGGATGAGCGGGCCTTCGACTAGTGAGGCGCTAAGATTCGCTCGCTTGTCGACACCTCATGAAAAGCTCCGCCCGCTCCTACCTTGTCTTCCTGTTCGACCTCGTGGCTCCAGTAGTTGCGTGGGTGGGCGCGTATGCACTGAGATTCAATCTCGAGTGGCCGGACTGGTATGAACGGCAGATCCTGACCGGCGTTCTGGTTTTGATCCCGGCCCACGCCATCGCCTGTCTCTGGGCCGGCCTCTACCGCGGACTTTGGATCTTCGCGAGCCTGCCCGACCTAAAGCGAGTGTTGCGCGCAGTGGCAGCCTCAACGGTAGTGCTTCTCGTATTCGTCGCGCTCAATCGGGTTGGTCCCGCGGTCCCTCGGTCCATCCTCGTCCTTTACCCGCTACTGCTCATTGCCTGGATGGCTGGCGGCCGCGCCGCCTACCGCATGCTCAAGGAGCACCGCCTCTACGGCGGCCTGATCGCGCAAGGCAAACCCGTCGTCGTCGTCGGCGCCGGGCGTGGCGGAGCAATGCTCGTTCGCGAGCTCGAACGCAACGCCGACTGGCGCGTCGTAGGCCTGGTCGACGACGACCCCGCGAAGTGGAAACGCGAAATCCTTGGCGCCCCGATCTTCGGCGCGATCGATCTGTTGCCCAAGGTCATCGCCGAGGAGAAGGCGCGCCACGTCATTCTCGCACTGCCGTCGACCGGCACATCAGTGCGCCGTAAGGCAGCCGACCTCGCGGTACAAGCTGGCGCGCACGTATTCACGGTGCCAGGCGTCGACGACATCATGTCCGGCCGCGTCGCCGTCTCCTCGATCCGCCCCCTCGAGATCGACGACCTGCTCGGCCGCGACACCGTCCATATCGACACCGAACACGTCCACGCGATGCTGGCCGGCAGGTCGGTGCTCGTCACCGGCGCCGGCGGCTCGATCGGCAGCGAGTTGTGCCGCCAGCTCTCGCGCTTCGAGCCCGCGAAGCTCATCCTCTTCGAGCAGGGCGAGTTCGCGCTGTACACGCTCGAACAGTGGTTCGCCGTAAACCGCCCCGACACTCCGCTCATCGCGCTCGCCGGCGACGTGAAGGACGCCGAGCGGGTCGCCGAAGTGTTCGACCGTTTTCGCCCGCAGGTCGTCTTCCACGCCGCCGCCTACAAGCACGTCCCGCTGATGGAGGTCGGCAACGCCTGGCAGGCAGTGCGCAACAACGTGCTCGGCACGTTGCGCGTCGCCGAATGCGCTCAGCGATACGACGCGGAACGCTTCGTGCTGATCTCCACCGACAAGGCGGTCAATCCCACGAACGTGATGGGCGCCACGAAACGACTTGCCGAGATGGCGTGCCAGGCAATGCAGGCGTCGGGCGGGCGTACGCAGTTCGAGATCGTGCGCTTCGGCAATGTGCTCGGAAGCGCCGGAAGCGTGATTCCGAAGTTCCAGGCGCAGATCGCGCGTGGAGGGCCAGTTACCGTCACGCATCCGGAGATCACGCGCTACTTCATGTCGATTCCCGAGGCGGCGCAACTGGTTCTCCAGGCGGCTGCGATGGGCGGTGGCGGCGAGATCTTCGTGCTCGACATGGGCGAGCCGGTGCGCATCGTCGATCTCGCGCGCAACATGATTCGTCTGTCGGGGTACTCGGAGTCGGACATTCGCATCGAGTTCACCGGGCTGCGACCGGGCGAGAAGCTCTTCGAGGAGCTTCTCGCCGATGCCGAGCAGACGCGCGAGACGCCGCACCCGAAGCTGCGCATTGCGCGCTCGCGTCCCGTTGCCGTCGACTTTCTCGCGTCGATGCGCGCCTGGCTGGAACAGCCGGCGCCGGTCGACGACCTTGCGGTTCGCAAGGAGCTCGCTGCGCGTGTGCCCGAATACACGCCATTCCTGTCGAAGCCGGCACCGACGCTGCGCGTGGTGAGTGGCGGGACCACCGTTGCGGGGGGTGCCCAATGAACGGCGCCCGGTGAGTGGGCGAAAGATCGCTGCGAAGGCTATCGGCCGATCGGACTATGTACATCGAAGTAGTGAATTCATGTACACGAATGCTATCCTTCCTCCCATGAAAACTCACGTCGAAGTCGATGAAGAGTTGCTCCAGGAGGTGATTCGCCTGGGCGCCTTCGGGACGAAGAAGGCGGCGATCAATGCCGCCCTCGTCGAGTTGTCGAAGGCCTTGAAGCGTCGGGAACTGCTTGCGCTGCGTGGCAAGGTCCGGTGGCAGGGCGACCTCGACCAGCTCAGAGCGACCCGTGACGCGGGTGCCGGCGGTGCTCGTTGACACCTCGGTCTGGATCGACTTCTTCAACGCTCATGATTCGGCAGAAGTGCGATTGCTCGTTGCGTCGATTGCCGAGGGTGAGCCAATCGAAGTTCCGGGCATCGTTCTCGTCGAGATACTCGCCGGTCTACGCAGCGATGCGGAGGCGGCCAGAATCGGGCTTTTGCTGGAAGCGTTCGATGAGTTGCCCGAAACCGATCGGGGTGATTGCCTCGAGGCCGCCCGGATCTTTCGGGCGTGTCGATCACGCGGGTACACGATCCGTTCGACCGTCGATTGTCTGATCGCGCAGGCATGTCTGCGGCACGATCTCTCTTTGTTGACCAGGGATCGTGATTTCCGCGCGATCGCCGAATGCACCGGGCTTCGGCTCGTGGAGGCTGCCGTCTGATGCCCATCCGTATCTCTCCCGCGATCTTCAAGGCCTACGACATCCGCGGCATCGTCGACGACAACCTGACGGTCGACGCAGTGCACGCCATCGGCCTGGCGCTCGGCGCGCAGGCACGCGACGCCGGCGCGCGGGAGACGGTCATCGGCCGCGACGGGCGCCTGTCCGGCCCTCGACTCGCAACCGCTCTGTCGGACGGCTTTCGCGACGCAGGCGTCTCGGTCGTAGACATCGGCATGGTCCCGACGCCGGTCGTCTATTACGCAACCTTCGAGCTCGGCAGTGGAACTGGCGTTGCGGTTACCGGCAGCCACAATCCTCCCGACTACAACGGGCTGAAGATGGTGATCGCGGGCGACGCGATCTACGGTGACGCGATCCAGTCGTTGCGCGAGACGATCGAGTCGGGGTCGTTGCGCGCAGTTCCGACGGCGGAGCGGGGCGGCTATCGCACCGAAGATTTGTCGCAGCGTTATGTCGATCGAATCGTCGGCGATGCGAAGATTGCACGCCCGATGAAGATCGCCATCGACTGCGGCAACGGTGTCGCTGGCGCGATCGCTCCACAGCTCTTCCGTGCGCTCGACTGCGAAGTGATCGAGCTTTTCTGCGAGGTCGACGGCACCTTCCCGAATCACCATCCTGATCCTGCCCATCCCGAGAATCTGCAGGACCTGATCCGCTGCCTGCGGGAAACGGATGCCGAGATTGGCCTTGCCTTCGATGGCGACGGCGACCGGCTCGGCGTGGTGACGAAGGACGGCAGCATCATCTGGCCCGATCGCCAGTTGATGCTCTTCGCGAAGGATGTTCTCTCGCGCAATCCCGGTGCGGAGATCATCTACGACGTGAAATGCAGCCGAAACGTCGCGTCGTACGTGCGCCAGCATGGCGGCCGCCCGACGATGTGGCGCACCGGCCATTCGCTGATCAAGGCGAAGCTGAAGGAAAGCGGCGCGCCACTCGCCGGCGAGATGAGCGGGCACGTTTTCTTCAAGGAGCGGTGGTACGGTTTCGACGACGGTCTTTATGCCGGTGCGCGACTGCTCGAGATTCTTTCCCGTACCAAAGATCCTTCTGCCATGCTCAATGCCTTGCCCGATTCGCCAGCAACGCCCGAGCTGCATCTGAAAACCGCAGAAGGCGAGAACTTCGCGCTCGTCGAGAGGCTGCAGCGTGAGGCGCGTTTCGAAGGTGCGACCAATGTCATCACGATCGACGGCGTTCGCGTCGAGTATCCGGATGGCTTTGGCCTTGCGCGGCCGTCGAATACGACGCCGGTGGTGGTGATCCGCTTCGAGGCGGATACGCCGCAGGCGCTCGAGCGGATTCAGGCGGATTTTCGGGGCGCGATTTTGCGAATTGCACCCGAGGCGGTTCTTCCGTTCTAGCAAGCTACGGGCTGTGTGCGGAACCTGGGTAAGTCGCAGTCGGCTCGACTGGCGCCGCGCGACTCAGGTTGGCCGCACGGTGCTCACCCCCAGCGTTCGGGCGGCTGCGATCATGCCGCGGTCGAGCGTGGAGAGCTTCGCGCCTCGCCCCGCCGAGATGGCGAGGTGCAGGGACTCGCCAGCGCGCAGGCCGGATGCGTGCTGGTCGGCAAACCGGGCTGCAGTGCGGTAGTCGCTACGCGTTACTGGCCAGACTTCGAGACTCTCGTCCGCAAGTCGGGCGAATGCAGCGAGCACTTCCGCTCGAGTGCCTATGCTGATCTGCCTCTCGCGCAGCTTCATCGACAGCGCAGCCGAGAACTCGGTGACTACCCAGTCGCTGATTGCGAGAGAGCCGGCAGGCTGCTCGGCGAGCCAGCGCTGCGATGCGTCCGTCATCGCCTCGTTTGTGAGCGCAGCGACCAGAAGGCTCGTGTCCAGATAGTGCATCGGCATCAATAGCGTGCGCTCTCGCGCATGCGACGCAGCAACGCGCCGGCGCTCTCGTGGTGCTTCGGCTGTCGGTCGGTCAGGCGCTGCAACGCGTCGGCATCGACCGGTTTGCGTGCAGTTCGAGGGCGCACCAATTCCAGCACCGGCTTTCCGTGTCGCGTGATGACGACCGACTCTCCTGCTGCTGCGAGCTCGACCAGTTCGCTCAGCCTCGCCTTTGCTTCGCTGAGACTGAAAACATGGCTTGTCACTTCGTTTCCTTTTTGACCATAAATCTGGTCATTACGATTCTACGCGAACGCGCCCTGGGTGGAACTCATGCAGATGACCGATCCGGATTTCCGATCCGAAGGTCCGATTGCCGTTTCCGACGGCAAGATTCATAATCCGTACAGTCTGTACGGAAATGGCGCTCAAGACATGGAATCGCTCGGGATCGAGGCAACGCGCCGACGCTTGCCGGAACTGGTTGCCGCCGCCCGTGACGGAAAGACCACGTTGATCACCCGGCACGGTCGGCCTTTGGCGGCGCTTGTGCCGATCGATGAAGTCGATCGGCGACGCTTGCCCACAACGATACGAGATCTGAAGGGCTGCGCTGTCGGCGTCTGGGGCGACGACCCGGCTCGCCTCGTCGAAGAGCTCCGTGACGAGTGGAACCCGTGAGTGGCGGTAAGGCGCCGTTCGATTGGGAGATGCTGCCCGACGGCACGTTGCTTCTCGTCGATACTGCGCCGCTGATTTATCACCTGGCGAACAACGAGCAGCATGCGCGGCGCTTTTTCGGTCTCTTCGAGCAGGCTGCGGCAGGGCGACTACGTATCGCTCTGACAACGATCACATTGACGGAAGTGCTCACGGGGCCGTTTGCGCGCGGCCGGGATTCACTCGCTGCGCGGATCGAGGCCGCATTGTACGAATTCGAGGTTTATCCGCTGGATAGATCGATCGCCGTGCAGGCCGCGCGATTGCGAGCACGATATCGGCTGCGCTTGCCCGATGCGATTCAGCTCGCCACGGCTCTGGCGATCCAGGCGCGGGCCCTCGTGACGCACGACCGTGGTTTCTCGGCGGTGGAGGATATCCCGATTATTCGATAGGGTACCGGTGAAGATTTGTCGTGCCGATCATTCGATCGGCGAATTGCGCCTGGAATACAGCTTCACGCTCTTGCAGGAAGGGTCCCGATTCACTAAAGTAGTGATTATCACTACTTCAAGGGCGATACCATGCGAACCGTCAGCGCCGCCGATGCGAATCGACATTTCTCCGCGCTGTTGAGAGAAGTCTCCCGCGGTAGCCGCATTACCGTTCTCTCGCGTGGAAAAGCGGTGGCGGCGATCGTTCCGGTTGCCGACGCGCAGCGCGAACGGCGTGCGGCACGAGCCGAGTTGTTGAAGCGGCTTCGGTCGCAGACGCCATCGGGTAAGCGCACCTGGACCCGCGAAGAGTTGTACGAGCGCTGAAGCGGTGCGGATTGCGCTCGACACGAATGTCCTGGCGTATGCCGAAGGCGCAGGTGCGGCCGCACGCTGCGAAACGGCACGCGAGCTGATCGCGGCCTTGCCCGAAGGTACGGCGATCGTGCCGGCACAGGCCCTTGGAGAGCTCTTCAACGTTCTCACGCGGAAGCTTCGGCAACGCCGCGAGCGCGCACGCACGGCAGTCCTCGAGTGGGCGGACAGCTTCGAGGTGGCGGATTCCTCATGGCAGGCGTTTCAGGCGGCACTGGATCTTTGCACCGACCATGAACTGCAAGTCTGGGACGCGTTGATTCTTTCCGTTGCCGCCGAGAATCAGTGCCGGATCCTGCTAAGCGAGGATCTCCAGCCGGGCTTTACCTGGCGCGGTGTGACCGTGGTGAATCCGTTCGCACAACCCCGAGACGCGCTCCTCGAACGGGCGCTCGAGAATCGGTAATTCCCGGGTATCGGCTCCGCAATATCCGGGACCGGAAACAAATGTGGTCTGTCCCCGGTTCACGGGTCACTGGATGCGGTAGTCCTCGCGTGATTTCCCTTGCGCCTCGAGTGCGGCCAGCCAACGTGGCGTGCGGCCGCGTCCACTCCAGGTTTCGCCGGTCTTCGTATTGCGGAACTTGGGCGCCACCGGCTTGCGCGGGCGTGCCGCCGCCTTTTTCGCGGCACCACGGCCGCGCCGCGGACGGTACTGGACGATGTCGTCCGGCGTGACATCGAGCTTCTTCATCAACGTGACGACCTGGCCGATGGCCTTCTTCTTCTTCTCATCGGCGACCGCCTCGAGTTTTGCGGCCTGCGCTTCGAGTTTTTCGATCTGCTTGCGAATGGATTCGTAAGATTTACGTACCATTTACCTTCGCCCCCAGGTTGTTGTTTCGTTTTATGGTGGTCGTAATGACCCCGCGATACGGTCGAATATTGCCACAGTCGCCGGAGTCGGCATATCGAAATATCGGCCGATCGGGTTATTCCGTAGCCGCGGCGACAAAACAACTGATCGCCGTCGTTGAAACGTGATTCATGCGCAAGGCGCGCGAACCGACCTCAGCGCTCATGGTCGGACGTGCGGTGACGCGCGTGCGCTCAGATATCGGCATTCGCGAAAAACGGAGCTGCGGCGTCGCGCGCCGAAAGCAGCGGTTGACGGCCCTCGAGCGGCCAGTCGATGCCGAGCTCGGGCGAGTTCCAGCGAATCGAGCGCTCTGCGCTTGCGATGCGGGGCTGCGTGAGCGAATACAGCACGGTGGCGTCTTCCAGCGCCAGGAACCCGTGTGCGAACCCGGGCGGAACCCACAACAGCTGTAATGCGTCGGCTCGCAGCTCGAACGCGAAGCACTGGCTGAAATGCGGGGATGAACGCCGCAGGTCGACGATCACGTCGTGCACGCGGCCGTGTATCACCTGCAGCAGCTTTCCCTGCGGCTGCTCGATCTGGTAATGCAACCCGCGCAGCACGCCTCGGGTGCTCGAGCTGAGGTTCTGCTGCACGATCTGCATGTCGCCGGCGTGCGCGCGTAGCGTATCGATCTGCAGCGTTTCCGCGAGCCAGCCGCGCTCGTCGTGATGCGCCTGCGCTTCGAACAGCACCCATCCGCTTGGATGTGCGGTCTGCAGCTTCATGGCGGATTCTCGATGCCGGCGTCGATCGGTGCGAGCCTGGCGCGCACGGTTGCGCGCAGGCCCTCGTCGAGGCCGATCTGCGGCGTCCATCCGGTTTCGGTGCGCAGCTTGCGGTCGTCGAGGGCATAGCGGCGGTCGTGTCCGGGGCGATCGGTGACGAAGCGGATGCGGTTGCTGCGATCGGTTGCCGAGTCCGGCGTGTTGGCGGCTGAGTCCGAGGTCGGGGGCGCCGGCCCGCCGGCGCGAGTGCCCGCCTGCGCCGTGTCGCCGCCATGCGCCTCGCGCTCGACATCCACCGCTTCGATCAGTTGCTCGACCAACTCGAGATTGGTGACGCTCTGGTGCCCGGCGACGTTGTACGACTCGCCGGGCCGCCCCTGCTCGAGCACCGTGCGCAGCGCCGACACGTGATCGCTCACATAGAGCCAGTCGCGCACGGCGAGCCCGTCGCCGTACAGCGGCACCGCCTCGCCGGCGAGCAGTCTTTCGATCGCCAGTGCGACGAGCTTTTCGGCGTGCTGCCCAGGCCCGTAGGTATTCGAGCCGCGGGTGATGAGCGTCGGCACGCCGTGCGTCACATGGAATGCGGCAACGAAGTGATCCGCCGCGGCCTTCGATGCCGCGTACGGGTTGCGTGGGCGGTAGGGCGCACGCTCGTCGCAGGGTGCCTCGTCCGGCTCGAGCGAGCCGAACACTTCGTCGGTCGAGCAGTGCAGGAAGCGGAAGGCGGCGGCTTCGTGTGCGGGCAGGCCCGCGAGGTAGGAGTGGGCGGCCTGCAGGAGCGCGAGCGTGCCGAGCGCGTTGCTTCGTCCGAAGATCGTCGCATCGTCGATGGCGCGATCGACGTGTGTTTCCGCGGCCAGGTGCACGATCGCGCGTGGGCGGTGCTCGGCGAGCAGCGCGTCGACGAGTGCGCGATCGCAGATATCGCCGTGCGCGAAGCGGTAGCGCGCATCGTTGGCGAAGCCGGCGAGCGCCTCCGGTCGGGCGGCGTAGGTGAGCGCGTCGAGATTGAGCACCGCTTCGTCGCCGCTCTCGAGCCAGTCGACGACGAATCGTGCGCCGATGAATCCGCAGCCGCCGGTAACGAGGATCATCGAGTGAGAATACCGAAAGTCGGAGTCGGATTCGCGCGCTCGTGCGACACTTTGTTTATGTAGCAAGGTCCGATTCGGATGATGATCGATCTGACCATTACGGTCGACGAAGAGGTGCTCCGGAAGGCTCGCATCCGTGCGCTGGAGCAGGGGTTGTCAGTCGACGCCGTGCTTTGCAACTTGCTTGAGGCGTATGCCGGGGTGCGCCATTCCCAGCAGGCCGCCGCCGCCGATGTGGTCGCGCTGTCGAGAAAGAGCCGATCCCGGCGCGGCACGAGCCGTTGGACGCGCGACGGGCTGCACGATCGCTGTTGACGTTCCGAACGCACCTGTTATGAACGTTACACTTGCTCCACACTCCACCAGCGCTCGATCATGAAATCGACCATCAGGACTCTGCGCCTGCGCATTAGAGAGTTGATCGCCGCCAGTGCACGGGGCGAGGAAGTCGTGATCAGGTTTCGCGGTGAGCTCGCGGTGAGGCTGATTGATGGAGGGAGCGCCGCGCGCTTGAGACCGAAGTCGCGCAGCCGAAACCCCGTCTTCGGCATCTGGGCGGATCGTGACGAGGATGTCGAGCGGCAAGTGCGCGCCTTTCGATCGTGACCGGTCGCATGCCCAGGCGCCGGAGCGGGTCGTCGACACTGCGCGCCCCCTTGGTATAGCTGCAACACCGTCGAGGAAACGGGCACTTTCGCGCGACATGGCACGGTGGCTCTACACGATCGCGTGGTACCTGGCGATGCCGTGGCTGTTCGTGCACCTGCTGTGGCGTTCGCGCCGCCAGCCCGGCTATCGGCATCACCTGGGCGAGCGATTCGGCGCCTATTCGCCGCGCGGCGACCTGCAGCCGCTGATCTGGCTGCATGCGGTCTCGGTCGGCGAGACGCGCGCGGCGCAGCCGCTGGTCGATGCGCTGCTCGAGCGATATCCGCAGTACGAGCTGCTGGTCACGCACATGACGCCCACCGGGCGCGAGGCGGCCGCGGCGCTGTTCTCGCATCCGCGCATCCATCGCGCCTACCTGCCGTACGACTACCCGTTCGCTGTGCGTCGCTTCCTGCGCGCGTGGCGGCCTTCGGTGGGGCTGCTGATGGAGACCGAGCTGTGGCCGAACCTCGTCGCGATCGCGCACGACGAGGGGGTGCGGCTGGCGCTCGTCAACGGGCGGCTCTCCGAGCGTTCGCTGCGCAAGGGGCAGCGCTGGGCACGGCTGATCGAGCCGGCGCTCGCAAAGCTCGATCTCGTGCTTGCACAGTCGGCCGACGACGCGAGCCGGCTCGCGCAGCTCGGCCGGGCCGATGCGCGCGTGCTCGGCAACCTGAAGTTCGACGTCGGCGCCGCGCCGAAGCTCGAGGCGCTCGGGCATCAGTGGCGCATCGACTGGCTGGCCGGCCAGCGCGCGGATGGATTGCCGCGCTTCTGCGTCGTTGCCGCGAGCACGCGCGACGGTGAGGAGGCGCTGCTGCTCGACGCCTGGGCGTCGGCGCTGCTGCCGCCGTCGCTCGCCAGCCGTTTTCCGCCGCTGCTCGTGATCGTGCCGCGGCATCCGCAGCGCTTCGACGCGGTGGCGACGCTGATCGAGTCGCACGGATGGCGCTACGAGAGACGCAGCCGGATCGCCGAGGGCAAGCGCTGCGATGCGCAGGTGATCCTCGGCGACTCGATGGGCGAGATGCCGGCCTGGTACGCGCTGGCCGACGTTGCGATCATCGGCGGGTCGTTGCTTCCCTTCGGCGGGCAGAACCTGATCGAGGCGTGTGCGGCGGGGGTGCCGGTGATCGTCGGGCCGCACACATTCAACTTCGCCGAGGCGGCTGAGCGCGCGATCGAAGCCGACGCGGCGATCCGCGTGGCGGATGCGCGACGTGCGGTGAAAGAGGCGCTGGAGATCGTGCTCGAGCCCGAGCGGCGGCAGTCGATGAGCGACCGCGGGCTTGCCTTTGCGGCGCGGCATCGTGGCGCGACCGAGCGCACGGTGCGGGCGCTCGAGCCGCTGCTGCGCGCGGAGTCTTGAGGGGGGCGGAGCCTTGATGGGCGCGGAGCCCTGATGCGCAAGCAGCGCTGATGTGCAAGGGGCACTGATGCGCACCGCGTTGATCCGCGCGGAGCCTTGATGCGCTGAACATGGCTCGCGCGTCACGATTGGGGCCGTTTTTTGGAGCGATTCCGCTCGTGGAATCGATTCCACGCGCCCAAACGCGCGTTTTTGTGGTCCGACGCGTGCGCGCCAACTCGGTGGCGGACGGTGCGCCAGCGCACCGTGCGGACGGTGCGCCAGCTCGGCGTGCGGAGGGTGCGCCAGCTCGGGCGCGGACAGCGCGGCAGCTCGGGCGCGGACGGCGCGGCAGCTCAGTGTGCGTACGACGCGGCCACTCAGCGTGCGGCCGCCGCAGCAACTCAGCGTGACGGCGGCGCCAGCAGCGCGTTCACCCCCGCCACATCCTCCTCGCTCAGCACCCCCGCCGTCGCCTTCAGCAACAACCCGTTCACCAGCACGTCGTAGCGCGCCCGCGCGAGATCGCGTCTTGTGCTGAACAGCTGCTGCTGCGCGTTCAGCACGTCGATGTTGATCCGCACGCCCACCTGATAGCCGAGCAGGTTCGATTCGAGCGCGAGCTGGCTCGAGCGTTCGGCCGCTTCGAACGCGTTCACCTGCGCAAGGCTGCTGTTCACGCCGAGATACGCCTGCCGTGCCGACTGCTCGACCTGCCGGCGCGTCGTCTCGAGGTCGGACTGCGAGCGGTCGAGCAGCGCCGCTGCTTCGCGCACCCCCGCCTCGATCCCGCCGCTCGTGTAGAGCGGCATCGACAGCTGCACGCCGACCGAGGCCGAGTTCGTGCGCACGCCGATCGCGTTCAGCGCCGCGTTCTCGTTGCGCGCGAGCGAGCCGACGATATCGACCGTTGGGTACTTCGCGTAGCGGCGTCGCTCGATCTCGCGCTGTGCGATCTCGACGTTCACGCGCTGCTGCTGCACGGCCAGGCTGCTGTCGACCGCCTGCTGCACCCATGCCGCTTCGCTGGTTGGCTGCGGCGGCTGCAACGCAACGCCGGGGCGCAACACGTCGAGCTCGCCGGCGGGTCGTCCGATGAGCTGTGCTAGCAGTGCACGCTGCACCTCGAGCGCGTTGAGTGCGGCGATCTCCTGCGCGACGGTGAGGTCGTAGCGCGCCTGCGCTTCCTGCTGGTCGGTGATCGTTGCCGTGCCGACCTCGAAGTTTCGTCGGGCGGCTTCGAGCTGCTCGGCGATCGCGCGCTTCTGCGCACGGATCGTCTCGAGGTTGTCCTCTGCAGCGAGCACGTCGAAGTAGGCACGCGAAACGCGCAGGATGAGATCCTGCTGTGCGCCCATGTACTGCGCCTCCGAGATGCCGACGGCGAGCTTGCTCTGCTCCCAGGCTTCGTGCTCCGGCAGGCTGAGCAGTGGCATCGACAGCTGGATCGCGTAGGACTCGGAAGTGAAGCGTCGACTCGGCGCGCGATTGGGATCGGAATGGATGCGGTTCATCGCGGCGCTCGCGCCGACCGCCGGCAACAACAGCGAGCGCGCCTGCGGCACGCGTTCGCGTGTTGCTTCGAGCTGTGCGCGGGCGGAGGCGACCTGCGCGTCGTTGGCGAGCGCATCGCGAAAGGCCTGCATCAGGTCGAGTGCGCACGCGGGTACGGCGGTGGCGGCGAGTAGCGCGAACGAAAGGGCGCCGGCGAATCGCTTCGCGGCGGTGCGGGGGTTCATCGGGAGCTCCACGGGGAAGACGCGCCGGCGTCCGCGTCGCGGTTAAGCGTTCTCAGTAGCGCGGGATCGTTGCGTCGACCTCGATCGCCCACGCGTCGATGCCGCCGGCCAGGTTGTACACCTGCTCGAAACCGCGGTGCTGCAGGAACATCGCCACCTGTGCGCTGCGCGCCCCGTGGTGACAGATGCAGACGATCGGCCGGTCGACCGGAAGCTCGTCGACGCGTGCGGGGATTTCGCGCATCGGCACGTGCAGCGCGTCGGGAAAGGCGCTCACCGTGATCTCCCAGTCCTCGCGTACGTCGAGCAGCAGCAGCGGCCCCTCGCGAAGCCAGGACGCGAGCATGCGCGGCTCGATGTGCATGTTCGACGAGCGCGCCTTCGGGCATCAGAACCGGAAGCGCTCGCGCTGCGGGAATTCGCGCAGCCGCGGCGCGACGGTCTCGAACAGCTTCTCCGTGAAGAATTCGCGATCGCCGGTTCGCGTGATGCGTTGTGCGCTCATCACCGGCAACTCGCCGACGATCGCGATCAGCCGTCCGTCGGGGGCGAGTCGCTGCAGCAGCGAGTCGGGAACGAACTGCACCGAGCCCGACAGCACGATCACGTCGAAGAGGCCGTCTTCGGCGGCGACGAGGCCGTTGCGGTGCTCGACGCGTACGTTGTCTGCGCCAGCGAATTTCAGGTTCGCCTGCGCGAAGCGGCACAGGTCTTCTCGCAGGTCGCAGCTGACGACCTGTTTCGCGAACTGCCCGAGCAGCGCCGCCATGTGGCCGGAGCCGGCGCCGATCTCGAGCACGGTATGCGAGCGCTCGGGCAGCACCGATTGCAGGATCCGCGCCTCGAGCTTCGGCGACAGCATCGATTCGCCGGTGGCGACGCCGTCGATCGAGATCGGGATCTCGAGGTCGGCGAAGGCGAGCGCGCGATACGCGGGCGGCACGAAGTCCTCGCGACGCAGCTCGAACAGCGTGTCGAGTACGTCCGGGTCGAGCACCTCCCAGGTGCGGATCTGCTGCTCGACCATGTTGAAGCGCGCGCGTTCGAAGTCCATGCCGGGATCGAAGAGAATCGAAGGTGCCGGCATTCTATCAATCAGCTTTCGCGGCGCAGCAGGCGCCCGATCGGGGCGCTCAACCGGCGTAGCGCGCGAGCGCCAGCGTGCAGTTCGTGCCGCCGAAGCCGAAGCTGTTCGACAGGATCGTCTCGTGTTGCACGCCGTCGACGCGTTGGCGCGCGATCGGCATGCCTTCGGCGCCCGGGTCGAGCGTTTCGATGTTGATGCTCGGCGCGACGAAATCGTGCTGCAGCATCAGCAGGCTGTAGATCGCTTCCTGCACGCCGGTGGCGCCGAGCGAGTGCCCGGTCATCGATTTCGTGGACGAGACGTGCGGCAGCGGCTGGTCGCGCTCGCCGAACACGGTGCGGATCGCATCGAGCTCGGTGATGTCGCCCACCGGCGTGCTCGTGCCGTGCGTGTTGATGTAGCTGATCGGCGTCTTCACCGTAGCGAGCGCCTGGCGCATGCAGCGCACCGCGCCTTCGCCGCTCGGGGCGACCATGTCGTGGCCGTCGGAGGTGGCGCCGTAGCCGACGAGCTCGCCGTAGATCTTCGCGCCGCGCGCCTTCGCGTGCTCGAGCTCCTCGAGCACGACGACACCGCCGCCGCCGGCGATGACGAAGCCGTCGCGGTTCGCGTCGTACGCCCGCGAGGCCTGCTGCGGGCGGTCGTTGTACTTCGACGACATCGCGCCCATTGCGTCGAACAGCACCGACAGCGTCCAGTCGAGCTCCTCGGCGCCGCCGGCGAACATGAGGTCCTGTTTGCCCCACTGGATGAGTTCGGCGGCGTTGCCGATGCAGTGCGCCGAGGTGGAGCACGCCGACGAGATCGTGTAGTTGACGCCGTGGATGCGGAAGTTCGT
>CAZIDY010000030.1:0-34255 GCA_964538505.1 uncultured Limnobacter sp. | reverse complement strand
GGATCTCGCCGCCGCTGCCCGGCGGCAGGTCGACCAGCGTCTTCAGGATCGACGGGTGCAGGATGTAGCGGCCGACGACCGCATAGGTGGACGGCGCTTCCTCGACGGCAGGCTTCTCGACGATCGCTGTGATCCGCATGCGCGGGCCCTGCTCGTCGGCGGGCGAGACGATGCCGTACTTGCTGACGTCGGCACGCGGCACCTGCTCGATCGCGACGACGCTGCCGCCGCTCGATTCGGCGAGCGGCAGCATCTGGCTCAGCACGCCATCGGGGTGACCGTCGATGAGGTCGTCGGGCAGCAGCACGGCGAAGTGCTCGTCGTCGCCGATCATCGGCGCTGCGCACAGCACCGCATGGCCCAGGCCGAGCGGTGCGGGCTGGCGCACGAAGAGGACTTTGACATGCGGGGGCACGATGTTGCGCACGAGCTCCAGCGCTTCGTGCCTGCCCTTGGCTTCGAGCTCGGCCTCCAGCTCGGGGGTGCGGTCGAAGTAGTCTTCCACCGCCCGCTTCGACCGACCAGTCACGAAAATCAGCGTGTCGCAGCCGGCCTCGATCGCCTCGTCGACCGCGTACTGGATGATCGGCCGATCGACGATCGGCAGCATCTCCTTCGGGATCGACTTCGTTGCGGGCAGAAAGCGGGTGCCCAGTCCGGCCACCGGAAACACGGCCTTTCGCAGTTGCATGATGTTCGGGTTCGATGCGCGGGGAACCGAAGATGGTACCGCGCCATCGGTGAAACGCCGGCGATAGAATGGCCGCGCGATGGAACCCTGGATCTCGGTCAGCAGCACCCGGGATGCCGCGCGTGTCGACGGCCGCGACGGCACGGCCCGTTTCGAGCCCGCGCAGCTGCAAGGTTTCGAAGGCGGCACGCGCTTCGGCGTCTGGTGGATGCCGGCCGAAGGCGAGCCGCGCGGCACGATTCTGTGCGTACAACCGCTCGGCGACGAACGACCCTGCGCGCGACGTGTGATCGCCGCGCAGGCCTGGCGCATGGCCGCCCGCGGATGGGTCGTGCTCGTTCCCGACCTCTACGGTTGCGGCGATTCGCCCGGCGAGCCGTCCGAGGCAACACTCGATGCATGGCGCAACGACCTGTTCCGCTGCACGATGCTCGTGCGCCAGCGCGCCGAAGGACCCAACGTGCTGTGGAGTGTGCGCGCCGGTGCGCTGCTCGGTGTCGACCTCTCGGTGGCGCTCGATCAACTGCTCGATGCGCACCTGTTCTGGCAGGCGCCGGAAAGCGGGCGAAGTGCCGTCGATGCGCTCGCGGCGTCCTCCGGGCTGTCGACTCGCCTGCTGGTGTCGTTGGGCGAGTTGCGCATGCAGCCGCCGCCCACTGCGGAGCGCGGGGTGCAGCCATCGGTGGCCTTCGTCGAGACCAACGAGTCGACCGCTTCGCTCGGCGATGTCTCTCCCGGCACGCGCTCGCTCACCGAATCCTGGCTCGACGCGGGCTATCTCGCCGGCGCGCGGGCGGCGCGCGTTTCTCCGTTCTGGGACAGCGCGAGCCTGGCGCGGCCGCTTCCGGACGCGCTGTTCGAGACGACCGAGGACTTCCTCGAGTCGCTTCGTTGAGCGACGCGTTCGCCGCGTGCCGACGCGATGACGATTCTCGAACAGCCAGGCCTGATCGGTGGCGTAACCGGATCGCTGATCGGCGTGACGACCGCCGTCGTCCGTGCCGCGGACGTCGCGATGCTGATCGCGCCGGTGCCGGGGCATCCGCGTACGGGCGAGCATCGCCTGCACGTTCGCCTGGCACGCGAGATCGCGCACGTGGGCGTGCCATCGATGCGCTTCGATCCGGCCGACGGAGGCGACACCTCGCCGACCGCGGTGCAGGCGGCCCGCTATGAGGGAGATCTCATTGCCGCGGCCGAAGACCTGATCGCGCAGCATCGAGACGCGCGCCTCGTCGTCGTTTCCTTCGGCGACTCCGCCCTGCCCGCGGCGCGCTCGGTGCGCGCGATTCGTGCTGCATCGCTGCCACTGGCTGCGCTTTGCTTCGTCGACCCCAGGCTCGCGACCGTGCGTCCGATCGAGCCGCGCAGCCGCTGGCGCCGCATCAGCGGGCGCGCATCGCCGACGATGGAGGCGCTCGACGACTTCTCGTCGTCGCTGCATGAGGATGAGCGCACGTGGCTGGGGTTGGCGGGCGCGCTGCGTGCGACGGACACGTCGCTGCACGTTGCCGTCGGCCACGAATTGCACGCGCGCGAGCTGATGCGCAATCTCGTCGCCGAGGATCGCGAATGGCAGCGCGCGTTGCGCACTGCCGACGCGTTCCATCGCTTCGACGGTGCAGACCCCGCCTGGTCGCATCCCGGGCACTGGCGCGCGCTCGTCGAATGGATCGTGCAGCAGATCACCCACCGCAGGCGCCGGGCACGCTGAAGCTGCGTTCGCCGCCGAAGTTCAACCAACCCGGGGCGCGGGCGCCGCTCGAGTCGGCGTCGGCGCCGACGCGAATGCGCGTCGCGGATGCTTCGACAACTGTCGATGCTTCGGGAGCTGTCGTTGCTTCGGTGGCCGTCGATGCTCCGGGGGCCGTCGACGATGCGGAGGGTGCCGATGCTTCTGGCGCCAGCGCGAGACTTTCGATGGTTGCCTCGGGCGCCGCCGGCAGGCTGCCTGCGCTCGACGCAGACGAAGCGACGCGCACCGGCGACTGCGAACGATGCGGCGTCTTCGCGCTGCGCCGCGCGGGGCTCTGCATGCGTACCGTGGCGCTCACGCGCACCGGCCAGCGGGGAACGATGCGTCCCGACGCATCCGGCGCGCGGTACATTGCGCACGCCCAGGCACGCGACGCCGCGCCTGCTGCGGGAATGCCGAGATCGACCAGCCCCACGCGACGCCGCGACGGGGCGTCACAGCCATCGACGATGCGCATCAGCCACGCTGCGATGCTTCCGACGAGCGGCACCATCAACGGAACGGCGTAGCGCAACTCGAGCTTGAGCAGGTTCGCGTCGTTCAGTGTCTGCTGCGATTGCGCGCCGATCGGCTCGCGGCCGCGCAGTGCGACTGCGCCGCTCGCCGGCGTGCGCAGCCAGCTCCATTGCAGGTTGTCGTTCGGGATCTCGGGCGTGCCTGGCATCGGGCGGCCGAAGGAATCGCGTGCCGGCTCGGCCCAGTCGGCGAAGCTCTCGACCGTCGGCGCAAGCTGACGCCAGTCGATCGATCCTGCGGCCAGCGCCTGCGCCAGCCGCGTGCGCGCTGCCGCCAGCGCCGCGCCCTGCTCGCGCGGCATGCCTGCGCCCTGCCAGAACGGCAGCAGCCCGCGCGCGAGACCTGCCTCGACCGCGTCGGGTCGTGCCTGCGCGACGCTGCCTGCACGCGCCGCTTCGAAGGCCGCGTATTCGATCGCGGTACGCGCATGCAGCAGCAGTGCCCATTGGAGCGCGCCGAGCCCGAGCAGCAGCACGATCGGTGCGGCAAGCAGTGTCTCGACGAGCGCGCTGGCTCGTTGACGGCGCGCGCAATGGAACTGTTGCGTCGTCACGGCCGCGGCTCGCCGCGGATGTAGTCCACCTTCGTCGGCGCATCTGCCTTCCTGGGTCGGTCGACTTTCGTGGACCTCTCTGCATTCGCCGGCGTGTCCGCCCCGGGGGGCGTGTCCACCGACTCGCGCGAGAAGACCGCTTCCAGTCGCCGCTGCGTACGGTCGATCTCGCGTGCCAGCGGTGCGGGGTCGCCGACCGCCGCTGACGCGCCGCCGAGCCGCTCCAGTGAACGCAGGCTCTGGCGCGCAAGCTCGAGATCGATCAGCGCAACGTTGTAGTACGCCTTCGCGCGCACCGCCGGCTCGGTCTCCACGCCTGCGATCGTACGAGCCGATGCGCGGCGATAGGCAGTGATCGCCTTGAACCAGGCGCGACGCTGATGGTGTACGTTGCCCAGGCGCAGCCACGCGTGGGCACTCGCCGGCCGCAGTTCGACCAGACGCTCGTAGAGCGTGAGGGCTTCGTCGAAGCGACGCGCGCGATAGGCATCCTCAGCCTGCGACTGCAATGCCGCGAGGTCGACCGTCGACGCTGCTGCGCTCGCAAGGACCGTTTCCGGCGACGGTTCCGGTGACGATGCACGCGCTGCCGTGAGCGCAACACCGGCGGAGTCGCCATGAACGTCCGTTGCGCTCCGCGCAATCCCTGCGTCCGTTGCACACCCGATCGGCGCCAGCGCGGCGAGCGTGAGCAACATTCCGTGAATCAGCCGAAACATCATTCGTCTCCCGTCTTCGTATCGACGATCCAGCGCACGACCGTTCCCGGCCGCATGTTCAATCGTTCCGCCTCGCCCGCGCGCAACTCGAGCACCGCACGCGCACACAGCGCACCGCGCATGCGATTCGGCTCGACGTTCTGGTAGACGCGAAGCACGGCGCCACCCTTCGCGACGAACACGAGGTCGATGGGCCCACGCACGCCGAAGGTGTGGACTGCGCGACACGGCTCGATCCACAACCCGCTTCCCGTCGGCGGAATCGGCTGCGCGACGAGGCCCACGAGTCGCTCGATCAGACGATGCGCACGCCGCGCACGAATGCGCGCAGCACCGGGCTCGACGAGAAGGACCGCCCTTGCCCACGCATCGGCAGAGGTTCCATGCCGATCCCGCCGCGCAAGCCCGCTCACAACACACCCTCGACGAGCAGCCGCTGCACGATCGGAAACAGCAGGATCGCAAAGGTGCCGGGAAAGATGAACAACACCAGCGGCAGCAGCATCTTCACCGGCGCTTCCATCGCGAGCCGTTCGGCGCGCAGGAATCGCTCGGTGCGGCGCTGCTCTGCCTGCGCACGCAGGATCGGCGCAAGGCTTGCGCCCTGCCGCTCGGCGGCGATCAGCGCGGCGACGACATTCGACACTGCCGGCAGCGCGAGACGAATGGACATCGCACGCAGCGCTTCGTGGCGCGCCTGGCCCGCGTGCACATCACGCAACACGCGATGCCATTCGTCGCGCAACGGCCCCGGCGGCCCATGCTCCGCGGCGTGGGCCAGCGCCGCACCCAGATTCAGCCCCGCCTCGACGCTGAGCGTGACGACATCGAGGTCGTGCGGAAGGTGGCGCAGGATCGCTTGCCGCCGCCGCGCGATCCGCTCGCGTAGTGCCATGCGCGGCAGTACGACGCCGATCGCGGCGGCGACGAGGGCTGTCATCGCAGAGAACGACGCGAGTACCGACGACACCGCTGCCACCATCACAGCGAGACCGACCGCAAGGACGACCTGGCCGGCGACGAAGTGTTCGGGAGCGAGCCCGGTGTCGAGCCCGGCACGCGCGAGCGCTTCGCGCAGGCGCTCGCGCTGTGCCGCGTCGATCACCCGCCCGATCCGCGGGGCGAGCCGTACAACGATCGGCCAGCCGAACCGCCAGGCCAGCGGCAGGCGCTCGACATCTTCCATCGGGGCTCGCGCAACCGGCCGAAAGCTGGCGACGAACAGCGACCACGACGACAGCACGACGGCAGCGAAAGTCGCGACCAGCGAGAGAACAAGCCACGCGTTCATACGTCGATCGCCACGATCCGCCGGATCGCGACGAAGCCGATCGCCTGCAGCAACATGACCGCCGCGCAGACGACCCAGCCCTGCCACGAGGCGAGCAGCATGCGCATCGACACCGGATCGATCAGGAACAGCACCGCCGCAAGCAACGCCGGCAACGCGCCCATCACCCAGGCCTGCAGTCGCCCCTGCGCGGTGAGCGCGCGGATCTTGCCCTCGATCGCGAGCTTTCGTCGCATCGACTCCGCGAGCGACTCGAGCGTCGCCGCCATGCTTCCGCCGGCCGCAGCGCCGATGCGCAATGCGGAGGCGAACAGCAGCGATTCCTCGATCGGAACACGACGGCCGAAGGAAGCGAGCGCGTCGTCGAGCGATACGCCGAGGCGCTGCTCGCGCAGCAGCAGCCCGAACTCGTGCCGCGCGGGCGGCGCGATTTCACTGGCGGCCTGCGCCAGCGCCTGCATCAACCCGCTGCCCGACCGCAATCCTCCGGCGACCAGCATCAGCGCGTCAGGCATCTGCTGGCGGAAGGCCTCGAGACGCCGCCGACGCAGGATCGCCAGCGCCCCGCGCGGCAGCAACGCCGCGGCGAAGGCCACGGCAAGCGCCGCGGGCCACGCGTTCGTCGCCCACCAGGCAGCGAGTGCTGCCGACAACGTGAGCAGGTGCTGCAACGCAAAGAGCCGCGTGGCATCGACGAACAGGAACGCCTCGCGCATTCGCATTCCGACGCCGTGCTCGAAGCGTTCACGGTGCCGGGCCGCGTAGCGCGTTCCGTGGCGCACGACGAGCGCAAGCAATGCCGAGGCGGCGCCGAAGGCACCGACGAGCGCCAGCCACAGCGCGGGGTTCGATCCCGTCGCGCTCACGATGCGCTCGCCTGAAAGATCGACAGATCGAAGGCGTGCCCTTCCTCGCGCAGCCGTTCGTAGAACTGCGGAACGTTGCCGCAGCCGACGAAGCGGCCGCCCGCGAAGCGAAAGAGCGGCTGCATCAGCACCCGTGCGCCCTCCAGGCCGGTGAGCTCGACGATCTCCACCACCCGCCGGTGGCCGTCGGACAGCCGCGCCTGATGCACGATGACATCGACAGCCGCGACGATCTGCTCGCGAATCGCGGCAACCGGCATCTCGACGTCGGCCATCAGCACCATCGTCTCGAGACGGGACACGACATCGCGCGGGCTGTTCGCATGAACGGTCGTCAGCGACCCGTCGTGCCCGGTGTTCATCGCCTGCAGCATGTCGAGTGCCTCGCCGCCACGGCACTCGCCGACCACGATGCGATCGGGCCGCATGCGCAAGGCGTTTCGCACGAGGTCGCGGATGGTCACCAGCCCGCGCCCCTCGGCGTTCGCCGGCCGGGCCTCGAGCGTGACGCGATGCGCATGCGCGAGCTGCAGCTCGGCCGCGTCCTCGATCGTGACGACGCGCTGATCGGCTTCGATCAGGTTCGACAGCAGGTTCAGCAGCGTGGTCTTGCCCGAGCCGGTGCCACCCGAGACGACGACGTTGCGACGTGAACGCACGCACACGGTGAGGAAGTCGAGCATCGACGACGACAACGACCCGTTGGCGACGAGATCGCTCGGCGAGAACAGCCGGTGATTGAAGCGTCGAATCGTGATCGCCGGCCCGCGCACGGCAAGCGGCGGAATGATCGCATTCACGCGCGATCCATCGGGAAGGCGCGCATCGACCATCGGCGACGACTCGTCGATGCGTCGTCCGAGCGGCGCGACCATGCGATCGATCGCGGCGCGCACCGCCTCTTCTCCGGTAAACGACGCCGTCGTGGCCTCGAGCCGCCCCTCACGCTCGACGAAGATCTCGTCGGGCGCGTTGACCATGATTTCGCTGATCGTCTCGTCGCGCAGCAGCGGCTCCAGCGGACCGAGCCCGATCGCCTCGTCGAGCACTTCGCGCACGAGCCGGTCGCGATCGACGCTACCGGGAAGCCCGCGCTCTTCTTTTGCGATCGCGCGCAGCACGCGCTCGATCTCGTCGTGCAATTGCCCGGCGCTCAGTTGCCGGATGTCCTGGCGCCGCAGGTCGATCGTCGCGAGAAGCCGCCGATGCAGAAGGAGCCGCCAGGGAACGAGATCGTCGACGGTGCCGCGTGCCGTTGCGGCGTTCGGCCGGTCGGGCGGTGGAGCAACGAGAGCCGAAGCGCCGCTTTCCGTGTCCGTTGTACGTGGCCCGCGCCCGGACGGTTCCATGTCGCCCAGCGGAGGCTCTGTACCGCGCCGCGCGCCGGAATGAACCCGCAGGCGAAATCCGGCGATCGTGATCTCGTCGTCCACATCGAGCGGTGCGTACTCGGCGATGCGTTCCCCGTTGACCCGGGTGCCCCCGAGGCTGCCCCGATCGACCAGCTTGAAGCCATGCTCGATACGCACGATCTCCGCGTGAAAACGGGCCACCCGCCAGCCGGGAAGGAACACGGCACTGCCGTCGTGCCGACCGATGCTCGCCGGGAAGCGCTCGATGCGCACCGTGCGTGCCTCGCCGGCGCCGCTTTCGATGGACAGCGTCAACATCTCACTCCGCCATCTGCAGTCGCTCGCGTGCCTGCTGCACGCGCTCGGCGCTCTGCTCGATCGCAGCGCGCTGCGAATCGCTCGCCGGGGTCACGAAGCGAGGCGTGATGAAGACGACGAGCTCGGTCTTGTTGTTGCGGAACTCGCGCGAGCGAAAGAGCGCACCGAGGATCGGCAGCTCGCCCAGCCCGGGCATCTTGTCGATCGAACGCGACGCGTCTTCGCTGAGCAACCCGGCGATGACGAGCGTTTCGTGCTCGCGCAGGTTCACCTCGGTTTCGGCACGGCGCTTGGTGAGGCCGGGCACGTCCTGCACCTGCACGCTGAAATCGATCGCCGAGATCTCGGTGGCGATCCGTGCGGCGATGACGCCGCTCTCGCTGGCCACCGGCTCGACCTCGAACTTCACGCCGTATTCCTTGAAGCCGACCGACACGGTGCCCAGTCCACTGGCAAAGGGCACCGGCAGCTCGCCTCCGGCAATGAAACGCGCCGACCCTCCGCTGCGGCACGACAACCTCGGTTCGGCGAGCACGAGCGCGTCGCCGTTCTGCACGAGCAGGTTGATGACCGATCCGATCGACGTCGCCAACCCGAGCGCCGTGGCGAAGGGCGCCACCCGCGTACGGACTTCGAGGCCGGCTTCGGCTGCCGCACCGCCCACGCGAAACGCATTGCTTCGATGAAGGTCCCCGAGAATGCCGAAGCTCGGCCCCTGCGCGCTGGAGTTCCAGCGCACGCCGATGTCGTCGAGGCGGTCGCGACGGATCTCGACCATGCGCACGTCCATCTCGATCATCCGTTCCAGGCCGATGCGACTGATCAGGTTGACGATCTGCGGATAGCGCCTTGCGATCTCCGCCATCCGGATGGCCTCCTCCTCGGAGATCTCGCTGCCCTCGAGCACGACCTTGTCGCCGACGATGCGCGCGCGGATCCGGCTCGTCTCGCCGAGCATCGCGCGAACTTCCGCGAGGAGGCGGTTCGCGTCGGCGGGAACGACGTGGATCTCGAAGCTGCTCTCGGTGCCGTCGGCCGCCCACAGATGCAGCGTGCTCTGTCCGGGCGCCTCGGGAATCACCAGCACCTGCCCGCCTTCGAGCGCGGTGGCCTGGATGACCTTGCCGTTGCCGACGGCGACGCGCTTGAGCTCGCCCGCGCGAATGAGGTGCACCTGCCCGACGTGCAGTTCCACCGGGATCGGCGGCAGCGTCGCGCCCGTCGCTGCGGACAGGCCGAGGACGAATGCGATTCCGATCCGCAACGCGGTGACATGCAGAAACGAACGCACGAGCGAAAGAAGCTTCATCACGAGTCGCCGCCTCTTCATGGCAACTGCGCCGGTTGTGCGGTAGTCGACCGGGATGGATCCGTCGCCTCGGACGGCAGCGCGCGTCCGAAGCGGTACAGCGCCCACGCCCGCTCCTCGACATCGTTCTCTTCCGCGATTGCTCCCTCGTTCTGCTGCTGCGCGCGCAACTCGTCCACCGGCACCGACGCAACGCCCGCCGTGGCGACGAGCGCACCACGGCCGCCGACGATGATCTCGGGTCCGACCGCCTGCGGCACGACGACGCTGCGATGCGGGGGGTCGATACCGAGCAGCGCGTTCAGATCCATTGCCCGTGCGCGCATCGGCTCGCGGTCTTCGGGGTTGCGCAACATTGCAGTGAGTTTTCCGGTGCGCTGCGCGACGATCAGCTCCTGCGCCTGCGACGGCGACACCTCCACGGTGATCGCCGTGAAGTGACGCATGCCGCCCGAGTCGCCGGGATCCACGCGTACCTGTCGGCCGGTGGCGAGCACGGCCAGGTCCTGCATCAGCGTCGCAGTGACCTCCTGCGCCGGCGGCATCCCTTGCTCCACCGGAGGACGCACGCTGAACAACAGGTCGATGCGATCGCCCGGCTGCAGCATCCCGGAGACGGAGTTCACTTCGTCGACGAGGACCGACATCGCCCGGATCCCGGGTCGGATCCGGCTCGAGAACGTGGTGAGGTCGGCGCCGACGATCGCTCCCGCGAGCAGTGGCTCACCGCCGCGCATCGGCTGCGCGATGCGGGCGCCGACGTGCCGGTCGAAGCGATCGGGAAGCACCGCGCTGCCGGGCACGAGGTCAGCAGGTACTTCGCGCACCGCCATGCTTTCAGCATCGACGACGTCGCCGGGCTCGAGGTCGTGCCGTGCGACGACGACCTCGACGACCGGCTGGGTCGGCGCGAGCCGTGCCTTCTCGATCTCGATCCGTTCGGCGAGATAACCGCGCACGCCGAATACCGCGAGGGCACCGAAGCCGAGGGCCGCAACGAACAACAGCGAAGAGTGGTGCCGGCTCGTGAATGCAGCGACACGCCGAAGGAGGACGGAAGGAGTTCTCATGGCATGGAGATCGATTCGGTGAAGCGTTGATAGCGGTCGGCGATCGCGTCGAAGAACGACTCCAGAGGGCTGGCTGGTCCCACAGTGATCGCCAGTGCGAACAGCGCCACGACGAGCAGGTACTCGACGATCGTCTGCCCGCGCGAACGCGGCTTGCTCATTTCGGCACCTCCACGTGATGCAGCACGGCGCTTGCGCCCTGCGGCTGCCGATGCAGCGTGACGAGCAGCTCTGCGCCTGCGCCGCGATAGAAGCGCGCGCGATCGTCGCGCCAGCGCAGGTCCTTCGGCTGTCCGTCCGCCTGCATCGGCTCGAAACCGATGCGCGCGAGATGGCGATGCAGATGCGCCTCGGCGTCGTCGAGCGAGCGCGCGAAGTGCGCGACGAGCGTGCTGCCGCGACGCTCGTGCTGGCCGCCCGAGGCGAGCTGGCGCACTCGCTGCGCATCGGGCGGAACGAGCCGCGCGAGCGTGTCGTGCTGATTCGACCCGCTCGCCTGCGTCCACCGCGTGAGCAGGCCTTCGCTGCCGCCCCGCGGCGAGGCACGCAATTGCAAGGTCTCGAAGCCTTCGAAGGCTGTGTCGCCGTCCCCGCCTGGCGCCGAGCCGGTGTGCCGCGACAGCACGTGCCAGTCGCCGGTCTGCGCCTGCAGCACGGTATCGACGCCGTGCGCGCGCCAATGACGCTCGACCTCGCCGAGTGCCTCCTGCGGCGTACGTTGCGTGTCGACCTCGTACACGACGACCGTATGCCCGGCGAGCGAGCCGTCCGGGATCGCGAGTCGCGCACGATCGATGCCCGGCAGCGCCTGCAGGATGCCCACGTCCTGCGCTGCCGATGGCGCCTGCAACGCTACCAGCGGCAGCGCGGCGAGCAGCAATGCAGCGCGCGGATTCATTGGCCGATGCGGTCGGCCGGAACGCGGTCGACATCGCTCTCGTGAGGGCGGAACGACGATGCGCGCGGCTCGAGGCCGGCCACGTCCATCAGTTGCATCGACCAGCGCGTGAGCTGGTAGCCGGCGCGGAAAGCAGCCTCATGCACTGCATCGACGCGTTGTCCGGCCTCGACTCTCGACTGCACCGTGTGCGCTGCACTGCCGTAGGGACCCGAGGCGTTCCACGCGTCGGTGACGAGCGCCGTTCGGGCGCGCATCAGCAGCGGCAACGAGTCGAGTCGAGCGAAGCCCTCGTTGCCCACGCTGCCGGGCGAGACCCGCACCTGGACCTCGGAGGCCGCAAGTCCACCATCGATCGACAGCCCGAAACGCGACGGACCGGCCAGCCGATCGAGCAGGATCGCCGCATCGCCGCCGGCGCGCCCGGCGGCGGTCGACACACCGGCATCGAATCGCGACGGCGCGACCGCGATCGAAACGTCGGCGTATCGCTCGAGCAGCGCCCGCCCGCGACGATCCGTCCACAGCGCGTTGCGTTCGTCGTCCGGAGCGGCGTCGTTCAGCACATCGCCGGAGAGAATCTCGCGATCGATGCGACCGAAATGTCGACGCCGCGCTTCTTCGGCGAGCGCCAGGCGCGCCGACGCATCGCTGCAGTCGGCCGGACGCACGGTGCATTCGAAAGCCAGCGTACGGGAAGCGCCGATCGTTGCCTGCTGCATCGACTGCAGCTTTCCGAGCAGGATCGCGAGCAGTGCCAGCGGCACGATCGCAATCGCGGCAACGAGCGCCTCGACAAGGGCCTGCCCGCGTTGTGCACGCCGCTCGGCGCGCTGTCGCCCCGCTGGCTGCCGTTCAGTTCGCATAGCGCACCGCCGCTGCACGTTGCGCGTCGCTCGGTTCGGCGAGCCGCGCCTGCCAGTACGGGCTGTACAGGCTCGCGTATTCGATCCGCTCGGGTGCCCCGGGCGGTCGGCGGAAATACGCCTCTCCGACCGCCATCGCCCACAGCCGGTTGTCGGCGAAGGACTCGAACAGGCGCAGCCGGCCGATGCCGACGTCGAGCACGTTCGCAGTGCGAACGCGCCGTGCTTCCGCACGCGCGAGCACGACGACCTGCGAGACGGGAAAGCGATCGTCGGCAAGTGCTCCGTAGTTCAGCTCGCGCACCCGCTCGATGCCGCTGTATCGCTCGAATCCGGCGTAGCCCTCGCCGACGATTCCCGATTCGGCGAGCGCCGTCGCGGTGCGGTTGTCGAGCGTTGCGCCGGTGTTCCCGAGCAGCATGGACGACGGCACGCCGTTGTTGACGGGGATCGTCGAAGACGTTCTGTCGGCGGCCTGCGCTGCGCCCCAACCCACCGGCATCCATTCGCGCTGCCGGCAACTCGTACCGAAGAACCCGCTCCTGCGCCAGTTGTGGATCGACGCGGTGTCCACGGCCTGCCAGCGTTCGAGGTCGGGCGCCATCTCGGTACCGCCGCGCTTGCGCCACCAGCGGAACCAGCGATCGACGCTCGTGGGTCGACCGAAGCACGATGAAGGCAACAGCAGCAGCCGAAGATCGTCCCGACGCGGGCCGCGCACGAAGGGATCGAGCGAATCGACGGTGAGGTCGCGCAGGCGCGTTCGATCGGCATCGCTCGCGAAGCGGCGCGTGAAGCCGCTGAACGCGCCCGAGTCGCCGAGCGCGAACGCGAAGAACGACGGATCGTTGGCACGAACGACTTCGTTGGCCACGGCGCCGAGCCCGAACGAGTCGGCAGCGAGCTGCAGCACTTCCTGGCTGCGCGCGAGCAGCGACTTGTAGCCGACCGATGACGACGCACGCACGCGAATCTCCTCGGCGGCCGTCAGCTCGGTGAGCTCGCGTGCGCTGCGTGCAACCGAAGCGGCCGCCTGCAGCACCGGTGCAGCGGGCGGCCACGCCGCGGCGAGCGTGCTCGCGTTGCCGGTGAACTGCTCGAAGTACTTCGCCCAGGAAACCAGCGTGACCGCCTGCGCGACGGCGACCTCCTGCGCGACGATCGCCCGGTTCGTGTAGGCATGGAAATTCAGCACGCGGGCGCGCCATAGCGCCGCGCTCCACGCAGCAGCATCGGCAGCGTTCACGAGTCTGTGCTTGGTGGCCACGACCTGCCCCGTGCTGAAGAGGAAGAACAGCGCGAGCAGCCCTGCGAACAGCAACGTGAGCGCGAGCACGAGCGTCTGCCCGCGCTGCGCCGCTTTCGACTTGTGCGTGCGCACGGCCGCCGCTCCGCTCAGCGATTGTTGGCGTCGTAGTTGTCGAGACCCTTGCGCGCGTTGGCGTTCGTCGACGCAGTGTTCGCGTTCGTCTGTGCGTTGCCGATCGCCGTCGACGCGGTCTGCCCCGAAACCTCGAGCGCGAGACCCGCGGTCTGGTTGCGGATCGTCTGCCCGAGCAGCGTGTAGACGCCGATGGCAGCGACTGCGATGAGGGCGACGACGATGATGTACTCGGTCATCCCCTGGCCGAGCTGGCGGCGCGGGTGCGTGGCGTGTGCGGGAACGAAGGCGGTGGGAGAAGCGGAAGCGAGGGACGGATGCATCGGACGGTCTCCTGTGCGCGAGGTGGAAGAGGCACAGGAACCGTTATAGGCGCGCGCATCACGCACCGGAATTCAACGCTCGGCCGAGTCGTCGGACTAGAACCTTCGGAGGGTGACGCCCTGGCGAGTGATTTCGTTCTCTACGTTGCCATGCACATCCGTCCCATCCACACGAAAGCAGACTACAAGCGCACCCTCAAGGAAATCTCCACGCTGATGGAGTCTGATCCTGCGCGGGGTACGCTCGAAGGAGACCGCCTGGATGTGCTAACCACTCTCGTGCAAGCCTACGAGGCCCGGCACTTCCCGATTGGCGCTCCGGACCCGGTCGAAGCAATCAAGTTCCGCATGGAGCAGAACGGACTGACTGTGAAAGACCTGGAGCCGATGATCGGCAGGAGGAACCGCGTCTACGAGGTTCTCAACCGTAAACGCCCGCTGACACTGGCAATGATCCGCCGGCTGCACCGCGAGCTCGGCATCCCGGCTGAAGTGCTGATCGCAGAGACCGCGAGTGACTGATACGAGCTGTCCGCGGAAAGCGCATCAGCCCGGACTCCGGAAACGGGTCAAGCCCAGGCGTGCGATTGCCGCGCGAATCGTCCGCCCGCCGCACAAGAGGCGTGGGTGCATGGGTGCGTGGGCGCGTGATGCGTGAGCGCCTAGGCGCGTGGGCACGTAGAGACGGGAAGGGTGAAAGCGCGCCCGAAGAGACGCCCGTCCTGGGCGCACCAAAACGAGAAGGGCCGGCACACGCCAGCCCTTTCTCACAACTTCCAGGCAACCCGGCGCGCTCATCGCGCCGGTTCCCCCCTTCGCGCTTCAAGCAGCCTTCTTCTTCCCGCCCTTCGCGTCGAAGAACTGCGCATCCTCCGTCGAACCCTTCAGCGCCGCGGTCGACGCCTCACGCTCGACGGTGGTCGTCACCGCGTCGAAGTAGCCGGTGCCGACTTCGCGCTGGTGTTTCACCGCAGTAAACCCAAGCTCGGCCGCCGCGAACTCCGCCTCCTGCAGCTCGACGAACGCGCTCATCTGGTTGCGCGCGTAGCCGTGCGCCAGATGGAACATGCTGTAGTTCAGCGAGTGGAAGCCGGCGAGCGTGATGAACTGGAACTTGTAGCCCATCGCGCCGAGCTCGCGCTGGAACTTCGCGATCGTCGCTTCGTCGAGGTTCTTCTTCCAGTTGAACGACGGCGAGCAGTTGTACGCGAGCATCTTGCCCGGGAACTGCTTGTGGATCGCATCGGCGAAGGAGCGCGCGAACTCCAGGTCGGGCGTGCCGGTTTCGCACCAGATGAGATCGGCGTAGGGCGCGTAGGCCAGACCGCGCGAGATCGCCTGCTCGAGCCCGTTGCGCGCGCGGAAGAAGCCCTCGACGGTGCGCTCGCCGGTGAGGTAGGGACGGTCGTTCTCGTCGACGTCGGAGGTGACGAGGTCGGCCGCCTCGGCGTCGGTGCGCGCGAGCAGGATCGTCGGCACACCGCAGACGTCGGCGGCGAGCCGCGCGGACACCAGCTTGGCAACGGCTTCGCGCGTCGGCACGAGCACCTTGCCGCCCATGTGACCGCACTTCTTCACCGACGCGAGCTGGTCCTCGAAGTGCACGCCCGATGCGCCGGCGTCGATCATCGACTTCATCAGCTCGAAAGCATTCAGCACGCCACCGAAGCCGGCTTCGGCATCGGCGACGATCGGCGCGAAGTAATCGACGAAGCCGTCGTCGCCTGGGCTCTTGCCTTCCATCCACTGGATCTGGTCGGCGCGCGTGAGCGTGTTGTTGATCCGGCGCACGACCGACGGAACCGAGTTCGCCGGATACAGCGACTGGTCGGGATACATTTCGCCCGCGAGGTTCGCATCACCCGCCACCTGCCAGCCAGACAGGTAGATCGCCTTCAGCCCCGCCTTGACCTGCTGCATCGCCTGGTTGCCGGTGAGCGCGCCGAGCGAGTTGACGAATGGCTCCTCGTTGATCAGCTTCCAGAGCTTCTCCGAACCGCGCTTCGCGAGCGTGTGCTCGACCTGTAGCGAGCCGCGCAGGCGCACGACGTCTTCGGCGGTGTAGCCGCGCTTGATTCCGCGCCAGCGCGGGCTTTCCGACCATTCCTTCTGCAGCTTCTGCGCATCGAGTTCACGGGACGACATGAGGACTCTCCTGAACGAGTGAAGATCGTTTCGGCGGCGAACCCGCACGCCCGGAAGCGCGACCCGTTCCGGCGGCTCGTATCGTCGTCGAGATGGAAGGAATCTTAGCGATTTGTGGTGCAATGCAATATAGAAAAACTGCCGTGTTGTTCAAAAACTTTTCTTCCGGGTTTTCAACGACATGCAACTCTTTTCCCACAGTGAGAAATCTGAACAGCAGAAGATGAAATCCCGTAGTGATGCGTTGCACTGCGGAAATTTCACGATGCGGTAATGGTTTTCCGGATTCGGGAAACCGTGGTCTGACCCCGATTTTCCGATTTTCTAGCCGACGACGATCCCTTGATCTTGCTCAAAGGCATGTCCTGCTTGACTGAATGATCATTCATTCAATCGAACAGGGAGGATCCCGGACATGAGCGGACTGCGGCTGGAGCGAAACGGAAACGTACTTCGCGTCACGATCGACGAACCGCCGGTGAACGCGCTGAGCCGTGTGCTGATCGAAGCGCTCGGCGGCGTTGCCGAACAGGTCGAGAACGACCCTTCGATCTCCGTCCTGCATATCCGAAGCGTCGGTCGCGCCTTCTGCGCCGGCGCGAATCTCGACGAGATGCGCGTCGGCTTCTCCGGCGACGAAGGGCTCGAGCAGCAGCTCGAGTTCGTGCGCCGGCTGCAAGAGGTCTTCGACCACATCGAGCGCCTCGACGCGGTCAGCGTCGCCGAGGTAGGCGGCCACGCGCTCGGCGGCGGTCTCGAGCTCGCGCTCGCCTGCGATCTGCGCATCGGTGCCATCGAGGCGCGCATCGGCCTGCCCGAAGTGGAGCTCGGCCTGGTTCCGGGTGCGGGCGGCACGCAACGCCTGGCACGCCTGTGCGGCCCCGTCATCGCCCGGCGGCTGATTCTCGGTGCCGAAACGCTCGACGGCCGCGCAGCCGAGCAACTCGGCCTGCTGCACTGGGCCGTGCCGAAAGCGGAGCTGCCCGATCGCGCGCAGGCGCTGGTCGACCGCCTGGCCGCACTGCCACGCGCCGCGCTCGCCGAAGCAAAGACCTGCATCGACTTCGCCATGCGCCCGGGCAGCGAAGGCTTCGAACACGAACTCGTCTCGACGCGCCGATTGATGACCGACGCCGAAACCAAACGTCGCGTCGCCGCCTTCCTCGCGCGCTGACCCCCCTTCTCCCTTCTCCCTTCCCTTCCTCAACGGAGTGATCAAATGAAACTCGACGACCGGATCGCGATCGTCACCGGTGCCGCCTCGGGCATCGGCCTGGCCACTGCACAGCGGCTGGCCGAGGCCGGCGCCACCGTCGTGCTGGCCGATATCTCCGATGCGCGCGGCGAGGAAGCCGCCGCCGAGCTGCGCAAGCAGGGCCTGCGCGTCGAATACCTGCGCTGCGACGTCACCGACGACGATTCGGTGAACGCCTTCCGCGATGCGGTGCTCGCGCGCCACGATCACGTCGACATCGTTGCGAACGTCGCCGGCTGGGGCAAGATCCAGCCTTTCCTCGAGAACGACAACGACTTCATGGCGAAGGTCGTCGAGCTGAACTACATGGGCACGGTGCGCGTGTGCAAGGCATTCCTGCCGCGCATGGTCGAACGCAAGTCAGGCAAGGTCGTCAACGTTTCGAGCGATGCGGGCCGTGTCGGCAGCCTCGGCGAAACCGTATACTCGGGCGCCAAAGGGGCGGTCATCGCCTTCACGAAGGGACTCGCCCGCGAGATGGCGCGCTACAACATCACCGCGAACACCGTGTGCCCCGGGCCCACGGACACCCCGCTGCTACAGGCCGTCCCCGAGAAGCATCGCGAAGCATTCCAGAAAGCCATCCCGATGCGCCGCTTCGCCAAGCCCTCGGAAATCGCCGACGCCGTCGTGTTCTTCTCCAGCGAGCGTTCCGACTACATCACCGGCCAGGTGCTCAGCGTGAGCGGCGGCCTGTGCCTCGCCGGCTGAACCCGCAACCGACAACAGGAGCTTCATTCATGTACAGGATTCCCGCCAGTGAGATCAAGACCGAGCACTTCCAGTTCGAGGTGGAAGGCAAGGTGGCGACACTCACGCTGAATCGTCCCGAGCGCAAGAACCCGCTGACCTTCGAGTCGTACGCCGAGATGCGCGATCTCTTCCGCAAGCTCGCCTACGTTCCCGAGATCAAGACGGTGGTGCTCACCGGCGCCGGCGGCAACTTCTGCTCGGGCGGCGACGTGCACGAGATCATCGGCCCGCTCACGAAGATGGACATGGGCGGCCTGCTCGAGTTCACGCGGATGACCGGCGACGTCGTGCGCGCGATGCGCAACATGCCGCAGCCGATCGTCTGCGCGATCGACGGCATCTGCGCCGGCGCCGGCACCATGCTCGCCTGCGGCTCCGACATCCGCTACGGCACGCCGAAGAGCAAGGTCGCGTTCCTGTTCGTCAAGGTGGGGCTTGCCGGCGCCGACATGGGCGCGTGCACGCTGCTCTCGAGCATCGTCGGCCACGGACGCGCGTCGGAACTGCTCTTCACGGGTCGTGCAATGCCCGGCGAGGAAGCCGAGCGCTGGGGCTTCTACAACGCGCTCGTCGAGTCCGATGCACTTGCCGAGCGGGCGAAGACAATGGCACAGTCACTCGCCGACGGCCCGACCTTCGCGCACGCGATGACCAAGAAGATGCTGCTGCAGGAATGGAACATGGGTCTCGAAGAAGCGATCGAGGCCGAGGCGCAGGCGCAGGCGATCTGCATGCAGACGCAGGATTTCCACCGCGCTTATCATGCGTTCGTCGCGAAGCAGACGCCCAGGTTCGAGGGCAACTGAGTCGAAGACAACAGAGTCGCAGGCAACACACAGGCATTGACGCATGTCCGACCGGACGTTCCTCGAATGGCCGTTTCTCGATTCCACGCACCGCACGCTCGCCGAAGCGCTCGAGGCGTGGGCGGAAACGGCCCTGCCCCGCCTCGACGTGCCGCACGATTGCGGAAACGAAGCGCTCGACGCCGCCTGCCGGCGGCTCGTCGCTTCGCTCGGTGAAGCGGGCCTGCTGCAGCTGAGCGTTCCGGCCCCGTACGGCGGGCGGCACGACAAGCTCGACGTGCGCAGCCTGTGCCTGGCGCGCGATACGCTCGCGCGCCATAACGCGCTCGCCGACTTCGCTTTCGCGATGCAGGGACTCGGCAGCGCGCCGATCACGCTGGCCGGCTCCGACGCGCAGAAGAAGCGCTTCCTGCCCGACGTGGCACGCGGCCGGTCGATCGCCGCGTTCGCGCTGTCGGAGCCCGATGCGGGCTCCGACGTCGCCGCGATGAGCACGAAGGCGACGCGCGACGGCGACGGCTGGCGCATCGACGGCGTCAAGACGTGGATCTCCAACGGCGGCATCGCCGACTTCTACACGGTGTTCGCGCGCGTGGGCGACGAACCGGGCGCGAAGAACCTGGCGGCCTTCATCGTTCCGGCCGACACGCCCGGGCTCGACGCGACGGAGCGCGTCGACGTCATCGCGCCGCATCCGCTCGGCACCCTGCGTTTCGACCATTGCCGGGTTCCGGCCGATGCGCTGATCGATCGCGTGGGAGCCGGCTTTCGCATCGCGATGGCCACGCTCGACGTGTTCCGCTCGACGGTCGGCGCAGCAGCCCTCGGCATGGCGCGTCGCGCGCTCGACGAAGCGCTTGCGCGCACCCGCGAGCGCGAAGCCTTCGGGCACAAGCTGGCCGACTTCCAGCTCACGCAGGCGAAGATCGCCGAAATGGCGCTCGCCGTCGACGCGGCGGCGCTGCTCGTCTATCGTGCTGCCTGGACGAAAGACACGCAGCGCGAGCGCGTCACGCGCGAGGCATCGATGGCCAAGTTGTACGCCACCGAATCGGCGCAGACCGTCATCGACCAGGCGGTGCAGTTGTTCGGCGGCACCGGCGTGATCCATGGCGCCACCGTCGAGCTGCTGTATCGGGAGATACGCGCATTGCGCATCTACGAGGGCACCAGTGAAATCCAGAAGCTCGTGATTGCGGCCAAGACCTACGAAGCCTTTGCGGATCGCCCGGGCAACTGATCCGGGTCCCTTTTCGAACTACACGAGGAGATGAGATGGAAAAACGGACGTTCCTGAAGAATTCGCTGGCGGTCGCCGGCGCGGCTGCGGCGCCGAGCTTCATCAAGTCCCTGCACGCGCAGGAGCAGGTCAAGCTGCGCATGTCGCACTTCCTGTCGCCGATGGCGCCTGCGCAGACGAAGCTCTTCCAGCCGTGGGCCGAGCGCGTCGAGAAAGACTCCGGCGGGCGGATCAAGTGCGAGATCTACCCGTCGATGCAGCTCGGCGGCAAGCCGCCGCAGCTGTACGACCAGGTGCGCACAGGCGTCGCCGACGTCATCTGGACGGTCCCCGGCTACACGCCCGGACGCTTTCCGATCTCGGCCCTGTTCGAGCTGCCCTTCGTCGTCGGCGACACCGCCGAGGCCACCGCGCGCGCCATCTGGGACTTCTACAAGCTGCATCTGCGCGAGGAATACAAGGACGTCCATCCGATCGTGCTGCACTGCCATGCGCCGGGCCTCGTGCACATGAAGGACAAGCTGGTCACGAAGATGGAGGACCTGCAGGGCAAGAAGCTGCGCCTGCCCACCAAGCCGGTGGGCGACGCGCTGAAGCTGATGGGCGCCTCGCCGATCGGCATGCCGCTGCCCGAAGCCTACGAGGCGCTGTCGCGCGGCGTGGCCGACGGCGTGACGGTGCCGTGGGAGGTGATGAAGCCGCAGCGCCTGAACGAGCTGACGAAATACCACACATACACGGGCCTGTACACGAACGTGTTCCTGATGGCGATGAACAAGCAGAAGTACGAGAGCCTGCCGGCCGACCTGAAAGCGGTCATCGACAAGAACTCGGGCGACAACTTCATCGGGGAAGTCGGCAAGGCCTGGGACGATGCCGAAGTGCCGGGACTCCAGCAGGCGAAGGAACTGGGGCACGAGATCACCCGCCTGTCGCCCGAGGAGAAGGCACGCTGGCAGAAGACCACGAGGCCGGTCGTCGATGCGTGGATCGCCGGCACGCCCAACGGCCAGAAGCTCTATGACGAAGCGGTTGCGCTGATCGCCAAATACGAGAAGAAATGAGCGAAGGCGAGAGTCGGATCACCGACGCCGCCCCGGCCCGCTCGGACGCCGAACGTGCGCTCGAGCGGGCCTGCATCTGGCTCGCGATTGCCGGCGGCATCGTGATGCTCGGCTTCACGGCCGTATCGGTGCTGAGCATCCTGAGCCGCAGCGTCTTCAACTCGCCGCTGGTCGGCGACTTCGAACTCGTCGAGCGCGGCACCGCGATCGCCGTCTTCGCAATGCTGCCCTACTGCCATCTGCGCGGGGGCAACGTTGCGGTCGACATGTTCGTCGGGATGTTCCCCGCTGCGATGCGCCGCGTGCTCGCGGTGGCCGGCGACACGCTGTTCGCGATCGTAGCTGCGCTGATGACCTGGCGCCTGGCGCTCGGCGGCTGGAACCAGTACGAGTTCAACGACATGTCGATGATGCTGCTGATCCCGACCTGGTGGATCTTCGTGCCGATCGTCGTCTCGATGGCGCTGCTCACGCTGGTCTGCATCGCACGCGCGATGCGCGGCGGAATCAAGTTCGCATAACGATACAAGGGGACGCTCCTTGAGCGGGATGGCCATATCGCTGACGATGTTCGGCGTGCTCGTCGTGTTGCTCGTGCTCGGCCTTCCGGTGGGACTGACCCTGCTGCTGGTGGGCGGAGCAGGCTACATCTGGGTGTCGGGGCTCGAGCCGATGCTCAACTACATGAACTCGGCGCCGTATTTCCAGGCCGCGAACTACTCGCTGTCGGTGATTCCGCTGTTCATCCTGATGGGACAGTTCGCCACCGGCTCCGGGCTGTCCACCGGCATCTTCAACGCGGCCGCGGCGTGGCTCGGGCACCGTCGCGGCGGCATCGCGATGGCCGGCATCGGCGCCTGCGCAGCTTTCGGCTCGATCTGCGGCTCGTCGCTCGCCACTGCGGCAACGATGGCACACGTGTCGCTGCCCGAGATGAAGCGGCTGAACTACTCGGGGCACCTGGCCACCGGATCGCTCGCCGCCGGGGGCACGCTGGGCATCCTGATTCCGCCGTCGGTGGTTCTCGTCGTCTATGCGATTCTCACCGAGCAATCGATCGGCAAGCTGTTCCTCGCCGCGATGGCGCCCGGCGTGCTCGCCGCGCTCAGCTACATGCTGGCGATCGCGATCGTCGTGCGCATCGACCCGAAGGCCGGCCCGGCGGCACCGAAGGCGTCGCTGGCCACGCGGCTGAAGACTTTCGGCGAGTTGCTGCCGGTGATCATCGTGTTCATCGTCGTGATGGGCGGTATCTACGGCGGCTTCTTCACGCCCACCGAAGGCGCCGCAGTCGGCGCCGCGGCCACCGGCGCCATCGCGTTCGCCAACGGCATGCGACTGCGCGGACTCATCGAATGCCTGCTCGGCACGGCGAGCCTGACGGCGATGATCTTCCTGATCCTGATCGGCGCCGATCTGTTCAACGGGTTTCTCGCGATCACGCAGATGCCCAACCAGGCGGCGGCCGCGATCGCCGGAAGCGGCTTTTCGCCGATGACGGTCCTGCTGATGATCCTGCTGTTCTACATCGCGCTGGGCTGCGTGATGGACTCGATGTCGATGATCCTCATCACGATCCCGGTGCTGTTCCCGATCGTCATGGGACTCGACTACGGCCTGTCGCCCGAACACACGGCGATCTGGTTCGGCATCCTGGTGCTGATCGTCGTCGAGATGGGGTTGATCACGCCGCCGTTCGGGCTGAACGTCTTCGTGATCAACTCGATGGCGCCCGGCGTTCCGCTGGCCGAATCGTTTCGCGGTGTCCTGCCCTTTCTCGCCAGCGACTTCATCCGCGTCGGAATCCTGATCGTGTTCCCCTTCATCACGCTCGGGCTGCTACGGTTCATCGAATAGACGCTTCAGGTACGCGACGGCAGTCGCGGAGCGACGAGCAACGCGATCAGCGACCGGACGTCGTCGAGGTCGCCGATCACGGCTGCGAGCTCGTCGGCCTGCGCACGCGGGAAGTCGATCTCCGCGTAGTCGATGCATTCATCGAAGCGGGAACGATGCTCCGCATCGCTCAACGGCCGACCGGGGAAGCCGGGGGCGGTGTCGAGGCGCTTCTCGTAGCGTCTGCCATCGGTATCGACGACCACCAGGTCGACGGCCGAATGGCCGCGAATGTCCCGCTCGATCTGCACTTGCCTCATCCTCGACGATCCATTCGATCCTGTGTCGGCTCGTTATACTGGGTAATCAGGACGCCGCCCAGACGGAGAAGTGAAGCGAATGGCTACCCAGGATCTGCTCGTGAAGGCACGCGTCGCCGACGAAACGCTCGTGCGCACGCGGCGCCAGCAGATCGTCTCCGCGGCGGTCGAGCTGTTCTCCGGCCAGGGCTACTACCGCACCACGGTGCAGGAGATCGCTGCGCGCGCCGGCATCAGCACCGGGCTCGTCTACCAGTACGTCGAGGACAAGGACGACGTGCTGCTGCTGGCGATTCTCGAAGTGGTCGACGAGTACGGCCGCGACATCCCGGCCGCGCTCGAGGGTCTCACCGACCCGCTCGAGCGTTTCCGCGTCGCCGTGCAGACCTACTGCCGCGTCGTCGACCGGTTGCGCGAGGCGACCGTGCTCGCGTACCGCTCGACGCGCTCGCTGTCGCCCGAGCATCGCAAGCTGGTGATGCAATCCGAGCTGCAGTCGAACGAACTGATCGCCGGAACGATCCAGGCCTGCGTCGACGCCGGCGTGTTCGTCGACGATGTCGACGTCGAGTTCCTCACGCACCAGGCGGTGATGTTCGCGCACTCGTGGGCACTGAAGCACTGGCGGCTATCGCAACGCTACACGCTCGACCAATACATCGAGCGCGGGCTGGCGATGTTCCTGCGCGCGTCGCTGCGCGCGTAGTCGCGCCGCCGCTGCGCACCGCAGCCGCGCACACCGGCGATCACGAAGCGCCGCGCGCGCCGGGCACCGGTTACGGCTCCGCCTGCATCTCGTCGTCGAGCAGTTGCACCGCAGCCGGCTCGGCGAGCGACTCGACGCCGCGCAGCCTGCGCTCGATCGCGCGGGTGCGCGTCGCGGCGGTGCCCAGCGTCGTTCCGGCCCGGTCGATGTGCTCCTTGGCCTTCGCGAGCACGTCGCCGAACTTGCCGAACTCGGTCTTGACCGCGCCGAGGAGCTGCCAGACCTCGCTCGAGCGCTTCTCCACCGCCAGCGTGCGGAACCCCATCTGCAGGCTCGAGAGGATTGCCGCGAGCGTACTCGGACCCGCGACGACGACACGCCACGTGCGCTGCAGCTCGTCGGTGAGACCGGGCCGGCGCACGATCTCGGCGTACAGCCCCTCGGTGGGCAGGAACAGCAGCGCGAAGTCGGTGGTGGCCGGCGGCGCGATGTACTTGTTGCGGATCGTCTTCGCCTCGAGCCGCAGCCGCTGCTCGAGCTGGCGTGCCGCCGCCTCGGCGGCCACCGGATCGGCACGCTCCTGCGCGAGCACGAGCCGGTCGTAGTCCTCGCGCGGGAATTTCGCGTCGATCGGCAGCCACACCGGCGCTTCGTCGCCGCCGCCGGGCAATCGGATCGCGAACTCGACACGTTCGTTCGAGCCCGGCACCGGCGCGACGTTGCACGCATACTGCTCGGGAACGAGCAGCTGCTCGAGCAGCGACGCGAGCTGCACCTCGCCCCAGGTGCCGCGCGTCTTCACGTTCGTCAGCACGCGCTTGAGGTCGCCCACATCGGAGGCGAGCGCCTGCATCTCGCCGAGCCCCTTGTGTACCTGCTCGAGCCGGTCGGACACCTGCTTGAACGAGGCGCCGAGCCGCTGCTCGAGCGTCGCGTGCAGCTTCTCGTCGACCGTGCGCCGCATCTCCTCGAGCTTCGCCGCGTTGTCGGCCTGCAGATCGCGCAGGCGCCGCTCGAGCGTCTCGCGCAGCGACTCGAGCCGCAGATCGGTGCTCTCGCGCATCGCATTCAGCCGCTGCTCGTTGCTCTCGCGCAGCGCGCCGAGCCGCTGCTCGTTCGCCTCGGTGAGCTTGGCGAGCTGCTGCGCGAAGGCGTCGATCTGGTTGTTCTGCACGCCGGCGATCGTGCCCATCTGCTGCGTGAGACTGCGCCCGAGGTCGACGAGCGAGGCACCGAGCTCGCGCCGGTTTTCGCGTGCCTGCGCGCTCGTTTCCTCGCGCAGCTCGCGCTGCGTGTCCCGCTGCATGCGCGTGGCCTGCGCGAGCGCCTCGAGCACCGGCGACGTGGTGTCGGGCGGGCGGCGCAGCAGCAGCACGAGCAGCAGGATAGTGGAGAGCGCCGTCCCTGCGACGGCGGCGATCAGCAGGATTTCGTTCGACGGCATGCGACCTTCGTGTTTCCCCGGTTGTGGACAATCGGGATATCCGCGAGGATACGACACGACGAACCCCTGCCAGGAGGCCCGATGAACGCCTTTGCCGTCCCGCTCGCCGCCGCTGTCGTCGCTCTCGTCCTGCCGTTCGCTGCCGAGGCTGCCCCCTCCGAGGTACCGGGTGCCGTCTTCCAGTGCTCGACGAGCGACGGGCGCACCATTTTCTCCGACGAACCCTGCGTGGGCGCCCCGCGCGTGCGTGTCTGGTCGCCGAGAACAGCAGCCCAGGGCATCGAACGCTCGAACCCGTCGGCGCCCACGCCAGCGGCACCGGCCACGCTGGCGGCCGCCACGATGGGCCAATCGCAGGGCGCCGACCGGGCCACGTACGGCCCGTACGTCGACTGCCAGCGCCGCGGCGGACGCTTCGACCTGGCCGCGCGCATCTGCCACCTGCCCGACGACGCGGCGCGGCAGATGTTCGACACGAAACAGTAGCAGAGCCTATGCGTTGCGCAGCGTAACGAGCGGCGGCGCCCGCAGCACGCTGCGCAGGCTCAGCCAGCCGGCCGCGAGCGCCAGCAGCGCGCCGATCGCCGCGCCCAGCGGAATGATGATCCAGCGCGGCCGGTAGCCGAACTCGAAGACCAGGTCTGCGAGCGCCCAACCGATCGCAATCGAGCCGAGCGCCGCGAGCAGGCCGGCGAGCGCGCCGCTGAAGGCGAGCTCGATGCGTTGCGCGCTCGACAGCTGACGCGCCGACGCACCGAGCGCGCGCATCAGACCCGCCTCGCGGATCCGCTCGTCGCGCGAGCTCGCAAGCGCACCCCACAGCACGGTGACGCCCGCCGCCAGCGTCAGCAAGAACAGGAACTGCACCGCCTGGATCACCTGCTCGAGCATCGTCTGCACCTGGCGCAGGATGTTGCCGGTGTCGAAGACCGTGAGGTTCGGGAACTCGCGCACCAGGCGCCGGTCGACCGGATCGGCAACCGGCGGCTGGTGATAGGCGGTGATCCACGTCTGCGGCTGGTCTCCGAGCGCCTCCGGCGACAGGGTCATGAAGAAGTTCACCTTCATCGAATCCCATTCGACGCGCCGCACGTTTGTGATGCGTGCCGGCACGATCTCGCCGGCGATGTCGAAGCCGAGCTCGTCGCCGAGCGAGAGCTTCAGCGTTTCGAGAATTCCCTCCTCGACCGAGACCTCCGCGTTGCCCGGCCGGAAGGGTTCGCCCTCGACAATGCGGTTGTGCGCGGGCACCTCGCGCGCGTACGAGAGATTGAACTCGCGATCGAGTAGCCGCTGCGCGCGATCCTCGTCGTAGTCCTCGGGGCGCACCGGCCGGTCGTTGATGGTGACAAGACGGCCGCGAATCATCGGATAGAGCTCGGGCTCGGCGATGCCCGCTTCGGCCAGCATCGTGCGCACCGTGTCGGCCTGGTCGGGCTGGATGTTCACGATGAAGCGGTTCGGCGCGTCCGGCGGGCTCGCCTGCCGCCAGCCGTCGATCAGATCGGTGCGCGTCACGGTGAGCAGCATCAGCGCCATCAGCCCGACCGACAGCGCGACGGTCTGCATCACCGTCATCGTGCGACGGCGCGACCACGACGCAAAGGCGAGTCGCAGCGCAGGACTACCGGCGACGAAGCCGGCGTGGCGCAACGGCTCGAGCGCACGCACCGCGGCGAGCGCCACGGCGACGAAGACGACGACCCCGACGGCGAAACCGCCGATCGCGATCAGCGCGAGCCGACGATCGCCGGCGAACCACAGCAGCAACGCGGCGAATGCGATGGCCGCCGACACCGCTGCAGTCCACGCCGAGACCGGCGTGCCGACCACCTCGCGGCGCAGCACGTGCAGCGGCGCGACACCCGCCAGGCGCAGGAACGGCCAGGCGCCGAAACCCGCCATCAGCACGAGCGCCGACAGCAGCGACTGCGCAGCCGGACGCCAGCCCGGCAATGGCAGCTGCATCTGCAGCAGCGGCGCCATCGCCGCAACGAGCGCGAAGTGCACGAGCCAGCCGAGCAGCACGCCCGCCGCCGCACCGAGCAGCGCAACCCACAACAGCTCGAGACCGAGCAGCAACAGAAGGCGCCGCTGCGAGACGCCCATCGCCTTCATCACCGCGCAGCCGTCGAGATGCCGCTCGGCAAAGCGGCGCGATGCGAGACCGATCGCCACCGCCGCGATCAGCGCCGACAGCAGCGCGACGAGCGACAGGAAACGCTCGGCGCGATCGAGCGTCGCGCGCAGCTCGGGCCGGCCGCTCTCGAGCGACTCGACGCGCGCGTTGCGCGGCAGGCGCGGCTCGGCCCATTGGCGGAACTGCACGACCACGGAGGACTCGCCTGCGACGAGCAGGTTCCAGCGCACGCGGCTCGCCGGCTGGATCAGCTTCGTGTCGGCGAGGTCGTCGAGCGCGAACATCGCGCGCGGTGCGAAGTTGACGAAGCCGGTGCCTCGATCGGGTTCGTAGGTGATCACCGCGCCGACACGGAAGGTGCCGTCGCCCAGGCTCACCGTGTCGCCGATCGCCACGCCGAGTGCCTGCACGAGCTGCGGATCAAGCCAGACCTCGCCGCGCTCGGGCGCGCGCAGCGCCTGCACGTCGTGCGAGGCCTGCGCCGCGTCGTGCACGTTGCGCCCGGCCTGCGGTGCAGCCTGCGGATCGGCGCGCGCCGGATCGTCGGCGGCGACGTTCGCATCGCCGGCCCCACCGGTCTGCACGCGCAGACGTCCGCGCAGCGGATAGTTCGACGACACCGCCTTCACCGCAGAGAGCTGCGGCAGGCCATTGGCGATGGCCATGCTCGGGAACACGGCGCTGTGCGCGACATCCAGGCCGAGCGACCGCGCCTGCTCGGCAAAGTACGCATCGAGCGGCTGGTCGGAGCCGACGACGAGATCCGCGCCGAGCAGCTGCGCTGCTTCCTGCTCGAGCGCGATGCGCATCCGGTCAACGAAGAAGCCGACGCTCGCGATCGCGGCAACGGCGACCAGCAATGCGATGACGAGCAGCCGCAGCTCGCCCGCACGCCAGTCGCGCAGCGTGAATCGCAGCGAGAGAAGGAAGTCGCGGATCATCGGGTCATCGGCGCCGAAAGCCGCTCTCAAGAAACCGTTCCATAACGCGTTGATTCTAAGCACCTGTCACCGCGCGCGGTGTCCGGGAGATCAGAGAGTGGTCCTTGTCGCATCAGGGGCCGACCAGCCCGCCAGGAACTCGGGACGAAAGACGACCGGCGCCGGATCGCGCCTGAAGACGAGAAGCTTCATCGCATCGCGAGAACTGCTCGTTTCGCGAGCGATTTGCCGGACCCGTTCGATAACGGCCGCCGAATTGCACGATCTGCGAGCGTTTCGATGCAGCTTGGCTCTGTCGTGCGCGAATGTGCTCCATTTCCGTGCGATCCGGTTCACGTCATCGACCCGTTTGAATCTGCGGCACGCTACCGCTCATCTCGTAGCGCATTCTCGCTTCCTCCGGAACACCGGCCCGCGCGCGTTCTGAATTGCTCAGAAGCGGAAAGGCGTGAAGTTCGTGTCGCGGTCGTACCAGTCCTCGTTCTCGGCGCGCTTCAGGAAGCCGACGACCGCGTAGGTAACCGGAGTGAACGCAACCTCGACGAGCGTCTTGCCGATCCACTGCGACAGCATCAGCGTCGGCAGCATCTCGTTGGGAATGAGTCCCGCGCCCCAGAACGCGACAGGATAGAACAACAGCGAGTCGACGCCCTCGCCGAGGATCGTCGAGCCGATCGTGCGCATCCACAGATGGCGCCCTGCGGTCATCACCTTGATCCGCGCGAGCGCATACGAGTTGACGAACTCGCCGCAGAAATACGCGACCAGCGACGCGAGAACGACGCGCCAGGTGTTGCCGAAGGCGATCTCGAAGGCTTCCTGGTGCGGCCAGCCGGGTGCCGGCGGCATGCGCACGACCGCCCACGCCATGAAGGCGGCAAACAGCATCGCGATGAAGCCGGTCCAGATCACGCGACGCGCACGCGCGAAGCCGTAGACCTCGGTGAGCACGTCGCCGAAGATGTACGACAGCGGGAAGAAGAGCATCGCGGCGCCGAAGACGAAGTCGCCGACGACGGGCAGTTGCACCTGCACGGCCTTGCCCGGACCGAGCAGGTTCGAACACAGGAAGACCGTGACGAAGGCGGCCATCAGCAGCTCGTAATAGCGGTAGCTGCGGCCGTGGGCGGGCAGGCGAGGTTTTTTATCCATGGTGGGCCTCGAACATGAAGGGGCGCAGCATAGCGAGAAATGGGGGATCAACGCATGACACAGCGCACGACGCTCGACTGGTACTTCGACTTCGTCTCGCCGTTCTCGTACCTGCAGAGCACGCAGCTCGATCGCTTCGCCGCGTACGCAACGCTTCGCTGTCGACCCGTGCTCTTCGCCGGGCTGCTGAAGCACTGGGGGAACATCGGCCCGGCCGAGATCGCACCGAAGCGTCAATGGACCTTCGAGCACGTCGCGTGGCTCGCACATTCGCAGGGCATTCCGCTCACGCTGCCGCCGATGCACCCGTTCGTGCCACTACCGCTGCTGCGGCTTTCGATCGCTGCCGGCAACACGCCCGAAGTCGTGCAGCGCCTGTTCGCCTTCGTCTGGCGCGACGGTCACCTCCCTACCGAAACGCAGGCGTTCGCCGCACTGCTCGACGAACTCGGCATCGCAGCGGATGCACTCGATGCACCCGAGGTGAAGCAGGCGCTGCGCGCGAGCACGGACGAAGCGATCGCCGCCGGCGTCTTCGGCGTACCGACCGCAGTGATCGACGGCGAACGCTACTGGGGCTTCGATGCCACGCCGATGATCCTCGCCCGGCTCGAAGGCGACGCGTTCTTCGCGTCGGAGGCATTGCGCGCGGCGCGCACGCTGCCCGAAGGCGTACAACGCCCCGGCGTCGTCAGCCCCTCGGCACGATGACGACCTTGCCCTTGACGCGGCGCTCCATCACGTCGCGCAGTGCCTTTCCGGCCTCCTCGAGCGGGTAGCGGTGCGTGACCGGCGGGTTCACCTTGCCGGTGGAATACAGCGCGAACAGCTCGTTCATGTGTCGGGCCGTATGCCGCGCATCGCGCTGGATGAACGCCCCCCAGAACGCGCCGACGAGCGACGCGGTCTTCAGCAGCGGCAGGTTCAACGGCATCTTCGGGATCTCGCCGGCGGCGAAGCCGATGACCAGATGCCGCCCCTCCCATGCGATCGAGCGGAACGCCTGCTCGGTGAGCGCGCCGCCGACCGGGTCGTAGATCACGTCGGGACCCTTGCCGTCGGTGAGTGTCGCGATCCGCTCGCGCAGGTTCTCGCGCGCGTAGTCGATCGTGCCGTCGGCACCGTGCTCGCGGCACAGCGCGAGTTTCTCCTCGCTCGATGCGCAGGCGATCACATGCGCGCCCATCGCCTTGCCGATCTGCACCGCGGCGATCCCGACACCACCCGCCGCACCGAGCACGAGCAGCGTCTCGCCGGCCTCGAGCTTCGCTCGATCCTTCAATGCGAACAGGCTCGTTCCGTACGCGAGCACGTAGGCCGACCCAGTGGCGAAGTCCATGCCGTCGGGCATCGGAACGACCCGCTTTGCGTCGACGGCGAGCTGCTCCGCGTAGCCGCCCCACGGCGTGTTCGCGATCACGCGGTCACCGAGCTTCCAGTCGGCGACGCCCTCGCCCACCGCGCGCACGATCCCGGCTACCTCGGCACCCGGCGTGAACGGCAGCGGCGGCTGCAACTGGTATTTCTTCTGGATGATCAGCGAGTCGGGGAAATTCACGCCGGCCGCGTGCACGTCGATCAGCACCTCGCCGGTGGCGGGAACGGGAGACGCAATCTCCGCGACGACCAGCGATTCGGGCGGACCCCATTCCTTGCAGACGACGGCCTTCATTCGAGTCTCCTCACTGGATCGCCATGGCTGGCAACGGATCAGCCGATTCTATCGACCGTCCTCGTGCCCTGTTGCCACGCGACCCCGACGGCTACGCAGCCGCACTACGCATCCTGGTATCTGATGGGCACAACCAACGAGGATGTGCAACAGAACTATGCGTTGATCGACGAGATCTACGAAGACATCAAGCCTGCGTTCGATGGGCGGAGGCTCTACACTTGCGTTCTTATTGCGGGGGAAGGCTGGCCGAGCGGTTTAAGGCACCGGTCTTGAAAACCGGCGAGGGCGCAAGCCCTCCGTGGGTTCGAATCCCACGCCTTCCACCATTCTGATGCCGCGAGATTCACGCAAGCCGTCGCACGCCCCGCGAGCCCGTGAACGGGTGCTCTCCATTGCCGTGCCCGAAGCCATCCGAGCAGCTACGCCGCATGACGTGCGGCCTGCGAAAGCCCGGCCCGGCTGAGCGCTTTACGGTCCGGACGCTGACGCGGACAGACGTCCCCGCCTGGTATCACGTCCAGGGCCTGTCCGGACGATGGCGCCGGCAGGCCGTCGATGCGACGCTCCCCGACATGATTGCCGTGATCACCGAGTCTCAACCCACCCGCTTCAAGCTCACCGTCGAGCAGTACCACCGTATGGGCGAAGTCGGCATCCTGCACGAGAACGACCGGGTGGAGCTCATCGACGGGGAGCTGATCCGGATGGCGCCGATCGGAAGCCTGCACTGCGGGCTCGTCTCGCGGTTGAACCGACTCCTGATCGAGCGCACGTCGGGCCGCGCCATCGTGTCGCCGCAGAATTCGGTGATCCTGAGCAACGTCACCGAGCTGCAGCCCGACTTCTCATTGCTGAGATGGCGCAGCGACGACTACATGAGCGCCGTCCCGGTGGCGGCCGACACGCTGCTCGTCATCGAGGTTGCCGACTCGAGCCTGCGCTACGACCGGGACGTGAAGCTGCGCTTCTATGCGGAGAGCGGCGTCCCCGAGTTCTGGATCGTCGATGCGCGCCGACGGCAACTGCTCGTTTATCGCGAGCCCGCCGGCAACCGCTATCGGAGCGCGCAGACGCTGTCCGCAGGCGAGACGGCCATCTGCGCAGCACTGCCGGAAGTGCGGATCGAGATCACCGAGCTCTTCGACGTAGGGGGCTGAGCCCCGTGCGACTACCCGGACGCGCACCGACGTAGTGGCACGGACTTGTTTTCGCCGTCACGCCAGTTCGAAGTGACTCAAAGAGCGCGGAACGCTGCGTTCCGCTGCATTTTCCGTCGAGGAAGAAGTTGTCGGCGGAAAATCGCTGTGTTTCGCAGCGAAATGGCTTGCGAGCAGCGCTCTCCCGTCTTTGAACGCAAAACCGTATTACGCAGTATCTGCTGCCCACGGGTCGAACTCGATTTCCTCGGCATCCGGCATGGCCAGCCGATCGACGACGTCCTCTTCAGACGAGATCAAGCGGCGGTATTCATCGATGCTGAGCAGTACGTGCGCAGGCCTTCCCCGGTCGGTAATGACGACCGGCCCCTTCCGGGCGGCCTTCTTGGCACGTCCGGTGCCCTGGTTGAACTCGCGGCTCGACATGATGGTCGTGACCGCTTCATGCTCGCGTCGATTCATCCAGCAATGCTACTTCCGAACCGCGCTTACTGAACGCGAGCGCCTACCCTTCCCGCTCGAACTCCGGCCACGGCCACGCGCCCGAGAACATCCGCTCGAGCCAGAAGGTGGCGATCTGCGTCTTCACGTCGGTGAGCCGCCCCGCGCGCAGCTCGTCCATCAGCCAGCCGAAAGGAACGATCTCGATCTCGAGGAACTCGTCGTCGTCGGGGCTGTGCTCCACAGGCTCGAGCTCGCGGCACAGGAAGAGGTCCATCACCTCGGTGGCGAAGCCGATCGCCGGATGCAGCCGCGTGAGGAAGGCCCATTCGCGCGCGAGGTAACCCGTTTCCTCGACGAGCTCGCGTTTCGCCGTCTGCAACGCCGTCTCGCCTGGATCGATCTTGCCGGCGGGCATCTCGATCATCGTGCGGCCGACCGGGTAACGGTATTGCCGTTCGACGAGGATGCGCTCGTCGGGGAAGATCGGGATCATCGTCGCCGCGCCCGGATGCACGATGAACTCGCGCGCGCTCTCGTGTCCGTTCGGCAGGCGCACGCGGTCGCGGCGCATCTGCAGGAACGTGCCGTCGTAGACGACCTGCGATTCGATCGTCGTTTCGCGCAGGTCTTTCATCGGCTTGCCGGCTTCAGGTTGCCAGCGCCTGCTGGATCGCAACGAGGCAGGCGGCCATCAGCGGCCCGGGCACGATGCCGAGCACCAGCACCGCCAGGCCGTTCACCGCCATCGTCGCGCTGGCCGCCGCCTGCGGCTCGATGGCCACGGTATCGGCCGGTTCGTCGAAGTACATCGCCTTGACGACGCGCACGTAGTAGAACGCGCCGATCAGCGAAAAGAACACGGCGACGACCGCGAGCCAGACGTGTCCGGCGTCGATCAGGGCCTTGAGCACGACGAGCTTCGCGTAGAAGCCCACCAGCGGCGGGATGCCCGCCAGCGAGAACATCATCAGCAGCAGCATCAGCGCGAGCCACGGGCTGCGCCGGTTCAACCCTTTCAGGTCGTCGATCTCCTCGGCCTCGAAGCCGCTGCGCGCAAGCAGCAGGATCAGCCCGAAGGTACCGAGCGTCGTCAACACGTAGGTGACGAGGTAGAAGAGCGCCGCACCGTACGCGGTGACGGCCGACGACATGTTGCCGTCGACGACACCGGCGAGCAGGCCGAGCAGCACGAAGCCGATCTGCGAGATCGTCGAGTACGCCAGCATGCGCTTGAAGTTCGTCTGCGCGACCGCGACGATGTTGCCGAT
>CAZIDY010000029.1:0-36191 GCA_964538505.1 uncultured Limnobacter sp. | reverse complement strand
CGTTGTGAGCGTGCCTTGGCCGTGGCCGCTGGCGCGTGCCGTGGCCGCTTGCGCGTGCCGTGGCCGCTTGCGCGCTCCACGCTTGGCGCGCGCCGAGTCCACCGCTCGCTCCAATTTGTAGCTTTTGCCCTCGTGGAATCGATTCCACGAGCGTGAACGCTACAAATAGGCGCGCTGAACGAAACACTCCCACCGTGCGCGCTCCGCTCGTGCGCCTGCACGCCGTTGCGGCCCGGCGCCGTGCGGAATCTGATTCGTTGAACGCGAAATCGTATGAAAGCGTTGATCGTGTCGCTCAACGAGCAGGGCGTCGAATACCTGCTGATCGGCGGATACGCGCTTGCCGCGCACGGGTATCACCGCGCGACGGTCGACATCGACCTGCTGGTGCCAGCGTCGCGCAAGACGGGACAGGCGTTGCGGCAGGCACTCCTGGTGTTGCCTCTCCTTCAACTCTTGCCTGACGCTGCTGCTGCTTCCGCCGGCTCGCTCTCGAGCGCCGCCTCCAGCGCATCGTCCACCCGCTCGAGCCAGATGAACTCGAGCTGCTCGCGCGCATCGGCCGGGATCTCGTCGAAGTCGCGCCGGTTGCGCGCCGGCAGCATCACGCGCCGAATGTCCGCGGCGGCCGCAGCGACGATCTTCTCCTTGATCCCGCCCACCGGCAGCACGAGACCGCGCAGGCTGATCTCACCGGTCATCGCGGTGTCGCTGCGCACGGTGCGATCGGTGAGCAGCGAGACGAGCGCCGTGAACATCGCGACGCCGGCGCTCGGGCCGTCCTTGGGCGTTGCTCCCGCCGGAACGTGCACGTGGATGTCGAGCTTGCCGAGCCGCTCCTCGTCGATGCCGAGCTCGCCCGCGCGGTGCTTGACGATCGACAGCGCCGCCTGTGCGCTCTCGCGCATGACGTCGCCGAGCTGGCCGGTGAGGATCAGCGCTCCCTTGCCGGGCGAGCTCGTTGCCTCGATGAAGAGGATGTCGCCGCCGACCGGCGTCCACGCCAGGCCGGTGGCCACGCCCGGCGTGCTCGTGCGCATCGCTACCTCGTTCTCGAAGCGCGGCGGCCCGAGGATCTCGGTGACATCGTCGACGCCGATGTGCAACTGCGTGGCGGATCCCTCGGCGATGCGTACCGCGGCGTGGCGCAGCGCGCGGCCGATCTCGCGCTCGAGATTGCGCACGCCGGCCTCGCGTGTGTAGTCGCCGATGACCCGGTGCAGTGCACCGTCGTCGATCGTCACCTGGCCTTCGGTGAGACCGTTCGCTTCGAGTTGTCGCGCGATCAGGTAGCGGCGTGCGATCTCGAACTTCTCGTTCTGCGTGTAGCCGGCGAGCGGGATGATCTCCATCCGGTCGCGCAGCGGCCCCGGCACCGTTTCGAGCATGTTCGCCGTGGCGATGAAGACGACGCGGCTCAGATCGAAGGGAACGCCGAGATAGTTGTCGCGGAACGTCGAGTTCTGCTCGGGGTCGAGCACCTCGAGCATCGCCGCCGACGGGTCGCCCTGGATGCCGCGTCCCATTTTGTCGATCTCGTCGAGCATCATCACGCAGTCGCGTGACTTCGCCTTGCGGATCGCCTGGATGATGTTGCCCGGCATCGCGCCAATGTAGGTGCGGCGGTGTCCGCGGATCTCCGCTTCATCATGCACGCCGCCGAGGCTCACGCGCACGAAGGGGCGGTGCATCGCGCGTGCGATCGACTGCCCGAGCGAGGTCTTGCCGACGCCGGGCGGACCGACGAAGCACAGGATCGGTGCCTTGCCGCTCGGCGCGAGCTTGCGCACGGCGAGGAACTCGACGATGCGCTTCTTGATCTTCTCGAGCCCGAAGTGGTCTTCGTCGAGCACGCGACGCGCCTCTTCGATGTCGATCGTGCGCTCCTCGGGTTCGGCCCACGGCAGCTCGAGCAGCCAGTCGAGATAGTTGCGCACCATGCCTGCCTCGGGGGCGGCCTCCGGCATGCGCTCGTAGCGACGCAGCTCCTTGCGCGCCATCTCCTCGACCTCGCCGGGCATCTTCGCCTCGTCGATCGCCTTCGAGAGATCGGCTACCTCCTGCCCCTTGCCGTCGCCTTCGCCGAGCTCGCGCTGGATCGACGCCATCTGCTCGCGCAGGATCGCCTCGCGCTGGCGCTCGTCGAAGGTCGCCTTCGTGCGCTGGCCGATCTCCTGCGTCAGGCGCATCACCTCGATGCGCTTGGCGAGGAAGGCCGAGACCTTGTCGACGCGGGCGCGCAGGTCGATCGTCTCGAGCAGCTCCTGCTTGTCGTCGCGAGTCACGTCGAGGTAGGCGGCGACCAGGTCGGCGAGTGCACCGGGCGAACGCGTGTTCTGCACGGCGGCGAGCAGCTCCTGCGGGACCTGCGGCAGCAGTTGCAGCGCTTCCATTGCCTGCTGCTTCAGGTGCATCAGGCGCGCTTCGACCTCCGGGCTCGTGTCTTCGGGTTCCTCGATCGCGACCACGCGCGCCGCGAGGAACGGCCGCTCTCGGACGAACTCGACGATGCGAAAGCGCTGCAGCCCCTGCACGACGATGTGATGTCCGCCGTCGGGAACGTTGACGTAGCGCAGGATGTTCGCCGTGGTGCCGGTGCGATGCATGTCGATCGCACCCGGCTGCGCGGTGTCGGAGTCGCGCTGCATCAGGATGCCGATCGGGCGCTCCTCGCGCAGGGCCTGTTGCGCGGCCTGGATCGAGGTTTCGCGACCGATCGAGATCGGAAACACGGTGCCCGGAAACAGCACGGTGTCGCGCACCGGCACGATGATGAGCACGTCGGGCGGCAGCGCGGGCAGCGATGCCCCGGTTTCCGCGCCGGACGCCGTTGCGGTGGCGTCGGCCGCCTGCGCAGCAACGTCGTCGCGGTTCGCGTTGCCGGTGTCGAAGGCGGCTCCTGCCTGCGATGGAGTTCGTTCGGTTTCGTTCATGAGCTTTTCTGCAGACTGATCACGAGGCATCCGTGCTCCGAGGTGACGCCCACGCCGGCATAGCGCCCCGGCGGCAGCGGAACGCGGCGTTCGAAGCGGCCCTGCGGAAGCTCGAGCCGGTGGATCACGGCGCTGCCGAGCTGCTGCGGCAGCACGCGGCGCCCGGCGACGACCAGCACGGCGCCGTCGATCACGGCCTGCACGTCGCGCGCGTCGACGCCCGGCAGCGCGACGTAGATCAGCACCTCGCGCTCGTTCTCGAGCACGTCGACCGGCGGCTCCCAGGTCGGCATGCGTGCCTGCCGGGGCTGGAAGAACTGGTGGTGCAGGCGTTCGGCGCGCCCGAGCGCGGCAATCGCGTCGGCCCACATCCAGTCGGGGGAATCGTCTCGTCTCATCGGGTCGTCATCTCTGGCTGGTCATATATGGGGTGCATCGCCGATTTCCAGTGCGCAGGCCCGCAAGGGGCTGGCAGTCGGCGCGACGGGGCGGCGCCGGGCGCGATTGCAGCCGCGCCGTGCCGGGCCTCGTTCGAAGGGATTGTGCGCCACGTCGCGGATCGCGCGCGTTTTCCCCTGGCCGCGCGAAAACCCCCATTCCGATGCCGGCGCTGGCCTCGGCCGGCGCCTTCGCGTTTATGGTGGCCAGAGCAACAACCAGAATACGAGGATTCCGACATGCATCGCGCCCGTTCACGCCTGTTCGCATCGCCTTCGCGAAGCGCTGCCCGACTCGCTGTCGCGGTTGCCGCCTGCGCGGCGCTGGTCGCGCTCGCGCCGGCAGCGCATGCGCAGCAGAAGCCGATCCGTCTCGGCGCCATCTACATCATGTCGGGCAGTGCGGCGGCCTACGGCGAGTTCGCACGGCAGGGCATGGAGCTTGCCGCCGACGAGATCAACGGCAAGGGAGGGATTCTCGGCAGGCAGGTGGAGTTCGCGCTCGAAGACGGGCAGGGCAAGGTCGACGTCGCGATCCAGGCGGCGAGGAAGCTCGTGTTCCAGGGCGGCGCCGACGCGCTGATGGGCCTGGACAGCTCGGGTGTCGCCAACGGGCTGACGCCGATCGTTCCCGAGTTGCGCAAGCCTTTCGTGATCACGCACGCCGCCTCGCCCGACGTGACCGGCAAGCTGTGCAATGCATTCACCTTCCGCGTCAGCGTGAACGTCAACCAGAACATGGGGGCGGCTGCGCTGATCGCGGCCGAGAGCGGCGCGAAGCGCTGGACGACGATCGGCCCCGACTACGCGTTCGGCCACCAGTCGTGGGAGTACTTCGGCAAGTACCTGAAGGAGCACAAGCCCGACGTCGAACTGATGAAGGAAGTCGCCTTTCCGCGTTTCGGCGCCGAGGACTTCGTTCCCTTCATCAACAGCGTGATGCAGAGCAAGCCCGACGGCGTGCTGGTCTCGCTGTGGGGCGGCGACCTCGTCAACTTCATCCGGCAGGCGAAGAACCTCGGCTTCTTCGAGCAGAAGTACGAAGTGCTTCTCACGCTCGGTGCGGCGGTCGAGGTGCTGTCGGCCCTCGACGAGCAGATGCCGCAGGGGGTCTGGGCCGGCACGCGCTACTGGTTCGCTGCGCACGACAACCCGATGAACGATGCCTTCGTCAAGGGATACTTCGAGCGCTTCAAGACACCGCCGAGCTACAACGCTCACGGCGCGTATACGGCGCTGTATCTGTACAAGGCGGCGATGGAGAAGGCGGGCAGCGTCGACGGGACTGCGGTGTCCAGGGCGATCTCGGGGATCTCCTTCGATGCGCCGAACGGCCGGCTGACCATCCGCGCCGAGGATCACCAGGCCGTGGTCGGGCCCACCTGGGGCAAGCTCGGCGCCTTCGACGCCAACTACAAGGTGCGCATGCTCGATTCGATGCGCACCTTCAAGGGCGAGGAAGTCACGCCGTCCCCGGCGGAAACCGGCTGCAAGCTCTGATCGCTCGTTGACTCTCCCGGCGCACGTCGTGCCTCTTCCCGGCCGGCGCCTGCGCGCCGGGTGAGTCGGCCTCCGGCATGCAGGGGATCCTCGCCGCGCTGCTGAACAGCCTCGAGATCGGGCTGCTGCTGTTCGTCATCGCCGTCGGCCTGAACGTCGTCTTCGGCGTCCTGAACATCATCAATTTCGCGCACGGCGGGCTGTATATGCTGGGCGCGTATTTCACGTACAGCGTCGTTGCGTACCTCGGGATGCCGTTCTGGCCGGCATTGGTGCTCGCGCCGCTGGCGGTCGCCGTCGTCGCGATCGTCATCGAGCGTGTCGTGCTGCGCCAGGTCTATGGGCGCGACGCCTCCGACAGCCTGCTCGTCACTTTCGCGCTCCTGCTGGTCATCGACGACGCCGTGCGCGTCGTCTGGGGACCGGGCATCCACGTCGTCGCTCCGCCTCCTTCGCTGCGCGGCACCGTCGAGATCTTCGGCATCACCTATCCCATCTACAGCTTCTTCGTGATGGGCGCGGCCATCGTCGCGATGCTGGCGCTTTGGCTGTTCTTCGTGCGCACGCGCGCCGGCCGCGTCGTTCGTGCCGCGGCGATCGATCGGCGGATGGCCGAAGGAATCGGCATCGACGTGCCGCGCGTGATCACCGGCGTCTTCGCGCTCGGTGCGTGGATGGCCGGTGCGGCGGGCGTCGTCGCCGCGCCGATCCGGGCGATCGCGCCCGGCATGGGCGATCGCATCATCATCGACGCGTTCATCGTCGTCGTCATCGGCGGTCTCGGCAGCTTTCCCGGCACGCTGCTCGGCGCGCTCGTGCTCGGTGCGATCTACGGCTTCGGCGGGCGCTACCTGCCGCAGATCAATCTCGTGCTGCCCTATCTCGGCATGGCGCTGGTGCTGTTGCTGCGCCCGCGCGGGCTGATGGGCAAGAAGGCGGCGTGATGGCGCGTGCACGCGAAGCGGTGTCCGCGTCGGCCCCTGATGCGCCGCGCGCAGGCGGCGCGCGCGGCACGGCGGTCGGCGTGCTGCTCGCGGCGCTGCTGGTCGCGTTGTGGCTGCTGCCGATGTGGGTGCCGTATTTCTACGTGTTCGTCGCGACCCGAATCCTGCTGATGGGCCTCTTCGCGGCGAGCTTCAACCTGATCTTCGGTTACGGCGGCATGCTGTCCTTCGGGCACGCGGCCTTCTTCGGCGCGGGCGCGTATACGTCGGCGCTCGTGCTGCTGCACTTCGGCTGGCCTTTGATCGCCGTCGTTGCGGTGGCGATGGTCGTCGCCGCGCTGCTCGCGTGGGTCATCGGCGCGTTCTGCGTGCGCCTGGACGAGGTCTATTTCGCGATGCTCACGCTCGCCTTCGGCATGATGGTCTACGCCATCGTGCACCAGTGGCGCAGCCTCACGAACGGCAGCGACGGCATCGCCGGCTTTCCGCTCGGCAGCTTCGGCCTGGGGCTGGATCTGCAACTCGCCGACCCCGCGGTGTACTACCGCGTCGTGCTCGTCGTCGTCGCCGTCGCGGCCTTCGTGCTGTACCGGATCGTTCGATCGCCGTTCGGCCTGCTGCTCGGTGCGATCCGCCAGAACGCCGAGCGGGTCGCGTTCTGCGGTGTCGACGTGCGCCGGCACCGGCTGATCGCCTTCATCGTCGCGGGCATCTTCGCCGGACTCGCCGGTGCGCTGTTCGCGCCCTTCAACCGTGTGGCGAACCCCGACATGGTGCACTGGACACAGTCGGCGCAGCCGGTGCTGATGACGATCCTCGGCGGCGCCGGATACTTCCTCGGCCCCTTCTTCGGCGCGGCGATCTTCGTGCTGCTCGAGACGTGGATCACTACGTACACGCAGTACTGGATGCTCTTCCTGGGGGCGATTCTCGCGGTGCTGGTGATCTTCTTCCGTCGCGGGATCTTCGGGACGATCCTCGACCGCTTCTCGAGGCAGCGATGAGCGAGCCGCTGCTTTCGGTGCGCGGGCTGTCGAAGCACTTCGGCGGCGTGCATGCGGTCGACGGCATCGACCTCGACGTGCAGGCACACGAGACGGTGGCGCTGATCGGGCCAAACGGCGCCGGCAAGACGACCTTCTACAACCTGCTGTCGGGACGAATGCAACCGAGCAGCGGAAGCGTCGTCTTCGACGGGCGCGACGTCACCGGAAAGGCACCGCACGAGATCAGCCGGCTCGGCATCTCGCGTTCGTTCCAGATCACCAACATCTTCCCCGAGCTCTCGGCGCGCGAGAACGTGGAAGTTGCGCTCACTGCGCTGCACGGCAAGGCGATGCGCTTCTTCTCGCGCGCCGCGGCCGACCGCGCGCTGCACGAGGAAGCCGACGCGCTGCTCGAGCGGCTCGGGCTCGGCGCGCTCGCCTCGTCGCGCGCCGGCACGCTGAGCTACGGCGACAAGCGACTGCTCGAGATCGCGATCGTGCTGGCGACGCGTCCGCGCCTGGTGCTGCTCGACGAGCCCACCGCCGGCATGACGCCCGACGAGACGCGCGCAGTCGTCGCGCTCGTGCGGCAACTCGCCGAATCGACGCAGTACACGTTCCTGATCACCGAACACGACATGGAGGTCGTGTTCGGGCTGGCCGATCGCATCGTCGTCATGCATCGCGGCGCCGTGCTCGCGGCGGGCAGCGTCGACGAGATCCGCGCCAGCCCGCAGGTGCGCGAGGCGTATCTCGGCGAGGAGGAGGACTGAGGGTGGCCACGACGGATCGCCCGATGCTCGTCGTCGACGGGATGCACACCTACTACGGCGAGAGCCACGCGCTGCAGGGCGTGAGCCTGCGGGTCGACGCGGGCGAAGTCGTCTGCCTGCTCGGCCGCAACGGCGCCGGCAAGAGCACCACGCTGAACAGCATCGTCGGGCTCACGCCTTCGCAGCGCGGCACCGTGCGCTTCGAAGGCGAGGAGATCGAGCGCATGCCGGCGCACCGGATCGCGCGTCGCGGGCTGGCGCTCGTTCCCGAAGACCGGCGCATCTTCGCCGGGCTCACCGTCGTCGAGAACCTCGAGGTCGCTGCGCCTGCGCGCCCGCAGCGCGAACGGCGCTGGCCGATCGAGCGGATCTTCGACGAGTTTCCGATGCTCGCCGAGGTGCGCGAGCAGGACGGCGCGACGCTGTCGGGAGGCCAGCAGCAGATGCTCGCGATCGCGCGTGCGCTCGCCGGCGAGCCGCGGATGCTGCTGCTCGACGAGCCGAACGAAGGGCTCGCGCCGGTGATCGTCCAGCAGATCGGCGTGCTGATCGACCGCCTCGCGGAGACGACGACGATACTTCTCACCGACCAGAGCGTGCGCTTCGCGCTGAAACACGCGCAGCGCGGCTATATCCTGCAGAAGGGGCGCATCGTTTACGAGGGCGATGTGCAGCGTATCGCCGACGATCCGGACGTGCACCGCTACCTCTCGGTGGCCTGAGCGTCGTCGGGTCGGCCCCGGTGCGGCATCTCGCTGGCGGGTGGCATGCGGGCAGCTCCGCTGCGGATGCGCTACATTCGTTGCGAGAGGAATCGAATTCGACATGTCCGACGACATCCCCACGCTGCGTCGCATCCTGAAGAACTGCCGGACGATCGCAATCGTCGGACTGTCGGCCGAATGGCATCGGCCGAGCTTCTTCGCCGCCAAGTACATGCAGGAGCACGGCTACCGCATCGTGCCGGTGAACCCGCGCTACGAGCAGGTGCTCGGTGAGCGTTGTTTTCCGTCGCTGCGCGACATTCCGCACCCGGTCGACATGGTCGACGTGTTTCGTCGCGCGGCCGATGTCGGCCCGATTGCCGAGGACGCGATCGCGATCGGCGCAAAGTGCCTGTGGCAGCAGCTCGGCGTGCGCAATCTCGAGGCCGACGCACGCGTGCGCGCGGCGGGCCTCGACTCCGTGATGGACCGCTGCGTGAAGATCGAGCATGCGCGGCTCTTCGGCGGGCTGCACTGGGCGGGTGTGAACACGCGCGTGATATCGGCACGTCGCCCGGTTTGAGTGAACGGATCGTCGTCGCTCCGCGGTCCGCGCGAGGCTGCGCCTGAAGTGCCGCTGCGGCCGAAGCACCGCGGTGCCTGAAGCGCCGCGGTGCTCGAAGCGCCGCTGTGCCTGAAGCGCCGCTGTGCTCGAAGCGCCGCTGTGCTCGAAGCGTCGCTGTGCTCGAAGCGCCGCTGCGCCTGAAGCGCCGCTGTGCCCGAACGGCCGCTGCGCTCGAACTGCCGCTGCGCTCGAACCGCTCTTCGTGCGAGCGTTTCCCGCGAAGCGCATGTTGGCGTAGACTGAAGTGCACGCTATACGAGCGTTCTGGCGGATGCCGTCCCCGTCATCGACCGATCCGCCCGGTTTTCGTGCAATCTCGCTTGCGTGGCCGAAGCAGAGTTCGGAATGGCTCGGTTTTCGAGCGTTTCGCGCCGATCCGATCGTGAACTGGTGGGTTTACGGTGGATCTACAGACCTTGCGAGAGGCGGCTACACGCGCGATGCTCGCCGCCCCTGCGCACGGCCGCCCCTGCGCGCGGCGCGCACTGCCGCACCTGCGCACGGCCGCGCTTTCCGACGCGATCGCCCGCCGCCCGCTACGATTCGTTCACACGTTCTGAATGCTGCGGAACACGGCGATGGCAGACCGAAGCTTCCACCCCGAAACGCTCGCGATCCACGCGGGCCAGATCCCCGACGCCGCGACCGGTTCGCGCGCGTTGCCGATCTACCAGACGACGAGCTACGTCTTCGACAGCGCCGACCATGCGGCGTCGCTGTTCAACCTGCAGACCTTCGGCAACGTCTATTCACGGCTGTCGAATCCGACCGTCGCCGCACTGGAGGAACGCGTTGCCGCGCTGGAAGGCGGGCGCGCGGCGGTGGCCGCCGCCAGCGGCATGGCGGCCGAAGCACTCGCGCTGACGACGATGCTGCAGCAGGGCGACCACGTCGTCGCCGCGAGCGCGCTGTACGGTGGCACGGTGACGATGCTCGCGGTGAACCTGCGTCGCTTCGGCATCGAGACGAGCTTCGTCGACCCCACGAAACCCGAAGCCTTCGCCGCCGCGATGCGGCCGGACACGCGTGCGGTGTTCGCCGAGACGCTCGGCAATCCGAGTCTGCAGGTGCTCGACATCGCCGCCGTGGCCGACGTCGCGCATGCACACGGCGTGCCGCTCGTCGTCGACAACACCGTGCCGAGTCCGTTCCTGTGCACGCCGATCGCCTTCGGCGCCGATCTCGTCGTGCACGCGGCGACGAAGTATCTCGGCGGCCATGGCACGACGCTGGCCGGCGTTGTCGTCGAGAGCGGAAAGTTCCCGTGGGACAACGGCAAGTTCCCCGGAATGACCGAGCCGTCGCCGGGCTATCACGGCGTGAAGTTCTACGAGACCTTCGGCGACTTCGGCTTCACGATGCGCGCGCGCATGGAGTCGCTGCGCGTCTTCGGCGCGTCGCTTGCGCCTGCGAGCGCGTGGCAGATCCTGCAGGGAATCGAGACGCTGCCGGTGCGCATGGAGCGGCATTGCGCGAACGCCTTGCGCGTGGCCGAGCACCTGCGTGCGCATCCGCGCGTGAGCTGGGTGTCGTATCCCGGACTGCCCGATCACCCGCAGCACGAGCTCGTGCGCCGGCAGATGCGCAGCATCGACGGCAAGCCCGGCGCGTCGGGGCTGCTCGCCTTCGGCGTGAAAGGTGGCCTCGAGGCGGGCGTGCGCTTCATCGAGGCGGCGCAGTTCATGAGCCATCTCGCGAACATCGGCGACACGAGAACGCTAATCATCCATCCGGCATCGACGACGCATCGCCAGCTCGACGAAGCGCAGCAGCGCGCCGCGGGCGTCACGCCGGACATGGTGCGCATCTCGGTAGGCCTCGAGCACATCGATGACATCCTGTGGGACGTTGATCAGGCGCTCGAGCGCAGCGGCCGAGAATGAGTTCGGGCCGCTCGAACGCCGTGCGGGCAGCGGCTGCTGCAGCTTCGGGTCAGGAGAACGGCAGGAACGGGTCGTAGCCGTGAATCTCGCGCTCGATTGACGTCCGGCCTTCCTCGTAGGCGACGGCAAGCTGTGCGACGGCGTTCTCGATGGCCTGCGGATCGAGCTGGCTGAAGCAGAGTTGCGCGTGCCGGTCGTCTTCATGATCGAGGAAGTACGACGCACCGAGGTGAAAGTGCACGCCCCTCGCTTTCGCGAAATACAACCAGCGCTCCGCGCTGAGCCTCGGCGGCAGCGTCGTCCAGACCGAGAACGCGCCACCGGAAGGATGAAATTGCAGTTGCGACGCGTTGAACTCGGCGGCGAGCTCGCGCAGCAGCGCCCGGTAGCGCTCGCCGTAGTGCGCCCGCAGGAAGACCAGGTGATTGTCGTACGTACCGTCCCTCAGCAGTCCGTCGACGAGTATCTGGCTGAACAGCGAGCTGTGGATGTCCTGCGCTTCCTTCGCCTGGATGAGTCGCAGCAGCAGCGACGTGTGACAGGCGATCCAGCCGAGCCGAAGGCTCGCGCCCAGGGTCTTCGAGAAGGTACCGACGTGGATCACCATCTGCTGCCGATCGAGCGACTTGATCGTCGGCGGAGGCGGCTCTCCGTAGTACAGATCGTTCGCGTATTCGTCCTCGACGATCGGTACGCCGTGCTGCTCGGCGCTGCGGTAAAGCCTTTCGCGTCGCTCCATCGAGAGCGTCGCTCCCGTCGGTACCTGGAATGTAGGAACCGTGTAGAGCAGCTTCGGTCGATGCTCGCGCAGGATCGCGTCGAGCAGTTCGACTCTGAGGCCGTCGTGGTCGACGGGCAAACCGATGATCTTCGCGCCGTGCATCCGGAACACGCGTGCGGCGCCCGGATAACCCGGGTTCGCCATGACGACCGCATCGCCCGGCTGCACGAGCACGGATGCGACGAGGCTCAATGCCTGCTGCGTGCCGTTGCAGACCAGGATCTCGCGCGGCTCGACAGCCATCCCGTTGCGCCGCGCGCGTTCCGCCAGCTGCGCGCGAAAGGAGAACAGCCCCTGCGGATGACCATACGAGAGCGATTCAGCGGGCAGCGTCGCTGCCAGCTCGTACAGCGCGTTCTTGATGAGGGGATAGCTCAGGCGGTAATCCGATAGCGGCAGGTCCATTGCAAGGCGCGCCCCGATGCGCGAACTGCCGCCGTTCTCCGGAACCCACGGGAAATGCGGATCGGCGTCGAGCAGCGTGTCGCGCGGGGTCCCGACCCTCGCGTTCATCTCCGTGAGAAAGGGCGCCCAGAAGTCGTCTGCGTTCGCTCTCCGGACGTCGTCCTCCCGCGAATCGTCGGCGGCAGTCTCTGCACGCACGAAAGTTCCCTTGCCGAGTCCGGCCCGCACGAGACCGGCCTTTCCGAGATGCGAGTAGGCGAGTGCGACCGATCCCCGGTTAACGCCCAGCTGCTTCGCGAGCACCCGGACCGGAGGAAGTCGGAACCCTTCGGAAAACTTGCCGCTCCGGATCCGCTCCTCGACCGCTTCAGCGATCTGCAGGTAGAGCGGCATGTCGGAGTCCACGATCGTCAGGTTCAGGTCTTGTTCCATCGCAGCGTTTGCGGGGGAGGCTGTTGTCATTGCCATTGTCAGTGCGCTGACGGCTGGAATTGTCACCAATTTGTCCGTCGTTGTCACCCAGAAAGATGGCACCGATCGCTGTGACATCGTGACAATCAAGTGAACGGTCCCCGGGCCGAGGCCATGGTCTACGAGGGGAATCTTGTTGATTGCCGCGTCGCAGCATCGCAGTTGTTACATTTCTCTGGTTTGACAAAGTGACAATTCTCTTGACACGGCATGACACGTTCTTGCAATCTTCGTCGAAAGGAGAGGTGCCGGACGGCTGTTCCGACCGGCGGTTTGTGTCAGCTGGAGAGACGAGATGAACGACACGAAGGGCAAGACGGGCAAGGGCGCGGAGCAGGGCGTCGGCCCAGAGGGAGTAGGTTCGGAGGGGCTTCGCAACCGGAGGCGGCGCGACTGGGTCAAGGCGGGCGGGCTGATGGCCGGCGCGGCGCTTCTCGGCGGGCCGACGCGCGCATTCGCGCAGAAGGACAAGCCGATCGAGGTCGCGAGCATGTTCGACCTGACCGGCAACCTGAACATCTACGGCGTTCAGTGCATGAACGCCTCGAAGTACGCGGTCGACAGCATCAACCGCAACGGGGGCGTGCTCGGCCGGCAACTGAAGCTGCACACCTACGACACCCAGTCGAAGATCGAGCTGTACTCGCGCTACTCGCAGGAGATCGGTGCGAACGACGGCATCGCCGCCGTCGTCGGCTGCTTCACCGGCGCCTCGCGCGAGGCGTCGCGGCCGATCCTCAGCCGGCATCGCAAGCTACTGTTCTTTCCGACGATCGACGAAGGTGGCGAGTGCGACAAGTTCACCTTCATGCAGGGCACCGATTGCCTGCAGCAGGAGTCGCCGCTGATCAACTGGGCCGTGAAGAACGTCGGCAAGACCTTCTACATCGCGGCGGCCGACTACGTGTACGGACACGTCGCCACCGCCTGGACGAAGTCGCTGGTCGCTGACGCGGGCGGCAAGATCGCCGGCATCGAGTTCATTCCGCTCGATGTCTCCGACTTCGGCTCGACGATCCGCAAGATCCAGTCGGCGGGTCCCGCGGTGGTGATGTCCAACCTGGTCGGCAACAACCACATCGCGTTCTACCGCCAGTTCGCAGCCGCCGGGTTGAACGATTCGATCCAGATCGTCTCGCCCACTTTCGGCCTCGGCAACGAGCAGGAGGTGCTGTCCCCGAAGGAAACGCGCGGCATCGTCGTCGCCTACTCGTACTTCGAGACGCTCGACACACCGGAGAACAGGAGCTTCGTCGAAGGCTTCCGCAAGGCGTTCCCGGACGCGGGGCCGATCCCCGATGCGCCCGCGCAGGTCTGGAACGGCTGGCACCAGTGGAAGACGGCGGTGGAGAAGGCGGGTACGACCGACATCGACAAGGTCGTCGAGGCGCTCGAGTCGGGCATCCCGTACGTAGGACCGAGCGGCAAGGTGTTCACCGACGGCCCGTCGCACCGCAACGTGCAGGACGTGCACCTGGCGCGGATCAACGATCAGCGGCAGTACGAGATCTTCGGCAAGGAAAGCCAGGTGATGCCGAGCCGCGAAGTCGTCGGTGCCGGCAGCTGCGACCTCACCGGGAAGGACAAGCGCTCGCACCGCATGATCCATCCGAAGTTCTGAGCGGGGAGGCGAGGATCATGAGTGACATCGTCGTCGTCGCATTCTCGGTCCTGACCAGCGTTGCCATCCTGATCCTCGTCTCTCTCGGGCTGGCCGTGATCTTCGGGCTGATGCGCATCGTCAACATGGCGCACGGGGAGTTCGTGATGATCGGCGCCTTCTCGGTCATCACGCTCGTGCGGGCCCTCGAGTTCCCGGTCTGGCTGGCGATCTTCGTCGCACCCCTGATCAGTGCGCTGATCGGCGTGATCGTCGAGATGCTGCTGATCCGGCCGCTGTACGGGAGGCGGCTCGTCGACACCCTGCTGGTGACCTTCGGCGTGAGCCTCATCCTGTTCCAGATCGCGGTCAACATCTTCGGGACAACGTCCCCGGGGATCGCCACGCCACTCGGCTCGCTGAAGGTCGGCGATTACTCGGTCTCCACGTACTCGTCGGTGTTCCTGCCGCTCGCCGCGGTCGCGATGATCGGCGCGCTGTACCTGATCTTCAAGCGGACACGGTATGGGCTGCTCGCGCGCGCCACGGCGCAGAACGCCGAGATGGCCAGCGCGCTCGGCGTCTACTCGCGGCGCGTGAACATCGCGACCTTCGCGTTGGGATGTGCGCTCGCCGGACTCGCCGGCGGGCTGCTCGCACCGATCGTCGCCGTCAGTCCGAGTCTCGGTCAGAACTACGTGGCACAGGCGTTCATGACGGTCGTCACCGGCGGCCCCGCGTTCCTGGTTGGCACGGTCGCGGCGTCGACGCTGCTCGGCACGATCGCGAACATCGTCTCGCAGTTGTTCACGACGCTCTGGGGCATCACCGCGTTGTTCCTCACCGCGATGGTGCTGATCCGCTTCCTGCCGAACGGCCTGTCCGGGTCGTTGCGGCGGCAGTTCTGAAAGGAGGACGCTCGTGAAGACGAACCTCGAGCTCCACGCTCCGTCCTGCGGCGCGCTCGCGAGCGCCGGCGCGCCGGGCACTCGGCCGAAAGCGGCCTGGCTCGCGCGCGCGTCGCGCTACGGCCTGGTATGGCCGCCGATCCTGATGCTCGCAGCGATCCTCGTCGTGCCGCATCTGTCGACCGGAACGCAGCTGAAATGGGTGCTGTGGCTGTCGTTCGGCATCGCCGCACTGAGCCTCGACCTCGTCTGGGGGAAGGCGGGCATCTTCAGCTTCGGCCAGAACGCGCTGTTCGGACTCGGCGGCTACGCCTACGCCGTCGCGGCGATCAACTGGTTCCCCGTCACCTTCGAGACCGGGAGTGCGCTGATCGTCGCGGCACTCGTGGCTGCGATCTTCGCCGGCATCCTCGGGTACGTGATGTTCTACGGCCGCGTGGGCGACGTGTATCTCGCGATCGTCACGCTCGCGGTGACGCTCGTGCTCTATACGATCATGCAGAGCACGGCCGGCCCGGAGTATCGGATCGGCGAGGCGCTGCTCGGCGGCTTCAACGGCATGCCGTCCGTTCCATCGATCGCGCTGGGCGTTCCTTTCGCCGAGGACAACGCGGAGATGGGCATGGCGTCGTTGCTCGTCTTCGCGATCTGCCTGTCGGGCCTGCTCTACATCGGCGTGCGGGCGCTCGTCGCGAGCCGCTTCGGGCAGATCCTCGGCGGACTGCGCGAGAACGAGGCGCGCATGGAGCTGCTCGGCTACGACGTGCGGCTCTACAAGCTCGCGGTGTTCGTGATCGCAGGCGCGATCGCAGGCGTGGGCGGCGCGCTCTTCGCGGCCTGGGGCATGTTCATCAATCCGGTGGTGTTCAGCCTCAACCAGGCGGCGCTCGTCGTGATCTGGGTGATGGTCGGCGGCCGCGGAACCCTCGCCGGCGCGTTCCTCGGCGTGGTGGTCGTGCAGTGGATCTCCGACTCGGCGAACCTGGTCGTCGAGCAGCAGACGCCGCTGATTCTCGGCGTGCTTCTGGTTGCCGTCGTACTCGTGTTCCCCAACGGCCTGTGGCCGAGCATCGCGAAGCTCGGTGCCGCCGTGCGCAATCGGGTCTTCGGCGCATCCGCGGCGTTTTCACCGTCGTCGCCATTCTTCGAGCCGCTGCTTCCGCAAGCGGCGGCGCAGGCGCCGGTCGCTGCAGGCGTAGCCGCGCACGAGGGTGGGGGAACGCTCGCGGCCTTCGACGTGAAGAAGCAGTTCGGCGGTTTGCGCGTGCTCGAGGGCGTTTCGCTTGCATTCGACGGCCCGGGCATCCACGCGGTGATCGGCCCGAACGGCGCCGGAAAGAGCACGTTCTTCGGCGTGCTGACCGGCCGGCACGACATCAAGGAAGGTCGCGTCGAGTTCAACGGCAAGGTCGTTACCGATCTTCCGACCTTCGAGCGCGCGCGTCGCGGCCTGGGAATCAAGCTGCAGGTGCCCAGCGTCTTCCAGGGGCTGACCGTGCGCGAGAACCTCGCGCTCGCCGCCGGCTCCCGCGGGGGGGCCGACGTGTCCCGCCACGCCGTGCGCGTGCTCGAAAGCCTGGGGCTTGCCGAAAAGGCCGATGCCGTCGTCTCGACGTTGTCGCACGGCGAGCAGCAGTGGCTCGAGATCTCCATGGTCCTGCTGCAGAACCCGTCGGTGATCCTGCTCGACGAGCCGGCAGCCGGAATGACGCAGGACGAGCGCGTGCAGACGGTGAAACTGATCCGCGAACTCGGCGCCGATCACACGGTCGTCGTCGTCGAGCACGACATGGGGTTCATCCGCGCGCTCGACGCTCCGGTCGCGATGCTCGATCGCGGAAAGGTGTTCCGCGTCGGCTCCTTCGACGAGATCAGCAGCGATCCCGAAGTGATCAGCATCTACCTGGGGAGGCGCGATGTCACTCGACGTTGACAAGCTCTGGTCGGGCTACGGCTCGATTGCGATCCTGCAGGGCGTCGATCTGCACGTGGGTGACGGCGAGATCGTCGCCGTACTCGGGCCGAACGGCGTCGGCAAGACGACGTTGATGCGCACGCTCGCCGGCTCGCTGCCCGCACAGCGCGGAACGGTGAAGTTCGACGGACGCGACGTGACGACCGTGCCCGCGCATCTTCGGGCCCGCGCGGGTATCGGCTACGTGCCGCAGGGGCGCGGGATCTTTCCGCAACTCACGGTGCGCGAGAACCTGCTGGTCGGTCTGTATGCGACGAAGCAGGCATTCGAGCGCATCGACGAGACGCTGAGCGAGTTTCCTGCCCTGCAGCGCAAGCTGGGAGATGCAGGCGGCAGCCTGAGCGGTGGCCAGCAGCAGCAGCTCGCGCTGGCGCGTGCGTTGGTCATCCAGCCGCGGTTGCTGCTTCTGGACGAACCGTCCGAGGGCATCCAGCCGTCCATCCTCGACGAGATCTCGGAGACGCTGCTGCGCTTCAAGCAGGCGCGAGGCCTGTCCGTGCTGCTCGTCGAGCAGAACCTCGATTTCGCTGCTTCCCTTGCCGACCGCGCCTACATGATGGATGTCGGCCGCATCTCGCGCCAGCTGGCGTCCGGCGAGCTGTCGGACGACACCGCGCTACAGCGCGAATTCCTCGGCGCCGCCTGAGCGCGGCGTCTTTCTACCTCCAATGGAGTCCACCGATATGAGTACTGTCGCCAAAGAGGTTCGATCGAAAGACGTCGATACCGACGCCCTCTGTTATCTCAGTGTCGAGGAAGCGACGCGACGATTCCGCGAGCGCACCTTGTCGCCGGTCGAGCTGATGCGCGCGGTGATCGATCGCTGCGAGCAGGCGAACCCGAAGCTGAACGCGATCACCAACCGGTTCTACGAGCGTGCGATGGCGCAGGCCGCTGAAGCGGAGCAGCGATACGCGAAGGGCAACGCGAAGCCGCTGGATGGCGTGTCGCTTGCCGTGAAGGAGCTGCACCCGATCGAGGGCATGCGCACCAGCTGGGGATCGAAGATCTTCGAGAACACCCCTGCCGACTACACGCTTCCCGCGATCCAGCGCCTGCTCGACGCCGGCGCCATCGTGCACATCCGCACGACGACGCCCGAGTTCGCGCACGCCGGCCATTGCCACAGCCCGCTCTACGGCGTCACCCGCAACCCGTGGAACCCCGAGTACAGCAGCTGCGGATCGTCGGGTGGATCGGCTGTGGCAGTGGCCACGGGAATGGCGACGATCGCCACCGGCGACGACGGCGGTGGCTCGATCCGGATGCCGGCCTCGGCAAACGGACTGGTCGGATACAAGCCCCCCTACGGCCGCAACCCGAGCTGCCTGCTCGAGACGCATTTCGAACAGATCCTCCACGTCGGCACGATCACTCGAACGGTACGCGACTCCGCAATCGCGCTGAACCTTACAAACGGGCAGCATCCGATGGATATCATGTCGCTGCCCGGGAAGATCGAGATTCCGGAGAAGATCGCGGATCCGAAGGGTATGCGCGTCGCGTACTCGCCGAACCTCGGTTACTTCGAGATCGATCCGGAGGTTGCGGAGAACACGGCCGCCGCGGTGAAGCGCCTCGAGTCGATCGGCTGCAAGGTCGATCGCGTCGATCTCGATTGGGACGACGAAGCCTACGATGCCTGGGTGACGCACTGGGAGGGCCTGTTCGCCACCGTCGCGGAGCAGCACATGACGCGCTGGCAGTACAAGATGGATCCGTTCGTGCGCGGGCTGATCCAGCGCGGGCAGGGCCACAGTGCCGTTCGGGTCAAGAAGACGGAGATGGTTCGAACCCGCATGTGGAAGGCGCTGTCGGCGGTGCTGTCGCAATACGACGTGCTCGTCTGCCCGACGCTCGCCGTACCGGCGATCGCCGCCGAACACGCGAACGACGACCCGAGTTTCACCATCGACGGCAAGCCGGTCGACGCGTACCTGCAATGGGCGCTGACCTATCCCTTCAACATCCTGAGCCAATGCCCGGTGATGTCGGTTCCGTCCGGTGTTGCTTCGAGTGGTGTTCCGACCGGCCTGCAGATCGTTGGACGTCCGTACGACGATCTCTCCGTCTTTCGTATCGCCAGTGGATTCGAAGCGGCCGCGCCGTGGGCTGGACAACATCCGGCACTGTGAGTTCGCTGGCATGACGCTCGGAGTCGTCCGAAGCGTCCTGACGGGGCGGGCGCTACCCTTCGCCCGCCCCGGTGTCTCGAGCGCGATCGCCAAGCAGCCGCGCTCGGGGCCCGTCCGGCTCGAGGCCAACGGCTTCGACGGCGACGAGCAGGGGGATCGCCGCATGCACGGCGGCCCCGACAAGGCCGTGCACCTCTATGCACAGGAGCATTACCCGGGCTGGATCGACGAGCTCGGCGCCTTGCCGGTATTTTCCGCTCCCGGCGCCTTCGGCGAGAACCTCGCCACCTCGGGTGTGCTCGAGCACGACGTCTGCCTCGGCGACGAGCTGCGCGTCGGGTCTGCCGTGCTGCAGGTTTCGCAGGCGCGTCAGCCGTGCTGGAAGCTGAATCATCGCTTCGGTATCCGCGACATGGCGCGCCGCGTACAGGACAGCGGGCGTACCGGCTGGTACTGCCGGGTGCTGCGCGCCGGCGAGGTGAAGGCCGGCGATTCCTTCGAGCTCGTCGATCGACCCTTCCCCGACTGGCCGCTCAGCCGCCTGCTCGAGCTGCTGTACCGCAGCCGTGCGGAAGAGAGCGCGCAGGTGCTCGCTGCAGGCCTGCCGCTCGTGCCGTCGTGGCAGCGTCTGTTCGAGCGACGGATGAGCACGCAGCGGATCGAGGACTGGCACGCGCGGCTCGGTAGCGACGAAGCCCACCTGCCCGCGGACCAGACGGGCTCGCCCGACGGGCGATAATCCGGTCGAAGGCTCCGGCGCGTCGTTTCGACCCGTCGAAGAGCCGTATCGTCCTCCGGAGGGCCGCAATGAGATCGAGAACGCCGGTCGAGGAATTCACGACCCCGAACCCCGTCACGGCAAACGAGAGCACGTCGATTGACGAACTGCGCGCAATGATGACCACCTATGGTGTTCGTCACCTGCCGATCGTGCGCGACGGTGTCGTCGTCGGGTTGGTGAGCGACCGTGACCTGCGTATTGCACAGGGGTTGGGCACCGCGCACCAGCTTCGTGTGACCGCCGGCGACATCATGTCGACCGACCCGGTATCGGTGAAGGCCGAGACGCCGCTCGACGAAGTGGCGTTCACGATGTCGGATCGCAAGATCGGCAGCGTGCTCGTTCACGAGGCCGATGGCACATTCCTCGGGATCTTCACGCTGACCGACGCATTGAATGCGTTGATCGAGGTCACCCGATCGGCTGATTGAGGCGAGCGCAGCCCCTTGCACAGTGAGGTGGGCGTCTTACCCGGCCTTCTGCTGCGCGTCGAGCGCTTCGACGATCTCCCCGACACCACCCGGTCGCACGAGCCGTGCGACCTCGCGCCCATCGCGGAGGAAGACGAGCGTCGGCCACAGCTTCACGCGGAAGGAGCGACCGAGGCGCCGTCCCGGGCCGTCTTCGATCTTCAGGTGACGGATCTCCCGTCGGCCGGCAAGCGCTGCTTCGAGCATCGGCTGTGTGCGCCGGCAGAAGCCGCACCACGGCGTGCCGAACTCGACGAGCGTCGCGCCCGGCAGTGCGTCGACGTCCTCGCGTGAAGGCGCCTGCGCGGTGTATTCGCGATTCATCGCCATGCCCGATGCGTCAGCAAGCGCAATTCCCCGTTCAGAGGAGCTCCGTGCGCAGCTCGGCGGCGCTCTTCGGCGACAGCAGTCCGGGCGCGATGTCGAACACCGTGCGCGCGCCGCTTTCTCCGCGCCGCGCGAGCCGTGCTGCCGCGCGCGCATAGGCGACCAGCACGCTCGCGGTGAACTCGGGATTGCTTTCGAGCCGCAGCGAGAACTCGACCGCCTGCGCGGAGCCGGAGCCGGTGGTGCCGGTGCGGATCACGAAGCCGCCGTGCGGCATCGCGGTGTGATCGCGGCGCAGCGTCTCCTCGTCGATGAAGTGCACGCTCGTGTCGTAGTCGGCGAAGTAGTCGGGCATCGTGCGGATCGCCTGCTCGACGGCGCGCGCATCGGCGCCTTCGTCGAGCACGACCCAGCATTCGCGCGTGTGTTTCTCGCGCGTCGACAGCACCGGGTTCTCGCCGCTGCGTACGCGCTCGATCGCCTGCGGGATCGGCACCGTGTACTGCACGCCGGCGCGAACGCCGGGAACGCGGCGGATCGCGTCCGAGTGACCCTGGCTGAGTCCGCGTCCCCAGAAGGTGTAGGTCGAGCCCTGCGCGAGCACCGATTCGCCGCTCAGCCGCGCGATCGAGAACAGACCCGGGTCCCAGCCGACGGCAACGATCGCCGTTTTCCCGCCCGACTTCGCCGCCGCGTCGACCGCGTCGAAGTACTGCGGGATGCGCGCGTGCGTGTCGAAGCTGTCCACGGTATTGAAGCGCGCAGCGAGCGCCGGGCCCTGCCCGGGCAGGTCGGACTTCGAGCCGCCGCAGAGGACGAGCACGTCGATGCGATCGGCGAAGGCGTCGACGCCGTCGAGCGGATGTACCGCGACGTCTGCGCCGAGCGGACGCAGCGAGCCGGGGTCGCGGCGCGTGAAGATGCCGACGAGCTCGGTGTCGGGGTTCTGCGCAATGGCCGCTTCCACCCCGCGGCCGAGGTTTCCGTAGCCGGCGATGCCGATCCTGATTCGTTCGTTCACGAGAGCTTCCTGCGCCTGTCGCGCCTGCGGTCAGGCGGTGATTATGCCGGGGGACGGCGTCGCGACTCAGCGATGCCGCAGGATGTCGATCGCGGTCACCGCCGCGGCGTGGTTGCCCCACGCGTTGCGCAGGTACGTGGCCAGTGCGGCGATCTCGTCGTCGCCGAGGAACTGCGCGAAAGGCGGCATCCCGTACGGACGCGGGTTGCCGACGGTGGACGGCGGAAATCCGCCGTCGAGAATGACGCGGATGAGGTTCGTCGACGAATCCATCGTCACCGCGCGATTGCCGGCGAGCGCCGGTACGGCGCCGGACGCGCCCAGTCCTTCGTCTCCGTGGCAGTCGGCGCAACGATCTTCGTAGAGCGCGCGACCGCGCTGCATCGCGGCTGCGTCGGACGCCTGCGTGGTGGCGGCCTCGGTGCCGTCCTGCGGCAGCGATCGCAGGAAGACCGCCATCGCGCGCAGGTCGGTATCGCTGACGAACTGCAGGCTGTCGAAGACGATTCCGGCCATCGGTCCGAGCGTGCTCGCGTGCGCGGAGCGGCCGCTGCCGAGCAGCGCGACGATCTCGTCGACGCTCCAGTGCGCAACGCCCGCTTCGGCCGCGTCGGTGAGCGATGGCGCGTACCACTCGCCGGCGGGAAGCGCCGAGCCGGCGAGCTCGGCCGACGTGACCGGGGCGCCGAGGAAGTCGCGCGGCGAGTGGCAGGCGCCGCAGTGGCCGAGTCCGCGCACCAGGTAGGCGCCGCGATTCCATTCGGCCGAGCGCCGGGCGTCGAGCACGAAATGCGTGGGTTCGAAGGACAGCGCGCGCCATACGGCCAACGACGGCTGGCGGTTGAACGGGAAGCGAAGCGCGTGCGGGCGGTTCGGCTTGTGCACGGCCGGCAGGCTGCGCAGGAACGCGAAGATTGCGTCGGAATCCTCGCGCGTCACCAGCGTGAAGTACGGATAGGGGAAGGCCGGGTAGAGCCGTCGTCCATCCTTCGCGCGACCTTCGTGCATCGCATTCCAGAAGTCGTCGGCCGACCAGTCACCGATGCCGGTTTCGGCGTCGGGCGTGAGGTTCGTCCCGTAGACGATGCCGAAGGGCGTCTCGATCGGACGGCCGCCCGCGAACATGGCGCCGCCGGTCTCGGTGTGGCAGCCCCGGCAGTTCCCGATGCGCGCGAGATATGCGCCGCGCTCGAGCGTCGTCGGAGGTGATGCGTCGCCTGCGGCGGCGCTCGATGGCACGGACGGATCGCCCGGTGTCTGTCGTTGCCCTGCGAGCACGGCCGTCTGTGCCGGCCCGCTGTCGATGCTTCCGCACTCCATCGGCGGCTCGGCGGAGAACGCGTCGGCGGGGCGCGCGTCGGCGGGAACGGGTCGCGACGCGAGCCAGTTCGCGATCGCATTGACGTCGACCGGCACCAGGCGGTCGGCGATCGTCGCCATGCAGTCGGGCGCGTCGGCGTGACGCAGGCCGTTCTTCCAGGCGCCCATCTGCGCGGCGAGGTAATCGCGCGACAGCCCGAGCAGCCCGGGGACCTTCGGCTGCACGCCGGTGAGCGACTCGCCGTGGCAGCGGTCGCAGGCCGGCAGCTCACGCGATGCGTCGCCCTGGCGCACCATCGACTCGCCGTGCGCGAGCGTGGTCGGCGCTACGGCGCTCGGTTGCGGTGGCGGATAGGGCAGGTCGAGTGTCGCGAAGTATTCGGCGATCTCGTGCAGGTAGGTGTCGGACAGGTTCACGAGCAGGCGACTCATCGCCGTGTTCTTGCGCCGGCCTTCGCGGAAGTTTCGCAACTGCTCGTACAGATACCCGGCCGGCTTGCCTGCGATCCGCGGCAGATAGCCGTCGGGCGTCGCGCGACCTTCCTCGCCGTGGCAGACGACGCAGGCCTGCATGCGCTGCGCCATCGTGTCGGGAACCTCGTGCGCGGGAGCGGCGTGCGCCATGAATGCGACGGCAAGCAGCGCACAGAACAACGCCGCGAACCGAAGCTGCGCTGCGCGCATGCGGACTCGAATCGTGCCTGGGGTCATCGGTGTCGCGAAACCGTGGTCTGACCCCGGTTTCTCTATTCCGCTGTGCCGACGAACAGCGCCGGATCGACCATCGCGCGATTCAGGCTCACCGACCAGTGCAGGTGCGCGCCGGTGACGCGGCCGGTGGCGCCGACCGCACCGATCGGGTCGCCCGCCTCGACCGTGTGCCCGGTCTTCACGTCGATCGCACTCAGGTGGCAGTACATCGTCAACAGCCCGCTGCCATGGTCGATCCAGATCGTCTTGCCGTTGAAGAAGTAGTCGCCGGCGTCGATGACGCGGCCTGGCGCGGCAGCGACGACCGGCGTTCCTTCGGCGGCAGCGATGTCCATGCCGCTGTGCGGATTGCGCGGCTGGCCGTTGAAGAAGCGACGCAGGCCGAAGGAGCTCGAGCGCACGCCGGGCGTCGGCACGAGGAGCTGCAGCGACTGCGGCGGCTGCGCACTGTGCGTCGCCGCCACCTTTGCGAGGTGCACGCGTTCGCGCTCGTAGCGTGCGAGATCTTCCTTCGACAGGTCGACCTTGCTCTGCGGAACCTTCAGGTACTGCTCGGCGTAGCGCACCGTTTCGATCGTGAACGACACGCGCTCGTCGCTGCTGCCTTCGCGACGCACGACGATCTCGCGCGTGCCGGGCTCGGTCTTCAGCGGAATCCCGACGACTGCGGTCCATCGTTCGGGGCTGCCGGTGACGAGCACCGGTCTGGCATCGAAGCGCACGCTGGGCGCTCGATCCGACGGACCGAGGTCGATCAGCGCAACGCCGCCGGGCACGCTGCGCTGTTGCGGCAGCGCCTGCGCGGCGACGGTCGCGACAGGTGCAAGAAAGAGGCAGGCGACGAAAGACAGGATCCGGATGCGGCGGTGATCACTCATGTCGTTGCGCTTGGCCGTGATGAAGTCGCGGATCGTTGATCCCCGAATGTACTCGAAGGAACCGGAGCACCGATGCGCTTGAACGAAGCGGACTCCGCGGGTCACTGCGTGGCGAGCCTTCGCAACCATCCCACCAGCGCAGCCGGCAGCGCTTCCGGCCGCGACAGCAGCGCGTAGTGCCCGTTGCCGAAGATCGCCGGCAGATACGCGGCCGCCTGCCGGTCGATCGTCAGGCAGAACGGAAACACGCCCTGCGACTTCGCTTCGACGACGGCCTGGCGCATGTCCTCGACGCCGTAGCGTCCGTCGTAGCGGTCGACGTCGTTCGGCTTGCCGTCGGACAGCAGCAGCAGGAGCCGATGCGCCGCCGGCTCGCGCATCAGCAACGCCGTCGCGTGTCGCAGCGCCGCGCCGGCGCGCGTGTAGTGCTCGGGTTCGAGGGCGGCGATGCGCTGCGCGATCCGCGTGTCGTAGCGTTCGTCGAAGCGCTTGATCGCGCGCACGGTGACGCCCGAGGGACCCTCGCCGGAGAACGCATGCACCGAGTAGCGGTCGCCCATTCCGTCGAGTGCGATGCAGACGAGCAGCACCGCTTCGCGCTCGACGTCGATCACCCGACGATGCGCGGAGATCCAGCCGTCGGTCGAGCCGCTCACGTCGACGAGAAGCAGGATCGCGAGGTCGCGTCGCGCCGGGCGCAGGCTCTGGTAGAGCGACTGCGCGAGCGGAAGTCCGGCGCGGAAATCCGACCAGGCGCGCACGCAGGCGTCGACGTCGATCTCTTCGCCGTCGAGGCGGCGGCGCAGGTGCACGCGCTGTGCGCGCAGCAGGTCGAAGCGGCGACGAATCGCGTCGAGCAGCGGCCGGTGCAGCGCGAGCGTTCGCTCGACCCACTGCTGCGACCCCGGTTGCGCTTCGAGACAGTGCACGTGCGCCCCGGGCGTGCGGTAGGCGCCGATTCGGTAGTCCCACTCCGGATACGCGATCGTTGCTGTTCCGCTGCGCGCCTCGGTTTCCTGTTTCGTGCGCGCCTGCGGCGGGTCGTCCGACAGCAGCACCTCCTTCGGCCGCCCGGGTGCGGCCACGAGCCGCGCCTGCGGCAGCTCGGACACCGAGTCGGCAAACTCGTCGGCACTCGTCTCTTCGTCGCGGTCGGCCGGCCGCTGCAGTCCGAACGGATCCTCCGCGTGCTCGTGCGGCGTATCGAGCTGCACCATCCAGATGCCCGGCTCGTCGCGCTCGTCTTCACCGTCACCGGCGTTGCGCTCGTCGGGCCGGCGGCGCAGGCGGGCGCTGCGCGTCGGCCTGCGGTCGGCAGCAGGCGCAGCGGGTGCGTCTGCGTCGATGAACTGTGCTCCCTCGCGCACCGGGTGCAGCTCGCCGATCCACTCGTCGCGCAGCAACGGCATCGGCCCGAGCGCGCGCACCGAAGTGACATCGGCAGCGATCTGCGAGCACAGCCGTTGCGCCTCCTGCAGCGACTCTTCCGGCTCGTCGCAGCGCGCGAGCTCCGGCAGCCCGGCGTGCACCGCGCAGGCGAGGACCGTTTGCGCGAAGCGCTCGAGCGGGCGGCGTACCGGTGCGAATGCATCGAGCCCGGGACGTCGCGCCGCGGCACGGCGACGCAGCGCTTCGAGCGTTCCGGCCAGCCCGGGCAGCGTTGCGACGAGCGCGCGGTCGGCGGCGTGCGCTTCGAGAAGCAGGTAGAGGTCGTGCACGAGCGGATTCGGCGCGCGTTGCGCAATGCCTGCGCTGCCGCGTTGCGCGCGCATCGCCTGTTGCAGCGCCATCGCGCGGTACAGGCGCGTGGCCTCTTCTTCATCGACGGCGTCCAGCATCTCCGGCAGCCAGATCGACACGTCGTCGGTGGCCGGGACGGCGTCGGGCGAACGCGGCAGCTGCGCGCGGTGGAAGACCCGCGTGAGCAGCGTCACCGGTGCCGCGGGCTGTGCGACGCGCAGCGGGAAGCTGCGGTCGAACGCCGCCGACAGCAGCAGGTCGAGGCGGCGGGCGAGGTCGGCGAGCGCGACGGGCCGCGCCGGATCGCGTTGCGCATGCCGCCTGCGGTGCCACAGCTCGCGCGCGTATACCGTCGCGTGTCGTGCGGCGTCGCTGAGCAGCTCCTCGGGCTCGGCCACGCAGACTCCAGCCGTGCCTCAGGCGAAGGTCGCGTCGACGAGGTCGCGCATCGCCGCGGCCAGCGATGCGTCGTCGGACAGCGGAGCGACGATCGCCGCACGGCAGGCCGCGCGCACGTCGGTGCCGCGGGCGACGAGCCGTGCCGCGGTGACGAGCAGGCGGGTGCTCGGCACTTCGGCGAGCCCGCGGTCGTGCAGTGCGCGCAGGCGCGTGCCGAGCCCGACGAGCGTGCGCGCGAGCGCCTCGTCGATCCCGCCTTCGTGCGCGACGATCGTCGCCTCGCGCTCGGGCGGCGGGAAATCGAGCTCGAGCGCAACGAAGCGCTGGCGCGTGCTCGGCTTCAGGTCTTTCAGCATCCGCTGGTAGCCCGGGTTGTACGAGATGACGAGCTGGAAGCCGGGCGCCGCGTCGATCGTCTCGCCGGTGCGGTCGATCGGCAGCATGCGCCGATGGTCGGTGAGCGGATGCAGCACGACGATGGTGTCCTGTCGCGCTTCGACGATCTCGTCGAGATAGCAGATCGCGCCTTCGCGTACCGCGCGCGTCAGCGGTCCGTCCTGCCACGCGGTTCCGTCGTGACGGATCAGGAAGCGGCCGACGAGGTCGCTCGCGCTGAGGTCGTCGTGGCAGGCGATCGTGACGAGCGGTCGCTGCAACTGCCACGCCATGTACTCGACGAAGCGCGTCTTGCCGCAGCCGGTCGGCCCCTTCAGCATCACGGCGAGGCCGTCTGCGTGGCAGCGCTCGAAGATTGCGATCTCGTCGGCCGATGGCAGGTAGTACGGCGCGTCGTCGCCGCGTCTCGCTGTGCCCTGGTCCAGTGGGACGACCCCGGGATGCATTCGGCAGCCCTGCGCAGCGGGATCAGATGCGAGCGGCCGACGGCGAGGCGTCGACCGGGGCAGCCGCGCGCGGCGGCTGGAGGTCGGCGTCATCGACGGTGCGGAACAGCGGCGCGCGCCGGAAGAAGTCGTAGATGTAGAGCCCGACGCCGGTGGCGAAGATCGATGCGCAGCTGATCAGCATGATGAAGTGCACCTGGATCTTCAGCTGCGTGTCGAGATAGCCGAGCCCGAGGATGCGCTCGAGGTACACCTGTGCGATGCCCGCGGTGGCGAAGGTGATCGTCATGCCGAACATGCCGCCCAGCTGCAGCCAGAACGCGAGATAGCCGATCGCGTTGCCCTGCTCGCCGTGCTCGCCGGTGAACTCGGGCAGCGTATAGCGGATCATCGCCAGCACGATCATCGCGTAGGCGCCGTAGAAGGCCGAGTGCGCGTGCATCGCGGTGATCAGCGTGCCGTGCGTCCACTTGTTGATGCCCGGCCACGTGTGCGCGAGCCCGAGCAGCCCCGCGCCGAAGAGGGCGAACACCGCGGCGCCGAGCGTCCAGTGCAGCGCGAGCGTGTTCGGATGCGCGAGGCCCGAGCGGCGCATCGCGCCGTACGCATAGACCGCCATGCCGATCAGCGCGAGCGGCTCGAGCGCGCTGAAGAAGCCGCCGATCGGCAGCCAGTAATACGGTACGCCGGTCCAGTAGTAGTGGTGCGCGGTGCCGAGCACGCCGGCGATGAAGACGAGACCGACGATCACGTACAGCCACTTCTCCATCACCTCGCGGTCGGCGCCCGACAGGCGGATCAGCAGGTACGCGAGGAAGCTGCCCATGATCATCATCCAGACGCCCTCGACCCACAGGTGGATCGTCCACCAGCGATAGAAGATCGAGACCGTGTAGTTCTCGAAGTGCAGCAGCGCCGGCAGATACAGCACGGCCGAGCTGGCGAGCCCGAGCAGCAGCACGCCTTCGGTGGTCGTGCAGCGGCGCGACTTGCGGATCGTCATCCCCACGTTGTACAGCAGCATCAGCATCACGACGAGGATGACGATCTTGTGCGGCAGCGGCTGCTCGAGCATCTTGTTGCCGGTGCCGTAGCGGAACAGGTATCCGATGACGGCCGAGACGCCCATCAGCGTCCACAACACCAGCTGCACGTAAGCGAGCTTCACGCTGTGCAGCTCGGTGCGCGATTCCTCGGGCACGATCCAGTAGGTCGCGCCCATGAATCCCGTGAGCACCCAGACGATCAGCAGGTTCGTGTGGATCATCTTGGTGACGTCGAAGGGCAGCACGTACAGCAGCGGATCGGGTCCCAGGTACTTCGTCGCCGACAGCAGCCCGAACACGATCTGCAGGCCGAACAGCAGCATCGCAACGGCGAAATACCAGTAGGCGACGGCCTGGGATCGGTAGCGCATCCTGAATCTCTCCTCGCATCGAGCCGCGGCCAGAGCCGCGGCTGCAGCGTCTTGTCAGCGCAGCGTGAGCAGGTATTCGACGAGCTGGTCGATCTGCTCGGGCGCAAGGTCGTTGGCGTAGGCGTTCGGCATGAACGAGGTACCGTCGGCCGAATACATCGCACCGGGTACGAGGTACCGGCTCGGATCGACGATCGACTCGCGCAGGTATTCCGCTGCATTCGTCGCCGATCCCTCGTAGTCGCCAGAAGCGATGCGCTCTTCGGCGCGCGCTACCGAGCCGGCGAGCGTGGGTCCCGCCATGTTCACGCCGGGGGCGATCGAGTGACACGCGTTACAGGCCGGTGCGACCGTGCGGAACAGCCGCTCGCCGAGCGCAGCGGGGTTCTCGGCGCCCGTCATCGGCCGTACGCCGGGCGGCGCGGTCTCGCTTTCGGGTGCCGTTCCGTCTCCGACCAGCGACTCGATCGGCATGTCGGTGCCTGGAATCGTCGCTCCGGCGACGAGGATCGGCCGCGGCGGCCAGCCCTGGTTGTCGATCTCGCTCACCCAGTCGAGAAAGGCGATCAGGTGGTCGATCTCTTCGTCGGACAGGTTCTGCGTCGGCATCAGCCGCCGGTGCCGCTGCTCGTCGTAGAAGTTCGACGGATCGCGCATGTACGCCTTCAGGTACGGCGCGCCGCGCATCTTCGCGATCTTCGTCAGGTCGGGGGCGTAATAGGCGCCTTCGCCGAAGAGCGTGTGGCAGTTGATGCAGTTGTATTTGTGCCAGACGTTCTGTCCCTGCACGACCTCGGACGTGAGGTTCTCATCGTTCGTCAGCGCGGGGAACTGGCGATGGCTGTCGACCGTGAGCCCGAGAAAGACCAGGACCGAGAGGGCGGTTCCCCAGAGTGCGAAGAGCCTCGCTTCGCGTTTCGTCATCGCCGCGGGCCCTCAGACACCGATGCCGGGCCAGTTGACGAGCGAGATCAACCACGCATAGACCATCGCGATCGCCATCAGCGCGAGCACGACGTATGCAGCGATTCGAAGCGCGGAGTACAAGGCGAGGCTCCCCTCAAAGATCGGTGGACGTGACGGCAATGCGCGTGCGGCGCGGCAGCGGCGGCGGTCCCTGACGGCGTCCCACCGCGCGCTGAACGGCGGTGGCAACGCGGCGCAGCGCGCCGTCGAGCGCCGCGCGCAGTACGCTCGCCTGCTCCTCGACGGTGACGCTGGGCAGGCCGCTGAGCACCACCTTGATTCGGCAGCGCTTGTCGATTCCGCCGCGCGGTCCGTTCACGTCCTCGATACGCACGCTGGCACGCTCGACCCTCCTCTCGAAGCGGGCCAGGCGCGCCTGGAGCTTGCGGCGCAGGTAGTTGCGATCGTCGGCGGTGATCGGCGTGCCGAAGTTGCGAATATGGATCGGAGGCCAGGATCGCGCCGTCGTTCGTGCATCGGCGCGGGTCATCTTCGTCGTCATGCCGGAATCTTCTCAGCGAATATCGACGAAGGCCAGCTTACGCATGTCGAATTCCGGGCCTCTATCGTTGCCCCTCTTCGCGGGCAGGCGTCTGCAGTGGCGACCCGGTCGCCACGACTGAAGGTGCGCGGCGCGCAGCCAGCAACGAGTAGGCCGTCGGCACGACGAACAGTGTCAAGACGGTGCCGAAGGTCATTCCGCCGACGATCACCCAGCCGATCTCCTGGCGACTCTCGGCGCCGGCGCCGGCTGCGATCGCCAGCGGTATCGCACCGGCGACCATCGCGCCGGTCGTCATCAGGATCGGTCGCAGGCGCAGCACGGCCGCCTCGACGACGGCATCGTGCAGCGTGCGCCCCTCGTCCTGCAGGCGGTTGGCGAACTGCACGATCAGGATGCCGTGCTTGCTGATCAGCCCGATCAGCGTCACCAGGCCGATCTGGCTGTAGATGTTCAGCGTACCGCCGCTGCCGTGCAGCGCGATCAGCGCACCCGCCATCGACAGCGGCACCGTCAGCAGGATGATCAGCGGATCGGCGAAGCTCTCGAACTGCGCAGCAAGCACCAGGTAGATGAAGACCAGTGCGAGCACGAAGACGAACAGCAGGCTCGCTTCGGCCTCCTTGAACTCGCGCGACTGCCCGGCGTAGTCGTAGCGCACCGTGGGCGGCAGCACGCGCTCGACGGCCTGCTCGAGGAAGGCGAGCCCTTCGCCGAGCGACGACCCGGGTGCGATGTTCGCCGTGATCGTCGCCGCGCGGAACTGGTTGAAGCGGTTCAGCTCCTTCGGCGCGACCGTCTCCTGCACGCTCACCAGGTTCGACAGCTGGATCATCGTGTCGTCGTTGCCGCGCACGTAGATGTCGTCGAGCGCACCCGGCGTGCGGCGATCGTCAGGGGCCACCTGCACGATCACGTCGTACTGCTCGCCGTCGAGATTGAAGCGTGTCACCTGGCGTCCGCCGAGCAGCGTCTCGAGCGTGCGGCCCACGGTGAGCACGCCCGCGCCGGTGGCGGCGACGCGCTCACGGTCGACGTCGACCTCGAGCTGCGGCTTGTCCAGCCGCAGGTCGGTGTCGAGGTTCGCGAGACCGGGGAACTTCTCCGCTTCGGCGAGCAGCAGCTGAACGTACTCGTCGAGCTTCTCGTAGCTCTCCGGCGTCTGCAGCACGAACTCGATTGGCTTGTTGCGCGCGCTCTGGCCGAAGGAACCCGGATTGTTCGCCGACGCGCGCACGCCGGTGATGCGCGCGAGCCCGGGCTGCATCTCCTCGACGATCTCCATCTGCGTGCGCTGGCGGTCCTCCCAGCTCTCGAGCTGCGAGAACGAGATCAGCTCGGTGACCGCGCGCGAGCCGACGATGACGAAGGAGTGCGCCACTTCGGGGATGCCGGCGATCAGCCGCTCGAAGGGCTCGACGTAGCGCGTGGTGAAATCGATCGTCGATCCCTCGGGCGCATTGCCCTGCGTGAAGAGAACCCCACGGTCCTCGATCGGCGCGAGCTCCGATTTCAGGCCGGTGAACAGGAAATACGTCGAACCCGCGACGAGCAGCGCGACGAGCACCACGACCGGGCGCGTCCGCAGCGTGCGCACCAATGCACGACGATAGCCTCGCGTGAGCGCGCGCAACCCGCGCTCGAGCAGGTTGTAGAAGCGCCCGTACGATTCGTGCTCGCGCAGCAGTCGCGAGCACATCATCGGCGACAGCGTCAATGCGACGAAGCCGGAGACGAGCACCGCGCCCGCCAGCGTCAGCGCGAACTCGGCGAACAGCGACCCGGTGCGCCCCGGCGCGAAGGCGACCGGCGCGTACACCGCCGCCAGCGTCAGCGTCATCGCGACGACGGCGCTCGAGATCTCGCCGATGCCGACGATCGCCGCTCGCATCGGCTTCATCCCTTCCTCGATGTGCCGGTGCACGTTCTCGAGCACGACGATCGCATCGTCGACGACGAGCCCGATCGCCAGCACCATCGACAACAGCGTCAGCGTGTTGATCGAGAAGCCGAGCAGGTCCATCAGCGCGAAGGCGCCGATCATCGCTATGGGAATCGTGACGAGCGGAATGATCGTCGCGCGTACCGTGCGCAGGAACAGGAAGATGACGAGCACGACCAGCAGCACCGCTTCGGCGATCGTCGTGTACACGGCTGCAACCGACCGGTCGATGAAGATCGAGCGGTCGTAGGCGACGTCGATGCTCATCCCGGGTGGCAGGTCGCGCGTGATCTCGGGCATCACGTCGCGCATCTCGATCGAGATGTCCAGCGGGTTGGCCGTCGCCTGCTTGACGATGCCGAGGATCACCGCCTCGGTGCCGTTGTAGCGCGTGACGCGGCGCTCGTCCTGCGGGCCGAGCTCCACCGATGCGACGTTGCCCAGGCGCACCGCGAAGCCGTCGGCGTTCTTCACCACGATCTGGCGGAACTGCTCGGGCGTCACCAGTCCCGTGCGCGAGAGCACGGTGAATTCGCGCTCGAGGCTCTCGATGCGCCCCGCGGGCACCTCGGCGTTCTGCTGGCGCAGCGCGTCCTCGACGTCCTGCACGGTGAGCTCGTAGGCGGCCAGCCGCGCGCGATCGAGCCAGATGCGCATCGCATAGCGCCGCTCTCCGAAGATGCGAACCTCGGCCACGCCGGGCAGCGTCTGCAGCCGGTCGCGGATGTAGCGATCGGCGTAGTCGGAGATCTCGACCGTGCGCATCCGGTCGCTGGTCAACGCGATGAAGATGATCGACTGCGCGTCGGCCTCGACCTTCGCGATCACCGGCTCCTCGATCTCGTCGGGCAGGCGACCGCGCACGCGCGCGACGCGGTCGCGCACGTCGCTCGCCGCGACGTCGGGATCGGTGCCGAGTCGGAAGCGCACGGTGATCCGGCTCTCCTCGGACTGGCTGCTCGAGGTGAGCGACTCGATGCCCTCGATCCCGGAGATCGACCCCTCGAGGATCTGCGTGACCTGCGTCTCGATGATCTCGGCGCTCGCGCCCAGGTACTGCGTGCGCACCGAGACGATCGGCTCGTCGATGTTCGGGTATTCGCGCACGGTGAGGCGCGAGTACGAGACGATGCCGACGAGCACGATGAGCAGGCTCAGCACGGTCGAGAAGACCGGCCGGCGCACGAAGAACTCGAAGACGTTCATCGTGGCTTTCTGCGTGGTTCAGACGCCCGGACCGGCGTCGCCTTTCGGTGCCCGCGTGCCGATCACTTCCACCCGTGCACCGTCGCGCAGCTGCTGCTGGCCGGCGCGAACGACCGTGTCGTCGTTGCCGAGCCCGCTGCGGATCTCGACCCGACCCGGCCTGCGCTGGCCGAGCTCGACCTCGGTGAGAACGGGGCGATCGTCGACGATGCGGTAGACGAAACGCTTCTGACCGCGCGAGAACACCGCCGACTCGGGAACGACGATCGCGTTCTCGCGGCGGCCGACGGCGACGTCGACGCGGGCGAACAGCCCGGCCGAAAGCTCGCCGTCCGGGTTCGGAATGCGTGCCCGCAGGCGAATCGCCCGGCCGGCGACCTCGACGAGCGGATCGATCGCGTAGATCGTTCCTTCGAAGGTCTTTCCCGGACGCGCGTCGACCGTCACGCGGATCGGCTGGCCGGTGCGCAGCTCGGACAATGCGAGCTCGGGAGCGCGGCGACGCCCTTGTCGGCGATGGTCGACCGACCCGCGGCGTAGGCTGGCGGCGCCGTTGCCAGACGGACCGTTTTCCAGCCCGCGCGGCTGCCGGCATACTTCGTTTGACCGGAGGCCACGACCTCCCCCTCGCTCGAGGGCAGACACGTCCGGGACGGCCCGGTCCTTTTGAAGGGAGGGCCGCATGGCCTGGATTCTGTTGACGATCGCCGGGCTGCTTGAAGTCGTCTGGGCTTTCTCGATGAAGCAGTCGGTGGGCTTCACCCGAATCGGGCCGTCGGTCGTCACCCTCGTGGCGATGATCGCCAGCTTCGCACTGCTTTCGATCTCGATGAAGACGCTGCCGCTGGGCACTGCCTATACGATCTGGACGGGCATCGGAGCGGTCGGTGCGTTCCTGGCCGGCATCGCGATCCTCGGCGAGCAGATCAGTGCGATGCGGATCGTGGCGGCGGTGCTCATCGTGTCGGGAATGGTCCTGATGAAGATGTCCACGCCGGATTGACAGAGGCAGTTTGCATGCACACCGACTCGCATCCTTTCGACGCGGCGATCCGCCTCGTTCCCGACGGCGAGAACCGCTATCGCGGCGCCACTACGGCTCCCTACGGAAACATGGTCGGACCGTACGGCGGCATCACCTGCGCGGTGCTGCTGCAGGCGGTCCTCGCACATCCGCAGCGACAGGGCGATCCGATCGCGCTCACGGTCAATTTTTCCGCGCCGATCGGCGACGGCGCCTTCGACCTCGAAGCGCGACCGGCGCGTACGAACCGCTCGACGCAGCACTGGACGGTGCAGCTGTCGCAGCAGGACGGAATCGCGGCCACGGCGACCGTCGTGCTCGCGACGCGTCGCGATACCTGGTCTGCTTCCGAGGCCGTGCCGCCTTCAGAGATGCCTGCCGCTTCGGCTCTCGAGCGGATATCGCTCCCCGGTGCGCCGGCGTGGGTGCGTGCCTACGACCTGCGCTTCGTCGAAGGAGGGATGCCGAACGCCTTCGACGGCCGTGAGCAACCGCACTCGCGCACGGAAGCCTGGGTGCGCGACGACCCGCCGCGGCTGCTGGACTTCGCTTCGCTTGCCGCGATCAGCGACAGTTTCTTTCCGCGCATCTTCCTGCGTCGTCGCAGTTTCGCGCTGGTGGGAACGGTGTCACTCACCACTTTCTTCCATGCGGACGCGGCGATGCTCGCCGCGCAGGCCGACCGACACGTGCTCGGCGTCGCGCGTGCACTGAACTTCCGCGATGGTTTTTTCGATCAGAGCGCCGAGATCTGGAGCGACGACAAGCGGCTGCTCGCCGCGAGTCACCAGATCGTCTACTACCGCGAGTAAGACATGCCTTCGTCGACTTCTGCTGCAACAGAGAGCACGGTTTCCCTGATCGATGACGAACTGGAGGTTCTGGCCGAGCTGCTTCCGCTCGCCGGACAGCGGATCATCGAACTGGGCTGTGGCGCCGCCGGCGTGGCGCGCGCGTTGGTCCTGAAATTTCCGGACAGCAGCGTTACCGGGCTGGAAGTCGATCAACGACAGCATGCGAAGAACCTCGCGGCTCCGCAGGCGGGACTCAGCTTCGTGGCTGCCGGCGCACAGGAGATCCCGTTCCCGGACGACAGCTTCGACATCGCGCTGATGCTGAAGTCGCTGCACCACGTGCCGCGGCCGCTGATGGCGACCGCGCTCGCGGAAGTCGCGCGCGTGCTACGCGTCGGCGGACATCTGTACGTGTCGGAGCCCGTCTACGCGGGAGAGCTCAACGAGGTGATACGTCTCTTCAATGACGAGCGCGTGGTGCGCGCAGCGGCACAGGCAGCACTCGACGAGGCATTGCGCACGGGCGACTGGCAGCCGCAGGCCGAGCGGCGCTTCGAGATGCCGACGCAGTTTCGCGACTTCGACGAGTTCGAGCAGCGGATGATGCGGCCGACCTTCGCCGATCATCGAATCGACGAGTCGATTCTCGCGGCGGCGCGCGCGGCCTTCGAGCCGCATTGTGGCCCGGAAGGCGCACGCTTCACTCAACCAATGCACGTGCGCCTGCTGCGTCGTGTCGTATGCGTCCGGCGATCCCGCCTTGAAGCCGCCGAGCGGTCATAGGAGCCTCG
>CAZIDY010000028.1:0-39359 GCA_964538505.1 uncultured Limnobacter sp. | reverse complement strand
CGATGCAGCTCTTGTGCTCGACGTGATGCGCGAACTCGTCGCGGTAGTGCTTCAGATACGCACGCACCGGCATCGCCGCCGCGTCGCCGAGCGCGCAGATCGTGCGTCCCTGGATGTTGTATGCAATGCGGTCGAGCTCGTCGAGGTCTTCCATCGTTCCCTCGCCGTGCTCGATGCGGTGAACGATGCGCCACAGCCACCCGGTGCCTTCGCGGCACGGCGTGCACTGTCCGCACGACTCCTCGTAGTAGAAGTACGACAGGCGCAGCAGCGACTTCACCGCGCAGCGCGTCTCGTCCATGACGATCACCGCGCCGGAACCGAGCATCGACCCGGCCTTCACGATCGAGTCGTAGTCCATGTCGGTGGCCATCATCACGTCGCCCGGCAGCACCGGCATCGACGAGCCGCCGGGAATGACCATCTTGATCTTCCGTCCGCCGCGCATTCCGCCGGCAAGCTCGAGCAGCTTCGCGAACGGAGTGCCCATCGGCACTTCGTAGTTGCCGGGATGCTCGACGTCGCCCGACATGGAGAAGATCTTCGTGCCGCCGTTGTTCGGACGCCCGACCTCGAGGTACTTCTGCCCGCCGTTGCGGATGATCCACGGTACCGCGGCGAGCGTCTCGGTATTGTTGATCGTGGTCGGCTTGCCGTACAGACCGTGGCTCGCCGGAAACGGCGGCTTGAAGCGCGGCCAGCCCTTCTTGCCCTCGAGCGACTCGAGCAGTGCGGTTTCCTCGCCGCAGATGTACGCGCCGTAGCCGTGGAACGCGTGCAGCTGGAAGGAGAAGTCGCTGCCGAGGATGCGATCACCGAGGTAGCCCGCGGCGCGCGCTTCCTCGAGCGCTTCCTCGAAACGCTCGTAGGTTTCCCAGATCTCGCCGTGGATGTAGTTGTAGCCGACCGCGATGCCCATCGCGTACGCCGCGATCGCCATCCCCTCGATGACGATGTGCGGGTTGTAGCGAAGGATGTCGCGGTCCTTGAAGGTGCCCGGCTCGCCTTCGTCGGAGTTGCACACGAGGTACTTCGGCCCCGGATGCTGGCGCGGCATGAAGCTCCACTTCAGCCCGGTGGGAAAGCCCGCGCCGCCGCGGCCGCGAAGCGCCGAGGTCTTCAACTCGGCGATCACCTGGTCGGGGGTCATTCCTTCGGTGAGGATCCTGCGCAGCGCCTTGTAGCCGTCGCGCGCCTCGTAGTCCTTCAGGTGCCAGCCGTCGGGCGAAACCAGCCCGGCGTAGATCTGCGGCTCGATGTGCCGACCGTGAAAGCAGGTCGACTGCGAACGCGTTTCGATGCGCAGGTCTTCAGCGCCCATGACCCTCTCCGCTCGATGCGCCGCCTGCCTGCGCACGCAGCTCGTCGAGCAGTGCATCGAGCTGCTCGTTGCCCATGAAGCTGCACATCCGCTTGTTGTTCACCAGCAGCACCGGCGCGTCGCCGCAGGAGCCGAGGCACTCGCTCTCCATCAGCGTGAACAGCCCGTCGGCGCTCGTCTCGCCGTAGTCGATGCCCAGCCGCCGCTTCAGGTATTCGCCTGCCTTCGCGCCGTCGTGCAGCGCGCACGGCAGGTTCGTGCACACCGACAGCTTGAAGCGGCCGATCGGCTTCGTGTTGAACAGCGTGTAGAAGCTCGCGACTTCGTAGACCGCCACCGGCGGCAGGTCGAGATACTTCGCCACGTCTTCGATCGCTTCCTTCGACACCCAGCCGATCTCGTCCTGCGCGAGGGAGAGCGCGAAGATCACCGCCGAGCGCCTCTGCTCGGGCGGAAACTTCTTCAGCTCGCGATCGATGCGTGCGTAGGCCTGGTCGCTGAGCAGTCGTTTGGTTTCGGGAACGGCGTTCATGGGTATCTGGCTGGACGGTGGATGCTCGCGTGCATCAGCGGTCGATCTCGCCGAACACGATGTCGAGCGTGCCCATCATCGTGGTCACGTCGCTCAGCATGTGGCCGCGCACCAGTTCGTCCATTGCCGCCAGGTGCGCGAAGCCGGCGGCGCGGATCTTCATCCGGTACGGCTTGTTCGCTCCATCGGAGATCAGGTAGATGCCGAACTCGCCCTTCGGGTGCTCGACCGCGGCGTAGGCCTCGCCCTCGGGCACGTGCATGCCTTCGGTGAAGAGCTTGAAGTGATGGATGAGCTCTTCCATGCCGCTCTTCATCGACACGCGCGACGGGGGCGCGACCTTGAAGTTGTCGATCATGACCGGGCCCGGATTGTTCCGCAGCCATTCGACGCACTGCTTGATGATGCGGTTGCTCTCGCGCATCTCCTGCACGCGCACCAGGTAGCGGTCGTAGCAGTCGCCGTTGGTGCCTACCGGGATGTCGAAGTCGACGAGGTCGTAGACCTCGTACGGCTGCATCTTGCGGAGGTCCCACGCGACGCCCGAGCCGCGCAACATCGGCCCGGTGAAGCCGAGCGCCTTCGCGCGGTCGGCATCGACGACGCCGACCCCCACCAGGCGCTGCTTCCAGATGCGGTTGTCGGTGAGCAGCGTCTCGTACTCGTCGACGTAGCCGGGGAACCGATTGGTGAAGGCCTCGATGAAATCGAGCACCGAGCCTTCGCGGTCGCGGTTGAGCTCGCGCACGGTGGCGTCGTTGCGCAGCTTCGACGCGCGGTATTTCGGCATCGTGTCGGGCAGGTCTCGATAGACGCCGCCCGGGCGGTAGTAGGCCGCGTGCATCCGCGCACCCGACACCGCCTCGTAGACGTCCATCAGGTCTTCGCGCTCGCGAAACGCGTAGAGGAACACCGCCATCGCCCCCACGTCGAGACCGTGCGCGCCGATCCACAGCAGGTGGTTCAGGATGCGCGTGATCTCGTCGAACATCACGCGGATGAACTGCGCGCGCAGCGGCACCTCGACGCCGAGCAGCCGCTCGACCGCCATCACGTACGCATGCTCGTTCGACATCATCGACACGTAGTCGAGCCGATCCATGTACGGAACGTTCTGCAGATAGGTGCGCGTCTCGGCGAGCTTCTCGGTGGCGCGATGCAGCAGCCCGATATGCGGGTCGGCCCGCTGCACGATTTCGCCGTCGAGCTCGAGCACCAGCCGCAGGACGCCGTGCGCCGCCGGGTGCTGCGGGCCGAAGTTGAGCGTGTAGTTCTTGATGTCAGCCACGGCTCTCGCGCCCCTCGTACGACGGTCCGTACCCCTCCTCGCGGACCACCCGCTGCACGATCTCCCTCGGCGGGATCGTCACCGGCTGGTAGACCACGCGCTGCTGCTCGGGGTCGTAGCGCATCTCGACATAACCGCTGACGGGGAAGTCCTTGCGGAACGGATAGCCGACGAAACCGTAGTCGGTGAGGATGCGGCGAAGGTCGGGATGCCCCTCGAACACGATGCCGTAGAGATCGAAGGCCTCGCGCTCGAACCAGTCGGCCACCGGCCAGACACGCGTCAGCGACGCGACGACCGGAAACTCGTCGTCGGCGCAGAAGCTGCGAACGCGAACGCGCTGATTGAGCGCCACCGACAGCAGGTGCTGCACGACCGCGTAGCGCGACCCGGTCCATCCGCCTTCACGGTAGGAAGCGTAATCGACACCGCACAGGTCGATCAGCGTGTCGAAGCGCAACCGGGGATCGTCGCGCAGCTTCAGCGCGACTGCTTCGTGCGCTGCGGGATCGATCTCGATCGTGATCTCGCCCAGTCGCACGACCAGCGAGCGAAGTGCGTCGCCGAGCGCGTCGCGCAACGCCGTCTCGAGCGCCTGCAGCGCGGTGGCGGGAACATCGGATACGGGCATGGGCGGCGGCGAAGGTCGGGAGGCGGGCGGCTTCGGCATCGCGACTAGCGGGCGATGGTGCTCGTGCGCCGGATCTTGTTCTGCAGCTGGATGATTCCGTAGATCAGCGCTTCGGCGGTCGGCGGGCACCCCGGCACGTAGATGTCGACCGGGACGATGCGATCGCACCCGCGCACGACCGAATACGAGTAGTGGTAGTAGCCGCCGCCGTTGGCGCACGAGCCCATCGAGATGACCCAGCGCGGCTCGGGCATCTGGTCGTACACCTTGCGCAGCGCCGGCGCCATCTTGTTGCACAGCGTGCCGGCGACGATCATCACGTCGGACTGCCGCGGCGTCGGACGGAACATGACGCCGAAGCGGTCCATGTCGTAGCGGGCGGCACCGGCATGCATCATCTCGACGGCGCAGCAGGCGAGGCCGAAGGTGACCGGCCACATCGACCCGGTTCTCGTCCAGTTGACGAGCTTGTCGAGCTGCGTCGTGACGAAACCCTGGTTCAGCACTCCTTCGATGCTCATCGAAAGCCCCTCCGGACCCGAGCGCAGCCCGGCGGCTGCGCGATCACGCCATGCGGGCGCGCCGCTCGGACGACTACTCCCAGTCGAGCGCGCCGCGTTTCCATTCGAACAGGAACCCGACGACGAGAATCGCCAGGAAGATCATCATCGACACGAATCCGAAGAAGCCGATCGCGTCGATCGAAACCGCCCACGGGAACAGGAAGGCGATCTCGAGATCAAAGAGGATGAAGAGGATCGCCACCAGGTAGTAGCGAACGTCGAACTTCATGCGCGCGTCTTCGAAAGGCTCGAAGCCGCACTCATAAGGAGACAGTTTCTCGGGATCGGGGCGGGAGGGACCGAGCACCTTGCCGATGAGCATCGGACCTACACCGACAGCGATGCCCACGAGAATGAACAGCAGGACGGGCAGGTAATTTTCGAGCATCAAGACATCCTGACTGGTGCCGACGGCGAGACTCGAACTCGCACAGCTTTCGCCACTACCCCCTCAAGATAGCGTGTCTACCAATTCCACCACGTCGGCCCGCGAGCAAGCCCGCTATTCTACTTCGGAATGTCGGTCGTTCCAAAACCGCTGCCCGACGAAGCGGGCGGCGATGCAGGCACGGAGGCGTCCGCGGGCACGTCCGAGGCAGGCGGCGGTACGTCCGTACCCGGCACGTCGGAGGAACGAGGTGCCGGCGCCGTTGCGGGCGGCGCGCCTTCCATCACGCTCGCCGGCGCCTCGGGGCGCTGGTGACCGAACATCGCGAGCACGAGCGTGCTGGCGAAGAACACGACGGCAAGGCCGGCGGTGAAGCGGCTCAGGAAGTTCGCCGAACCGGTGGCGCCGAACAGGCTCCCCGATGCGCCGCCGCCGAAGGCGGCGCCCATGTCGGCGCCCTTGCCGTGCTGCAGAAGCACGAGAAGGATGACGCCGAGCGCGGAGAGCACCTGCACGACGATCAACACATTGGACAACCAGGGCATCGAAATCACTCCGGGTGAAATCAGCGCATTGCCGCGGCGCGGCAGATGGCAAGGAAGTCTTCAGCGATCAGCGCCGCGCCACCGATCAGGCCGCCGTCGACGTCGGGCATCGCGAACAGGCTCGCGGCGTTCTCGGGCTTGACGCTGCCGCCATACAGGATGCGCGTCGCCGTGCCTTCGCCGTGCAGCGATGACAGCCGCGAACGGATGAAGCCGTGCGCCTGCTGCGCGATCTCGGGCGAGGCACTGCGCCCGGTGCCGATCGCCCAGACCGGTTCGTAGGCGAGAACGAAGCGCTCGGGGGGAATCACGGTGTTCGTGCCCTGCTGCTCGCCGACCGCGCGAACGAGTGCGTCGACCTGGCGCCGGAGCACCGCTTCCGTGCGATCGGACTCGCGCTCGTCGAGCGTCTCGCCGACGCAGGCGATGACGCCCAGGCCCTGCGATGCCGCCATGACAGCCTTCGCCGCGATCTCGTCGTCGGCCTCACCAAGCAGCTGGCGGCGCTCCGAATGGCCGACGATGACCCAGCGGCAGCCGAGATCGGCGAGCATCGACGCGGAGACCTCGCCCGTAAATGCGCCATTGGGCTTCGCGCAGACATCCTGCGCCCCCCACTCGATGGCGCTCCCGGCGAGCCGGTTCGCCGCCTGCGCGAGATAGGGGAACGGCGGGCACACGACGACCTCGACCGATGCCAGCGGCTCGCGATCGAGGCTTGCGCGCAATTCGCCGAGCAGGTGCTCGTTGAGCACGGTGTCGCCGTTCATCTTCCAGTTGCCGGCGACGAGCCGCTTTCGTGTCTTCATTCCGTCCGAAACCCAATCGACAGGAAACCCGCCATTCTACTGGATGCAGACCTGCCGGATCAGCGGGTGTGTCGATCGTCGTCGAACTCGTCGGCGTAGCGCACGTCATCGACATCATCGTCGTCGTGCTCGTCGTGGTCGTCCCACGGTCGGCGCCGCCACGGCTGTACCTCCCCCTTGCGCCAGCGCCACAGCCACAGCGCCCAGCCCGAGACGCCGTAGAGCAGGAACAACCCGAAGAGCACGGACGGCGGATCGGAGGACACGACGACGAAGAGCATCACGACGCCGATCACGAAGATGAACGGCACGCTCTTTCGCAGGTCGATGTCCTTGAAGCTGTAGAAAGGCGCGTTCGACACCATCGTGATGCCGGCATAGACGGTTAGGACGAACGACAGCCAGGCGAGGTCTTCTCCGGTCACCGAGATCCACTTCGATGCGCGCAGGTCGGTGACGATCCAGACGAGCCCGGCGACGAGCGCGGCAGCAGCGGGGCTCGGCAGCCCCTGGAAGAAGCGCTTGTCGACGACGCCGATGTTCGTGTTGAAGCGCGCGAGGCGCAGCGCGGCGCCGGCTACGTAGACGAAGGCCGCCAGCCACCCCCACTTGCCCAGCCCGCGCAGCGACCACTCGTAGATGACGAGCGCCGGCGCCGCGCCGAAGGACACCATGTCGGACAGGCTATCGTACTGCTCGCCGAAGGCGCTCTGCGTGTTCGTCATCCGCGCGACGCGCCCATCGAGGCTGTCGAGCACCATCGCGATGAAGATCGCGATCGCCGCCGCCTCGAAGCGCAGGTTCATCGCCTGCACGATCGCGTAGAAGCCGCAGAAGAGCGACGCCGTCGTGAATGCGTTCGGCAGCAGATAGATGCGCCGCGACCGGCGCGGTGCGAGACCCTCGCCGCTGCGCTCGTCGTCAGGCACGGCTGCCCTGTCCTGCCGGCGCGTACGCGGCTGTGACACCGGGTGCTTCGGGCGCCGCCGGCGTCGTGTCGAGCGCCGCGTCGACCGGAAGCTCGGCCAGCGGCGTCGCCGTCGCGTGGACCTTCTCGCCGACGCCGACGAAAAGCCGCGACGCCGGAGGCAGGTAAACGTCGACGCGCGAACCGAAACGGATGAAGCCGAAGCGCTGGCCCCGGTGCAGCACGTCACCCGCCTTCACGTAGCAGAGGATGCGCCGTGCGATGAGCCCGGCAACCTGCACGCAGCTCACCAGCGTGCCGTCGTCGGTGCGGATCACGAGCGCATTGCGTTCGTTGTGCTCGGACGCCTTGTCGAGATCGGCGTTGACGAACGACCCGGCGAAGTAGTCGACGATCTCGACGCGCCCGTCGACCGGCGAGCGGTTCGAGTGAACGTTGAACACGTTCATGAACACCGAGATGCGCATCGCCTGCCGACCGCCGGCGTACGGATCGCGCACCGTCTCGATCGAGATCACGCGGCCGTCAGCCGGCGCGAGGACGATGCGCTCGCCTTCGGGTGCGTCGCGCGGCGGGTCGCGAAAGAACTGCAGGACGAACAGCGCGATCAGCCAGAACGGAAACGACCACCACCCGCCGATGTAGCTGACGATCAGCGCGACGGCGAAAGCCAGCGCGATGTACGGCCAGCCTTCGCGCGCGATGATCGGGTGCGGGTAGCGGGGGCTGCTCACTCGCTCGGTTGCCTGCCCGGTTGCGGGCTCAGTTGCGTGACTTGTCGACGAGCTTGTTCGCCTTGATCCACGGCATCATCGCACGCAGCTTCTCGCCGACCTGCTCGATCGGATGCTCGGCGAGCATGCGACGACGCGACAGCAGCGTCGGCGCACCCGCGCGGTTCTCGAGGATGAACTGCTTGGCGTATTCACCGCTCTGGATGCGCTCGAGCGCGACCTTCATCGCCTTCTTCGTCTCGGCGGTGACGATCGTCGGACCGGTGACGTACTCGCCGAACTCGGCGTTGTTCGAGATCGAGTAGTTCATGTTGGCCAGGCCGCCCTCGTAAATGAGGTCGACGATCAGCTTGAGCTCGTGCAGGCACTCGAAATAGGCCATCTCCGGCGCATAACCGGCTTCCGTCAACGTCTCGAAGCCGGCCTTGATCAGGTCGACCGTTCCGCCGCACAGCACGGTCTGCTCGCCGAAGAGGTCGGTTTCGGTCTCTTCGCGGAAGTTCGTCTCGATGATGCCGGCGCGGCCACCGCCGATCGCTGCCGCGTACGACAGCGCCGTGTCGCGTGCGATCCCCGAGCGGTCCTGGTGTACGGCGACCAGCATCGGCACGCCGCCGCCACCTGCGTAGGTGGAACGCACGGTATGACCGGGCGCTTTCGGCGCGATCATGACGACGTCGAGATCATCGCGCGGAACGACCTGCCCGTAGTGGATGTTGAAGCCGTGCGCGAAAGCGAGCGTCGCGCCCTGCTTCACGTTCGGCTCGATCTCGCTCGCCCAGACGCTGGCGATGTGCTCGTCGGGCATCAGCAGCATCACGAAATCGGCGTCCTTCACCGCGGCGCTGATCTCGGCGACCTCGAGCCCGGCCTTGCCGACCTTGTCCCACGACGCGCCGCCCTTGCGCACGCCGACCACGACCTTCACCCCCGAGTCGTTCAGGTTCTGCGCATGCGCATGGCCCTGCGAGCCGTAGCCGATGACCGCGACCTTCTTCGACTTGATCAGTTTCAGATCACAGTCCTTGTCGTAGAAAACTTTCATTTGTTATCCCAAAAGTAAAGGGTGAAGGGTGAAGGGTGAAGGGGAGAGGATGCGGGGCTTCGCCCCGAGGGGAAACGCAGGCACCTGGTTTTCCCCTTTACCCTTCACCCTTTACCCTTCACTAGACTTTAAGAACCCTCTCCCCGCGCGCGATTCCCGAGGCTCCGGTGCGGACCGTCTCGAGAATCGACGTGCGGTCGAGGGCGTCGATGAAGGCGTCGAGCTTGCGGGCGTCGCCGGTGAGCTCGATCGTGTAGGTGCGGTCGGTGACGTCGATGATGCGGCCACGGAAGATATCGGCCATGCGCTTCATCTCCTCGCGCTCCTTGCCGGTGGCGCGCACCTTGATCAGCATCAGTTCGCGCTCGATGTAGGTGCTCTCGGTGAGGTCGACGACCTTGACGACATCGATCAGCCGGTTCAGCTGCTTCGTGATCTGCTCGATCACGTCGTCGGAGCCGGCGGTGACGACCGTCATGCGCGACAGCGAGCGGTCTTCGGTGGGCGCCACCGTGAGCGTCTCGATGTTGTAGCCGCGTGCCGAGAACAGCCCGACGACGCGCGACAGCGCGCCGGGCTCGTTTTCCATCAGGATCGAAACGATATGTCGCATCGCCGGCGCCTCACAGGTCTTCGGAACCGAGCAGCATTTCGGTCAACCCCTTGCCGCCCTGCACCATCGGCCAGACGTTCTCGGTCTTGTCGGTGATGAAGTCGAGGAAGACAAGCCGGTCCTTGTATTTGCCGAAGGCGTCGCGCAGCGCAGGCTCGATGTCCTTCGGGCGTTCGATGCGGATGCCGACGTGGCCGTAGGCCTGCGCGAGCGCGACGAAATCGGGCAGCGCGTCGACGTACGAATGCGAGTAGCGGCTGCCGTACTCGATCTGCTGCCACTGGCGCACCATGCCGAGGTAGCCGTTGTTCAGGTTGACGATCTTCACCGGCAGGTTGTACTGCCGGCAGGTCGACAGCTCCTGGATGTTCATCTGGATCGAGCCTTCGCCGGTGATGCAGGCCACCTTCGCACCCGGGTTCGCCAGCAGCACGCCCATCGCGAACGGCAGCCCGACGCCCATCGTGCCCAGGCCGCCGGAGTTGATCCATCGCCGCGGCTTGTCGAAGGGGTAGTACTGCGCCGCCCACATCTGGTGCTGGCCGACGTCCGAGGTAACGAACGCATCGCCGTCGGTGATCTCCCACAGCTTCTGCACGACCGCCTGCGGCTTGATCACCTCTTCGCTCGTGCGGTAGCGCAGGCACTCACGGCCGCGCCATTCGTCGATCTGCTTCCACCAGCTCTCGACCGCCCCGACGTTGGGCTTCTGCCCGGCGGCGATCGTCTGCTCGAGCAGCGCGATCATCTCGCGCAGCGTCTCGCGCACGTCGCCGACGATGGGCACGTCGACGCGCACGCGCTTGGAGATCGACGACGGGTCGATGTCGAGATGGATGATCTTGTGCGGGTTCTGCGCGAAGTGCTTCGGATTGCCGATCACCCGGTCGTCGAAGCGCACGCCGATCCCGATCAGCACGTCGCAGTGCTGCATCGCCATGTTCGCTTCGTAGGTGCCGTGCATCCCCGGCATGCCGACCCACTTGCGCTCGGAGGAGCGATAGCCGCCGAGACCCATCAGCGTCGTCGTTACCGGGAAGCCGAGCAGTTCGACGAAGCGGTTGAGTTCCTCCGACGCATTCGCCAGCACGACACCGCCGCCGGCGTAGACCATCGGCCGCTCTGCGGTGAGGATGAGGCCGAGCGCCTTCTTGATCTGCCCCTGGTGGCCGCGCGTGACCGGGTTGTACGAGCGCATCGAGACCGCCTTCGGGTACTCGAAGCGGCACTGGGCACGCGTGACGTCCTTCGGGATGTCGACCAGCACCGGGCCGGGACGGCCGGTGGACGCGATGTGAAACGCCTTCTTGATCGTCGTCGCGAGATCGCGGACGTCTTTCACGAGGAAGTTGTGCTTCACGCACGGACGCGTGATGCCGACGGTGTCGGCCTCCTGGAACGCGTCCTCGCCGATCGCGTGCGTGGGCACCTGCCCAGTGAGCACGACCATCGGGACCGAATCGGTATACGCGGTGGCAATGCCGGTGACGGCATTGGTGACGCCCGGGCCGCTGGTGACGAGGCACACGCCGACCTTGCCGGTGGAGCGTGCGTAGGCGTCGGCCGCGTGGGCGGCAGCCTGCTCGTGCCGCACCAGGATGTGCTGCACGCTCTCCTGGTTGAAGATCGCGTCGTAGATGTAGAGAACCGCGCCGCCGGGATAGCCGAAGACGTGCTCGACGCCTTCTTCCTGCAGACAGCGAACGACGATTTCCGCGCCGGTGAGTTCCATCGAAGTAGTCCTTTCAAGAGCAGGAGGATCCGCCGCCGGCGCCATGGCCGGGCGGGGTACTGCTCCCGGGGCCACGACGCAGACCTCGACACGGGGCCTGCGAATTTTGATCGGATGCGCCGGACGTGTCTCTCGTGAAGACGGCCCGGTGCAAGCTGCGCGAGATGGGGTAAAGGGATAAGCATCGAAGAATACTGCGGCGCAACAGGGCCGGTCAAGACGGCTGGCCGACGACCGCGACCCTTCTGCTAGCATGCGCAGCGTTCTTCCCGCCGAGGATCGCGTCGCTCGAACCGCCGAATGGCAAGTCGCCAGGAGTTGTCCGATTTCCTGACCGGAGTCGAGCGTCGGGCGTTCAAGCATGCGATGTTCGCGCTGCGCGACAGCGACGCGGCGCTCGATGTCGTACAGGACGCAATGCTGCGTCTGGCGAGTCGCTACGGCGACCGCCCGGCCGCCGAGCTGCCGATGCTCTTTCACCGCATCCTGCAGAACGCCGTCACCGACCATTTCCGGCGTCAGCGGGTGCGCAGGCTATGGACGACCCCGCTGTCCGCGCTGCAAGGCGACGGACAGGGTGAACAGAGCGAGCTCGAAGTACTCGAATCGCTCGACCTCGGCACCGAAACCGACGAGACGGCCGCCGCGGTGGAAAGCGCGCAACTGCGAGCGATTCTCGAAGAGGAGATCACGCGACTGCCCCGCCGTCAACGCGAGGCCTTCCTGCTGCGTTACTGGGAGGATCTGAACGTTGCCGAGACAGCGCTCGTCATGGGCTGCTCCGAAGGAAGCGTGAAGACGCATTGCTCCCGCGCCGCGCATGCGCTCGCCGCTGCCCTCGCCGCCCGCGGAATCGACCGATGAACGAACGAGAACTCACCCGGATCGTACGCGGTGCGCTCGACGAATCCGCCGAACGCCTGCCGTATCGCGCCGCCCGCCGGCTGGCCGCCGCGCGTGCCGAAGCGCTCGCAAATGCGAACGTGAGCACGCGTGCCGCTCACGCCCGACCCCACTTCGCTGCCGATACGGGGGGTACACCGCCGCCGCGCCTCATCTGGCGTATCGCGGCAGTCGTCGTTCCGGTGGTGGTGGTCGTGGCCGGCCTGCTCGGCATCTCGGCCTGGGAAACGCAGCAGCGAGCCGACGACCTCGCCGCGCTCGATGCCGCGATGCTCGCCGACGACGTTCCGATCGCCGCCTATGCCGATCGCGGCTTCGGCGTGTTCCTGCGCAACGTCTCGTGGGAGGCGGAGCAGGAATGAAGCTGGCCACGGACAACCGGACTGCGCCCGCAGGAGCCTTGCCCGCGAAGCGGGCTCGCTCGATGCACCGGATAGCGATCGTGGTGCTCGCGCTGCTCGCAGGTCTCGTCGCTGCGCCCCTGTCCGCCGACGACAACGTCGATCGCGCCGACGCACCGCGTGCATCGCTGCTGCCGCTGGTGCAGCCGCTGTGGAGCGACCTCGATCCCGCGCAGCGCGCAGTGCTCGCACCCTTCGAGACGCAGTGGAACGGCTGGTCTGCCGCGGAGAAGCGCAGCTGGGTGAGGCTCGCCGACCGCTTCCCGAAGATGTCGTCGCAGGCCCGCGAACGCGCCGAGGGGCGTATCCGCGAATGGGCGGCGCTCAGTCCCGAGCAACGTCGGCTGGCGAGGCAGAACTATCGGCTTGCCCGCCGGCTCGCGCCCGACGAGCGACAGGCGCAGTGGGAGCGCTATCGGGAAATGACGCCCGAGCAGCGTTCGGTGCTGCGCACCAGCGGCTCGACCAGCAACACCGCCGCGCGGCACGCGGGCGCGCGCACCGGGCTCGCAAAGCACGCAGCGCAGCCCTTCGCCGAGATCGTGAAGCGCAACGGCCAGCCCGCGCAGCGCCCGCGGCGCGTCGCCTACTGATGCCGCGTCCCCCTCTCGCGCCGGCGGCCGATCCGTGGCGCCGGTTCATGGGCTTCGCGTACGAAGCGATCATCCTGTTCGGCGTCGTCTGGTTCGCCGACTACGCGTTCTCCGCGCTCACGCAGTTCCGCGGTCATCCGGGTGCGCTGCGCACGGCATTCCAGTGGTTCACGCTCGGCGTGCTCGCCGTGTACTTCACCGGCTTCTGGAGCGAGGGGCGGCGTTCGCTGCCGATGAAGACGCTGTCGCTGCAGTTGCAGACGGCCGATGGCGGCTCGGTATCGGTCGCACACGCGTTCGCGCGTTTCGCGGTTGCAGCGGCACTCGCGGTCGGCGCGCTGGCGGCGGGGTACTTCGTGCACGGGGCGCTGTACGTGCTGCTGGTCGTTCCGTACCTGTGGACGCTCGTCGATCGCGACCGGCGTGCGCTGCACGACGTCCTCGCGGGGACGCGTCTCGCACACGTCGATCCGCCGCGGGCGATGCGATCGGTCGACGTCTGATCGAGCGATCGCGGCAGGCGACAGCGGGCCGATGGGGACGGCGTGCGGGTTGCCCTTGCGGCGATGCGCACATCGGGGCGATGCCGCGGCGGTCGGCGCTTCGCGCCGACTTCCCTTGCGCTGCTCGCCTCGGGGTCGTGCGGCCGAACTCGCTGCGCGCGCTACGCGCGCTACGCTCAAACATGCGGCCGCAAGTCAGATTTCACGAAGCGCGCTTCGCGCGCCGACCCCGAGACTGCGCTGCTCGGCGCCGCAGAATCGCCCCGATGCGCGCATCGCCGCAAGGGCAACCCGCACGCCGTCCCCATCGGCCCGCTGTCGCCTGCCGCTCGAGCAACGTTCGTGGTGTACGAAGCACAGAAGCCGGCGTTCGCATGCACCTGGTTCCGCAAGCGCAGCTCGGAGTTCGTCGTGCACACCGCGACGTTGCCTGCAAAGGCGCGGGCCGGCTGCCGCGGGCGCGCTTGTGCGCAGCCGAGAAGCGCAGCAGCGCCGGCGCGCGCGCGTAGCGCGCGTCGTCAATCTGACTCGCCGCGTCCTGTTTGAACGGAGCGAGCGAAGCTCGCGTAGTGAGTTACGCGGCGCCAGCCGGCGATGCGAGCATCGCAGGGTAGTCCCGCGAAGCGGGACCAAGGACCTGCGCGCCCGCGGCAGCCGGCCCGCGCCTTTGCACGCTCACCCCCCTCAGTCACGCACGCAGTCGACGTAGTAGCGCTGCATGCCCGCTTCGGGCTCGATGACGAGGCCGTGCACGTCGGTTTCGAAGCCGGGGAAGCGCGCGTTGAAGTCACGCGCGAACTTCAGGTACTCGACGATCGGCTTGTTGAAGCGCTCGCCGGGGATCAGCAGCGGAATGCCCGGCGGGTACGGCGTGACGAGCATCGTCGTGATGCGGCCTTCGAGCTCGTCGATCGGCACGCGGTCTACACGACGATGCGCGAGGCACTCGAAGGCTTCCGACGGCCGCATCGCGGGCTGCATGTTCGACAGGTACATCTCGGTGGTCACGCGCGCGATGCCGTAGCGCCGGTACTGCTCGTGGATCTGCGACGCGAGGTCGCGCAGGCCGATGCGCTCGTAGGCCGGGTACGCCTGGACGAACTCGGGCATCACGCGCCACAGTGGCTGGTTCGTGTCGTGGTCCGACTTGAACTGCTGCAGCTCGGTAACGAGCGTGTTCCAGCGCCCCTTCGTGATGCCGATCGTGAACATCACGAAGAACGAATATAGCCCGGTCTTCTCGACGACGACGCCGTGCTCGGCGAGGTATTTCGTGACGATCGACGCCGGAATGCCCGACGGCGCGAAGCGCCCGTTCATGTCGAGCCCCGGCGTGACGATCGTCGCCTTGATCGGGTCGAGCATCGTGAAGTGGGTGGCGAGCTTGCCGAAGCCGTGCCACTTGTCGCTCGAACGCAGGAACCAGTTCTCGCGTCGGCCTATGCCGTTGTCGACGAGGTCCTTCGGGCCCCAGACCTTGAACCACCAGTCGGCGCCGAACTCGTCGTCGACCTTGCGCATCGCACGACGAAACTCCAGCGACTCGAAGATCGACTCCTCGACGAGCGCCGTGCCGCCCGGCGGCTCCATCATCGCGGCAGCGACGTCGCACGAGGCGATGATCGCGTACTGCGGGCTGGTCGACGTGTGCATCAGGAACGCTTCGTTGAAGCGATGCCGGTCGAGCTGGCGGTTGATCGGATCCTGCACGAGTATCTGCGACGCCTGCGACAGCCCGGCGAGCATCTTGTGCGTCGACTGCGTCGAGAAGATCATCGACTCGGGGCTGCGCGGCCGATCGGGGCCGATCGCGTGGAACTCGTGATAGAAGCGGTGGAAGGCCGCGTGCGGCAACCAGGCTTCGTCGAAGTGCAGGTTCTCGATGTAGTTGCCGAGCGTGCGCTTCATCATCTCCACGTTGTAGATCACGCCGTCGTAGGTCGACTGCGTGATCGTCATCACGCGCGGGCGCGCGCTCTTGTCGGTGATCAGCGGGTTGGCGTCGATCTTGCGCTGGATGTTCGCCGGATCGAACTCCTCGAGCGGAATCGGCCCGATGATGCCGAGATGGTTGCGCGTCGGCTGCAGGAAGATCGGGATCGTCCCGGTCATCGTGATCGCGTGCAGGATCGACTTGTGGCAGTTGCGGTCGACGAGCACCACATCGTTATTGCCCACCGTCGCATGCCAGACGATCTTGTTCGACGTCGACGTGCCGTTGGTGACGAAGAACAGGTGATCGGTGCTGAAGATGCGCGCCGCGTTGCGCTCGGAGGCGGCCACCGGCCCGGTATGGTCGAGCAGTTGCCCGAGCTCGTCCACGGCGTTGCAGACATCCGCACGCAGCATGTTCTCGCCGAAGAACTGGTGGAACATCTGCCCGACCGGGCTCTTCAGGAATGCGACGCCTCCGGAGTGTCCCGGGCAGTGCCACGAGTACGAGCCGTCGTGCGCGTAGTTCACCAGCGCCTTGAAGAACGGCGGCGCGAGCGAGTTCAGGTAGTTCGTCGCCTCGCGGATGATGTAGCGCGCGACGAACTCCGGCGTGTCCTCGAACATGTGGATGAAGCCGTGCAGCTCCTTCAGGATCTCGTTCGGGATGTGCTGCGAAGTGCGCGTCTCGCCGAAGAGGAAGATCGGGATATCGGCGTTGCGACGGCGCGTCTCGGTGATGAACTTGCGCAGCTCGGTCACCGCAGCGGGCTCGGTGGTGGAATCCTCGCCGAGCTCCTCGTCGTCGATCGACACGATGAACGCCGAGGCACGGGCAGCCTGGTTGGCGACCATCGACACGTCGGTGTAGGTGAAGCCGCCGACCACTTCCCAGTGCTGCTCCTCGATCGCCTTGGCGAGGGCGCGAATGCCCAGGCCGCTGGCGGAATCGGCGCGCCAGTCCTCGTCGATGATGACGATGGGGAAACGGAATTGCATCGGTGGAGCCTTCGGGGAAATACGGGGAAAGTCGGCGGGACGCCGGGGCGGTGCGTGAGGCCGGAATCATAAGACGCGGCGGCGCGGAAGCGACGGGAATCGGCATCGGCGTGCCGGGCGCGCAACGGACGAGCGGCGATTGCGGCGGCTCGTCCCGACGAGCGGATCGCGGTGGTACCAGGTTGCCGACCAAAACGCTCCCTCGTACACTACACAATGGAGTGTGTGGAGTGCGACACATGGCGACGAATCTGGCTCTGGACGACGAACTCATCGAGGAAGTGCGACACCTCAGCGGTGAGCGGACGAAGAAAGCGGCAGTCACCGCAGCGCTCGAGGAGTACGTGGAGAAGCGCAAGCGCCGGGCCATCACCGAGATCTTCGGAACGATCGATATCGATCCCGACTACGACTACAAGACGCAACGGACGAAGAAGTGAACGTGCTCGTCGACACGTCCTCGGCGGCGACCGCATCGATGGTCGCAGCCACGTTCGACTAAGATCGATCAAGGCTGGCACCCTCGGGAATCGACTGCGATGTCACTTTCGGATCGGCCGGACGACCGGCTGCAGCGCGTGGTCGTTTTCGGCGCGGGCGCCGTCGGCTGCTATTTCGGTGCGAAGCTCGCCGAAGCCGGTACGCCCGTGACACTCATCGGACGCGCGCCTCATGTCGACGCAATCCGGCGCGAAGGTTTGCTGTTCGAAAGCGGCGGTGAACAGCGCCGGGTGCGCATCGACGCCGATACCGGACTCGAGACGCTGCGTAAAGCGGGCCTCGTTCTCTTCTGCGTGAAGACGCGCGACACCGAGAGCGCCGCTCGCCAGATCGCCCCACTGCTGCGTCCGGGCGCCGTCGTGGTGAGCCTGCAGAACGGCGTCGACAACGTCGCGCGGATGCGGGACACCGGGGTCGACGCGCTGGGCGCCGTCGTCTACGTGGCGGCTGCGATGGCCGGTCCCGGGCACCTGCGCCACTCGGGGCGCGGCGACCTCGTTGTCGGAGAGTACGGCGGCCCACGTGCCGGAACGGCGGGGGCGAACGAGGTGCAGGCCTGCGCTTCGGTACGCGCGCTCGCCGTGGCGCGCCTCTTCGAGCAGGCCGGCGTGCGCTGCGATGCGCAGGCCGACGTACGTCCGGCGCTGTGGGTCAAGCTCGTGGCGAACTGCGCGTACAACGCGATCTCGGCACTCGGGCGCTCGCGCTACGGGCCGATGATCGACGATGCCGACGTGCGCGGGCTGATGCGCGAGACGATCGAGGAATGCGTCGCGGTCGCACGCGCCGACGGCGTGTCGCTCGACGACGCGCAATCGCAGTACGACGCCGCGATGCGCCTGGGCGAGGCGATGCGCAGGGCGAGTTCGTCGATGGAACAGGACCTCGCCAGCGGGCGGCTCACCGAGATCGACTCGCTGAACGGCTACGTCGCGAAGCGAGGCACGGCGCTGGGCGTTGCGACGCCGGCGAACCGGACGCTGGCAACGCTCGTGCGAGTCCTGGAGCGCACGGTTGCAGGCCGAAGCGGATCGGCGGACATCGATCCGAAGGCGTAGGCATCCTGAACGAACTACCGATTGCCCCGCATGCTGTTTCACAGGAGAATTCTTACTTCGAGTTCTTACTTTCTCCGAGGCAACCGAGATGCGAGTCACCGAGAAAGGCCAGGTCACGATTCCCAAGGCGATCCGGGAGGCTGCGGGCATCCGGCCTGGAAGCTCAGTGTCCTTCAGCCTCGAGGGCGGCAGGATCATCATCACTCCAACGGCCACGCACGTGAGTGACGACCGGCGCGCCGCATTGCGCAAAGCGGCCAGCCGCGTTCGCGGTAGTTTCGCGCCGGAGTTCCGCCAGATGAGCGCCGACGAGATCATGACGTTCCTACGCGGCGAGGAGCCGGTCCGCGCACCCAGGACACCGGTCCGGCGCGTCGCCCGATAGGTCGAGCATGCTGAACGAGCTGTCGGCCTACGATGGAAGTACCGGCATCCTCGTCGATACGAATGTCTGGATCGACTGCATCGACGAAGAGAGCACCTGGCACGGCTGGTCCGTAGATCGACTCCAGGAGTGCAGCGAGCAGGCTCCGCTGCACGTCAACATCGTGATCTATACCGAGCTGCTCGTGCCGACTGGCGATGTGCAAGCACTGGATGCGTTGCTCGACGTGTACGAGACCTGGCGCAGCCCACTTCCCTGGTCGTGTGCCGCGTTGACGGCACGCGCCTTCTCGCTCTACCGCAATCGTGGCGGCTTGCGACCGCGCCCTCTTGCCGACTTCTACATCGGAGCGCATGCGGCCGTTGCGAACCTGTCTGTCCTGACCCGGGATCGTGCCGGTTACGCGAGCTACTTTCCCCGCCTCGCGCTGATCGCTCCCTGACGATCGACGAAGGCAAGCGACGGCTGCCCGCTCGCGCCGGGCGCCGTCGGTCAGCGGCTCAGCGCTTCAGCGCTCGAGAGAGCGCGTCGCCGAAGGCCGTCGACGAAGCGCCGGGACGTTGGGCACCCTGAGATGCCGGTTCTGCGCGGGCCCCACTGCGCCTGCGCTCGCTGCGCGGTTCGGGCTTGCGCGAAGCCGGCGACACCACGCCCGTCTCCGCCCGCTTGCCCGACTTCATCGACAATGCGATGCGCTTGCGCTGCGCATCGACCTCGAGCACCGTCACCGACACGACCTGCCCCGCCTTGACCACCTCGCGCGGGTCCTTGACGAAGCGGTCGGCGAGCTCCGAGACGTGCACGAGCCCGTCCTGGTGCACGCCCACGTCGACGAAAGCGCCGAAGTTCGCCACGTTCGTGACGACGCCCTGCAGCTTCATCCCGGATTTGAGGTCCGCGATCTTCTCGACGCCTTCCTGGAACGACGCGGTGACGAACTCGCCGCGCGGATCGCGGCCCGGCTTCTCGAGCTCGGCGAGGATGTCACGCACGGTGGGCTCGCCGAAGCGATCGTCGACGAAGGCGCGCGGCTCGAGCCTGCGCAGCGCGTCGCGGTTGCCGATCAGCTCGCGCGCGCTCTTCTGCGCGCGCTCGACGATGCGCTGCACGACCGGATAGGCCTCGGGGTGCACGGCGGACGCATCCAGCGGGTTCTCGCCGTCGCGGATGCGCAGGAAGCCCGCCGCCTGCTCGAAGGCCTTGTCACCGAAGGAACGAACGCCCTTGAGCGCTTCGCGGCTGGCGAACGGGCCGTTGGCGTCGCGATGGTCGACGATGCGCTGCGCGACCGAGCTCGACAGGCCCGAGACGCGCGCCAGCAGCGGCGCGGAGGCGATGTTCACGTCGACGCCGACCGCGTTCACGCAGTCCTCGACCACGGCGTCGAGCTGGCGCGCAAGCGCGCGCTGGTTCACGTCGTGCTGGTACTGGCCGACGCCGATCGACTTCGGGTCGATCTTCACCAGCTCGGCGAGCGGATCCTGCAGCCGACGCGCGATCGACACCGCTCCGCGCAGGCTCACGTCGAGCGCGGGAAACTCCTTCGCCGCGAGCTCGCTCGCGGAATACACGGACGCGCCCGCTTCGGAGACGACGAGCTTGCGCAGGTTCAGCTCGGGATGGCGCTTCATCAACTCGGCGGCGAGCTTGTCGGTCTCGCGCGACGCGGTGCCGTTGCCGATCGCTACGAGCGCAGCCGCGTGCTTCGCGGCGAGCGCCGCGAGCATCGCGATCGAGCCGTCCCAGTCGCGCCGCGGCTCGTGCGGATAGATCGTCGCCGTGTCGAGCAGCTTGCCGGTGGCATCGACGACGGCGACCTTCACGCCGGTGCGCAGCCCCGGATCGAGGCCGATCACGGTGCGCGCGCCGGCGGGCGCGGCGAGCAGCAGGTCCTTCAGGTTCGCGCCGAAGACGCGGATCGCTTCGGTCTCGGCGGCGTCGCGCAGTCGGCCGAAAAGCTCGGTCTCGAGCTGCGGCAGCAGCTTCACCCGCCAGCACCAGCGGCAGGTGTCGGCGAGCCAGGCGTCGGCGGGACGCGCCGACGCCGCTGCATCCAGCCGCGACGCCGCGACCGCCGGTGCAAGCCCCACGAGACCGGCGAGTCGCACGACGTTCGGATGCGGCACCTGTTCTTCGAGCGACGCCTCGAGCTGCAGCTTCAGCGACAGCACGCCCTGCTGGCGTCCGCGAAAGAGCGCAAGCGCCCGATGCGACGGCATCTTCGCGATCGGCTCGACGTGATCGAACCAGTCGCGGAACTTCTCGCCTTCTGCCTCCTTGCCTTCGAAGACCTTCGCGGCGATCCAGCCCTCGTTCCACATCCGTTCGCGCAGCGCATCGAGCACGTCGGCACGCTCGGCGAAACGTTCGGCGAGGATGTCGCGCGCACCGTCGAGCGCAGCCTTCGCGTCGGCGACGCCGTGCTCGCCGTTTTCGTCGGCAGCACGCAGGTACTTCGCAGCTTCGACCTGCGGGTCGAGCGTGGGATCGGCGAGCAATGCATCGGCGAGCGGCTCGAGCCCGGCCTCGCGCGCGATCTGCGCGCGCGTGCGCCGCTTCGGCTTGTAGGGCAGGTAGAGGTCTTCGAGGCGCTGCTTGGTGTCGGCTGCGTCGATCTGCGCGGCGAGCGCGTCGTCTAGCTTGCCCTGCTCTTCGATGCTCGCGCGGATCGCGATGCGACGCTCCTCGAGCTCGCGAAGATAGGTGAGGCGCTCGTCGAGCGTGCGCAGTTGCGTGTCGTCCAGGCCGCCGGTGGCTTCCTTGCGGTAGCGGGCAATGAAGGGGACGGTGGCGCCGGAGTCGATCAGCTCGACGGTGGCGCTGACCTGTGCGGGACGGACGGAGAGTTCTTCGGCGAGGCGGGCGACGATGCGCGAGGCGGCGTCGGCGGGGAGAGACTGCATTGCGGTTCTTTGCTGCGGGCGGGAGGCGCGGATTCTGCCACGCGAAATTCGGTCTACGCCATGGATCGTTACCGTCTGCAATTGCCTCTCGTAGCTGGCCAACCACCCAGCGTCGGCCTCTCGTCGACACGGCTGTTGCTCTTATCACAAAATCGCGCCTCACCGCTGCGCGAGAACCCGTTCTTGAACATGCTTGACTTTTCCGGAGTCACCATCCGGGAAAGTCTCTATGCGTGACAATGCTTACAGGTTGCAAGTTATTGATTTCTCGTCGAAAACGAGAAGAAATTCGCACTGACCTCTCTGTCGAATCGCCGGAACTGTGAAATTTTCCGGTTTAAACACCCGCCGCTTGTCGCAGGATTAGCACCGTTCGTTACGTTGTCGCTGACGTTCGAACGGTCCGGCTCTCTCGCGTGGACGAGGCACAGGCATCTCCAGCGAAAGCCTTTCAACTCGCAACTCGACTCGTAGGGAACCTCTGATGAAACAGATCAAGAACGCCATTCTTCGGCTCGTCAAGGAAGAGGACGGTGCGGCCGCCTCGGAGTACGCGATTCTGGTCGCGCTGATCGCATCCGCCGTTGTCGTCGCGGTTGCCGCATTCGATCTCGACGGAATCTTCCAAGACGTTTCCAACCACGTCAAAGGCCTCATCACGGCTATTACCTAAGACGCGACGCTGGATTAACCCGAAGCGGGTTATAGCCCACTGACCCGTTTTCGGGTTCCCTAGTTAGGTCTCGCGACAGAATATCTCTAGATCGCAAATCGTTCCAACGAGGTTCGTGATGCAAGCAGCACACACCGTCAAACGATTCGTGGAGCAAGAGGACGGCGCTGCCGCTTCGGAATACGCGATCGTTGTGGCGCTCATCGCCACCGCGATCGCATCTGCAGTCACGCAGTTCGACCTGGAACCTGTGTTCTCCAGTCTGGAGAGCATAGTACGGACCGCGACAGGTCTGTGATCTGGCATTGATTTGCAGAGAAGCTGCACATGTCGCTAGGCCACTTCGCGCTCTTTGCCCTCCTTGCTGCTGCGAGTGCAACGGACATACGCGTCCGTCGGATTCCCAACGGGCTCATCGCGTTTGGTTTCTGTATCGGATTTGCATTCGGCGCGTGGGATACCAGTTGGTCCGGGCTTTGGTTCTCGACCATAGGCGCGCTAACCGCATTCGGTCTATTCCTGCCGCTGTTTCTTCTGCGTGCCCTTGGAGCCGGCGACGTCAAGCTGATGATGGTCGTCGGAAGCTTTGTCGGCGCGTTCGACACAGTTCTGATTGGGGTACTTTCGTTTGCCGCGAGCGGCGGGCTTGCGCTAATCGAAGCTGTCGCAGGTCGACGCATCCGCGAACTCCTGTTCAATCTTAAATCGACGGTGTTTGCGCTCGCCACGCGCGATATCGAACTCGCGTCATCACTCGCGCACGCGAGTCCAAATCGGGTGCCGTTCGCCGTAGCGATTTTGCTCGGCGCCGCCGGTTGGCGCATCTATCTCTACTGAAGTCGGTGACAACCATGCCCAGCCCCAAGCTGGCGATCAACGAATTGGCGAACGGCGATGCCACTCAGCTCACTGGGTTGTCACTACCAAGAGCCCCGCGACGACTGGCGGATTTGCGACTGCCCGACACCTTTGTCTGCGAACTGATCGAGAAACTGTTGCTCGTTCGCGGAAGACTGTCGTTGACAGCGCTCTCCGCCGCAATCCGTCTGCCAGTGAGTATCGTCGGCGAAGCGATCGCATTGCTGCGCGCGACGCGATCAGTCGAGGTCGGTCGCGGCGGAACGACCGAGGCGGAACACGAGTACCAATTAACCGAGAGTGGGCGGGCGCATGCCACCGAGGCGTTACAGCGAAATCAATACGCGGGCCCTGCCCCGGTAACGCTCGACGAATATGCCGATCGTGTACACGCACAATCGCTCGCACACCGACCCTTCGACGCTTCTTTCGTGCGCACTGCCTTTGGCGGCATAACTCTGGCGTCCACACTGGTCGACAATATCGGCGCGGCAATGAACTCGGGACGAGCAACGCTGCTGTACGGTCCGGCCGGTAGCGGAAAGACCTTCCTCGCCGAGCAACTCGCGAAACTGCTTCCCGGCGAGATCGCCATTCCGTACGCGATCCACGTCGGCGGTGAAGTGATCCAGGTGTACGACCCGATCGTCCACGAGGCGATCGAGGCGCCGCAGGCGAACGGATCGGCGATACGTGCAGACGTCGATCGACGCTGGGTCGTCTGCCGACGTCCGTTCGTGCTTACCGGCGGCGAACTTTCCCTCGCCATGCTCGACCTGCAGTTCGACCCGGTATCACGCTTCTACCAGGCGCCGCCGCACATCAAGGCCAACGGCGGCGTGTTCGTCATCGACGATCTGGGCCGGCAACTCGTTTCGGCGCGCGAGTTGATGAACCGATGGATCGTGCCGCTCGACCGCAAGCGCGATTACCTGTCGCTGCACACCGGCTTCAAGTTCGCGGTTCCTTTCGACATGACGGCCGTGTTCTCGACGAACCTGCATCCGGAGCAGATCGCCGATGAAGCCTTCCTGCGTCGCTTCGGCTACAAGATTCACATCGGCCCGGTCGATCGGGAAAGCTACCGGCGCATCTTCGAAGAAGCCTGTGCGTCGATGGGAGTGCGTTTCGACGAAGAGGCTTTCCAGTGGTTGCTGCGCGATCGCCACGCGACCAGTGGCCGCCCGCTGCTTGCCTGCTACCCGCGCGATCTGGCCGGCCGTGTGCGCGACTTCGCGATCTACGAAGGCGTTGCGCCCGAGATGAATCGGGAGGCGCTCGATCGCGCCTGGATGACTTATTTCGTTGCGCGGCGACCGACCGCAAACGACGATTCGACGAACAGCGGCTCGACGATCTGAACGACCGCAGCCGGAAGGAGTGACATCGATGCGGAACATGCGTGGCTTGCTGATGATCGTCGTCGCCCTGCTCGCCGGGTTGGCGGCCGTCGTGCTCGCCGGACGATGGCTGGGGAGCCAGACGCACCTCGCAACGAACCGGGTCGCCGTAGCATCGGCAGACCTCGGCATCGGGCAGCGGATCGGGCCCGAACACGTAAGGATGATCGACTGGCCGGTGGGCAATCTGCCGGCCGGAACCTTCGCGCAGGCGGTGGAACTCGACGGGCGCGTCGTGAAGACCGCCGTGCTGCGCGACGAGCCGCTGCTCGAGTCGAAGCTCGCCCCGGTCGGAACAAAGGGTGGACTATCGGCCGTGATCGGCGAAGGAAGACGCGCGATCACGGTGCGCGTGAATGACGTCGTCGGCGTCGCCGGCTTCGCATTGCCCGGCAATTTTGTCGACGTAATCGTCAGCACGCGCGAAGACCGCACGAAAGAAGAGCGCAATGTCTCGAAGATCGTCCTCGAGCGGATCCTCGTGCTCGCCGTCGCGCAGGAAGCGAGTCGCGACGAAACGAAGCCCAAGGTGGTGAACGCGGTCACGCTGGAGGTCACACCCGAGGAAGCCGAGAAGCTCGACCTCGCACGCAGCGTCGGCACGCTGTCACTGGTGCTGCGTAATCAGGTCGACGACGACCCCGTGGACACACGCGGGGCCACCAAGGATGTCCTTCTCGGCATCAAGCCTGCGCCGGTTCCGGTGGCGGCGCCCGTCGTGAAGGTCGTTCGCACGCGTCCGGCCGCGCCGGCCGCGAAGCCCAACTGCGTCGAAGCGCTGGTCGGCACGACGCGTCAACTCGAGTGCTTCTGACGCCGCCATGATGCATTGCCCGAAACAGACGAAGAAGAACGCAACGCTCGCCGCGACCGCGGCGCTTGCGCTCGCCGCGACGTTCAGCCTCGGTCCGACACAGGCATCGGCGCAGGCGGCGGTGGAATCAGCCGTGACGACCGGCGCAGCCGTCGGCGCCACGGCCGGAACCGCAGCGAGCCGCGCAGCGAATCGGCGCACCCGTCCGACCTTCGAACGAACGGCGGTATCTCCTCCGGCGCCGGCGGCTGCCGAGGCAGGCCCCTCGTGCAGCGGCGGCTTGCCACAACCGACGGTGGTACGCATCGACGCCGGCAAGGCCACGCTCGTGAACCTGCCCGAGCCGGTGGTGCGGCGCACGCTCGGCGACCCGCGCATCGTGGAAGGTCGCATGGTCAGCCCGCAGGTGCTTTACCTCGTCAGCGGCAACATCGGCACCACCAACGCAATTCTCCAGGGTCGCAGCGGCGCGTGCATCGTGCTCGAGATCGTCGTCGCGATCGACACGAATGCGGTCCAGGCGAAGATCCACGAACTGATGCCGCAACAAAGCGGCGTTCGAGTAAGCGCAGCCGCCGACAGCCTGGTCCTCAGCGGCGTCGTCACCGATGCGCTCGCCGCGGACCAGGCCGTTTCGATCGCCAACGCCTACGTGCGCGCGGCCTACCAGCAAGGAATCGGCAGTGCTTCAGGCGGCGCTGCTCCCGGTACGGCTCAACTCGGCCGGCAGATGGCGTCGGCCGGCGGCGCACCGATTCTCGCGCGCGTCGTGAACATGATGTCGGTAAGCGCGTCGCAGCAGGTGATGCTCGAAGTCAAGGTCGCGGAGGTTTCCAAAACGGTGCTCGACAAGCTCGGATCGAGCATCGGGATGTCGCGCACCAACGGCTCGTGGAGTTATCGGCTGATCACCGATTTCCTGCTGGGCGGCGCCAACGGGGGCATGATCGGCGCCGCGAAGGATCCCACCAAATTCTTCTCGCTCGAAGCCGACAAGCGCGATGGCCTGGTGCGCATCCTTGCGGAGCCGAACGTGATGGCCATCAGCGGGCAGGAAGGCAGCTTCCTGGCCGGCGGCAAGATCCTGATTCCGGTCGCACAGGACACCGCAGGCGGGTCAGGGGGTTTTCGCATCACGCTCGAGGAGAAGGAGTTCGGCGTCGGGCTGAAGTTCACACCGACGGTTCTCGCAGACGGGTTGATCAATCTGAAGGTCGCTCCCGAAGTGTCGGAGCTCTCTCGCGAGGGTGTGGGGCTGTCGAATTCGGGCGTAGGCGTACGGACGGTCTTTCCGCTGATCACCACACGCCGGGCGGCAACGACCGTGCAGCTTCACGATGGCCAGAGCTTCGCGATCGGCGGGCTGATCAAGAATACGAGCGCGGCGAACATCGATGCGCTTCCTGTGCTCGGCGAGCTTCCGGTACTCGGCGCATTGTTCCGCAGCACCGACTTCCAGACCGAGAAAACCGAGCTCGTCTTCATCGTGACGCCTCGCCTGGTCAAGCCGCTTCCGCCGAACTACGCATTGCCGACCGATCGCATTCAGCAGCCGACGCGCGAAGGACTCTTCCTCGGCGGACAACTGGATTCGTCCGCTGAGGAAAACAACGGTGCACAGCATGCACCCGCCACCGGCGGCATGGAGCTCAAATGACAGGACCGACGATGAGCCTCACGATCGCGCTGCGCTCGACAGCAACCGTTCTCGCCGCCCTGATTCTCGGCGGTTGCGTGCCCACATCGCCCAACTTCGACCGACATTTCGGCGATACCGTGCCGGCGCTTCGTGCGCAACAGACGAAGAATCCGAACGCGCCGGTCGCCAATCAGGACAAGTCGGTGGACGGACTCGACGGACGCGCTGCGCGCGAGGCGGTCGAGCGCTACCACAAGAGTTTCTCGGAGCCGCCTGCGCCGGTGAACACGTTCGTCATCGGCGTCGGCAGCGGGGCTTCGGGTGGGGCCGGCGGCGCACAGTAACGGAAGGGGATGCGCGATGTCCATAAGACCGTACATCGGTCGCCCTGCGCGGCGTCAGCACGGCGCCTATGCAGCCGCATTCGCGATCTTCGTCATCGTTCTTCTCGGATTCACCGGCCTGGCCATCGATGCCGGCCGGCTCTACATCAGCAAGGGCGAACTGCAAAACGCCGCGGACGCGTGCGCGCTTTCGGCGGCCGCAGCGCTGACCGGTGCCAACAACAACCAGCTCGAACAGGCTGAAGCGTTCGGAATCACCGCCGGACGCCGAAATTTCGTCGGCATGCAGGAGACCGAGGCGTCGATTCCCGCCGACGGAGCCGTTACATTCAGCGCCACGCTCGGTGGGAACTATCAGACGAAAAGCCTCGTTGCGAACCCGACTGGCATGCACTTCGCCCGGTGCACGCTGACCGAATCGAATATCCGTACTTTCCTCATCCACGTCATCAATCTGCTGCCCGGGAATTCGATAGGCCTGCAGGAAGTTTCCGCGACCGCAGTCGCTTCGAACTCGCCGTCACGATCGAACTGCGCACTGCCGCTGGCCGTCTGCAAGCGCAGCCCGGCCCCTCCCGGTGCCGACGCCAACGGCTATAGGCCCGGCGAATGGATCGAAGGATTATGGGATCCGGGTCAGGGACTGAAGGGCGGCTACAAATGGATCGAGTTTCCGGGTTACGAGCGTACGCCCGATCTCGAAGCATTGATTCGCGGCACCGGTCAGTGCGATCTCAACAATACCAACCGGGTGAATTCGCATCCCGGCCAGATCAATGCGCTGGTCGACGCATGGAACTCCCGATTTGGGGTCTGGAAAGGATCAGGTCTGAACGGGGTTCCTGATCTGACCGGATATGCGTACACGGACTGGGGCGGCTCTCCCAGTTGGCCTGCCGGAGCCGACGCATTCGAAGATTTCAAGAGTCGGCGGGCATCGTTCCAGGCCTGGAACAACCAGCCGGCTCTCGGCGGCGGCTGGCAAGGATCGACCGGCGGTTCGAACGGTGTTCACGCTGCCGGGGGCGACCGCCGAATGGTCGTCGGCCCCGTGATCGATTGCGCGCTGCTTGCGCAAAACGGCCAGAACATCCCGATACAGGATTGGGCCTGTTATCTCATGTTGCACCCGGTGTCGAATCCGAACGGGGAGTGGAAGCTCGAGTACCGCGGATCCGCAAGCGACATGCTCGCCGGCTGCGTCACCTCCGGACTGCCGGGTGGCCCCTCGGCTGGTGGTCCGAAAGTACCGACGCTGGTGCAATGAGATGACGAAGCGCGACTCCCGTTTACTCCGACACGAGCGCATCGCACGGATACGCGGTGCGGTGGCCGTCGAACTTGCACTACTGAGCATTCCGCTCATTTTGATGACCCTCGCCGCCGTGGAGTTCGGACGAGTCGTCCTCACCTACGATTCACTCGTCAAGATCACCCGTGACGGTGCGCGATACCTGTCCGGTTTCGATCCGTCCGTCCCGGCCGAGTATCCGACCGATCTTGCGAAATCCCGCATGGTCTATGGCGCGCCCAGCGGGCCGCAACCCGTGGTTCCCGGTCTTACGGTTGCCAACGTCCAGATCTGCGATCGCATGAATTCGGCGGGATGCGCGGGCAACTTCTCCGCGGTACCGACCGGCATCGGCTCGATCAACCTCGTTCGCGTGCAGATCGTCAACTACACCTACCAGCCACTGTTCCCTCTCAGCGGGCTATTCGGTCCGATCACTTTCGAGCCGATCGGTACCACGATGAGGCAGGTTCTGTGATGCAAGCGTCATCGATCGGGCGCCAGGGCGGCGCAGTAGCCGTCGAATTTGCGATCACCTTTCTGATCTTCCTGAGCCTGCTGATCGGCGTGATCGAGTTCGCCCGCTTCATGCTTCACTGGAATACCGCTGTGGAAGCCACGCGACTCGGCGCGCGCGTTGCGGTTGTGTGCGACCAGGGAGATTCGATCGTAAAGGCCCGCATGAAGAACATGCTGCCCCTGCTTCAGGATTCCAACATCGAAATTACCTATCCGAGCGGCGGGTGCGGCGCGTCTGCGTGCCCACCTGTCACCGTCCATCTGCAGAACGTGACGATTCCATTGATCATCCCGATCGCTCCGATCTCGATGCCGCTTCCGCCGTTGCACACTTCCCTTACGGCCGAGAGCATGGACAGTACCGACAACTTTCTTTGCAACTAGGGCAGCCTTGCGAATCCTCGGCATTTCCTCCGACGCACGTCTTCTCGAAGAGCTGAACCGTTCTCTGTCGGCACAGGAAGGCATCACCACTTTCCAGGGGTCACGAACGCCGCTTTCGGGGCAGCCTTCGCTACCGGTGCAGGGCGAATTCGACGTGCTCGTTCTCGACTGCACGACCGACGGCGACGCGCAACTGCAGGCGCTCGAGCGAATGCAGCCGATGTACCCGGACCTGCAAACGGTGCTGATCGCCGGGCACGGCAGTGCCGACGTGCTGTTGCGCGCGCTGCGGCTCGGCGTACGCGAAGTGGTCGAACCGCCGGTGTCGCGCGAACGCCTGATGGCAGCGCTACGGCGCATCGAGCACTCACGCAGCGGCACCGCACAGACACGCGCGCGAATCTTCTCGTTCCTGTCGTGCAAGGGCGGCAGTGGCTCGACCTTCCTCGCGACCAACGTAGCCTACGCGCTGGCGGCAATGGAGAAGAAGCGCGTGCTGCTCGTCGACCTGAACCTGCAGTTCGGCGATGCGTCGCTGTTCGTCTCCGATCGCCGCCCATCGGTGACGATCGCCGACCTGGCGCGCGAGATCGAGCGCATCGATGCGGGCTTTCTGCACAGTAGTCTGGTCGAAGTGCTGCCCAGCTTCGGCGTGCTTGCTGCACCGAACGATCCGGCGCAGGCCACCGAAGTCCTGCCGGCGCATATCGACACGATCCTGCGGCTGGCTCGCACGCAATACGACTACGTGATCGTCGATGCCGGCCGCTCGCTCGATTCAGTGAGCGTTCGTGCGCTCGACCTCTCCGACTCGGTACTGCCCGTACTGCAGTTGACGCTGCCCTTCATCCGCGACGGCAAGCGCCTGATCGAGTTGTTGCGCTCGCTCGACTATCCGGCCGCCAAGATCCGACCGATCGTCAATCGCTTCGAAAAATCCGAACTCAGCGTGGAGGATCTCGAGCGCACGCTCGGCATGAAGGTTTTTGCGACAGTTCCCAACCATTATGCGTCGGTAGCCGCTTCGGTGAACCAGGGCGTGCCGATCCTGAAACTCGGCCCGGGGAGCCCGGTGTCGAAGGCGCTCGTGCGGCTCGCCCGCGCGCTGGTCGCCGCCGACGAGAGGCCGCACGAGAAGGCGGGCGGCTGGTTCGGCCGGATGTTCTCGCGTACCTGAAACTGCGGAGAAACGAACGATGTCACTACGCGAACGACTACGTGCAGGCACCGGCGAGGCGGGCGGCGCTGCGGTGGCCGAGACGCCCCGCTCCACGAGCGTGGGCAGCCGCGCTTACCAGGAACTCAAGCAGCGTGTGCACCAGACGCTGCTCGATCGCGTGGATCTCGCCCGGCTGCAGAAGCTCGAACCCGACCAGCTCACAGAGGAGATGCGTGCGCTGATCGCCCAGATTCTGGCCGAAGAAGACATCGCGCTCAACGAGGTCGAGCGGCGGATGCTTGCGCGCGACATTCGCAACGAGATGCTCGGGCTAGGCCCGCTCGAGCCACTGCTCGCCGACCCGACGATCTCGGACATCCTGGTGAATACCTACGCGAAGGTGTACGTCGAACGGCGCGGTCGCATCGAGGCCACCGATGTCACGTTCCACGACGACGCGCACCTGATGAAGATCATCGACAAGATGGTCTCGCGGGTGGGCCGTCGCATCGACGAGTCGAGCCCTATGGTCGACGCGCGACTGGCCGACGGCTCGCGGGTAAACGTCATCATCCCGCCGCTGGCGATCGACGGGCCAGTAGTCTCGATTCGCCGCTTCTCCGTCGTTCCGCTGAAAATGGACGACCTGCTCGAGTACAAGACGCTCACCGAGCCGATGGCGCAGACGCTGCTTGCCTGCGTGGCGAGCAAGGTGAACCTCATCATTTCGGGCGGCACCGGAAGCGGCAAGACGACGCTGCTGAACATTCTCTCGTCAGGTATCGGCCGCAATGAACGCGTCGTCACGATCGAAGACGCGGCCGAACTCCAGATGCAACAGCCGCACGTCGTCCGACTCGAGACGCGCCCGCCCAACATCGAAGGTCGCGGCGAGGTCACGCAGCGATCGCTCGTGCGAAATGCCCTGCGGATGCGCCCCGACCGGATCATCCTCGGCGAAGTACGCGGCGCCGAGGCCTTCGACATGTTGCAGGCGATGAACACGGGGCACGAAGGGTCGATGGCGACGATCCATGCCAACGGCCCGCGCGAGGCGCTGTCGCGGCTGGAGAACATGATCGGCATGAGCGCGATGAACCTGACGATCAAGGCGATGCGACAGCAGATCGGCTCGGCGATCACGGTCGTGGTGCAGATCGCGCGGATGAGCGACGGCACCCGCAAGATGACCAACATTTCGGAGATCACCGGAATGGAGGGCGACACCATCACGATGCAGGAGATTTTCCAGTACAAGCAGACGGGCCTGCGCAACGACGGCAGCGTCGACGGGTTCTTCGCTGCATCGGGGGTGCGCCCGCGCTTCGTCGACCGCCTGCGTGTCTCGGGAGCACAGATCCCCGACTCGTTCTTCGACCCGAGCCGAAAGTTGTCTTGACGCCATGAACACGACACTGTTCATCGCGGGAGCGCTCGTCTTCTTCGCGGCATTCCTGGGCATCGAGGGCCTGTACATCTGGTGGAACTCGCGCCATGGCCCCTCGGCGAAGCGATTGTCGAAACGCCTGCGGATGATGTCGGCCGGAGGGTCGGTCGACAGCGCTGCCGCATCGCTGCTGAAACAGCGCATGCTCGCCAACAGCCCAAGTGTCGAGCGGCTGCTCGTGCGGCTGCCGCGGATCTCGTCGATCGACCGCTTCATCGTGCAGAGCGGTTCGGAGTGGACCGTTTCGAGCTTCCTCGGTGTGACGGCCGGGCTGTTCGCCGCCGGAGTCCTCGGCGGACTCGTGTTCCGGCTGCCCTTCGTCGTCTGCCTGACCATAGGCGCGGGGCTCGCGATCCTTCCGACGCAATACCTGACCTATCTTCGCCACAAGCGGCTCCAACGCTTCGAGCAACAACTGCCCGAGGCGCTCGATCTGATCAGTCGCGCGCTGCGCGCCGGCCACGCTTTCTCGAGCGCCTTGAAGATGGCGGGCGAAGAATTGCCCGACCCGATCGGCGAGGAGTTCGGCCAGACCTTCGATGAGATCAACTACGGCGTAGCGACGTCGACCGCAATGGAGAACCTTTCGCGACGCGTACCGAGCACCGATCTTGGCTTCTTCGTCATCGCCGTGCTGATCCAGCGCGAGACCGGCGGCAACCTGTCCGAGGTACTTGGGAACATCAGCGCGATCATCCGCGAGCGCCTGAAACTCTTCGGCAAGGTCCGCGCACTGGCGGCCGAGGGGAAGTTCTCGGCGATCACGCTCACGGTGCTGCCCATCGTGACGGCATTCCTGCTGTACCTGATCAACCCGGAGTTCATGTCGCTGCTGTGGACCGAGCAGGTCGGAAAGTACCTGATCGGCGGCAGCGTGTTCTTCATCGTTTTGGGCGCGCTATGGATGAGAAAAATCATCCGCATCCGCGTGTAGAGGCTCACCCATGAACGATCCCATCCTGCTGCGAAACCTTTTCCTTGCCGCCGTCTTTGCGGCAACCGCGCTGCTTGTCTTCGGTGTATTCCTCTACTTCCGGCGCACCGAAGCGAGCCGCCGACTCGACACGATCGTCGCTTCTCCGCTCGCGTCCGCCGACACAGCCGAACCCTCGCCATGGATCGAAAAGGTAGAACGTATCGCGCGCCCGCTGGCAAAGCTCTCGGTTCCCGATGACGACTGGAAGGAGTCGGAGCTGCGACGCCGCTTCATGCACGCAGGCCTGCGACATCCGTCGGCACCGATTGTATTTTTCGGGATCAAAAGCGCTCTGTGCTTCGGCCTGCCCCTCGCCTTCTGGTTTGCCAAGATCGCCTTCGGCTGGCAGATGCAGACGTCGAGCGTGATCCTCATCGGCGCGTTGCTGCTCGCCTTCGGCTATTACACGCCCAACTTCATCCTGAACCGGATGATCCGCGAGCGGCAGCGCGAGATCTTCGAGAGCTTTCCCGACGCGCTCGACCTGCTGACGATCTGCGTCGAGGCGGGGCTGGGGCTGGACGCCGCGCTATCGCGGGTTGCCTCCGAGATTCGCCTGGAGAGCGCAACGCTCGCCGACGAACTGGAACTCGTGACGCTCGAGATGCGCGCCGGCGCCGGCAAGGAGCGCGCGTTGCGCAACCTCGCCATGCGCACCGGCGTAGAGGATGTCGACACGCTGGTCGCGATGCTGATCCAGTCGGACAAGTTCGGAACGAGCATCGGCGAGTCGCTGCGCATCCACTCGGACATGCTCCGCACCAAGCGCCAGCAGCGCGCGGAGGAAACCGCTGCCAAGATCGCCGTCAAGCTCGTGTTCCCGCTGGTGCTGTGCATCTTCCCGTCGATCCTGATCGTTGTAGGTGGACCGGCCGTGATCTCGATCGGCAAGACCTTCGCAACCGTGTTCGGCAGTTAGCAAAAAAGGAAAGGGGGCATCCGATGAGATTCGAACCGAAGCTTTCCTTCGTCGCCTTGGCGATTCTCGCGCTGTCCGGCTGCGCGTCGCTTTCGCCCACCGAACCGCTGCGCGTGGTCGGACACAAGTCGGTGGACCACGGCGCGATGTCCGATGCCGAGGCGCAGTACGCGCTCGGGAAGTACTACCTCGGGCAGAACCGCGCAGCGCTTGCGTTGCTGGCCTTCACGCGAGCGGTCGAAGCCGATCCCAAACACGTCGAGGCGTACAACGCACGCGCGACGGCGTTCGTGCACCTCGGCGATCTCGAGCGAGCCGAATCCGATCTCGCGCGTGCGATCAACCTCGCGCCGCAGGCGGCGCACCTGCGGAACAACCAGGGGTACCTGCGGATCCTGCGCGAGAACTACGAGGGTGCGGCCGAATCGCTGCGGACCGCGTTCGAACTCGAGCCGCGCAACGAGCGGGTGGTGGCGAACTGGAAACTGCTGTCGGCACGGGTGTCGACGAACCCGGTGCTCGCGAAGGCGCTGCGCGCGTCACCGATCGAGCAGCAGGCAGGGATGGCGCCTGCGCGCGCGCCGGAGCCTACCGAGCCGGTGGTGGCGGCGCTGTCGGAAGTGCTGAGCGGGCCGGTCATCAACCTGCCGGCGCCGCGGGCGAGCACGGCGGCGCCTCTCGCTGCGTCTACTAGTGCCCCGGCTGCTGACTCCATCGCGCCTCATCGAGCGTCGACGAGGATCGTGGACCTCACCCCTCCGTCCGCCGATGCGGGCCGCGCCAAAGCGCAGGAGCGGGTGACGGTTGCCGCGCCGGCCGTGCCGACAGTTGCCATATCCGCCGCGCCTACGAGAGTTCTTCATGTTTCGAAGGACGGCCAGGTTTCGGCGCAGCAGCCTGTCGCGAATACCGTCAAAGGCGGTGCAGTCGAAGTCATTCGCACGTCGTCCGAACCAAAGCCGGTCGTGCCCGCAACCGCAACTACCGACGCCCGAATTGAGGTTTCGAACGGCAACGGCATTCGGGGCATGGCCGCACGATTCAGCAAGCAACTCGCACGGAGCGACTACAAGGTCGTTCGCATCAGCAACGCGCAACGCTTCGACTACCAGCAGACACGGATCTATTTCCGGACCGGCTATCTGGAGCAGGCACTCGAACTCAGCCGTTCATTGCCGGTACGCACGGCCGTCATGCTGAACAACGACGTGGGGGCACGAAGCGATCTGCTACTCATCGTAGGGCGTGACCTGGCGACCGGAAAAGTGGTGGACACCAAGGAGTCGACCGCACTGCGTGTCGCTTCCCACTTCGACGAGACGGTGGCTGTCGTCCGTTGAAGGTAGCTTCCCGCGACGAAAACCGAGTCCCTCATTCTTCCGAGCGCACTCTCCAAAGCCGCCAACCACGGTCGGCTGCGGCAAGTTCGAGGCACGGTGGCAGAGTCCCCCGAAACGACTTCTCCACGACATGCGTAAAGCCACCCCGAGCAACCGCGCCGCACGAAATGCTACCGCGCTGAATTTCGGCTGCCGCTTCCTGTACCCAAGGTTCGGCAGCACCGAACTCGAAAACCGGTGCGACACGCACCGTGTCCGGTTGTAGAAAGGAATCGCGTATAGCGCGGGCGTGAAGTCACTCAGAACTACCGAGTTGCGCGGCAACCCGAAGGCCGGCAACTCGTGCAGTCGCGGAATCGATGCAACTGGTCCACTCTTCGCGGTCTCAGCCTCGAGCTCATCAGAGTCTTCGCCACCCTCTCGTCGGCGAGCGGCGCGACGAGGTTTCGGCACTGACGAGTTCTATCGCGCCGCCGGGGGGGAAAGTAGTTGTCCTGGGTCTCGACGATCAGGCCTTCCGTTTCAGCCACGCGACTTCGGTGTGGAATGCCGACGTCAACTCGGCGATCAGGGTTTTGATGTCACGCCCTTGATGTTGCACCGTCAGCACGGCGATACCTTGCGGCACGAAGTCGTAGATCACGAAGTGGTTCCGCGCCGGAACCATCAGGAACGGCATCGAGCGGCTCTGTCGAAGGCGACCCTTTTCCGGGTTGGCTGCCGCATCACCCATTGCAGCGTACAAATCGGCGAGATACCGCTCGGCCGCATCGGCGCCCCATTCCCGGCGCGATCGGGCATGAATACAGCGCAGATCCAGCGCAGCGTTGCGGGTCAGAAGGAAGGTGGCAGGTGACGGACTGTCATTGCCAGCCATCGGCTTCCTTACGGCCGAGCATCTCCATATCGGTCTGGAATTGGCCACTGGACGCAAAAACGCGCCCCCCATCAAGGTCGCGATACCCGCTCAGGATGGCGTCCTGCACGATCGGGCCTTCGCGCCGCTCCATGTCGCGGCGGATCAGGTCGCGCACATATTCGCTTGGCGTTTCGTACAGGCCAGCTTCCCCGACCATCCGCCCTACAAAGTCGGCCAAAGGTCGGGATAGGCGCGCGTTAATGCGTTCCGACACGGGAACCTCCCGGAATCGATTTGATAGGGAAATTGTCGCACAGCAATCGCAACTATTGCCCCGCTCGCGGCCACAATCAATCCATCGTCAGGCCGCTTGCTGGGAAAGCCCGATGGGCCGTGATCGGTACAGCGATGCTCGGATCGTAATACGACGCGGTGCTGGCGCGCCTGACACGCATGCAACTGGCGGACCGCCCCGACAAGCTCGCCGCCGGCTTCAGGAAGCCTCTGGCGAGCCTGCGGCGCTCGACGCGCTTCTACGATTATCGGGAGGCGAACAGATTCGTCAGCACGCTCGGAACCTGGCTGGATCAGGTCGCGCACGAGTTGCTGCCGAAAGATCCCTCGGCTGCTCTGTCGCTTTTCGAAGCCCCCATCGAGGCCGACGAAAAGTGGTTCGAGCACGTCGAGACTCGGACGGACTGATCGGCGAAATCGTGCAGAGCGCATGTCGATACTGGTTGCAGGCTGCCGCGCAGTGCAGCGCGCCGATCGGCGGCTGGTCCGATCGCCTGCTCGCGCTGTACGCCACCGACCCATACGGAGTGCGCTCGGATTTTCTGCGTTGCGCCGGGCTGCTGCTCGATGAGCCGGCGCAACGCGGACTCGTCGATGCAGGCGAACCCATCGGATAGCGCTGATCCCGACCTTTCATTCGTGAGATCGCCAGCCGTCCTGACCTGCGCAAAGAGCCCGCCGAGCGCGGCGAGAAACGTCGTCCGCACTTCCGCGGCGTTGATCGTGAAATCCGCATTGCTCGCGGCGCCCTTCTGCCTGTTCATCTCGCTGCTCGCGGCCTGCGGCAGCGGTTTCGACTTTCGTCTGTCGATCGCGATCAATGCGCCGCCGCCAGTGGCGCATGGGCAGGTGATCATCCTGAGCGGCGTGGCCGCCCTGCCCTCGGGATCGGTGCGCAGCGGTGGCACGTCGATCCAGCCGATCGTCACGTGCCGGCCGGGAACCTTCTCGATGTTCTGGGCGAACGATGCCAATGGCACCCGCGGCGAGATCTCTGCCGCTTGGGATTGTCCGGCCGATCGACTCGACTGGAACAGCAGTCCGATTCCGCTGGCGCCGGGAGACAACCGGATCACGGTGACGATGGTCGATGCGGCGGGCAGTGCGGGGGATGTAGTGATGGTGAGGCGGGAGTGAGGGGTACGCCGCCCGTATGTTGGCGACGCCTCGCAGCGTGAACGTCGCCGGCATCGAAACGCACAGCGACGAGGTCGGGCAATGCCGATGCTCCGTCCATCACGCCTGCCACGGGTCGATGACACGAACTCCGGCGACCTCGAACGGCGTCGTGTCGCGCGTGGCCACCGTCATTCCGTTGGCCAATGCAATCGCAGCGATGCAGCCGTCGTAGTTGCCGATGACCGCGCCCTTCGCGCGCGCTTTCGCCATGAGATCGGCGTACGGCTGCGAGGCAGCGAGATCGAAAGCCAGCACGCGCCCCGAAAATCGCGGCAGCACCTCCGTCTCGATGCGCTCACGCAGTCGGTCGCGGTTCTTGCCCCCAGGCATCCTCGCGATGCCCACTCGCAATTCGGCAACGGTGATAGCAGACAGGTAGAGCGTCTCGATGGGTTGGGCGTCGATCCAGGCGAGGACGCGAGCGTCGGGAGCCACGCGCAGAGGCTCGGAGATTACGTTCGTGTCGAGCAGGATCATTCGAAGCTGATCTCGCGCGGCGGCGAGCGGTCCCGCTCGTTGATCAGGTCGACCAACTCATCAGTCAGACGGGCTTGTCTTCCGATGTCGTGCAGCAAAGCGCCCAGCTTCAAGCGACCCTGCGGCTTGACGGCGTCTTCGAGGATGATGCGCACCTCGGCCTCGGTGCTGCGCCCGTGCTCGGCGGCACGCACGCGCAGGGCGCGATGCACCTCGTCGGGGAGGTTGCGGACGGTCAGGACGGCCATGGCACGGCTCCTTTGAATGATCTCAATGACTTCATTATAGTCATTCGACAGCAGTCACGCGCCTCAATCTCTGGCGCTGTCCTGCGTGCGGAACCGACGGCCAGATCTCAAACTGGGACGGCACGTTCTGGGATATGAGCCAGGGCTTGCCGTCGATCTGATACGATTTCGCGTTCAACGAATCAGATTCCGCACGGCGCCGGGCCGCAACGGCGTGCAGGCGCACGAGCGGAGCGCGCACGGTGGGAGTGTTTCGTTCAGCGCGCCTATTTGTAGCGTTCACGCTCGTGGAATCGATTCCACGAGGGCAAAAGCTACAAATTGGAGCGAGCGGTGGACTCGGCGCGCGCCAAGCGTGGAGCGCGCAAGCGGCCACGGCACGCGCCAGCGGCCACGGCCAAGGCACGCTCACAACGCCCCTGCTTCTGCAACGCTGAGGAACGCGCTCGCTCCCTCGCTCCTCGTCCAGCCGCAACTATGGCGGCCAACAAGTGCCGAAAACCGGGACTATCCGACGCCGGGAGTTTCAGCGTGCGTTGGATCTCCCGAAAATCGGCACAGACCGCGCACGCAATCCGCCGCTGGGGCTCGAAGTGCCGGAAATCGGGAGAAATCACGCCTCGCAGATGCGTCGGCGAATTCATCCCCGCCGGCTACGCGATCACCGTGCTCGCGCAGTGGGCTCGCGACCTGGTTCGATCGCAGCTCCTTTCGTGTCTTTGAACGCGAAGCCGTATGAGTAGCTCAGCCCCGCGCGCGGTTCCGGTATTCCGGAAGAAACGAGAATGCGTTACAGACGCTGAGCGAACGGCACGATGAGCTTCGGGCAGCGAAACGACACCGGGCAGCGCAAGGGCGCGGGAGCGCCGAAGCGCACCGTGCGCATCGGTGGCGCATCCGGCTTCTGGGGGGCAGCGCGCTCGGTGCGCCGCAACTCGTCGCGCACGGCGACGTCGACTATCTCGTTTTCGACTATCTCGTCGAGGGCGACGATGCGATGCCGCTCGTCGAGGGGAGCGACGACCTCGTCGACCTCGAAGGCCGCCGGCTCCCGCGAACGCTGCTCAGCGCGAATGCGTACCTCGGCGCGCTGCCGATCCGCGCGGCACTCGGGGCAAGGGGATGGCGCAGATGCTGTTGTCGATGCCGGTGTGGGTCGGCCGACGCCTGCTGGAACCCTAGCCCGGATATTTCACGAGCCGACGCAGAAGTAGGTCGGCGCATCCATGCAT
>CAZIDY010000027.1:0-40226 GCA_964538505.1 uncultured Limnobacter sp. | reverse complement strand
GGCTCGCGACCTGGTTCGATCGCAGCTCCTTTCGTGTCTTTGAACGCGAAGCCGTCTCATACGACAGCCACGTGGTCGCCGCGATCGCGACAAAAGCGAGTGCGAGCAGCCAGGCAGTGCACCGGCGCGATCCAGGGCTTCGATGCTTCATCGGTCGTGTTCCTGTTCGATGCGCCGCCGTCAACGGGCGTACGCCACCTGCACGAAGCCGCTCTCGCCGCTCGAAGCGGCATAGACGGGCTCGGACGAGACGATCGTGATCAGCGAGGCGCCGTCGGGCGCCGGTGCGACGCGATCGCCCACCTGCACCCGCACGGCGGCAACACGCCCGTCGATCGGCGCGACGACGCAGGTGAGCGCGAGGTCGCGGCGCGCGCTCTCGAGCACCATCGCAGCCGCGCGCAGCACACCGTGCGCTTCGCGTTGCGCGCGCACCTGCGCGTCGAGCAGGTCCTGCCCGACCGTGCCGGCGTCGAAGGCTCGCTGCGTCCGGCCCAGCGCGGCCGTCGCCGCGCCGAGCCGCGCGCGCGCCGACGCCACCGTCGACTCGGCGTTCGCGACGGCTGCGGCGAAGGGTGCCGGGTCGACCACGAACAGCGTCTCGCCTTTCTCGACGTACGAGCCGGGCTCGAAACGCACGGCGGCAACGCGGCCGGAGACCTGCGCGCGCACTTCCACCGACACGGCGAACGGCTCGTCGGCACCCGGACGACGATGCTTCAGCGAGACGCCCGTTGCCCCGTCGCGCAGCGCAACCGGAACCGCGGCGGCAACGCGCCACGCGACCGGGTTGCGCTCGGGCGGTGTCGCGTGCGTGTCCAGGCGGGCCAATGCTGCGCCGGTCACGCCCGCCGGAGCGGTATGGAGCAGCCAGGCGCCGCTGCCTGCGGCGGCCACGCCGAGGGTCAGCAGGAACGCCGTTCCACGCTGCAGACGCGCGATCGACGATGCGATGCTCATGATGGATTCCCCTGTATCCGGTATTCGTGGGCCGGCGAACGCAGTGCGTGCGGCAGGACGACCTCGGCGGGCGGCGCGAGCACGATCAGGCGCGAGTCCTGCAACGCCTGGACGACGGTCATCCGCGAGCCCTCCAGCTGCAGCGACTCGCCGTCGGCAAGGAAGGTGTCGCGCGGATGCGCGTCCTGCGTGATCCAGACGAGACCCTCGAGGACCGTGACGACCTGCCCCCGACCCTTGCGGATGCGCATCAGCGCGTCCTTCGAAAGGGTCCGAGCCGCCTGGGCGATTTCGTTGGGATACATGGCTGACGACTCCCGGGGTTACATGTCCGAGTCGTTATCGTCCTGCACGGCGATTGCACGTTCGTTTCATCAGCTCTGGGCAAAATTTCACATGAAACAGTGCCGGGGACCGGGGAAATCGACTGCCGTCGCGGCAGGAGCTACGATCGAACGCCACCAAAGACGGAGGCCAGCATGCAACTCACCGATCTCCTCGCCCGCTCCGGCGGCATTCAGTCGATCGCGCGCCAGCTCGGCCTCGACGAGGCGCAGGCGACCAGCGCCGCAGACGCGCTGCTGCCGTCCATCCTCGGCGGGATGCGCAACCAGGCACCGCAGGCAATGGCACGATCCGATGGCCTCGGAGGCCTCGGCGATCTGCTCGGTCAGCTCGGCGGAGGCAGCCTTTTCGACGACGTCGTGGCGCCGCAGCCCGTCGACCCCGGCCGCGGCAACGACATCCTCGGGCAGATCTTCGGTTCGAAGGACGTCAGCCGTGCGGTCGCGAGCAATGCGTCGACGCAGTCGGGTCTGGACGCGTCCGTGCTGCGCAAGATGCTGCCGATGCTGGCGATGCTGGTCACCGGCTACCTCGCGAAGCAGCGCGGCGGCGACGCAACGCAGGCGTCGGCCGCGGGAGCCGGCAACTCGGGCGGCGGGCTCGGCGGCCTCTTCGGCCCAGGCGGGCTCGCGTCGATGCTCGATGCCGACGGCAACGGCAATCCGCTCGACGACATCCTCAGGGCACTGAGAAGGTAGTCGGCGCGATCTGCGCCGAGCGCAGCGGAGCGAGCGAGTCCTTCGCGAGTGATCGCGCCACGTGGTAGAGATCGGTGGTGTGCATGGCCGACTCCGCAGCTTGCGTTTCGATGCTTCAGCATCGCGCTCCGTCGTTGCACGGCGATGTCATCGCGCGCGCACGCAATTGCAGATGAAACCAGGGGCCTGTGCGCAGGCCGGGCCTGCCATCAGACCGTCGCGCGCAGCGCCCCGGCAAGGCTGCGCGCGAGGTCGCGCGAAGCGAGCGGTTTGCCGAGGATCTCGACGACATCGAGCTCCTTCGCACGCGCGGCAAGTGCCGGGCTCACGTAGCCGCTCATCAGCACGATCGGAATCCCCGGGCGGATGCGACGGATCTGCTCGACGAGCTCGGAGCCCGTCATTGCCGGCATCGCCTCGTCGGTGAGCACGAGATCGAAGCGCTGCGGCTCGGCGAGGAAACACTCGAGCGCCTGCGTGCTCGACGCAAAGCCCACCGGCTCGTAGCCGAGTTGCGCGAGCAGCTCCTCGCCGAGGCGTACGAGCGACACCTCGTCATCGACGATCAGCACGGTCTGCCCGTTGCCGGTCGCGGCAGGCTCCTCGTGCACGGCAGCGGGCGCGGCCGGCAGGACGCCGCGCGGCAGGTAGACGGCCATCGAAGTGCCCTCGCCCGGGCGACTCGACACGTCGATGCCGCCGCCGAGGTCGGTCACGATGCCGTGCACCAGCGAGAGCCCGAGCCCGGTGCCGACGCCGATCTCGCGCGTCGTGAAGAAGGGATCGAAGATGCGCTCGATCAGTCGCGGCGGGATCCCGACGCCGGTGTCGCAGACGATCACGCGCACGTACGAGCCGGCGTCGAGCTGGCTCGTGGTCACGCATTGCGGCGCATCGAGGTCGAGCGTATCCAGGCTCACGCAGACGGTGCCCTGCGATCCGATTGCCTGCACCGCATTCGCGCAGAGGTTCATCACGACCTGGTGGATCTGCGTCGTATCGCCGAGCACCGCAGCGTCGCCCGCATCGAGCATGCGCTCGAGCCGCACGCCCGCCGGCAATGAAGCAGCAATCTGCTCGAGCACCTCGGCGACCACCGTCTGCACGTGCACCGGCGTGCGCTCACCCATCCCGCTGCGGCTGAAGGCGAGAATGCGCTCGACGAGCGACTTCGCGCGCATGCCGGCGCTGAGCGTCGCGTCGATGTGTCGGCGCAGCTCGGTGCCCTCGGCCGCCTCCTTCTGCGCCATCTCGCCGTAGCCGAGTATTGCGGCGAGGATGTTGTTGAAGTCGTGCGCGATGCCGCCGGCGAGCGTTCCCATCGCCTCGAGCTTCTGCGCCTGGCGCAGCTGCTCCTCGAGGCGGTCGCGATCGGCTTCGGCGTTCCTGCGGTCGGTCACGTCTTCCATCGAACCCGCCATCCGGTATGCACGTCCGGCGGTGTCGCGCAGCGCGACACCGTGCTGTCGGTACCAGTGCCAGCTGCCGTCGGCGTGGCGCAGCCGGTACTCGACGTCGAAATTCGCCGTGCGACCCTGCAGGTGCGCAGTGAGTGCCTCGCGCGTGGACACCATGTCGTCCGGATGGTAGGTGGCGAGCGCGATCCACTCGCGGCGCAGCCGCCTCGGCTCGCCGTTCGGCAGCGAAAGCAGCTGCTGTGCACGCGGCGACAGGAACAGCATGTCCGAAGGCAGGTCCCAGTCCCACAGGCCTTCGTTGACGCCGTCGACGGCGAGCTGGTAGCGCTCCTCGGATTCGCGCAACGCCTGCTCGCTCTCGCGCAGCGCTTCCTGCGTGCGCTTGCGCCCGGAGATGTCGACGGTGGCGCCGGCAACCCGCTCGGCGCGCCCCAGCTCGTCGCGAAAGCACTGTCCGCGCGTCTGCACCCAACGGTATTCGCCGGTGCTGCGATCGAGCACGCGGTACTCGACCTCGATGCGCGGCGTGCGTCCGGCGAGGTGCTCGTCGACGGCGTCGATCAGCAGCCGCCGGTCGTCCGGGTGCAGCTGCACCGCGATCAGCCAGTCGCGTCCCTTCGTCGGCAGCGCCTCGGACGCCAGCCCGACCATCGACGACAGGTTCTTCGACGAGTACACGTCGTCGTTGCGCACGTCCCAGACCCAGTGCGCGACGTTCATCCCGATCATGGCGATCGCGTAGCGCTCCTCGGACTGGCGCAAGGCCTGCTCGGCGCGCTTGCGCGCATCGATGTCGCTGATCGACCCGGCGATGCGCAGCGGGCGACCCGCATCGTCGCGAACGCAGACGCCGCGCACGTGGATCCAGCGCATCGCGCCGTCGGAATGCTCGACGCGGTACTCGCCTTCGAAGGCCGGAGCGCGTCCTTCGAAATGCGCCTGCAGCGCTTCGCTGCGGCGCGCGACATCGTCGGGGTGGACACGGACCAGCTGGAACAGCTCGTCCTGCGCCTGTACCTCGTCGCTGCCGGGAATCCCGAGCAGCTCGCGCGCACGTTCCGACACGTAGATCTGCCGGGTCGCGATGTTCCAGTCCCAGAGACCGTCGTCGGAGCCGGCGACCGCGAGCGCGAAGCGCTGCTGCGAGGCCTCGAGTGCGTCGCGCGCGGCACCGAGCTGCATCAGCTGATGCAGCAGCAGCCACAACAGCAGCCCGGCGAATGCAGCGAGCGCTGCACTGCGGCGAAGTTCGGCGGGGCCCATCGCCGTCCACACCATCGACGCAAGGAACAGCACGCCGAGCACGCCGATGGCACGCCGCACCCATGGCTTGGGCGCGACCGCGTTCAGGTGCTCTCCGGTGGTCATGGCATCACGAGCACGCCGCCGGCAACAGCGGCCGCAGGGCATCGAGCAACGCCTCGCGCGCCACCGGCTTCGGCAGCACCGCCGAGACGCCGAGCTCGCGGGCGCACCGGCCTACGCGATCGACGTTCGCAAAGAACGCCGACGACAACGCGACGACCGGTCGCCCATCGTGCCGCGCCATCAACGAGCGGAAGCGTTCGCAGCCTCCCGCACGCGGGAAGGCGACATCGACGAGGACGAGATCGCAGCGTGCCTGGACGTCGTCCTGCGCAACAATACCGTCGGCAGCAAGCCATTCGGCAAGCAGCGCGTACAACGCCGCGTCGGCGCCGACGATCAGGACGCGAGGGCGCACACCCACCGGAAGAGTCATTCGCGGTTCCGCTTCGATTCAGATGTCCCATTGGGCCTTGGCCGTCTTGCGGCTGCATTGCGGAGCGCCTGCGCCAGATTACGTCTGAAACACGAAAGGAACACTGCCTGTCGTGCGACCGACTTTGGTTGTACGCTTTTGGGTTACCGACCGAGTCGGGGTATTGATGAAGCCGCATGTGCTCGCGCTCGATGACGATCCGCACATTCGTGACCTCCTCGCCACCTACCTCGCACAGAACGAGATGCGCGTGACGGCGGTCGCCGACGGAAACGGGCTCGACGAAACGCTGTCGCGCGAAGCGATCGACCTCGTCGTGCTCGACCTGCGCCTGCCCGGAGAAGACGGCATGCAGATCATGCATCGCATCCGGCAGCGTTCGTCGATTCCGATCCTGCTGCTCACTGGCGTCGTCGAGGAGGCCGACCGCGTGATGGGCCTCGAGCTCGGCGCGGACGACTACCTGACGAAGCCATTCAGTCCGCGCGAGCTGCTCGCGCGCATCCGCGCGCTGCTGCGCCGCGCAAAAACGCAGGCGACGGTCGCCGAGCAGGTGGCCGAGGTGCGCGCGTGGCGCTTTGGCGACTGGGAGCTGAACGTGGGACTGCGCAAGCTGCGCGGTCCGGGCGGACGCCTCGTCGACCTTACCAACGGCGAGTTCAGCCTGCTGGCGGCGCTGCTGGCGGCACCGCAGCGCATCCTCAGTCGCGACCAGCTGCTCGAGCTCTCACGACTGCACAACGCCGAGGTCTACGACCGCACGATCGACGTGCAGATCCTGCGGTTGCGCCGCAAGATCGAGGACGACCCTTCGCACCCGAAGTACATTCGCACCGAGCGCGGCGCCGGGTACGTGTTCGACACCGAGGTGCAGGTGCTGCGTTAGCAGCGCCTGCGAAAACCGGGGTCAGCGGCGCGTGATCACCACCTCGAGGTACTGCGCGGGAACGACCATCGTGCCGTCGCCCGAGCGGTTGTGGCGCGCGATCAGTGCGAGCAGGTCGCTGTGCAGCGCCGCCTGTCGTTCACCGTCGAGCGCAGCGAAAGCCTTCAGCACCGGCCCGTACCAGGTCGAGAAAGCGTGGATCCAGTGCTCGGGCGAGCGATAGCGGAACACGAAGTCGCGCGGCCTCGCCTGGATCGACGCGGCAGACGAACCGAAGAGCTCGCCCAGGCGTTCTCGCGTGCCCCACGACGCCGGCGACTTCGCGCCCGCCGGCGGCGGAACATGGCTGCCGATCGTGCGGAACAACTGGCCGATGAAGCCCTCGGGCGTCCAGTTCGCCAGGCCGATGCTGCCGCCGCGCCGACACACGCGGACGAGCCCGGACGCGGCGCGCTCGTGGTCCGCCGTGAACATCACGCCGAAGGTCGAGACGACGTGGTCGAATTCGGCGTCGGCGAAGGGCAGCGCCTCGGCGTCGGCTTCGCGAAACTCGATGTCGAACCTCTCGGCCGCCGCGCGCTCGCGCGCGCGCTCGAGCAGCGCGGGAACGTAGTCGGTGGCGACCACGACGCAGCCGCGGCGTGCGGCGGCCAGCGAAACGTTACCGTTGCCGGCAGCCACGTCGAGCACGCGCTGTCCGGCGCGCACGTCGAGCGCTTCGCACAGCTGCTCGCCGACGATCTGCAGCGTCGTTCCGATGATTGAATAATCGCCCGACGACCAGGCGGCGCGCTGGCGCGCCTTCAGCGCCTCGAGATCGATGGGCGGGGTAGCGGGGCGATCTTGACGTACGAGAGCGGCAGCAGTATCCATGTTCCTTCTCCGTCTGGTTCGGAATCGATCGTCCTCGCATTCACGAGGACCGCAGGCCCGACCGCAGGATTGCGGCGCGCCGTAGCGTCAGGATGCGAAGCGCACGCGGAAGCGGGCGTGGGAGCGGCCGTGGAAATTTCCGTGGACTCGCAGCGCGAACAGGCGGTGCCGGATGCACGCTCGCTCCGCCTGCGACTGCTCGGCCGGATGTCCCTTGAGTGCAATGGCGCTGCGGTGCCGTTGCCCGCTTCGCGCAAGGCGCGGGCGCTCCTCGCATGGCTCGCGCTCGCACCGCGCGCGGTCGGGCGCGAAACGCTGTGCGACCTGCTGTGGGACGCGCCGAACGACCCGCGCGGCGAGCTGCGCTGGTGCCTGAGCCGGATCCGCGTACTGGTCGACGACCAGGAAGTGCGGCGCGTGCGCACCGAAGGCGAGTTCGTCCGACTGGATCTGTCCGGCGACTTCGTCGACGCGCTCGAGGTCGAGCGCTCGCTCGTCGAGGGAATCGAGACGCTCGCATTGCAGCGCGTGTTCATGCTCGCGTCGCTGTTCGAAGGCGACTTCCTCGACGGCCTCGAACTCGCGCACGCGCCGCCCGCCGAGGCGTGGCTGTCGAGCCAGCGCAGGCGCTTCCGCATGGCGCAGGCGGCACTGCTCGCACGTTGCGCGGCAAGCGAGACGGGCGCCGCCGCATTGCCTCATCTGGAGCGCTGGCTTGCGCTCGAGCCCTTCGAGCTGCACGCGCATCGCGCAATGCTCGATGCACTGCTGAGTGAAGGCCGCCTGCGCGAGGCGCAGGCGCACTTCGCGCTGGCCGAGCGGCTCTTTGCGGACGAGGGGCTGGATCGCGGGCCGCTGCATTCGATCTGGCAACGGCTTCGGCAGGGCGCTTCCCCGTTGCTCCCGCCGATCGACGCATCCGTCGCGTCGACTTCTCCGTCCACGGCGTCGACTTCCCAGGCAATCGACCGTTCGCAGGAAGCAACTGTGTCGGGCGAGACGCGTCGTCGCTCGATTGCGGTGCTGCCTTTCACGCAGCGCGGCGACGGTCCTGCCGTTCACGGCGGCGACGCTCGCACCGCTGCGGGTGGAATCGGTGTCGCGCTCGCGCACGACATCGTCACGCGCCTGGCGAAGCTGCGCGGCGTGTTCGTCATCGCGCAGGGCAGTGCAGCCGCGCTGCATGAGCGTGGGGTCGGCGCCGCCGAAGCGGCGAGGCTGCTGAACGTCGACTACGTCTGCAGCGGAACGATCGGGCAGCAGTCGCAGGAAAGTCCATCGCCAGACCAGGGTTCGATCGACGCCGCCCGATCGATGAACGCACGGAAGGGATCGATGAACGCACGGAGAGGGCGAGCGTCGATTGACGTCGAGCTCGTCGAGACGCACAGCGGGCGCGTCGTCTGGACCGAGCGTTTTCCGCTCGTCGATGTCTTCGCGACCCTCGACGACATCGGCGACCGCATCGTCGCCTCGCTCGCCGCGGAGATCGAGGCACTCGAGCGCAATCGCGCGGTGCTGCTGCCGCCCGACTCGCTCGATGCCTGGAGCGCGCACCATCGCGGCCTGTGGCACATGTACCGCTTCGACGCGCCGGACAACGCGACGGCACGCCGCTTCTTCGAGATGGCGACGGAACTCGACCCCACGTTCGCGCGCGCATGGGCCGGCCTGTCATTCACGCATTTCCAGAACGCGTTCCAGGGCTGGGGCGAGCGCGATCCCGAGATCGAGCGCGCAATCGACACCGCGGCGCAGGCGCTGATGGCCGACGTGCGCGATCCGTCGGCGCACTGGGCGATGGGGCGCGCGCTGTGGCTGCGCGAAGGACACGATGCGTCGGTGCGCGAGCTCGATCAGGCCATCGAGCTCAGCCCGAACTTCGCGCTCGCGCACTACACGCTCGCCTTCGTGCACGCGCAGGCGGGCGACCCGCACGCGGCGATCGCCGCCTCCGACCACGCGCGGCTGCTCAGCCCCTTCGACCCGCTGCTGTTCGGCATGCTCGGCGCGCGGGCGATCGCGCACGTCCGCCTGGGCGAGCTCGACGAAGCGGCGCTGTGGGCCGAGCGCGCGGCCGCACGCCCGAACGCACATCCGCACATCCACGCGATCGCCGCCTTCGCGCAGGCGCTGTGCGGCTCGCTCGACGCCGCGCGAAGGCACGCCGCAGTAATCCGTCGGACGCTGCCGGCCTACGGTTTCGACGACTTCGCCGCCGCCTTCCGTCTCGATGCCGACGCGGGTGCGCGCTTTCGCGAAGGCGCGCGTCGCATCGGAATGTGAGGGGAACGTGCAGGCCTGGCTCTATCTGTCGGTTGCCATCGTCAGCGAGGTCATCGCCACGTCGGCGCTGAAGGCGGCCGACGGCTTCACCCGTCCATTGCCCTCGCTCGTCGTCGTCGCCGGCTACGCGACCGCGTTCTGGTTCCTGTCGCTGACGCTGCGCACGATGCCGGTCGGGATTGCGTACGCAGTATGGTCGGGTGTAGGCATTGCATTGATTGCGCTGATCGGCTGGCTGGTGTTCGGGCAGACACTCGATGCACCGGCTCTGCTGGGGCTCGCATTGATCGTCGCGGGGGTGGTGGTGCTCAGCGTGTACTCGCGCAGCGTGTCGCAGATCTGAGGACCGGGGTCAGACCACGGTTTTCCTGCGGTCGCCTGACCTCGGACAACGAAAACGAGCGTTTTCTTTCGTGGAACGCGTTTCACGGATGAAAACGCACGGAGCAGTACACCCGGAAGGCGAGCCGAAGAGACTCGGAACCAAGGGCTTGCGCACGTGGCGGACGCCGGACACGTACTGGTCGTCGGCGATGACGCTTCGTTGAGCCGGATGCTCGGCGGATACCGCCCCACCGCGCCCACCGCGTCCACCGGGGTCTGACCACGATTCTGCCCCGACAAAATCGTGGTCTGACCCCGGTTTAATCAGGCCGCATTCCCCCTCGCCCGCTCGACCGGGTATTTCATCGCATTGATCGCGATCTTTCGCCGCGCTGCGTCGCGCAGGTCGACGCCGAGCACGTCGGCGAGCCGCACGAGATAAAGCAGCACGTCGGCAAGCTCGTCGCGCACGTGATCGAGCGCGTCGACGTCCAGCCGCCGCGAGTCCTCCTCCCCCATCCACTGGAACGGCTCGAGCAGCTCGGCGGCCTCGACGATCAGCGCGCTCGCCAGGTTCTTCGGCGAGTGGAAGCGCTCCCATTCGCGCTCGGCGGCGAAGGCGCGCAACGCGTCGCGCAGCTCGTGCAGCGAATCGATGCCCGGGCCTGGATTCGGGTCGGTCATGTCTTCGGTTCTCCTGAATCGGCCGCGACGCTCCGGGCGCGCCACGTTCGCGCCGGATTCTCCGCCTTTCACAGCGCACGACGGGCGCGCCCGACATCGGCTCGCGCCCGCGCAACGGCCCGGCAGACATCATCCGTATGCAAATGACGCGACAATGAGCATCAGCCATCCGTATCGCCATCCAGAGGAGAAAGGCATGTCCGACCTGTCGATGCTCATCGCCGGCGCAGCCGTCGCTGCAGAGAGAGGAGCCACCTTCGAGCGGCGCAACCCGCTCGACGGCGCGGTCGCCACGCGGGCACCGGCGGCCAGCCCCGCCGATGCGGTGCGCGCCGTCGAGGCAGCGGCGAAGGCCTTCGAATCGTGGAGCCGCAGCGGCCCCGGCGAGCGGCGCGCACTGCTGCTGAAGGCAGGCGACGCACTCGAGGCGCGCACCGACCGGTTCATCGAGGCGATCGCCGCCGAGACCGGCGCCACCGCCCTGTGGGCGGGCTTCAACGTGAATCTCGCGGCGAACATGCTGCGCGAGGCCGCGTCGCTGACCACGCGCGCCATCGGCGAGGTGATTCCTTCCGACGTGCCGGGCTCGCTCGCGATGGGCGTGCGCCAGCCCGCGGGTGTAGTGCTCGGCATCGCGCCGTGGAATGCGCCGGTGATCCTCGGCGTGCGCGCGATCGCCACGCCGCTCGCCTGCGGCAACACGGTCGTGCTCAAGGGCAGCGAGAACTGCCCGCGCACGCACCAGCTGATCATCGATTCGCTGCAGGAGGCGGGCTTTCCGCCAGGAGTCGTCAACTACATCACCAACGCGCCGGCCGACGCCGGTGCCGTCGTCGAGGCGATGGTCGCGCACCCGGCGGTGCGCCGCGTGAACTTCACCGGGAGCACGCGCGTCGGCCGCATCATCGCGCAGACCTGTGCCAAGTATCTGAAGGCCACCGTGCTCGAGCTCGGCGGCAAGGCACCGATGGTCATTCTCGACGACGCGAACGTCGAAGACGCGGTGAACGCCGCTGCTTTCGCCTGCTTCATGAACTCGGGACAGATCTGCATGAGCGCCGAACGGCTGGTCGTCGACACGCACATCGCCGACGCCTTCGTCGAGCGCTTCGTCGCGAAAGCGAGCTCGCTTCCGCTGGGCGATCCGCGCAAGCCGGATCCGGTGGTGCTCGGCTCCGTCATCGACATGAGCACCGTCGAGCACTGCAACGCGCTGATCGACGACGCGTTGGCCAGAGGCGCGAAGCTGATGTGCGGCGGCAAGGCGGAGAACACGCTGATGCCGGCGACCGTGCTCGATCACGTGACGCCCGAGATGCGCATCTACCGCGAGGAAACCTTTGCCCCGGTGAAGTGCATCGTGCGCGTCGACGGCGTGGAAGCCGCGATCGCCTGCGCCAACGACAACGAGTATGGGTTGAGCGCCTCGGTCTTCGGCGGCGACACGGCGCGCGCGATCCAGGTCGCACAGCGCATCGAATCGGGCATCTGCCACGTCAACGGCCCTACCGTGCACGACGAGGCGCAGATGCCCTTCGGCGGCGTGAAGCACAGCGGCTGGGGACGCTTCGGCGGCGAAGCGGGCATCCGCGAGTTCACCGAGCTGCGCTGGATCACCGTGCAGACGGGGCCGCGGCAGTATCCGTTCTGATCGGTCGCACGCGAGCAGGAAGGCACGCCTCATGCAGAAGCATTTCATCGGCGGTCGATGGGTCGCCGGCGCCGACGGCCGCACGTTGCCCGTCGTCGACCCGAGCACCGGCGAGAGCTTCGACCAGCTCGCACGCGGCACGGCCGCCGACATCGACGCGGCGGTCGCTGCCGCGCGCAGCGCGCTCGGCGGACCGTGGTCGCGAATGACCGCCACCGAGCGCGGGCGCATCCTGTCGAAGGCTTCGGAGGCGATCCTCGCGCGGCACGAGGAGCTGGCTCGGCTCGAGGCGCGCGACACCGGCAAGCCGATGAGCCAGGCGCGCACCGACATCGCGGTCGCGGCCCGCTACTTCGAGTACTACGGCGGCGGCGCCGACAAGCTGCACGGCGAGCAGATCCCGTATCTGGAGGACTTCCACGTCGTCGTGCTGCGCGAGCCCTACGGCGTCACCGCGCACATCCTGCCGTGGAACTACCCGGCGCAGATGTTCGGCCGTTCGGTGGTGCCCGCGCTCGCCACCGGCAATGCGGCGGTGCTCAAGCCGTCGGAAGACGCCTGCCTGTCACCGCTGGCCTTCGCCACGATCCTCGCCGATGCGGGCCTTCCGGCCGGTGCATTGAACGTGGTGACCGGCCTCGGCGAGGAGGCCGGCGCAGCACTCACCGCACACCACGACATCGATTTCGTCACCTTCACCGGCTCGCCGGAAGTCGGCACGCTGGTGCAGAAGGCAGCCGCCGATCGCACGCTGAAATGCGTGCTCGAGCTGGGAGGCAAGTCGCCGCAGATCGTCTTCGACGACGCCGACCTCGAGCGCGCGGCCGGCTTCGTGCTCAAGGCGATCACGCAGAACGCCGGGCAGACCTGCTCGGCCGGCAGCCGGCTGCTGGTGCAGCGCTCGATCTACGACCGCTTCGTCGGCCTGATCGTCGAACGCTTTGCGCAGTCGGGCGCCGGAACGCCCGAGATGGATCTCGACTGCGGCCCGCTGATCAACGCCGCACAGAAGGAACGCGTGGAAGGCTTCATCGCGCAGGCGCGCGAAAGCGGTATCCCGGTGCTCGCGCAGGGCCGTGTCGCGGACGGCGTGCCGGCCGGCGGCTACTACGTCGCGCCGACGCTGTTCGGCCCGGTGCCGCGCGACCACCGGCTCGCCTGCGACGAGGTCTTCGGCCCCGTGCTCGCGGCGATCCCCTTCGACGACGAGGACGACGCGGTCGCAACGGCCAATGCGAGCCACTTCGGCTTGATCGCCGGCGTCTGGACGCGCGACGGTGCGCGGCAGATCCGCGTCGCGAAGCGCCTGCAATGCGGGCAGGTGTACCTGAACTGCTACGGCGCCGGCGGCGGCGTCGAGCTGCCCTTCGGTGGCGTGAAACGCAGCGGGCACGGGCGCGAGAAAGGCTTCATGGCGCTCGAGGAGTTCTGCAGCGTGAAGACGGTGGTGCAGTACCACGGCCGTTGAAGCTCCCCCGAATGCTCATCCGTGTTCAGCGTCACCGAAGTCGACGGCAAGGACGCGCTCGAATGGGCGGCGCGTTGCGTAATGCTGCGTTTCGCAGAATTTTCGGTCGTGGGAACCGTTCTCCGACTGTAAACGCCGTGTTATGCAGCGAAGTGGCGCGCGAGTTGTGGCGCGCCACGCGCGAGCGCGTAAGGCCCCCGGCCGTAAGCGGACCCCCAGCACCAGGCCGCGCGGCCCTTGCCCTGCCGCCCGCCGCTACCCCTCGCGCAAGGTAGCGAAATCCCCCCGCTCGAGCAGCAGCGACACGATCACCCCCGCCACCAGCCCCCAGAACGCCGCACCCACATTGAGAATCGTCAGATCGGTGACCGTCACCAGGAACGTCACCAGCGCGCCGAGCGAGAAGCGCCCGCCGAACGAAGTGACGAAGGCCGTCTGCAATACGCGCAGCATCGCGAGCCCGGCGAGCGTCGCGATGAACGCCGGCGGCGTTGCGAGCATCAGCCGCGTGAAGAACGGCGACAACAGCCCGAAGGCGAGTGCGAGCACGCCGACGACGATACCTCCGGTGTAGTGCCGCTCGCGCTCGCCTGCCGACGAGATGATCGCGTTGGTCGGGCCGGTGAGGCAGGTCGACACCGTGCCGACGAAGGCGCTGACCATCGATCCGACGCCGCAGGCGACGGTGACCGCGTTGATCGGCGCCGAATGCCCGACCGCCTTGAGCACCGCGACGCCCTGCCCGTTCTGCACGACGAGCACGGTGATGACGAGCGGAATCACGAGCTCGACCATCGCCTGCAGCGACCACTCGGGCCAGTAGAGGTTCGGCCGCGCGAGCACGACGCTTGCCGACAGTTCGGGCGCGAAGCGCCCCGACACGGCGACGGCGATCGCGCCGACGAGGAGTGCGCCGAGCATCGGCGGCATGCGCCGGCCCAGGCGCGGCGACGCGTTGAGCAGCAGGAAGGCGATGACCATCGGCGCCGCGATCGCCGCGTCCTCGTGCAGTGAACGCACGAGATCGATGCCGAAGCGCAGGAACACGCCGGCGACCATCCCCATCACGATGGGCATCGGCACCGCAGCCATCGCGCGACGCACCCAGCCGCTGAAGCCGAGCACCAGCATCACGACTCCGGAGGCGACGAAGGCGCCGATCACCTCAGGGAAGCTCAGGTGATCGAGCGCGGGTCCGACGAGCACCGTGCCGGGGATCGTCCAGAAGAACGCCAGCGGCTGCCGATACAGCCAGCAGAACAGCAGCGTGATCAGGCCGTTCAGGAAGAACGCGCCGAAGATCCACGATGCGAGGTCGGACTCGGACAGTCCGCCTTGCAGACCGACCGACAGGATCACCGCGACCGGACCGGTGGCGGCGAAGATGAAGCCAATCAGCCCGTTGACCGAATAGACGGTCCCGGCATCGCGCAACAGGTCGCGCCAGTGCGTGCGCGGCCGGATCGGGGCTTCGAGCGGCATTGCGGCGAATGGTACGCGACGCGGTGCGTGCGCGGCAGCGGTGCGTCCGTGCGCGGGTGCGACGCAGCCGCTACCGCATCACCCGTGCAGCACCTCGGCCAGGAACTCGAACTCCTCGACGCGCGTCGTGCTCGTGCGCGCGGCGAGCGCGACACGACGCGTGGGCACCGGCGGCGCGAAGCGCTTCGGCAGCACCGACGCGCCCGACAGGAAGCCCGAGTCGATCGCCATCTGCGGCAGCAGCGCATCGCCGAGCCCGGACTCGACCATGTGCACGAGCGTGACGAGGCTCGTTGCCTCGATGCCCGACGGATTGGCGCGCTCGCTGATCCCGCAGGCCTCGATCGTGTGCTCGCGCAGGCAATGCCCCTCCTCGAGCAGCAGCAGCCGCTCGGGATCGAGGTTGCTGATCTTCGGCCGGCGGGAGTCCTCGCGGGCGTCGCCGCGCATCGGCGTAATCAGCCACAGCTCCTCGACGAAGAGCTCGCGCACCAGCAGCCCGCGTGTGTCGTAGGGAAGCGCGATCAGCGCGAAGTCGAGTTCGCCTGCGCGCAGCCGCTCAAGCAGCGTTGCGGTGCGGTCTTCGCGCAGCACGAGCTTGAGTTCGGGATGCAGCGCGCGCGTTCGACGCACCAGACCGGGCAGCAGGAAGGGTGCGATCGTCGGGATCGCGCCGAGCCGAACCATGCCGGTCATCGGTGCGGCCGACGCCCGCACGAGACCGACGAGGTCGCGCGCGGAACCCAGCAGCGCGCGGCTGCGCTCGACGACCTGCTCGCCGAGCGGCGTCATGCGCACCGACTGCCGGTCTCGCTCGACGAGCCGTGCACCGAGCGTGCCCTCGAGCTCCTTGAGCCCCGACGACAGCGTCGATTGCGTGACGAAGCAGTCCTGCGCGGCCTGCGTGAAGTTCAGCCGGTCGGCGACGGCGACCAGGTACGAAAGCTGGCGCAACGATGGAAGTGCGTTCGACATCGGTTCGAGGCGTCTGGGACATGGACATCGGGACGTTATCGGAATAACCGATATCGATCAACATTATAATTCATTGGATCAATTCACCACGACGCCGGAAACTTCGTCCGCGAACTTGCACACGGAGAACGACATGAACGGCAGATCGATCACGATCCAGAACCTCGAAGCCGCCTTCGCCGGCGAATCGATGGCGCACATCAAATACCGCTACTTCGCCCGCGTGGCCCGCGCCGCCGGCGACGAAGAAACCGCCCGCCACTTCGAGGCGACCGCCGACCAGGAAGTGCAGCACGCCTTCGGCCACCTCGACCTGCTCTACCCCGCCGCACGCCTCACGCCGGCGCGTGCGCTCGAGCTGGCAATCGAAGGCGAGACCTACGAGTACACCGAGATGTACCCGAAGTTCCGCCATCTGGCCGTCGAGGAAGGCAACCAGGCGGCCGTGGCAGAGTTCGACCAGCAGATCGCCGAGTCGAAGGAGCACGCCGACGCGTTCAAGGCCATGCTCGAGAAGGCGGCGAAGCGCTTCGCTGCGCTGACGAAAGTCGAGGAGAAGCACGCGAACGCCTACCGCGAAGTGCTCGACCGGGTAAACGCCGCTGCGGCGAAGGCAGCCGACCCCGCCTGAGCGCGGCGATGGGGCCCGAGCGCGCCAATGGGACGTGGCGAGCGACCCGGGAACGCGGGCTCGCCACGTCCCATCCAAAGCAGCAAGGCCTTCTACGAATCACCCATCCAGACCCTGATCCACGGAGAACGAAATGAAGAGCTGGCAATGCATCGTCTGCGGTTTCGTCTACAACGAAGCCGACGGACTGCCGTCCGAAGGCATCGCGGCGGGCACCCGCTGGAACGACATCCCCGACGACTGGTCCTGCCCGGAATGCGGAGTCGCGAAAGCCGACTTCGAGATGGTTGAGATCACCGCCTGATGCCGCGCCCCGCACCGCGCACGACGGGCGCCCTCCGATGAGCCCGCCGATCGTCGTCGTCGGCAGCGGGCTGGCCGGCTACACGCTGCTGCGCGAGCTGCGCCGGCTCGATGCGAACGCACCCGTCGTCGTCGTCACGCGCGACGACGGCGCGGTCTATTCGAAGCCGATGCTGTCGAATGCGCTCGCCTCCGGCCGCACGCCGGCGGCGCTCGCCACCGCTGACGCCGAACGCGCCGCCGCGCAGTTCGACGCGACCGTTCTCGCGCGAAGGGCCGTCGAATCGATCGACGCAGACGCGCGCGAACTGCAACTCGAGGGCGGCGAGCGCATCGAATACCGCGCGCTCGTACTCGCGCTCGGCGCCGATCCGATCCGTGTGCCGCTCGAAGGCGACGGCGCCGGCAGCGTGTTGTCGGTGAACGATCTCGCCGACTACGCGCGCTTTCGCGAAGCGATCGAGGATGCACGCCACGTGACGATCCTCGGCGCGGGGCTGATCGGCTGCGAGTTCGCCAACGACCTGAAGCTCTCGGGGCGCACGGTCGAAGTCGTCGAGCCGGCCGCGTGGCCGCTCGGGCGGCTGCTGCCGCAGGCGGTCGGAGACGCGTTCGCGCATCGGCTGCGCGACGCCGGCATCGGGATTCGGCTGCAGACGGCGGCTACCGCCGTCGAGCGGCGCGAGGGAGGCGGTCTGCGCGTCCGCCTCGACAGCGGCGAAACGATCGACACCAACGTCGTACTGTCTGCAGTCGGGCTGCGCCCGCGAACGCAGCTGGCTGACGGAGCAGGCCTGCAGACGAACCGCGGCATCGTCGTCGACCGCTTCCTGCGCACGAGCGCTTCGCCGATTCACGCACTCGGCGACTGCGCCGAGGTCGAAGGTCTCGTGCTGCCCTTCGTGATGCCGATCATGCATGCGGCACGCGCGCTCGCACGCACGCTGCTCGGCGAGGAGACGCGGCTGCGCTACCCGGCGATGCCGGTCGTCGTGAAGACGCCGTCGGCGCCGCTCACCGTGGCGCCGCCGCCGATCGGCACGAGCGGCAGCTGGCACTGCGCAACCGGCGAAGGCGGCAGCATCGAAGCGTCGTTCCTCGACGCGCAGGGCGAGCTGCTCGGCTTCGCACTGCTCGGCGGGACGCCGGCCACGCGACAGACGCTCACGAAGCGCCTGCCCTTCGTGCTCGATTAGGGCCTGTTCACACTACGGCATCCGCAGTCGGGGGCCGCGACGCACGAAGCGGGCGCGTCGGGATCTAGAACGGCCGCACGCCGATCCACGGCGCGTGCAGGTACATCGCGAACACGTACCACGCGACCGTACCGACGACGACCGACGTGAGGTCGCTGCCCCAGGTGCCGCGCGGCGCGCGGCCCTCGGCGCGATCACGCCGCCGCGCGGCGAAGAAGTCGGCCACCGCCCAGACAAAGAAGGCCCCGAAGAGCACGAGATCGGCCGCACCCCCGTTCGCCAGCAGGTGCGCGAGCGCCCACAACGCGACACCGACCAGCATCGGATGGCCGACGAGCGCGCGCAGTCGACTGCGCGGCACGTAGGCGGCGACGATCAGCACGAAGGCGACGAGCGTCAGCGGCGACGCGAGATGACGCGCCCAGGTGGGCGGCGTCCACAGCGGCATTCCGCCGCTCGCACGCGCCATCCCGTAGCCGACGATGACCAGCACGAAGCCGACGATCGAGACCAGCGAATAGAGTCCCTTCCACTTGCCCAGCCCCATCGACGCGATGCGGGCGCTGCGCCAGTCGTCGGCGAACAGCCGCACCGAGTGCGGACCGAGGAACAGCAGCAAGCCGAGCACGAGGACGATCAAGATTCTCTCCGGGCGGGTCGGGCGACCCCGGAAGGCTACCCGATGCCCCGGCGGCACGCTGCGAATCGTCGGATAATGTCGCATCGTCCGTGTCGCAACGGCGCCGCGATCCTCGCTTCGCACACCCGAATCCCATGCGCGTCCTGCAGCTTCTGTTCCAGAACAACCGCGACTGGTCCGAACGCCTGCGCGCGTCCGACCCGGCGTTCTTCGAGCGCCTGTCGCAGCAGCAGAACCCGAAGTACCTGTGGATCGGCTGCTCCGACAGTCGCGTGCCGGCCAACGAGATCATCGGACTGCCGCCGGGCGAGGTGTTCGTGCACCGCAACGTCGCGAACGTCGTCGTGCACACCGACCTGAACTGCCTGTCGGCACTGCAGTTCGCGATCGACGTACTCCAGACCGAGCACGTGATGGTCGTCGGCCACTACGGTTGCAGCGGCGTGCGGGCGGCGTTGTTCCAGCAGCGCATCGGCCTGTCCGACAACTGGCTCGGCCACGTGCGCGACGTCGCCGAGCGGCACGAAGCGCGCATCCGCCCGATCGGGCACGACGGCGAACGCGCCGACCGCCTGTGCGAGCTGAACGTGATCGAGCAGGTGCGCAACGTGTCGCGTACGACGATCGTGCGCGACGCCTGGGAACGCGGCCAGCCGCTGTCGGTGCACGGCTGGATCTACAGTCTCCGGGACGGCCTGCTGCGCGATCTCGGCATCACCGCGCAGAGCGTCGAGGAATGCGACGAGCGCTACGAAGCCGCGCTGCAGGCGCTGAAGTAGAGCGCCGCACGCGCATGGGCGCTGTCGCCGGATGAAAGTCGTCGTCATCGGCGCCGGCGTCGTCGGCGTCACCACCGCGTACTTCCTGAACCGGCAGGGCTTCGAGGTCGTCGTCGTCGACCGCGGGCACGAGGTCGCCGCCGAGACGAGCTTCGCCAACGGCGGACAGATCGCGGTGAGCCACGCCGAACCGTGGGCGCATCCGGGTGTGCTGCGCCGCGCCGCCGGGTGGCTGTTGCGCAGCGACGCGCCGCTGCGCCTTCGACTTCGCGCCGACCCGCAGCAATGGCTGTGGCTCGCCCGCTTCGTGCGCGAGTGCACGCACGCGCGCACGCAGCACAACATCGGCGAGCTCGTGCGTCTCGGCAGCTACAGCCGCGGGGTGCTGCAGCGGCTGCGCGAGGAAACCGCGATGACCTACGACGAGCAACTGCGCGGCATCCTGCACTTCTATACCGACGCGCGCGAGTTCGAAGCGGCGCACGAGCCGGCGCGGTTGATGCGCGAGTTCGGCTGCGAGCGACGCATCGTTTCGGTGGACGAAGCGATCGCGATCGAACCCGCGCTGAGTCGTGCGCGCAACCTGCTCGTCGGCGCCACCTACACGCCGACGGACGAATCGGGCGACGCGCATGCGTTCACCGTCCAGCTGGCCGAACGCTGCCGCGCCGCCGGCGTCGAATTCCGGATGGGCCACCAGGTGACGGCGCTGCGCGCGAGCGGCGGGCGCATCGAGCACGTCGAGGCGATCGACCCGGACGGGCGCTACGAGGCGATCCGTGCGCAGCGCTACGTGCTCGCCGCCGGCAGCTTCAGCGCACTGCTCGCCGCCCCGCTCGGCATTCGGCTCGCGGTCTATCCCGCCAAGGGCTACTCGGTGACGATGCCGGTACGCGACCCGACGCGCGCCTGGGAAGTTTCGCTCACCGACGACGAGCGCAAGCTCGTGTTCTCCCGGCTCGGCGATCGCCTTCGCATTGCCGGCACGGCGGAGTTGGCCGGCTACGATCGCCGCCTCGACCTCGATCGCTGTCGCGCGATCCTGCGCCGCGTCGAGCAGCTGATGCCCGATGCCGGCGACTCGACCGAAGCGCGTTTCTGGTCGGGCCTGCGCCCGGCGACGCCGTCGAATCTCCCCTATATCGGCGGCACGCGCATCGCCAACCTGTTCCTGAACACGGGACACGGCACGCTCGGCTGGACGCTCGCCTGCGGATCGGCGAAGGCACTGGCCGATCGGATGGCCGGACGCCGGCCCGAGGTCGACTTCGGCTTCTGCGGTCCGCCCGTCGAGCGCGGCGCGTCGAACGCCCTCCATGAGACGATCGCACAATGAAAGTCGCTGAAACGCAGCAGACCGTGCCGGGCTATCCCTTCGATACGCCGCCGAAGCATGGGCAGGGCATCGAGGTTGCGCCGGGCGTACTGTGGATGCGCAAGCCGCTGCCGCCGCCGCTCGCACACATCAACACCTGGGCGATCGCCGACGGCGACGGCTGGACGGCGGTCGACACCGGCATGCAGAGCAGCGAGACAGCGGCTGCGTGGTCGGAAGCGATCGCGGGTGCGCTGAAGCATCGCCCGATCGTGCGCGTATTCGGCACGCACATGCATCCCGATCACATCGGCATGGCCGGATGGCTCACGCGCCGCTTCGACTGCCGACTGTGGATGACGCGCCTCGAGTACCTCACCTGCCGCGTGCTCGTCGCGGACACCGGTCGTGAGGCACCGGCCGAGGGCGTCGATTTCTACCGCCGCGCCGGCTGGGACGACGACGCGATCGACCAGTACCGCGCCCGCTTCGGCGGCTTCGGCAAGGCCGTCTACCTGCTGCCCGACAGCTACCGGCGCATCGTCGACGGCGAACGCATCGTGATCGGCGAACACGAATGGACGGTGGTCGTCGGCAGCGGGCATTCGCCCGAGCACGCGAGCCTGTACTGCCCGGCGCTGCGCGTGCTGATCTCCGGCGACCAGGTGCTGCCGCGCATCTCGTCGAACGTCTCGGTGTTCCCCACCGAACCCGACGCCGACCCGCTCGGCGACTGGTTCGATTCGCTTGCGCACTTCGAACGCACGGTGCCCGACGATGTGCTCGTGCTGCCTTCGCACAACGAGCCCTTCACAGGGTTGCACTCGCGCCTGCATTCGCTGGCCAACGGGCATCTGCGCGCACTCGATCGCTTGCGCAAGTCACTCGCCGAACCGAAGCGGGTGGTCGATCTGTTCGGGGCGCTGTTCGCGCGCAACGTGTACGCCGACCCGCATCTGCTGGGGATGGCGACCGGGGAGTGCATCGCGCACCTGAACTACCTGGTGGTGCGAGGGGAGGTGTCGGTGGAGGTGGATGGGGAGGGGGTGGCGTGGTATCGGAGGGAAGGCGCCGCCTCCGGTCTCACGACCGCTGCTTCCTGAAGTAGCGCACGCCTTCGATCCGCTCGAAGTCTGCGTCCTGCGTCCAAAGTACGGCGCTGTGGACCCTTGCCGTCGCGAGCATGACGGAATCCGCCAGCGGCAGCTTCTCTGCCAGTCCGAGCCGTGCGGCCACGAGTGCGATCGTCGCGTCGAGATCGACGATGCGCCCCTGACGCATCTGTGCCACCGCCTGCAACGCCTCGTTCTCGCCCCGCTGCTGCAGGACACGCTTGAATACTTCAAGCAGACTGATCGTAGGTACGACCAGTTGCTCCGTCTCGGCAATCGGCGCTTCGAAGTACCGCGCGTTGGGTCCGTCGGCGAAGAATTCCAGCCAACCGGAAGAATCGACGACGTTCAAACGCGATCCTTCTCGCGTTGCACGTCGGTGTCGATGCCCCTGAGAAAGCCTCGCATCGACTTCATTTCGCGCACGGGAACGAACTCGGCTCGTCCGCGATGCACGATCACCTCGATCTTCTGGCCGGGACGAATCCCAAGCGCCTCACGCACCTCCTTGGGGATCACCACCTGAAATTTTTCGGAAACAGTGACGGTCGTCATACATTTCTGCGATCGATATGCATATCGTAAAGGAGAGCGGCGATCTCGTCGACCCACACATGACGTCGCCCGCCGGCACGTCTGTCGCACGAATGGCAGGAAGCGAACGTCACTCCGTCGGGGTGCGAAGCGCGAGGCCCGGTACCTGCGCGAACGCGTGGTCTGCGGTTACCAGTTCGCAGCCCTCGGCGAGTGCATGCGCTGCGATCAGCAGATCGAGAGCGCCCAGAGGCTTGCCGATCGCTTCCAGCTGCGATCGCAGTGCTCCGTAGCGGAACGCGGCAGCTGACGACCACGCACGGCTATCCACGCTGGACAGGAAGGCTTCGACAATGGCCGTCAACGCCTTTCCGACGGGCCGGCGCGCAAGGCCGTATCGCAGTTCGGCTTCCGTGATCACCGAGATGCAAAACGGCCGATGCTCGAGCAGCGTCGCCAATACGGGCGCGCGCCCCTTGATCAGCGCCGAGGCCGCATTGGTGTCGAGCATCAGCAACGACATCGTCAGGGCCAGTCCCGCTCGACGTCCACATCCGGGTCGCGTTCGGACAGGAACTCGTCGAGCTCAGCGGGCGGAACCTGCCCGAGCAACCGGTCGCGCAACGCGAGGAATTCGGAGAACGAGCGATTCCTCGGCGACAGGATCACGTCTCCGGTGACGGGGTCGCGACGGATCAGCACCTCGCTTCCCTCGAACCGGAACTCGGCCGGCAAGCGCACCGCCTGGCTGCGGCCGTTGCGAAACAACTTCGCCGTCTGCATGGTCGGCTCCAGTCTTGTTTGGTATATATCTGAGTATATACCGCGGGGTCAGTGGTTGTGCGTGAAAACAAGATGTCGCACGAGCGGCAGGACGAGCGCCGGTGGTGCACCACCGTCCACGACGATCCAGCCGACCGTCGCCCACACGCCGAAGATCACCCAGACCACGCCCTCGCGATCCGCGCCGTCAGTCAATCCACCCGGCGCACTCCTCCAGCCGCGGGCACCGCCTCGCAGCAGCGCCACGCCCCGGACTTCGAGGCAATTCGCACCGGCGGCTCGGAGACGATGCGCCTCCGCCTGACAGACGCCATAGGTTGACTCATCGCCGAGCAGCGGTTCCTCGGGAAGCACGGGTCGGTTGTGTGATGGAAGAACGTCACGCGGACGAGATCCCGAGTTGCCGAGAGTGTCAAGTAAACTGTAAACTGATGCCCCGCGACAACTGGAGGGTTCCGTGGGTACGCCCTTGAAGAATCCGCCCGTGTACTACACGGTCGCGCAAGTCAGGTTCAATCCGGTTCTCAAGCTGAAAGCTTATCTCCCTGATATCCAGGAAGGGCTCCGGGGTCGCGGCTACCCGGACTTTCGCCCGGAAAGTCTTTTCACGGTGCAGTTCGGTCCTCCGGGGTCTGCCGGTGCAGCCCTTCAGCAGGCGGTAACCGAGCGCTTCGTGTTCGGAAATGCCGAGCAAACGCACAGTTTCGTCCTCGCCCAGGACGCACTCACGTTCCAGTCGACCGACTATGGGCACTTCGAGCAGTTCTCCGAATCGTTTCTGGAGGGGCTCGCGACCATTCATTCTGCGATGCGACTCGACTTCGTCGAGCGGGTCGGGCTGCGATATCTCGATCGAATCGTCCCCGGCACTGATGAGCGCCTCGAGCAGTACCTGGCCCCCGAGGTACTCGGTACTGCCTCCAGGTTCGACATCCAGAACGCGATGTCCTATGCGGAAACCCGTGGTGAACGTAACGAGATCAAACTCGTTTCCAGAACCATCCTGCAAACCGGGCCGGTCGGCTTCCCTGTCGATATCGGACCGGTAAGCCTGAAAATCGCGCCGCGCTTCACAGCCGATTCCGGGTTGCATGCCGTTCTCGACAACGACGGCTTCGTCGAACGTCGGGAGACCTATTCGAACGAGAAGGTGCAGATGCACCTGAATGCAATTCACGCGCTGATCAGCGTGGCCTTTCGAGCGACAGTGACCGACTACGCATTCCAGCGTTGGAGTCGATGAGATGCCCGCTGCATCCGACCTTCCGTTATCCGTCCAGCAGGAAGTTTTGCGCCAACTCGGAAGCGGTATTCCCGCCTTTTACGAGACAGTCGGGAGAAATGAATGGGAGCGCCCCCTCTACGCATTTACAGGGACAGGCGGGCTCGTAACCGTTCGATTCCTCACCGAACGTCGACAGGGCTATTCGCTCCCGGGCATCGAGCTTCCGGAACCTGCGCGCGAGGTCGAAACAACCGAAGAGCTGATCGACTTCGCTGCAATGACAGCGCTGATCCGGGATGTGTTCGGTCGCTCGATGTCCCGGTTGGCCGACATATTCGGCGTATCGCGACAAACGCTATACAACTGGTTGGCGGGTGAGGTGCCCAATCAACGGCATCAGCAAAAGCTTCGCGAATTCGCCGCTGGGGCTCAGGTCTTTCAGGAGCTGGGCCTGAAGCTCACTCCGCCGATGCTCTCGCGCACCGTCTCCCGTGGCAGATCATTCTTCGATCTGATCGCCGAAGGCGGAGATGGCGCAGAGGCCGCTCGAAAGCTCACTGAAATAATCCGACGGGCCGAGCGTGACAAGACTCGCCTGATAGCAACGACGGGTGGACGGAAGGCAAAGCCCGAGCAGTCCGATCTGGGCACCCCGGCACTGGACGAGAAAGCCTGAGTTCGCCTCACCTGATTTCCCGCTTTCACCAATGGACGACATGGCTGCGGAATGGAACCGTGCGACGCCCTGGCGTCAAGGCCATGTCGTACCGTCCGAGTCCATCAAACCGCTACACCCGGAAAACCTTCATCACCTCGTCCCCCAGGTGATTGATCACCTTCACCGCAATGCGCCCCGAACGCGGCCGCTCGAAAGGCCGCGACGTGTCGCTGTTCAACGTAGCCCACGCGTCCGGATCGACCTCAGCCTTCAACGTCGTCTTCAGCGCCTTGTACGGATCGTTGGCGCCGAGGAAATACGCGTGCCGGACGAAGAAGCTCTCCTCGTTGTAGTCGGTGTCGACGAACCAGCATGCGATGCCGTCGGCGCCGTCGCTGCGCACCTCGCCCGTGGCCGGATGAAAGACGTCGACGCCCTTGACCTGCACGCGCAGTCGCCCATCGGCTTCGTGCAGCACGTCGATGTCGGGCTCGCCGAAGATCACGAACAGGTTCCCCCTGCCCGTGTTCTTCAGATCGTCGGCCATGTGCAGGTCGGCGTTCATCCGCGCCTTGAGCACCGGGATGCGACCGAGCTTGTAGAACTCGCTCGAGTGCGCGTCGTAGTTGAAGGCGCAGGCAACGAGCACGTCGAAGCCGGCGTCGGCCGCTTCGCGCGCCGCTGCGACGAGGTCGGGCCGTGAGACGGTGCCGAACTCGGGGCCGATGAAGACGGCGGCGCGCTTTTCTTTCTCGCCTTCGACGTAACGCCCTTCGGCGCAGACGAGGTCACCCGGCCACGGTGCGAGCGACGTGAAGGCGATGCGGTCTTCCTTGTGCGCCTGCTGCACGCCGGCGGTCTTCAGGTTCTCGAGGATGACCTGCACGAAGGCCGATTCGGAGCCGATGCCGTAGCCCGGGCGCGGCTCGGCCACGGTGTCGACGAGCTCGTCGTTCTCGTCGACGGCGAGCACGCGGTGCGGCGACAGGCTCTCGACGGTGAAGGGGCCGGCGACGCGCACCTTCCTGCGGTCTTCGTAGGGGCGGTCGTACAGGTACTCGAACTCGGCCTTGGCGGCGATCGACGCATCGATCTCCTTCTGGCGTTCGATGCGCGCCTGCCACCAGTCGGCGTGGAGCTTCTGCGCTGCTTCGGGCCATTTGGCTTCGGCTTCACGCGGGATCTCCCAGTCGGGCCAGCTCTTCTTCAGCGATGCGTTGAGCTTCTCGCGCAGCGGCTCGAGCGTTGCTTGCCACTTGTCCCAGATCACGTCGATCTCGGCGTTCTCGGCGATCGACTTCAAGGTGATATGCGAAACGCGCTCGTAGACGAAGCCTTGGCGAATGTCGCCGCGAGTCGGTTGTGACGAGGAAGCTATATGCGCGAGCTCGGCTTCCTTACGTTGCCCGTCCGGGGAGTCGGCGAGCAAGTAAAAAGGATAGCGAGCACCCATAACGCGGGCGCGCGCCAGCGCGAGCGCGACGCGGGAGGTGTCGATGGTGATCCAACGTCGGCCCCACTGTTCAGCGACGTAGGCTGTGGTACCTGACCCGCAGGTAGGATCGAGAACAAGATCACCGGGGTCGGTCGTCATCAGAAGGCATCGCTCAATGACCGTCGGCGTCGTCTCCACGACATAGACTTTTTCAGCCCCAAAGCCCCCCGATTGGGTATCTTCCCAGACGCTCCCGATCGACTTCGGAACCTCGTGCCAACGCAGGTCGAAAGCGAGATCGTTTCCAATCGTGAGCAACCGCCCGGCTCTCCCGATCCGATACATCCCCTCGGTGCTCGTCGACCAATGCCGGTTGGTCTTTTTCGGGAATCGACGGCCCTCGAACACGATGTCTTCGTCGTTCTTTGATGGCCCTTGTCCCGTGATCGGCCCGTACCGAAACACCTCCGCTCCGCTCTCGAGCGGAACTCGTCGAAGGCGTTCATCCGGCGTCATCCTCCTTCGGTTTCCATCGGGCAGCAGCACATTAACGTAGTACTTCTCGTCGATAGGCGGGAGCTGCTCAACTCGAACGAGCTTTCTGAACTTGTACTGCTTGAGTTGACGCGAATACCAAAGAACGGTGTCCAGTGCAGAACCGACGTTGTCATCGCTGTGGCGTCCAGTCTTGCGGAAGTAGATGCTGGCGACGAAGTTACCGTCTCCAAACACTTCGTCGAGTACCGCACGAACTCGGTGCACGTTCTCGTCGCCGATCTGCACGAAAATCGACCCCGACTCGCTCAGCAGATCCCTCGCCACCGTCAACCGGTCACGCAGGTACGTCAGGTACGAGTGAATCCCGTCGCGCCACGTGTCGCGGAACGCCTTCACCTGCTCCGGCTCGCGCGTGATGTGCTCGGCGCTGCCGTCCTTCACGTCGCGACTCGTCGTGCTCCACTGGAAGTTGCTGTTGAACTTGATGCCATACGGCGGATCGAAATAGATGCACTGGACCTTGCCGCGCAGCCCCTCGCGCTCGGCAAGCGAAGCCATCACCTGCAGGCTGTCGCCGAGGATCATCCGGTTCGTCCAGTTCGCGTCGTGCTGGTAGAACTCGGTCTTCGCGTTCTCCTCGGGCAGGCCGTTGAAGTCGGCGAAGAGATCCACCTGCGCGCCGAGCGCGCCCTCCCCGTGCGCCCTCGCCTCGCGCGCTCGCTCCGACTCGCGCTGCAGCTCGTCGACGAGCGCCTTCGGGTGCACCTTCTCCTGGATGTAGAGGGGCGGTGCGTGCACGACGAGGCTCGACCAGTCCTGCTCGTCCTTGCCGCGCCAGACGAGTTGCGGGTCCAGGTCGCGATTGCGCCGCTCGTACTCCACGCGCACCGGCCGCTTCTCGTCGTCGGCCATCACCGACTGGTATTCGGCGGTGGGGATGTTTCGGCGCTTCGCTTCGGCGTGCGTGATCGTCTCGATCGTCAGGCGCGGCTTGCCCGCGCTTCGGCTTCCGGTCGCCATCTCAGAGCTCCGCCTCGCGGGTCTCGGCGCAGGGCGCCGCCGCTTCGATCATCGCTTCGAACTGCGCCTGCACTTTCTTCTCGAAGTCTTCCTGCATCTGCCAGACGTCGGTGAACTCGGCGAAGGCCCATCGCCCGTGGCTGCGCAGGTGGTTCACGCCGGGCACCCAGTACGTACGCATCGTCGAGCTCTTCTCCTTCGCATCCTCGCGCCGATAACCCTTGATCTCGACGACCAGGTGCAGCGGATCGTCTTCGCCGTGCCCGTCGTCGACGAGCACGATGAAGTCGGGCCGGTAGATGCGGTTCTCCGAGCCGTAGCGATACGGCACCTCGAATCCGAGGTTGTGGTTCTTCACGTAGGCCTTCACGCGCGGGTGCTGCTCGGCGACGCGGCAGAACTCGCCCTCCCAGTCGCTGTCGAGAATCACCCAGTTCAGGTGGCAGTGCTTCGCGCTCGTCTCCCAGCGCGAGGTCTTCGAGGTCGTGAACGACACGTGCCGCGTGCTGCCCGTCGGGTTGTAGGGGTCGAGCACGGCCTGGATCGGCCGCTCGGTACCGACCGCCGTGCGCGTGATGGCATCGGTGATGCGACTCGCCGCCATGTCGGCGAGCGTCTTGTACTTCAGCTGCGCGGGGTACGTGCCGCCCTTGCACTGCAGGCATTCGTCGAGCCACTCGCGCACGATGCGCTTGAGCTGCCCGAACAGGTGCAGCTGCGGTTCGCCGTTCGCGTCGCGCCAGCGCGTGAGCAGCAGATGTGAAGTGAGTTCGTAGACGACCTGCGCGAGCCGCACGTCGCCGGTGTGCACGAGATTCAGATCCGCCGTCTCGCCGATGATGCCCGCCTGGCGTGTCTCGGTGGCACCGACCAGTTCCGGCGTGAGCACGAGTACGGAGTCGGTATCGAACGCGGCTTCGAGGCGTTCGGCCGGCAGTTCGGCACGATAGCCGCGCACGCGCGGAAAGCGGATCTCCAGCGCGTCGCGCTCGGGTCGCACCGCGCGCACGTGCACGGTGTCACGCGGCGGCTGCGGCGGCGCGACCACCGGCTTCGCCGTGAAGTCGAAGGGAATGCCGAGCACGTCGGCGTACTCGACATCGAAGCGGCCCTGCTCGTTCAGCTCGTACGACTGGCGACGAAGCGCGCGACCGATCACCTGCTCGCACAGCAGCTGCGTACCGAAGGCGCGCACGCCGAGCACGTGCGTGACGGTGTTCGCGTCCCAGCCTTCGGTGAGCATCGACACCGAGACGACGCAGCGGATCGGCTCGCCGAGACGCCCGGGCTTGCCGACCGTGTTCATCACCTCACGCAGCAGGTCCTGGTCGGTCAGCTTCGCCGCCGCCTGCAGGTCTCCGGTGCGCTCGACGATCTCGCGACGGAAGCGCTCGATCTCGTCCGCGGCCATCGCGCGGAAGTTGTCGTCGAGCGCTTCGCCGCTCTCGAGCTGCTCGCTGTCGATCAGCAGCGTGCGCGGCCGCGCGAGCGGATTGCCATGCTCGTCCTGGTTGCGAAACAGCGGCAGCCGGCCCGGCACGAAGCGCGTGCCACCGTCGGGCAGTGTCTGCTCGAAGCCCGCGATCCAGTCGTGCACGAGCTTCGAGGTGGCGGTGTTGTTGCAGACGACGATGAAGCACGGCGGCACCGGGATACGCGCGTTCGTCCACAGCTCGAAAGTCTTTGCGTAATGCCCGTACAGCGCCTCGAGCGCGGTCTGCAGCTGCGGCGGCAGGTCGAGCGGGTTCAGCCCCTCGGCCTTGCCGCGTCCTTTCTTCGGCATCTTCGCGCGGATGTGCTCCCACAGGTTGCGGAACATCGGCATCTCGGCGCCGGGGATGTTGTCGGCCACCGGCACGCGCGGCAGCTTGACGATGCCGCATTCGATCGCGTCCATCAGGGAGAAGTCGCTCATCGTCCACGGGAAGAGCGTGCCTTCGGCGTAGCCCGAGCCGCGCAGGAAGAACGGCGTCGCCGACAGATCGAGCACGCGCGAGACGCCGATCTTCCGCTGCACCGCCTCCAGCCCCGAGATCCAGACGCGCGCGGCCTCGCGGTTCTTCTCGGCTTCCTTGCGTTCGTCGCCTTTGCCGTCGTCCTCGACGGCGTCGGGTTTCTCGCGATAGCAGTGATGCGCTTCGTCGTTCATCACGAGCACGTTGCGCATCCCCATCAGCGCGGGCATCACGCGCTGGAGCAGCTGTCCTTCGGTCTCGAGCGTATCGGGCGCATCACCGGTTCGTCCCTGCAGCAGCAGGCGACCACCCTTCGACAGCTGCACGCGCTCCCGCAACTGGAAGGCGTGATAGTTCGTGACGACGATCTTCGCGCGCTCGAGGTCGGCGAGCAGGTCGGTCGGCACCAGCTCGCGTGAAGCGTAGTAGCTATCCGGGTCGTTCGGCTGCAGCACGCGCAGCCGGTCGCGGATCGTGAGCCCCGGCGCGACGACCAGAAAGCCACGCGTGAAGCGTTTGCTGTTCGGGCGACGCACCGCATTCACCGTCTGCCAGGCGATCAGCATCGCCATCACCGTTGTCTTGCCGGCGCCGGTGGCGAGCTTCAGCGCGAGGCGCGACAGGCCGGGGTTCGCTTCGCGGTTCGCGTCGTCCAGATGCGCGAGGAAGCGCTCGGCCGACTTGCCGAGCTTCGGCGCGACCTCGGTGAGCCAGATCGCCGTTTCCACCGCCTCGACCTGGCAGAAGAACGGACGCACGCCCGCGAAGGGATGGCTGCGCCAGTGCTGCAGCAGGCGCGCGGTCTCGGGCGTGACTTTCCAGTCAGCGGGGTTCTTCAGCGCGCGCCAGCGGTCGACCTCGGCGCGCACGCCGTTGATGATCGCCGAGTGATACTGCTGCGCCTGCGTGGAGAGCCCTTCATCGAAGAGCAGTGCGCTCTGCTTCGCTGCGCCCTTCTGCTTCTTCGGGCGGGGAATCGGCGTGACGAACTCGGCGCCGCGGCGGCGCTCGATGATTCCCTGCGTCGGCTGTCCCGATTTGTCGAGCTCCCAATGACGCTTCGGATACTCGTAGGGCGAGTTGAGGATGGGCCGCTCGAAGAACGCTTCGGGCACCGCGTCTGGCCTCCGGGTTCAGGGCTGGCGCCGGTTCGGGGGTTGAACCGGCGTGCGCAATATACCTCTGGTGCTGGGGCAGGAACAGGCAGTTGGTACGCTTGCGGCCTCGTTCCTGGCCCGAGAGTGGTGGTGAGCCCCCGAAGCCACAGTAACCCACCACCCGAGCTACAAACCGGACATCAAATCGTGGCGCGTCCGGTCGTGGAATCGATTCCACGCGTGAAAACGCGCGAATTTGTAGTCCGAAACGACGCGTGCGAGTCGAAACGATAATCGGCCGGAAGCCGCACTGCCTGACTGCAACCGTATTGAAACAGCTTGGCCGTATGCATGATCTCCTCCCGGTCAGACGGACCTCATCGCCCGTGACGCGCCCAGAAGTCGGCAGGCGTGAGGATTCGATATCGATCGGCCAACGCCAGCAAGTCCTTGTCGCCCGTGATCAGATAGTCCGCCTTGCTGGCCAGCAGGGTCTGCAGCACCGGTTGATCGTCCGGATCGCGAAGCTGGACGTCCTTCGCAGTCGATGGTTCCACGATGTCGGCCATGAACATCAGACTATCGGCAAGGTCGCGAATCTCGGCATCGTTCAGGCTCACTCGGGACAGCCGCGGCAGTACGCGAACGGTCTCGTCGAGAATGAACCGCGAAAGAACGACGTCCAATCCACCCTGACGCCAGGCGCTGATGAGGCGTCCGGGTACGCTGCCTGGGTACGCCAGGCCCGACACCAGCACATTGGTATCGAGCACCACGCGAAGCATCAGCGCTTCTGTCGTTCCGAAGCCACCGCCGAATCGATTTCGGCCAGCCCCTCTTCCATCGGAACGTCTGAATAGGCGTCGGCGATACGCTCGCTCAATTCCTCGAAGCGCTGTTGCATCCGTCGAATGCGAGCGAATAGCTCCGCGTCGATCAGGGCAGCGACCGGCTTGCCATCCTTGCTGATGACGATGCTGTCATTTCGATACTGCACCCGGTTGAGCATTTCGCCCAGGTTCTGCCGAAAATGAACCGCCGTGATTTCGGTGATCATGCTACCCAACCATTACGATCAGTATGATCATTATGGTTCAAGCTCGGCAACTCGTCCAGAGGGCGCATCAGCGTCCACCCGCCCGTCAGGATCGGGGCGCACGACGACCGGCGCCAGATCGCGCCTGAAGCGAGAAGCGTCATCGCACCGCGAGAACTGCTCGTTTCGCGAGCACTTTGCCGGACCCGTTCGATAACGGCTGCCGAATTGCACGATCTGCGAGCGTTTCGACGCAGCTTGGCGCTGCCGTGTACGAATGTGCTCCAGTTACGTGCGATCCGGTTCACGTCATCGACGCCGTGTGGATCTGCGGCGCGCTACCGTTCACCCCGTAGCGCATTCTCGTTTCGTCCGGTACACCAGGTCCGCGCGCGGGCCTGAATCGCTCAGACGTCGATATTCCGCGCCACCAGCGCATTCTCCGCGATGAACGCCCTCCTCGGCTCGACGTCGTCGCCCATCAGCGTCGTGAAGATGCGGTCGGCGGCGATCGCGTCGTCGATGCGCACGCGCAGCAGGCGCCGCGCGGCCGGATCCATCGTCGTCTCCCACAGCTGCGACGCGTTCATCTCGCCCAGCCCCTTGTAACGCTGGCGCGAGACGCCGCGCTCGGCCTCGGCAAGCAGCCAGCGCATCGCCGCGCGAAAATCGACGATCGGCTGCGTCTTGCGCTTCTCGCCTTCGCCGCGCCCGATCTCGGCACCAACGCCGATCAGTCCGCCGACGATCTGCGCAAAGTCGGCGAGCGCGCCGTAGTCGGCCGAGACGACGAACTCGGTGTCGATGACGCTCGTCTTCACGTTGCCGTGATGAAGCCGCTCGATGAGGAGAAGCCACTTCTCCTGCTTGCTGTCGAAGCGCGCTTCGACGGTCGGCGCACCGCCGTTGTTCGGCGGCGCGTAGCGCGCCATCGCAGCCGCGAGCGCCGCAGCCGATGCCTGTGCGCTCTGCTCGTTGGCGAGGTCGATCTGGGTGCCGTCGACGATCGCACGCAGCGCGTCTTCGTCGATGATGCGCGACAGCCGTTCGATGACGCCTTCGGCGACCAGGTACTTGCGCGCGAGCTCGGCAAGCGCGTCACCAGAGATCGGCTCGGCGCCCGCGGCCGGAAGCAGCGAAGCGCCTTCGAGCGCGAGCCGCAGCATGTACTGGTTCAGCTCGGCGTCGTCCTTCAGGTAGCGCTCGTCGCGGCCGTGCTTCACCTTGTACAACGGAGGCTGCGCAATGTAGATGTGGCCGCGCTCGACGAGGTCGGGCATCTGTCGATAGAAGAACGTCAACAGAAGCGTTCGGATGTGGCTGCCGTCGACGTCCGCATCTGTCATTACGATCACGCGGTGATACCGCAGCTTGTCGACGTCGTAATCCGGCCCGATATTCGTACCAAGCGCAGTGATCAGCGTCGCGATCTGCTCCGACGAGATCAGCTTGTCGAAGCGCGCCTTCTCCACGTTGAGCACCTTGCCGCGCAGCGGCAGGATCGCCTGGAACTTGCGATCGCGCCCCTGCTTCGCCGAGCCGCCGGCCGAGTCGCCCTCGACGATGAAGAGTTCGGAGAGCGCCGGGTCCTTCTCCTGGCAGTCGGCGAGCTTGCCGGGCAGGCCGACGCCGTCGAGCAGGCCCTTGCGACGCGTCATCTCGCGCGCCTTGCGCGCCGCCTCGCGTGCACGCGCCGCGTCGACGATCTTGCCGCAGATGATCTTCGCATCAGCCGGCTTCTCGAGCAGGAACTCCTCGAGGCTCGCGCCGACGATCTCCTCGACCGCCGGTCGCGCTTCCGACGAGACGAGCTTCTCCTTCGTCTGGCTGGAGAACTTCGGGTCGGGCATCTTGATCGACAGTACGCAGGCGAGGCCTTCGCGCATGTCGTCGCCGCTCGTCTCGACCTTCGCCTTCTTCGCGAGCTCGTTGCTCTCGATGTACTTGTTGATGACGCGCGTCATCGCTGCACGCAGTCCGGTGAGGTGCGTGCCGCCGTCCTTTTGCGCGATGTTGTTCGTGTAGCAGAGCACCTGCTCGTTGTACGAGTCGTTCCACTGCATCGCGACTTCGACGAACACGCGCCGTGTCTCGCCACCCACCTCGACGTCACGTTCGCCGGTGGCGTGAAAGATGCTCGGATGGATCGTCGTCTTCGCGCGGTTGATGTACTCGACGAAACCCTTCACACCGCCGACGAAGGCGAAGTCTTCTTCCTTGCCCTGGCGCTGGTCGACCAGCCGGATGCGAACGCCGTTGTTCAGGAAACTGAGCTCGCGCAAGCGCTTGCTGAGGATCTCGTAGTGGAAGTCGATGTTCTCGAAGATCTGGTCGTCGGGCAGGAAGTGCACCTCGGTGCCACGCAACTGCGAGTCGCCGATCACCTGCATCGGCGAGACGGCGGCACCGTCGCGCTGCTCGACGATGCGGTTCTGCACGAGGCCGCGGGTGAACTCCATGAAGTGCACCTTGCCGTTGCGTCGGATGGTGAGGCGCAGCCACTTCGACAGCGCGTTCACGCACGAGACGCCGACGCCGTGCAGGCCGCCCGACACCTTGTAGCTGTTCTGGTTGAACTTGCCCCCCGCGTGCAGCTCGGTCATGGCGATCTCGGCCGCGCTGCGCTTCGGGACGTGCTTGTCGTCCATCTTCACGCCGACCGGGATGCCGCGGCCGTTGTCGACCACCGAGATCGAGTTGTCGGTATGGATCGTTACGACGATCTCGTCGCAGAAGCCGGCGAGCGCCTCGTCGATCGAGTTGTCGACCACTTCGAAGACGAGATGGTGCAGGCCGGTGCCGTCGGAGGTGTCTCCGATGTACATGCCCGGGCGCTTGCGCACCGCCTCGAGACCTTCGAGGATCTGGATCGCTGAGGAGTCGTACTGTCGTTCGGCTTCGGTCATGGTGGTTCTTCGGAATCAGATGCGCGCGATCAGATGCGCATCGGCATCACGACGTAGCGGAAGCGCTCGTCGCCGGGCACGGTGAGCAATGCGCTCGTGCCCGAATCGCCGAACTCCAGCTGCACGGAGGCGGCGTCGAGGTTGCCGAGCACGTCGAGCAGGTAGCTCACGTTGAAGCCGATCTCGAGACCCTCGCCGTCGTACTCGATTTCGAGCTCCTCGACGGCCTCTTCCTGCTCGGCGTTGCTGGTCTGGATCTGCAGCGTTCCGGGCGACAGGCTCAGCCGCACGCCCTTGAACTTGTCCGATGTGAGGATCGATGCACGCGCGAGCGACGCGGCGAAAGCGTCGCGCGCGAGCACGACGCGCTTCGTGTAGCCCTGCGGAATGACCCGCTGGTAATCGGGAAACTTGCCTTCGACGATCTTCGAGACCATCTCGACTTCGCCGAAGCGGAAACGCACCTGGTTGCTCGAGACGTCGATCGCCACGGAATCATCGCTGTCGGCGAGCAACCGCTGCAGCTCGAGCACCGTCTTGCGCGGGATGATCACCTCGGAACGAGCGAGCTCGGCGCCATCGATTTCCGCTTCGCAGTACGACAGCCGATGACCGTCGGTTGCCACGACCCTCACCAGCGAGCCATCGGTGACGAGCAGCAGCCCGTTCAGGTAGTAGCGGATGTCCTGCTGCGCCATCGCGAAATGCACCATCCGGATCAGGTGCTTGAGCTGGCGCTGCGGCAGCTCGAAGGACGCAACGAAGCGGTCGGCGACGACCACCGTGGGGAACTCGCTGGCGTCGAGCGTCTGCAACGCGAAGCGGCTGCGACCGGCCTGGATCGTCGCGCGCTTGCTCTCGACCTTGATCGATACGTCAGCGCCGTCGGGCAGCGAACGCAGGATGTCGATCAGCTTGCGCGCCGACAGCGTCGTTGCGCCGTCTTCGCGGCCGGCGCCGAGCTGTGCAGTGGTTTCGATCTGGATCTCGACGTCGGTCGCGAGGAACGAGACGTCGGGCCCGGTCTTGCGCAGGAGCACGTTGGCGAGGATCGGCAACGTATGTCGTCGCTCGACGATGCCCGCCACGGTTTGCAGCGGCTTCAGGATCGCATCGCGGTTTGCCTGGATGAACTGCATTTATTCTAGTTTCCTGTTGCTGTTGTTGAATGTACTGGCAACAACTCTGGGGACAACCATGCTTCGGCCCCGCCGGTGCTTGCTCTGCGGGCAACGGCAGGGTGTGAAGAGCGCGTTCCGGCTGCTGTGGACGCAGTCGAACAACTTCGCCTTGCCCGGAAAAGCGGCAGGTTATTCACAATCGCTCCCGCGCTTGTGCAGCCGCTGTGCAGTCCACTGCGCAGCCCGCTTTGCAGCTTTTTTCCGGCTTCGATCCGGTGGTCGTTCACGCAGCGTTCAGCCACGAAGCGTCTGCTCGAGGACATGAAGCTGCCGGTTCCATTCCTGGTCGTGCTGGCGCAGCTCGGCGATGCGCTTCACTGCGTGCATCACCGTGGTGTGGTCGCGTCCGCCGAAGGCCTCGCCGATCTCGGGAAAGCTCTTCTGCGTGAGCTCCTTCGCGAAGTACATCGCGATCTGGCGAGCGCGCGCGATGTGTGCCGGCCGCCGCTTGCTGTACATGTCGGCGACCTTGATCTTCAGGAAGTCGGCGACGGTTTTCTGGATCGACTCGATCGAGATCGGTGGCCGGTTCAGCTCGAGCAGGTCTTTCAGCGCTTCCTTCGCGAGATCGGCGGTGACCGCCTTGCCGCGGAAACGTGCGAAGGCGATTACGCGCAGCAGCGCGCCTTCCAGCTCGCGAACGTTCGAGCGCAGGTTCTTCGCGACGAAGAACGCGACTTCCTCGGGCAGCTTCTCGCCCGACTGCTCGGCCTTTTTCAGAAGGATCGCGACGCGCATCTCGAGCTCGGGCGGTTCGATCTCGACGATCAGCCCCGAGCCGAAGCGGGAGACGAGCCGGTCTTCGAAAGCCGACAGCTCCTTCGGATAGGTGTCGCTGGTGATGATCAGCTGCTTGCGTGCCGTGAGCAGCGCTTCGAAGGTGTAGAAGAACTCTTCCTGCGTGCGATCTTTTCCGCCCAGGAACTGGATGTCGTCGACCAGCAGCAGGTCGAGCGTGTGGTACTTCTGCTTGAAGTCGTACAGCGACTTGCGCTGGATGCCGCGCACCATCTCGTCGAAGTAGTCCTGCGCGTGGATGTAACGTACGCGCGCACCGGGCATGCGCTCGCGGATCGCGTTGCCCACCGCATGCAGCAGGTGCGTCTTGCCGAGCCCTACGCCGCCGTACAGGAACAGCGGGTTGTACGAGGTGCCGGGTCGTTCGACGACCTGCAGTGCGGCCGACCAGGCGATCTGGTTCGCCTTGCCGTGCACGAAGTTTTCGAAGGTGAGCTCCGGACGCAGTCGTGTGCGTGCATCGGGTGCAGCCAGTGCCGGAAAACCGGCCGTAACCGGTGGCTCGGCGATCTCGGTGGCCATGTCGCCATCAGCCATCCGGCTGTCGTCGTGGGCTGGCGCGCCGATGCTCGCAGCAGGCCAGGCGCGTGCGCCGCCGAGCGCGAGCGTGTCGGGGCCCGGCGACTGCGGTGCGGCCGGTGCATGCCCGCGATGAATCTCGAAGCTCACGCGCAGCTCGGGTTCGATCGTTTCGCGGGCCACCGACTCGATGCGCGACTCGAACTGCGACTTGACCCAGTTCAGCTTGAAGTGATTCGGCACGCCCAGCCGCAACAGATGCTCGCCTTCGTCATAACCCAGGTAGACGAGGGGCTTGATCCAGGGTTTGAACTGCTGAGCAGGAATCTCGTTCTCGAGCTTTGCCACGCAGGCGAGCCAACGGTCCATCATTTTTTCAGTCGATTCGGCGTGCGGGCAGGCGGGGTGTAGAGACGATGCACGTTGCATCACGGGGCCGACGCGGCGCGTGGAACGCGCGCGCTGCAAAGGGCGGCGATGCGACGGGGGAAAGACGACATTTTACCCTGCAACGTCATCGCAGCGCCATCGCCAAATTGACAGACGTAGAGGTAATGCGTTGTAATAAAAGGCTTTTCGCTTCACTTTGCGTCAACCCCGAGGCACCCGCCGATGAAACGCACCTATCAACCCTCCGTCGTACGTCGCAAGCGCACGCACGGCTTTCTCGTACGCATGAAGACCCGTGGTGGACGAGCCGTCATCCGTGCGCGACGCGCGAAGGGCAGAAAACGCCTCGCCGTCTGATCAGCGCTCCGGTGGATCGCGAAGCGATCCGCAGCGTCGGGTGCCGCCGGGCATCGTACCGATGCTGTTGCGCACTCGTCCAGTAGCATCGGGCCCGCATTTCGGAGTGCACGCCAAACCGGTTGCAGACGACGCGGCGAGTGTGCGCGGCAGGCTGATCGTTGCCGCGCCCAAGCGGGTGCTGCGCCGTGCGGTGGAGCGCAATGCGATGCGTCGGGTTGCCCGAGAAGCCTGGCGCGCGGCGGGTCTGCATCAGCGCCCTGTCGTCGCACTGCTGCGCATCCGGGCGCCTTTCGAGCCCTCCGCGCCGGGCGCCGGGTTGCCGGCGCGCAAGCGGCTCGCGCGTGCAGAGCTCGACCGGGTTTTCGCCCAGGCCGAGGCGACGCTTCGTCGGCGCGGAGATCTGCGATGAAGCGTATCTTCACGGGCGCGATCCGTTTCTATCGCGCCGCGATCAGTCCTTTTCTTGCCCCGCGGTGCCGGTTCCTGCCCACCTGCTCCGAATACGCCGTCGAGGCGATCGAACGGCACGGTGCATGGCGCGGTGGCTGGCTCGCGCTGCGGCGCATCGTCCGCTGCCATCCGTTGCATCCGGGTGGCATCGACGAAGTGCCCGTTCATCTGTCGTCGCGTTGCCGATGCCGCTGGCCAGCGGCGCTGCGTGACGACCCCCCTGTCGACCGTTAGTTGTCCGTCGGTTAAGAGAGATATGCAGACCCAACGAATGATCCTGTGGATCGTCTTCTCGATGTCGTTGCTGTTCCTCTGGGATTCGTGGCAACGGCATCAGGGGAACGCGTCGCTGTTCGGCGGCCCGCCGCCGGCCGAGCAGGGCGTGCACGAAGGCCCCGGTGGCCGTGGCGCCGGTTCCAGCGCAGCAGGTGGCCCGTCTTCCGACGCTGCGATCCCGCCGTCGCCGACTGCGTTGCCCGCTGCCTCGTCGCCAGGCGCAACGGCGGCCGTGGCGCCAACGGCCGGCGGCGCGGCCGTGGCGTCCGACCAGACGATCCGCTTTGCCAACGACGTGCTGGCGCTCGACATCGACCTGATGGGCGGGCAGGTTCGTCGTGCCGAGCTGCTCGAGCATCTCGCGCAGGAATCCGAGTCCGAGAACCTCGTCCTGCTCGACTACGCGCCGGGCCGCGTCTACCTCGCGCAGAGCGGGCTCATCGGCGATGCGCCGGCCGGAACGAGCTTTCCGACGCACCGAACGCCGATGACGCCGGTGAACGGCGACGTGTCGCCGCGCACGCTCGGCAATGGCGATGCCGTCCAGCTGCAGCTCACTGCCGAGAGCGGCAACCTGCGCCTCGTGCGCACGTACACGCTCGCGCGCGGCGACTTCGTCGTGCACGTAAAGGACGAGGTCACGAACATCGGTGACGTGCCGCTGAACCCGGTGCTGTACCTGCAGCTCACGCGCGATGCCAACGAGCCGCCCGGGGGCTCGAAGTTCTACAGCACGTACACCGGCCCGGTCGTCTACACCGACGAAGACAAGTTCCAGAAAGTTTCGTTCGACGATATCGAGAAGGGCAAGGCGAGCCACACGCAGGTGGCCGACGACGGCTGGGTCGGCATCATCCAGCACTACTTCGTCTCGGCCTGGGTTCCGCAGGTCGACGCCACGCGCGAATACTTCACGCGCAAGGTCGACACGAACCTGTACTCGGTCGGCGTCAAGGAGCCGCTCGGCATGCTGGCGCCGGGCGCGACGGTGTCGACCGAGTCGCGCCTGCTCGTCGGCCCGCAGCAGCAACGCATGCTCGAGCAGGTCGCACCGGGCCTCGATCTCACCGTCGACTACGGGCTGCTGACGATCGTCGCGAAGCCGATCTATTGGCTGCTCGAGAAGCTGCACGGCATCGTCGGCAACTGGGGGTGGGCGATCGTGCTGCTCACGATCCTGATCAAGACGATCTTCTTCCCGCTGCAGGCGGCGAGCTACAGGTCGATGGCGCGGATGAAGGCGGTCACGCCGCGCCTGACGGCGATCCGCGAGCGCTACGGCAACGATCGCGTGAAGATGAACCAGGCGATGATGGAGCTGTACAAGACCGAGAAGAT
>CAZIDY010000026.1:2412-43161 GCA_964538505.1 uncultured Limnobacter sp. | reverse complement strand
GCGGTGAAGAACCCGGGTTTCCTGCACGACGCCTGCAGCGCGTTCCCCGGGCAGATCATCGTCGGGCTCGATGCGCGCGACGGCAAGGTCGCCACCGATGGCTGGAGCAAGCTCACCGGACACGATGCGCTCGACCTCGGACGCAAGTTCGAGGGCTACGGAATCGAGGCGATCATCTACACCGACATCGGGCGCGACGGCATGTTGAGCGGCGTGAACATCGAGGCGACGCTGCGGCTCGCGCGCGGGCTGCGCGTGCCGGTCATCGCTTCGGGCGGCTTCGCCGGGCTGGAAGACGTCGAGCGCCTGTGCGAGATCGAGGAAGACGGCGTCGAAGGGGCGATCCTCGGACGCGCGCTCTATGAAGGGAAGATCGATTTCCGCGAGGCGCAGGAACGTGCCGACGAACTCGGCAGCTGAGTCGGCAGCTGAGCGCGCCCGCGCCGCTGCAGGCGCGCCGGATCCGCAGGTGCTCACCAAGCGCATCATCCCGTGCCTGGACGTCACCGCCGGACGCGTCGTCAAGGGCGTGAACTTCGTCGAGCTGCGCGATGCCGGTGACCCGGTCGAGATCGCGCGTCGCTACGACGAGCAGGGCGCCGACGAGATCACCTTCCTCGACATCACCGCGTCGAGCGACGACCGCGACCTGATCCTGCACGTCATCGAGGCGGTTGCCTCGCAGGTGTTCATCCCGCTCACCGTCGGCGGCGGCGTGCGCGTCGTCGAGGACGTTCGTCGGCTGCTGAACGCGGGCGCCGACAAGACCTCGATCAACACCGCCGGCGTGCAGAACCCGCAGCTCATTGCCGACGCGGCTTCGCGCTACGGTTCGCAGTGCATCGTCTGCGCGATCGACGCGAAGGCGCGATCCGGCGGCGGCTGGGAGGTGTACACGCACGGCGGGCGTCGCCCCACCGGGCGCGACGCGGTCGAATGGGCGCGTGAGGTCCAGGCGCTGGGCGCGGGCGAGATCCTGCTCACGAGCATGGACCGCGACGGCACGCGCGAAGGCTTCGACGTCGCGCTCACGCGTGCGGTCTCCGACGCGGTCGACATCCCGGTGATCGCCTCGGGCGGCGTCGGCAACCTGCAGCACCTGGTCGACGGCATCGTCGACGGGCATGCCGACGCGGTGCTCGCCGCGAGCATCTTCCATTTCGGCGAGTTCACGATCGGCCAGGCCAAGCGCTATCTCGCCGAACGCGGCATCCCGGTGCGCCTCGAGGAGCGCGATCGACGCGGCGCGCAGCAGGAAAGCGATCGGCCCGACGCGCAGGAGTCGTCGCGATGAACGGCGCCGGCAGCGCAGCCGACCTCAGCTGGCTCGATGCGGTCTGCTGGAACGACGACGGCCTCGTCACTGCCATCGCACAGGACGCGGCCAGCGGCGACGTGCTGATGCTGGCGTGGATGAACCGCGAATCGCTTGCCGAAACGGCGGCGACCGGCCGCGCGGTCTACTGGTCGCGATCGCGCGCGCGACTGTGGCGCAAGGGCGAGGAGTCGGGCCATGTGCAGCAGGTGCGCGAGATCCGGCTCGACTGCGACGGCGACGCAGTGCTGCTGAAGGTGGAGCAGCAGGGCGGAATCGCCTGTCATACCGGGCGCCGCTCGTGTTTCTATCGCCGGCTCGACGATGCGCGCTGGCACGAGGTCGATCCGGTGCTGAAGGACCCGGGCGAGATCTATCGATGACGAAGGCGGCATCTTCCCGATCGTCGCCGGCCCGGTCTGCATCGTTGCCACCCGGCTCCGCATCGTCGCCGCCCGGCGAGGTGCTCGAGCGCCTCGCCGAGGTCGTGCGTTCGCGAAAGGGTGCCGATCCTGCCAGCTCGTACGTCGCGCGGCTCTTCGCGAAAGGGCCCGACGCGGTGCTGAAGAAGATCGGCGAGGAAGCCACCGAGACGGTGATGGCGGCGAAGGACGGCGTTGCGCAACGCATCGTGGCCGAAACCGCCGATCTCTGGTTTCATTGCATCGTGCTGCTTGCCCAGCACGATCTGTCGCCCGCCGACGTGCTCGAGGAGCTCGCGCGCCGCGAAGGGCTTTCCGGGGTTGACGAGAAGGCGAGCCGCGCAACGGGCGCGGCGCCGGGCGACGCGCCATCGCCGTCCGGCACCTCGAACCGACGAGAGGGCACATGAGCACCGAAGACACTGCCGCCTCGACCGCTTCCCGCGCCGATTGCCTGTTCTGTCGCATCTCGCGCGGCGAGATCCCGTCGCGCAAGGTCTACGAGGACGATGAGGTCTTCGCCTTCCACGACATCCAGCCGAAGGCGCCCGTGCACTTCCTCATCGTGCCCAAGGCGCATTACGACAATCTCTACGATGCCGGTCTCGGGCAGCAGGCGCTGCTCGGAAAGATCTTCGGGCTGTGCGGTCGACTCGCCCGTGAGCAGGGCGCAAACGACGGCTTCCGCGTCGTCGTGAACAACGGCCGGGTGGGGCATCAGGAGGTGTATCATCTTCACGTCCACGTATTGGGCGGGGCCGAGCCATTGGGCGCGGCAATGACCCGCTTCTGACAGGAGTTCCGCAATGGGGACCATGAGCATCTGGCACTGGCTCATCGTGCTGGTGATCATCCTGCTGGTCTTCGGCACGAAGAAGCTGCGCAACATCGGCACCGACCTCGGCGGTGCGGTGCGTGGTTTCAAGGAAGGCGTCCGGGAAGGCACCGAAGGTGCGGAGAACGATCCGCAGACCGCAAAAACGATCGACGTCGACGCGCGGGAGAAGAGCTGAGCGCGCGTAGCAACTCGCGTAGCGAAGGAGCGCCGCCGGGCGAGTCCCTTCCCAGCGCAGCCGGCCCGTCGCCGTCCTCGCGCGTGCGCCCGATGAGCACCGCGGCCGGTCAGTGAGGCAACACCATGTTCGATTTCGGTTTCACCGAGATGGTGGCCGTCGCCGTCGTCGGTCTGATCGTTCTCGGCCCGGAACGGTTGCCGAAGGTCGCGAAGCAGGCCGGGCAGTGGCTCGGGAAGCTGCAGCGTTACGTGGCCGACGTGAAGTCCGACATCAACCGGCAGATGGAGCTCGACGAGTTGCGCAAGCTGCAAAGCGAGGTCAGCGATGCGGCGCGCGACCTGAAAGGCTCGCTCGAGTCGGCGGCCGGTGACGCCCAATCGCAGTTCGACTCGATCAACGCCGATCTGATGGGCGATTCCACGTCGTCCACGACATCCTCCGATCCGGCGCCGGTCACCGACTGGGACCAGGTCTACACGCACCGGCGCACGCGCGATCGCATCAAGGAGCGCCGCCTCGAGCGCGACCGTGCGCTCGGCCAGAAGCGCCCCGTGCGTCGTCGCTGAAGTGCGCCGCGTTCCCGGCCGTCCGATGGAACAGCAGGAAGAAAGCTTCGTCTCGCACCTGGTCGAGCTGCGCGATCGCCTGATCCGCTCGCTGGCGGTCGTGATCGTGCTCTTCGGCGTCTGCTTCTATTTCTCCGGCGAGATCATGAAGTTCCTCTCGCTGCCGCTGTACGAGGCGCTGCCGCCCGGGAGCAAGCCGATCTTCACCGACCAGGCGGGCGCCTTCTTCACGTTGACGAAAATCTCGTTCCTCGCCGCGGTACTGCTGTCGCTGCCGTGGATCCTCTACCAGGCGTGGGCCTTCGTTGCCCCCGGGCTTTACGAGCATGAGAGGCGCTTCGCGTTCCCGCTGATCGTCTCGAGCGTGTTCTTCCTCGTGGTCGGCATCGGATTCGCGTACCTGTTCGTGCTGCCGGCCGCCTACAAGTTCTTCTTCGCGTTCGCCTCGCGCACCGGTGCCGACATCCTGCAGGACCTGCAGAAGTACTGGGACTTCACCCTGGCGATCTTCTTCGGCTTCGGCATCACTTTCGAGGTTCCGGTCGCCCAGATGCTCCTCGTGAAGATGGGCTTCGTCTCGGTCGATCAGCTGCGCGCCGCACGCCGCTACGTGGTCGTCGGTGCCTTCGTCGTAGCCGCCGTGCTGACGCCGCCCGACGTGCTCAGCCAGTTCATGCTGGCGATCCCGCTGATCATCCTCTACGAGCTCGGCATCTTCCTGGCCGGCTTCATCAAGGCGCGCAGCACGGCGCCGGTGGAGGAAGAAAACCGGGGTCAGACCACGGTTACGTAGTAACCGTGGTCTGACCCCGGTTTTCTCATCCCCTCGGCGACGGCCTCTTGCCGACGCGAATCGGCAGCTCGACCGTCTTGCCGTCGCGCAGGAAGCGGAACGGGATCGTGGAGCCGGGTTGCAGCTGTGCGATGACGTCGAGCATCGTCGTCGTGTTCGTTACCGGCTTGCCGTCTACGTCGACGAGGATGTCGCCGACGCGCACGCCGGCCCGCTCGGCGGGGCTGCCGCGCATCACGCCGGCGACGATCGCGCCTTCCTTGCGCGGCAGCCGGAAAGCTTCGGCGAGCTCGGGCGTGATGTCCTGCGGCTCGACGCCGATGTAGCCGCGCGTCACCGAGCCGGTGGCGACGATCTGCTGCATCACCTGGCGTGCGGTGCCGGCCGGAATCGCGAAACCGATGCCGAGCGACCCTCCGGTGCGCGAGTAGATCGCGGTGTTGATGCCGAGCAGCCGCCCGTGTGTGTCGACCAGTGCGCCGCCCGAGTTGCCGGGATTGATCGCGGCATCGGTCTGGATGAAGTTCTCGAAGGTGTTGATGCCCAGTTGTGTGCGGCCGAGCGCGCTGATGATTCCCATCGTCACCGTCTGACCCACACCGAAGGGATTGCCGACGGCAAGCACGACGTCGCCGACGCGCGCGGCGTCGACGTCGCCGAACTCGATTGCAGGCAGGTCGCGTGCTTCGATGCGCAGCACGGCGAGGTCGGTTTCCGGGTCGGTGCCGATGATCTTCGCCGGGGCGCGCGTGCCATCGGCGAGCAGCACCTCGATGGCATCGGCGCCCTCGACGACATGATCGTTGGTGAGCACGTAGCCGTCGGAGGAAACGATGACGCCCGATCCGAGGCTGCTGGTCTGGCGCTCGCCGGGGCCGTCGCCGAAGAAACGGCGCAACATCGGGTCGTTGAACAGCGGCCGGTCGCCTCCGCGGATGGTCTTCGACGTGAAGATGTTCACGACCGCAGCGGTGGCGCGTTGTGCGCTGGCGCTGTACGAGAGCGCCGTCTCTTCGGCAGCGCCGCTATCCTTCGCAGGCGGGGGCACGGTCGCCGGCGGCGAAGGCTCGAAAGGGGCGACGCTGCGGGGTGGCTCAGGGTCGTCGCGCAGCGTCTGCGGGAGCCATTCGGGACGCAGCGTCGCGAACGTGAACGCGACGGCGAGCGCGACAGTGACCGTCTGCGCGAAAACCAGCCAGAGTTTGCGGAGCATCTAGTGGGCGAAACAGGAGGCCTGGAGGAGCGCAGAGTGGAACCGGCGCGCGGGACCGTCACGGCGGGCGAACTGGAGAACTGCTTCGAGGAAGTGCTCGATGCGAGCCGCTTCGCCGATTATTGCCCAAACGGTTTGCAGGTGGAAGGCGAGCGCCCGGTCGCGCGCCTGGTCAGCGGCGTCACCGCGAGCCGTGCCTTTCTGGAGGCGGCGATCGACGCGCGCGCCGACGCGGTCCTCGTGCATCACGGCTGGTTCTGGCGCGGCGAGGATCCGCGCGTGGTCGGCGTACGGCGCGAGCGCCTGCGCCTCGTGCTCGCCGGCGGTATCCACCTGTTCGCCTATCACCTGCCGCTCGACGCGCATCCGCTGCTCGGCAACAACGCGCAACTGGGTGCAGTGCTCGGCTGGAACGTCGATGGACGAACCGGCGAGAACGGACTGATCGCCTGGCACGATCTCCCCGCGCCTGCGCGGGCCGAAGGGATCGCTCGCACGCTCGAGGCGAAATTGCAGCGCGCACCGCTTGCGGTCGGCGCGCTCGATCGCCCGATCCGCCGCATCGCCTGGTGCACCGGCGCCGCACACGACTGGCTCGAACAGGCGATCGACGCCGGCGCCGACGCCTACGTGAGCGGAGAGATCGCCGAGCGCACGACGCATCTCGCCCGCGAGGCCGGCGTCGTCTACTTCGCCGCCGGGCATCACGCCACCGAGCGCTTCGGCGTACAGGCGCTCGGTCGTCACGTCGCCGAGCGCCTCGGTATCGAGCATGTGTTTGTCGACGACGAGAATCCGGTGTAAGGGCTGTGAAGGGTGAAGGACCGCGACCTACCGCTGGTTTTCCCCTTCACCCTTCACCCTTGTCCCTTCACTTTCTGGCAAGCAGATCCCTGATCTGCGTCAGCAGCACTTCCTGCGCCGGCGGCTCCGCCGGGGCGGGCTCCGGCTCCTCGCGCCAGCGGTTCAGTGCCTTCACGAGCATGAAGATCACGAAGGCGAGCAGGATGAAGTTGATGACGATCGTGATGAAGTTGCCGTACGCGAGCACCGGGATGCCTGCGTCGCGCAGCGCGTCGGCGGTCCGCGGTACTCCGTCGGGCACCGAACCGAGAGGCAGAAGCAGCGAGGAGAAGTCGAAGCGCCCGCCGAGCAGCACCGAGATCAGCGGCATGATCACGTCGTTGACGACCGAGTCGACGATCTTGCCGAAAGCGCCGCCGATGATCACGCCCACCGCGAGATCCATCACGCTGCCGCGCATCGCGAAGGCCTTGAACTCCGCCATCATTCCCATCGGTTCTCTCCTGTTGTCTGGACGATCGGCCCGGTGCGGCCGATCGCAGCAGCGGCACGGCAGGCTTCGGACGCGAAGCTATCATCCCCGCAGCGACATCGGGCGGGCGTTTCCCGACGCGTCGCGCCGGCGCTACCGCGCCGTTTAGTGAATTGCCGTTCGTGCGCTAAGATTAAGGGTTACCTAGAGCCCTCTTCAGGGCCTTGTCACCTCTTCCGAATCCAGCCCCGAAAGACATGAGTGATTCATCGAAGCCCCTCGATCCGTCGCGGCGCACCGCTCTAGGGCTTACCGTCGCCGCCGGCACGGTCGGCACGGCGGCCGTCGCGGTTCCGCTCCTTGCGAGCATGGCCCCGTCGGAGCGGGCGAAAGCCGCGGGTGCTCCGGTCGAGGTCGACATCTCCGACATCAAGCCCGGGCAGATGAAGCGCGTCGAGTGGCGCGGCAAGCCGGTCTGGATCCTGCGGCGCACGCAGGAGATGCTCGCCACGCTGCAGACCACCGATCCCAAGGTTGCCGATCCGAACTCCGAACGAACCGCGTTCCCCACGCCCGAGTACGCGCAGAACGAGTGGCGCTCGATCAAGCCCGAGTATCTCGTGGTCGTCGGCATCTGCACGCATCTGGGCTGCTCGCCGGTCCCGGCTTTCGGCACCGGCGGCGACCCGGCGTTGCCCTCCGACTGGCTCGGCGGCTTCCTGTGCCCCTGCCACGGCTCCACCTTCGACTACGCGGCCCGCGTGTTCAAGAACATGCCGGCGCCCGACAACCTCGAGGTTCCGCCCCACATGTACCTGACCGACACGCGGATCCTCGTCGGCGAAGACCAGCAGACGGCCTGAGGAGCGGCGCGCAATGGCATACGAGAACCAGGTGGAAACCACGGGCCTGTTCGGCTGGATCGACCGGCGCTTCCCGCTCTCTTCGCTGTGGAAGGAGCATCTGTCCGAGTACTACGCGCCGAAGAACTTCAACTTCTGGTACTTCTTCGGCTCGCTGGCGATGCTGGTGCTGGCGCTGCAGATCGTCACCGGCATCTTCCTCGTCATGCACTACAAGCCCGATGCGGCGCTCGCCTTCGCATCGGTCGAGTACATCATGCGCGACGTGCCGTGGGGGTGGCTGATCCGCTACATGCACTCCACGGGTGCGTCGGCGTTCTTCATCGTCGTCTACCTGCACATGTTTCGCGGGCTGCTGTACGGCTCGTACCGCAAGCCGCGCGAGCTCGTCTGGATCTTCGGCTGCATGATCTTCCTCGCGCTGATGGCCGAGGCCTTCTTCGGCTACCTGCTGCCGTGGGGGCAGATGTCGTACTGGGGCGCGCAGGTCATCGTGAACCTGTTCTCGGCGATCCCGTTCATCGGCCCCGAGCTCGCGGTCTGGATCCGCGGCGACTACGTGGTGGGCGACGCCACGCTGAACCGCTTCTTCTCGTTCCACGTCATCGCGATCCCGCTGGTGCTGCTCGGGCTCGTCGTCGCGCACATCATCGCGTTGCACGAGGTCGGCTCGAACAACCCCGACGGCATCGAGATCAAGGCGAAGAAAGACGCCAACGGCATCCCGCTCGACGGCATCCCGTTCCATCCGTACTACTCGGTGCACGACGTCCTCGGCGTGGCGGTGTTCCTGATCGTCTTCTCGGCGATCATGTTCTTCGCGCCCGAGTTCGGCGGCTATTTCCTCGAGTACAACAACTTCATCCCGGCCGACCCGCTGGTCACGCCCGCGCACATCGCGCCGGTCTGGTACTTCACGCCGTTCTACTCGATCCTGCGCGCCACCACCGAAGACTTCCTGCTGTGGTGGCTGATTCCCTTCCTCGCCCTCTTTGGCCTGCTCATCTTCTTCAGCGCACGCGCGGCGATCAGCAAGCTGATCGGCGTGGTCGTCGTCGTCGGGATGATCGTCGGCTTCTTCGTCGTCGACGCGAAGTTCTGGGGCGTCGTCGCGATGGGCGCTTCGGTGATGATCCTCTTCGTGCTCCCGTGGATCGACCAGAGCCCGGTGAAGTCGATGCGCTACCGACCCGGTTGGCACAAGGGCGTGCTGGCAGCGTTCGTCGTCGTCTTCCTCGTGCTCGGGGTGCTCGGCACGCTGCCGGTATCGCCGACGAACTCGTTGTTCGCGAAGATCGGAACGCTGCTGTATTTCGCGTTCTTCCTGCTGATGCCCTGGTGGAGCAGCGCCGGCACCTTCAAGCCGGTCCCCGAGCGTGTCACCTTCTCCGGGCACTGAACCGCGATCCGGCACTGGAGCTGCACAGAACATGAACCTCGTCACCAGGATCCTCTTCGCGCTCGCCGCCTCGCTGTCGATCGGCGCTGCCTCGGCGGCCACGGCGAGCTACCCGCTCGATCCCTTCCCCACGCACAAGCTCACCGACGAGCCGGCGCTGCAGAACGGCGCCAAGCTCTTCGTGAACTACTGCCTGAACTGTCACAGCGCTTCGCTGATGCGCTACAACCGGCTGCGCGACATCGGCCTCACCGACGAGCAGATCCGCGACAACCTCGTGCTCGATCCGAACGGGAAAGTCGGCGACCTGATGAAGATCGCTATGCGGCCGGCCGACGCCAAGGAATGGTTCGGCGCGATGCCTCCCGATCTCTCGGTCACCGCACGTGCACGTTCCTCTGCGGCCGGTTCGGGCGCCGACTGGATCTACACGTACCTTCGCGCCTATTTCCGCGACGGCACGCGTCCCACCGGCTGGAACAACACGGTATTCGAGTCCGTGGGCATGCCGCACGCGCTGTGGGAGCTGCAGGGCTCGCGCGGGGCCACGCTCGAGGAGATCAAGGAGGTCGCCGACGAGGGCGGCAACGGCAGCTCCTTCGTCAAGAGCACGGTCGTCTTCGACGTCAACGGCAATCGCAGCGAAACCATCGAGAAACTCGAGGGACACAACCTGCATCCGTCGCGGCACTGGACGCTCGGCGAAGCGCAGGGCGGCACGATGTCGCAGCCGCAGTTCGACGCGACCGTCGCCGACCTCACCGCCTTCCTTGCCTTCATGGCCGACCCGACCGCGCGCACGCGGGTGCGCCTTGGCGTCTGGGTGCTGCTGTTCCTCGGTGTCTTCACCATATTCGCGTGGATGCTCAATCGCGAATACTGGAAAGACGTCAAGTGAGCAGGACGAGTCGCTGAGTACGTCGGTTCGGTCGCGAACAGGGTGAGCTTTTCCGGCTCACCCTGCTGTTTTTCGTATCGGGAGCTCCCGCGATGATGGTGCTGTACTCCGGCACGACCTGTCCGTTCTCGCAGCGATGCAGGTTCGTGCTGTTCGAGAAGGGCATGGATTTCGAGATCCGCGACGTCGATCTCTACAACAAGCCCGAAGACATTTCGATCATGAACCCGTACGGGCAGGTGCCGATCCTCGTCGAGCGCGACCTGATCCTGTACGAGTCGAACATCATCAACGAGTACATCGACGAGCGCTTTCCGCATCCGCAGTTGATGCCGGCCGACCCGGTGATGCGCGCGCGTGCGCGCCTGTTCCTGTTCAATTTCGAACGGGAGCTCTTCGTGCACGTGCAGCAGCTCGAGCGGCGCGACCAGCAGCGCGACAGCTCGAAGGCGATGGAGAAGGCGCGCGGGCAGATCCGCGACCGGCTCACGCAGCTCACGCCGATCTTCATCAAGAACAAGCACATGCTCGGCGACGACTTCTCGATGCTCGACGTCGCGATCGCGCCGCTGTTGTGGCGGCTCGACCACTACGGCATCGACATGCCGAAGAGTGCTGCGCCGCTGCTGCGCTATGCCGAGCGGTTGTTCTCGCGGCCGGCATACATCGAAGCGCTGACGCCCTCCGAGAAGGTGATGCGCCGCTGATGGCAGAAGTCTCGACGAAGCCGTATCTCGTGCGCGCCATCTACGAGTGGTGTGCCGACAACGGCTATCGGCCGTTCATCGCGGTGGTCGTCGACGAACGTACGCAGGTTCCGCGCGAGTTCGTGCGCAACGGCGAGATCGTGCTCAACATCTCGGGCGAGGCGACCAACCGGCTGCACATCGGCAACGAGCTGCTCGAGTTCGAGGCGCGTTTCAGTGGTGTCGCGCGGCATGTGTCGATTCCGATCGACAATCTCAGTGCGATCTTCGCGCAGGAGAACGGGCACGGGATGGCCTTCGAGGTGGCGGCGCGGGTGCCGCAGGAAGCGGAGGAGGGCGGCTCGCCGGAGGGGCACGAAGTGCGCGACGGCGCGCAAGAGGCTTCCGGGGAGGCGTCCGATGCGCCCGCTACCGGGAGCGTCGAAGGCGCTGCCGATCCGGGAGACAGTGCGAAGGAGCCCGGCGCGGCAGCCTCCCGTCCTGCCAGGCGCGCGGGGAGCGGGCGCGCGCCGAAACGGGCGCGCAAGACGACGCTTCGCGATGTAAGCGCGCAGCCGGGGGACGACGGCGCAGCGGCTGGCATGCCTGCCGAGTCGACTGGTGAGTCGCCCGGCGAGAGCCGCCGCGCGAAGCCGCGCACCCGCAAGCCTGCGATCGCCGCGGTGCCACGCGAGGAGAAGCCGCGCGGCGAGCACGCCGAGTCCGGCAATCAGCCACTACCTGCGCAGTCTGGTCGCCCCGGCGACGACGACCCCGGACCCCGCACGCCGCCGCCGCGCGGCAAGCCGCGGCTGACACGGGTCAAGTAGCGGGCGCCACGCAGGAGCGCTGCGGACGCTGCGCTACACTGCCTTTCTTCTCGCCGGCTTAGCTCAGTTGGTAGAGCAACCGCCTTGTAAGCGGTAGGTCCTCCGTTCGAGTCGGAGAGTCGGCACCGAATCTTCCCTCTGAAAATCAACTTGTTACGCTTCGCGGAACTTCGCTAGTATTCGCTTCGAGTGGTTCCCAGACTGGTTCCCAAGTCCAGACTGGTTCCCAAGTCGGGGGGCGAACATGGGCGAACGGCAGGCGAACGGCGGCGCGGCCCGAAAGTGGACGGACGCGCGCATCAAGGCGCAAACGCTGGCGCGCGGCAAGACCGAGCAGCGCATCGCCATCGAAGAAGGGCTGTTCCTGCGCCTGCGGGCCGGCGTGCAGGGGCTTTCCCGGTCGTTCGAGTACCGGGCGATGGTCGGCGGATCGCGTAAGTACCTGACCCTCGGCCCGTACTCCGATCGTTTTGGCTTGGCGGCGGCGCGCGGCAAGGTGGCGGAGCTGCGCGGCGTCGCCGGGCTCGCGCGCATCGGCGAGGCCGACCATCCGGTGATCGAAGAACGGTTCAAGCGGCACGGGCGGAAATCTGACCCGACCGTCGCCGAACTGTTCGATGCGTTCGCAGAGGATCGCCGGCTAGGCTCGCGTCGCAAGGGCGGAAAGCCTGTGCGCGAACGGACGATCGAGATTCATCGGCAGAACTTCGATTCGGACATTCGTGGCCGGATCGGCGATGCGAAGGTTGCGAAGCTGCAACGCGACGCGCTGCAAGCCTGCATCGACTCGGCCCGCCGACGGCGCGCGCCAGGCATGGCCGCACAGGTGTACCGAACCCTGCGGGCGCTGGTGCGCTTTGCGATTGAGCGCGGCCACCTGTCCAGCGATCCGATGGCCGGAATTGCGAACCCGAAACCATACCGTCCGCCGCGTTCGCACGAAGAAGTAATCGCCGCGAACGACAAACAATTGCGGGCGCTGTTTCAAGTGCTTGCAGCGTCCGACGTTTCGGAGCCGGTGCGCCTGGCGATCGAGCTGCAATTGCTGACCGGAGCGCGGCCGACTGAAGTACGGCTCGCCCGCTGGCGTGAGATCAAGGGCGACCGCTGGATTCTGATGGCCGAGCGAACAAAGACAGATCGCCCGTTCGAGATTCACCTATCCGAGCAGGCGCTAGCGGTGCTCAATCGAGCGCGCGAGCTGCCATGCAAGGCGAAGGGCGAGGATTTCATCCTCACGAACAAAGGCGAGGCGCTTTCGCCGATGACCGTTGCTCGGGCGCTCGCGCGGATCGCCGATCGCGTCGTGGAATCCGGCGGAATCAAGCTGCGCCCGCACGACTTGAGGCGCACGACGCGGACAATGATGGCGCGACTTGGGATCGCGCCGCATATCGCCGAGCGATGCCTATCGCACCTCGACGCGAACATCCTCGCGCGTGTCTATGACGGGCACGACCACCGGCCGGAAATGATCGAGGCGTGGGAGAAGGTCGGAGCGCATATTGCGGCGCTGCGGGCCGGCGGGGCGGAAGTAGTCGCGCTGCGCGCATAGCGCCCCTCGTTGGGGGATATCCGCATCCCCTATCACATCAGAACGATTCCATTGCGTGCGTTGTTTGACAACGCCCGGCGCATCACGTTGAATCCGAAGTGCTGGATCGCTGCAACGCACCGCGCGAGAAGGCGAGGCCCCACGGTTCTTTCCGAGCCTCATGCACTGTACCGAAACACAGCATGAGCGGATAGAATGGGGCCTTGCCGAATCGCAAGGAAGCAAGACGCGAGAAGGTGAAGGAAGGTCCTTTGGGGTACACCGTAAAAGGCGAGGCCCCCGGTATTAGCAGTACCGAGGGCCTCAGGACCGGAGAGCAGAAGCCCCCAGGCCGTCGAAAATGGGCTGAAGCCGCCGCCACGATAGGACGGTGCGGCGTAATGCCGCATAGTGCTTCACGATGCAACATTATGTTGCACCGTTAGGACACTAACCGAGTAAAGCACTACCGTCAACGGTAGTAGACACTCGCCCTGTCGCGTCAGTGCCCGTCACGGGTCCCCGGTCATTTCGTTGACCGCATCAGAGGACCCTTGACAGTGAAAAAGACGACTCGCCGCGACACTGCGGCTGTTCATCCGAACGCGGAAATCCTGCGCCCGAAGCCGGCGGCGCGCTTCATCGGACTCGGCAATACCGCCTTCTGGCAACTGCGCCGGAACGATCCGTCTTTCCCTGCGGCTGTTCGGCTCGGCGTGCGCGCGATCGGCTTTCGCCGTTCGGACCTGCTCGCCTGGATCGAGGCGCGGCAGGGATGATCGCCCGAAAAGGAAGGGGCCGCGACGGTGGCGACCGCGCGACCCCGGATACCTGCTGCTCGCGCCATTCTAACCCGGCGGCCCGCATTCGATCGCTGATCGCTGGCGCGGCGATCGCCGTTCAACGTTTCGACGCGGCGCTACTCGCCGTCGCTGTCGCGCTCGCGGGGTGGTCGCGATGATCGGCGGGCTTCTCTCTGGCGAGCTGTCGGCCGAGCCGACCGAGCGCACGGCGTCGAACGGCAATCGCTACTGGACCGCATCCGCGCGGGTCGCGGCCGGACCCGAAGCGATCTTCGTCGGCATCACGACGTTCGATCCGAAGGCCGGCGCGCGCCTGATGACGCTGCACAAGGGATCAAGCCTCGCGGCTGTCGGCACGCTCGAAGCGACGACCTGGACGGACAAGGCCGGCGCCGAGCGCAAGGGCTGGCGGCTGCTCGCGCACGAAATCTTGACTGTGCATCAGGCCCGCAAGCGGCGCGATGCCGGCGAGGGGGCGAGCGATGCATGAGGCGCAACGCATCCGCGAAGCCCTGTCGGTGATTCCCGCGCACGACCGCGATACGTGGGTTCGCATGGGCATGGCCGTCAAGGCTACGCTCGGCGATGACGGGTTCGACGTTTGGGATGCCTGGTCGCAACGCGACGAGACGTACAACGAACGCGACGCGCGGGCCGTCTGGAAGGGCATCAAGCCGAATGGGCGCGTTACCGGCGGAACGCTGTTCTTCGAGGCGCAGCGGCACGGCTACCGGCCGAGCGACGGCGAAGGCAAGCCGACCACCGAGGAAATCGAAGCCGAACGACGCGCGCGCGCCGAACGCGCGGCGCAGGCCGACGCCGAGCAGGCGAAGCGGCGAGCGATAGCGGCGGAGAAGGCGGCGGCAATCTGGGAGCAAAGCGCGCCGGCCGCGCCCGATCATCCTTACCTGGCACGAAAGAGAGTCGGACCGAACGGCGCTCGCCAAGATCGCAAGGGCCGGCTGGTGGTCCCGATGATGGACAGCGGCGGCAACGTGCATTCGCTGCAATTCATCGACAGCGACGGCGCGAAACGGTTCTTGCCCGACGGCGCGAAGTCGGGGCGCTTCTTTATCGTCGCGCCCGAGCTGCTGATGACGCATCCGCTGTGCATCGCCGAAGGGTTCGCAACGGCGGCGAGCATCCACGAAGCGACCGGCTATCCGGTGGCCGTTGCCTTCGACGCCGGGAACCTTCGGCCGGTGGCGCTCGCGTTGAACGACGCGCGCTGCCCAGACTTCCCGCTGATCGTCTGCGGCGACGACGACTGCCAGACGGAGAGCAATCCGGGGCGCACGAAGGCGAACGAGGCGGCGAAAGCGGTGGGCGCACTGGTCGCCTTCCCCGACTTCGGCGCCGCGCGGCCGGACGGCGCGAGCGACTTTAACGACCTGGCGATGCGCGTCGGGCCGCAAGCCGTGCAGGAAGCGATAGAACGGGCGCTAGCGAGCGTTCCCGACGCGTTCCCTACGTCGGCACCGAAAGACGACGGAAACGCGCCTGCGGCCGATTCTGACGGCTTCCCGGTTGCCGATGGCGACGCCGCTGCGGTTACGTCGGAAACAGACGTAACAACCGTAACAAGCGTGCAAGCGAGCAACGGCGCGGCTTGCGCTGTTACGCCAGACGATTCCGCAGACGTAACAGCCGTAACGCCGAGTCCGATTCCATCGCTCGATGACCGGCCGCGCTTCGTCGTCCTCGATGCGCCGCACGACGAGGGCGGCCGTCGATACCGGGCGGGCGTCTGGTCCTTCGCCGTGAAGCAGGGCAAGGCCGACGATCCGCCCGTCCCGATCGAGCAATGGGTGTGCTCGCCGCTGCACCTGGACGCCGTGACGCGCGACGGACAGGAGAACAATTTCGGCCGATTGTTGAGATTCCGCACGACCAGCGGGCACTGGCGCGAATGGGCGATGCCGATGGAATTGCTCGCCGGCCGTGGCGACGAGCTGCGCGGCGAGCTGCTCGCAATGGGCGTACTGATCGACCCGGACGGGCATCGCCTGCTCGCGCGCTACCTGCAAGCCCTGACGCCGAAGCGGCGCGTTCAATGCGCGCTGCAAGTCGGATGGTGCGGGGCGTCCTACGTCCTTCCCGACGAGGTGATCGGGCCGAGCGCAGCGGCCGTGATCTATCAATCGGGCGAGCGCGGACACGACGAACATACGCGAACCGGCGCGCTCGAAGTATGGCGAAGCGAGATCGCGGCGCGCGCCGTCGGAAACCCGCTGCTCATGCTCGCGCTGTCCGTCGCATTCGCCGGGCCGTTGCTCGGCAAGTGCAACGCCGAGGGCGGCGGGATTCACTTCGTCGGCGATTCCAGCACCGGCAAGACGACGGCAATCGAAGCGGCTTGTTCCGTATGGGGCGGGACGAACTTTCGCCGAAGCTGGCGCGCGACTGCGAACGGAATCGAGGGCGCGGCGGCGCTGTTCAATGATTGCCTGCTCGCATTGGACGAAATCAGCGAGTGCGATCCGCGCGAAGTCGGGGCGATCGTGTACTCGCTCGGCAACGGACGCGGCAAGCAGCGGGCGAGCCGAAGCGGCAACGCGCGAAGCGTGACTCGCTGGCGTTGCGTGATCCTGTCCAGTGGCGAACGCACGATCGCTACCGCGATCGCCGAGGGCGGGCGCTCGATCAAGGCGGGGCAAGCGGTGCGACTGCTCGATGTTCCGGCCGCGCGTCGCTTCGGCGCTTGGGACGACCTGCACGGCTTCGCAAACGGGCCGGCGCTGTCGGACGCGATCAAGCGAGCAGCGGCGACGAATCACGGGCACGCGGGGCGTGCGTTCCTGCATCGCCTGACGCACGACGGAAGCGACTTCGCGGCGGCGCTCGAACGCATCAAGTCGCTACCCGCGTTCGAGGCCGACGGCAAGGAAGGCCAGGACAAGCGAGCGGCGGGGCGCTTCGCGTTGATCGCGCTGGCTGGCGAGTTGGCGACGGAATACGGCTTGACGGGCTGGCCGGCGGGCGCGGCGATCGAGGCGGCGGGCGAAGCGTTCCGAGCGTGGCAAAGCCTGCGCGGCCGTGGCAACGATGAACGGCGGCAGATTCCCGAGCGAGTCGCCGACTTCATCGAGCGGCACGGCGATAGCCGATTCTCGGATGCCGACCTGCCCGACGAAACGATGCGAATCAATCGGGCCGGATGGTGGCGCGACGGGCCGGGCGGCCGACTGTACCTGTTCACGACGGCGGGGATGCGCGAGGCACTGCAAGGCTTCGACTTCAAGCGGGCGCTCGGCACATTGCAGGAAGTCGGCGCACTGCCGGCGAGCAGCGGCGAACGCTCGAAGCCTGAGCGAGTCGCCGGCCGGCCGGACACGGTGCGGCTGTACTCGATCCACGCCGACAAGCTGCGGGGCGACGATGGCGCTTGAAGCCTTACTCGCACGGCTTGAGGCCGATTCTGTTACGCCTGTTACGCCTGCCGAAACGGCGGACGTAACAGCGAAACCCGCGCCAGTATTGGCTTGCACGGCTGTTACGCCTGTTACGTCGTGTGCGGGCGTTACGGAACGCGCGACGCTGTGGCTGCTGCACTTCCCCGACCTGGACCCGGTGGCCGTGGCGTTCGCGCCGGAACGCGATCAAGCCGAAGTGCTCGCGGCCTACCCCGAGGCGGTCGCGGCCGAGCCGATGGCCGAGGAAGCGGCGACGGTGCCGGCCGAGGCGCTCGCGCTGTTCGATGCCTGCGCGAAAGCGGGCCTGTATCGCGACGACGACCGCGCGGCGCTGCCGGCGATGTTCGCGCTCGATCCCGAGGGCGTGCGCCGACTGATTGAGGCCACGCACGACCGAATCGCATCGTGCAGGCGATGCAGGCATTTCTGCCGGCCGGGACTGAGCGACGGCTACTGCACCGGGCGCGACGACCTGCCGCACGCCTACGGGCTGCTGCATGAGCTGCCCGACGACGAGGGGATGCGGTGCGATGCGTTCGAGCGTGCGTGACCGGGGGGTATGCGCGAACGAAACCGGCGCGCGTTGCATGACCAGGCTGTTCCTCTCTGCGCGGGCGGCCGACATTTGAAGCATGGGGGTCGGCGGGGGCGGCGCGAAAGTCTGGACGACCGAAGCGGAAACCGGGCGCGTCGCTTCACTGCGCCAAACGTCAAGAAAACGCCGGGCGGGGGCGTGCGAAAGTCGGCGAGGCGCTGCCGGAAACCGGGCGTGCAGGCGACGAAGGCTAATTCCGTAGAACTGGAAGCGAACTATGGCGAGCAAACCGAAGGCTAAGAAGCGGATCGCGGTGGCCGAATTTCCGAAGGCTGCCGAAGCAGAGAAGGCCGACGCATCCGCGAAGCTGTTCCTGTCGCCGAGCGCACAGGCGACCGCTGTCGCGGGCGAGTACTTGAAGGGACCATTCGGCGAACAGGACTTCCGCGCGCTGTTCGATACGCTGTCCGCGAGCGTCAAGGACGTATGGGAGGGCGACACCAAGCGCATCGAAGCGATGCTGTTCGCGCAGGCGACGGCGCTGCAAACGATCTTCACAAGCCTCGCTCGCCGGGCGCACTCCCAGGAATACTTAAAGCACCTGGAAACGTTCCTGCGGCTCGCATTGAAGGCGCAGAGCCAGAGCCGGGCAACGCTCGAAACGCTGGCCACGATCAAAGCAGGGCCGGCGATCTTCGCGCGCCAGGCGAACATCGCGCACGGGCCGCAGCAAGTGAACAACGGAGTTTCGACACCTGTACGCGCAGACGCGCGCGCGGGGGAAAACGAATCCGCGAAAACCGAACTATTGACTTCATCATCGCGGAACGCGAGCATTCCCCCCGGCGAAGCCGCTCAGAGGCTAATGTCCCCCACTCTTGATGATCAAGCGCGCGGGCCAAAGTGATCAACAAGCAGGAACAAGAATGCGGCACCTACTCTGTGGTATCGGACTCACCCTCGCGTGCACGGCGAGCGACGCCGCAGACTGGATTCTCTTGGCTGCGACCGACGACGTAAAGTGGGAAGGGCGATCGGGAAGCGTTGAGTTCAGTACGAATCGCGGTGGAGTGCCGATTGTTTCATCGTCGGGCCGCGTTCATGACTTGACTTCGGGCCGCATTGAATTTGAGCGGTGGTATGTGACGAAAGGCGATTGCCGTAAGGGATACGGCAAGGTTGTCACTACGGATATGAGCGGCGCGTACAAGTTTGAAACGGACTTTGTACTGGACGGCGGGTCGGTGGCTAGTTCACTTGCGGGAGTGCTCTGCAGTGCCGTTGCAGTTATGGATGCAAAGGGCATTTAGCGCTTACGGAGTTTCGGGACCCGAACGCGCGGGCGCGCGCGCGCGGGAAAACTATTCCGTGAAAACCGAACTATTGGGAGCGACCGATGTCGAACGGTTGGACACCGGAGCGACGGGCACAGCAGGCAAAGGCGATCCGACGCTGGCAACCGTGGCAGCAATCGACGGGGCCGCGCACGGTCGAGGGTAAGGCGCGCTCGAAGCTGAACGGCTATCGCGGTGGGCATTGGCGCGAGCTGCGCGAACTGTCGAAGGCTCTCAATGCGCTTGCGAAACAGCGCAGCAAGTTCAGATAGGGCGTGCGTCGCTAAGATCAAGTGTCGGTATTTCTTACGGTCGACCGCCCTGATTGTCGCTAAGCCATTGATATCCCATCTCGGTCTGTTTCTTGCGTTCCTTTCCAAGGGGCTTAAAACGTGGGGACTGAGATGTTCACAAACAGCGGAACGGCAAGGGCGGCATGGTCGAGCGTGAGACGAAGGTTGCCCCCCACTTTTGGTGCCTGGCCTGTCGTCGCTTTGGGTCTGTGCTTTTTCTTGGTACAGCCAGCGTCTGCGACTCAAATTCGGCTTACCGCGTTCGGGACTGTCGAATCGACCTACTACGACTCCCTCGGCAGCGCAGCCTCACCCTATTGGGACGGTGCAGATATATCTCAGTGGGTTGGTCTGCCAATTTCCGTCGAATGGACGATCAAGCCGCAGTTTGTCCCGAATACAGCAATCGAATGTGAGGGGTCACACGGCCCGTCCTGTTATGCGAACTACAGTCAGACGCTCGGAACAGGTTATCCAGCCGGACAACCGTTTCTTGAACTTACCCGCATCATTCTGGGTGAGGGGATGGGCAGCTTGTCTCTGCGTCTCAATCGCCTGGAAAACTACGACTCATGGCGATACGAGCACGAAGAGTACTTGTTGATAGATGCATTCTTGCTAACCGGTGGCTATCCTCGAGACACGACGCGATTGGGCGACGTTCGAGAGACTGCGTTGCTGCCTTCATCGGAAGACGATACATACAGATACAGCCAGAGATCCTTTGGCGCTGATATCGGTACCGCGTACATTGGAGAATGGCTTTCGAGCGCTGCGTTGATTCAACAATTCACTGTTGAAGATAATCCATTTGTTGGACGCGGCGGATTTGCGCAGCTTGATGAGGGCGGGAATTGCCCCGCAGGGCCTACGTGGGACTGCCTTGATACGCGCTTTTACTCAATCATCAGCTATACGTTCAACCGCTTCGAGGTCAGGGTCGTACCGATTCCTTCCACTGCCGCTCTGATGCTCGCCGCTGGGTTGGGCTTTGTCGTAAGCAAAAAGCGTCGGCCTGCGAGTATTTAAACCTAGTGCAGTTTGAAGGGCCCGTCTGCGCAGCATGCGAGGTCCGGTTGGCGCGCTAGTTGCTGCCGGTTGGGTTTGGTGTCCGTTGGGTTGGCGCCGCGCACGGCCGGCCGTCTTTTTGCGGGCCGCAACCGATCGCACTGGGCGCTTGCGTTGCTGCCTAGGTTGTTCGTGACTCTGGCGCGCCGGACGCCGGTTGACTGCTGATCGACCCAGGCGAGCAATTCGCGGGCGCATCGTTCGTTGATCGCTTCGTGATTCATGCTCGGGCATCGTGCGGCATCGAACGGCCGAGCGAAATCGAACTCGCGGCCTAAGTCTGGCGGGCGATCGACGCGACCGGGCCGATGCGCCCGTTAGACTGACGGCCGCGAAAACGAGGCGCGTGGGACCGTTTCACGTGCCGAGTGGTTCCCGAATTGGTGCCCGAATCGCCATTTCGTCAATCTTGGCAATGAGGGGATCGAAGCGCAACCAATGCCAGTGCTAGTTTTCCTCGATCCGAAACCGTCAATAGACCCCGCGCCTTGTAAGCGGTAGGTCCCCCGTTCGAGTCGGGGAGCCGGCACCGATCACGCCTTCGAAGGTATTTGCAGGGGGCAGGCAGTGAGCAAGGTGAACGATCTCGAACGTCGGGTTGAACAGCTCTCCCCGGAAGAGCTGGCTGCGGCCGTGCGCGTCGGCTTGCACTATCGCGCCGCCGAGTACGACAGAATCGTCGGCTGATTCGGTCCGGACTCAGGTCGGGTGGGATCCTCTAGCCGACGAGGTTGCGGCCTGGCGAAGCAGGACTATCAGGAACTGATCGCGGGAACCGGGCTGCCGGGTTAAAACGGGTGTTTGCCGGACAAGACCCGGAACCGGCAGCTTGCTGCTTCCGCTGAAGTAGCTGGCATAACTGGCGCCCCAGGCAGCGCACACGTCGTATCTACGCATAGACACAATTCCGCTGAACGTGTAGCCTTGTATCTACATGCTGTTGGTGGAGTACGGGATGTCCAGAGCGGCGCAGATCAGAACCGAGCAGACGGTTCAGGAATGGGGCAACAGCCTGGCCGTCAGGCTGACCGGTCCGGTGGCGCGCGCTGCGCGCCTCACCCGGGGTACCCCTGTCATGCTCGAAGTAGTTGAAGGAGGCGTTCTCCTTCGCGTGATCGGCGAGCCGAGACTCACGCTGGCCCAGAAACTGGAAGCCTTCGATCCGGCCAGACATGGTGGCGAGGCGATGGTCGCCGGGACTGCGGGCGCCGAGGTCATCTGATGGCAACCCGGCCGGCATCGTGGGTGCCCGATCGGCGAGACATCATCTGGATCGATTTCAACCCGCAGGCGGGGCGTGAGATGAAGGACCTGCACCCGATGATGGTGCTGTCGCCCAGGCCCTTCAACGATCGCACGAGCATCGTGATCGGTCTTCCGATGACGACTGCACAGTCCAACGATTCGAACCCCTTTGCGATCCGGTTCGTTGGACCGAAGGCGAAGGTCAGTTATGTGCTTGCGCATCAACCGAAATCGTTCGACTGGCGCGTGCGCGCGGCGAGGGCCCATCCCTGGAAGCAGGTGACAGCGGATGTTTTCGAAGCGGCTTGTGAAACCCTGAACCAGATCATTCGCATCGGTCAGTAACCGACACGGGATGACCGCCCCTGCCAGCGACATCCCCGCCCGCCTCGATCGCCTTCCCTGGTCGCGCTGGCACTGGCGGATCGTTCTTGCGCTCGGCATCGCGTGGACGCTCGACGGGCTCGAGGTCACGCTGGTCGGTTCGCTCGGCGCCGTGCTCGAGCGCTCCGACACGCTCGGCCTGTCGGCGGTGCAGATCGGCTGGTCGGGCTCGCTGTACATCGCCGGGGCCGTCGTCGGTGCGCTGCTCTTCGGCCGGCTTACCGACCGCTTCGGTCGCAAGAAGCTGTTCCTGATCACGCTCGCCGTCTACATGCTCGCGACCTTCGCGACGGCGTTCTCGTGGAACTTTGCCTTCTTCGCGCTGTGCCGCTTCGTGACGGGCATCGGTATCGGTGGCGAGTATGCAGCGATCAATGCTGCCATCGACGAGTTGATTCCGGCGCGCATGCGCGGCCGGGTGAGCCTCGCGATCAACGGCACCTTCTGGATCGGCGCGGCGCTGGGCGCTGGGCTGAGCCTCGTGCTGCTCGACCCCGCCGTGCTCGGGCCCGAATGGGGATGGCGCGCCTGCTTCGCCGCCGGCGCGCTGCTGTCGGCTGCGATCTGGCTCGTGCGCCGGCACGTTCCCGAAAGCCCGCGCTGGCTGCTCGCGCACGGTCGTGCCGACGAAGCCGAGCGGATCCTGCAGGGAATCGAGCGCGAATGCGCCGCGCAGCACGGGACGCTGCCGCGCGCGCACGGCGGCATCGTCTTCATGCGGCAAGGGGTCGCGTCGTTCTCGCAGGTGCTGCACATCCTGCTGCGCCGCTATCGACGGCGCAGCGTCGTCGCAATGGCGATGATGATCGCGCAGGCCTTCTTCTACAACGCGATCTTCTTTACCTACGCGTTGGTGCTCACGCGTTACTACGGCGTGCCCGATGTGCGCGTCGCGCTCTACATCTTTCCGTTCGCGCTCGGCAACGTGCTCGGGCCGCTGCTGCTCGGGCCGTTGTTCGATGTGGTGGGGCGACGCCGGATGATCGGGCTCACTTACGTACTGTCCGGTGTCGGGCTCGTGCTGACGGTGAGCGAGGTCTTCCCGCTCGAGATGCGCGGGCTCGCGATCGCGATCTTCTACGCGATCGGCACCGGCGCGGGCGGCTTCGTTGCGCCTGCGCTGTTCGGCGTGCTGATCGAGACGGGCAGCCGCGGTGCGGTGGCCATCGGCTACGGGATCGGTGCGAGCCTGATGGTGATTGCCGGGGTGCTCGCGTGGCGCTTCGGCGTCGACGCCGAGCGCAGGCCGCTGGAGGCGGTGGCGACGCCGCTGGGTGTAGACGACACAGGCAGGCCGTAGGCGACGACGCGGGCAGGACGCAGGAATTCGTCGTGCCGATCAGTCCCAGCGCGACGGATCGGGCGACAGCCACGGCTCCGCGGCGCGACGCAACTCGTCGGGCAGCGCGCACGCGCGTCGCAGCGTCGTGTCGATGTGCACGCCGACGAGGATCGTCGTCGCCGCGACCTCGCCGTCGTCGTCGCGACGCATCTCGTGGACGAAGCGGATGCTCTTGTCCTTCACCTCGAGCACTTCGCTGCGGATCGTGACGACGTCGCCCGCGTAGAGCTCGCGCCGGTAGCGGATGCGCTGCTCGACCGCCGCCATGCCGCGGTTGGCGTTTCGCAGGAACGACGGGCCGGCGCCGAGCGCGGTGAACAGTTGCCACGTCGCCTCGTCGAACTTGCCGACGTACCACATCACGTTCATGTGGCCCATGTGATCGCAGTGCCACGGATAGACCGTGCCGCGATAGGTGATCCGTGCTTCGGACATGAGGTTCCCGGAGAGCTCCGCTTTGCGGAGTTTGCCATCTCCGCTGGGCGGTTCAGTGCGCGTCGCGCAGCCAACGCGATCCCTGTGCTAGGCTGCCCGCGCCACGAGGGGAAACCGGGGTCAGACCACGATTTCCGCGGAAATCGTGGTCTGACCCCGGTTTCTCCCATCGATCGTATGCCCAGCAGCGGCGTTTGCCGGTACGAACACACCGACGCGGGCAGCAGGTTGCGGCTGTCCGGTACGTGGCGCCTGTCTGCGCTGCGCGATCTTTCCGATTCGCTGCGCGGCTGCATTCCGCGAAGCGGGATCGTGTCTCCGGTCGTCGTCGACGGTTCGGCGCTCGACGCGATCGACACCTCGGGTGCGCTCGCGCTGTGGCAGCGTCTCGTCGCCTCCGGCGCGAAGCCCGACGAGGTCGAGCTGGCCGGTTTCGCCGATGCGCAGCGCGCCACTGTCGAGCTCGTGCGCGATCGGCTCGACGAAGTGATCGGTTCGGACCTCGCCGACACGATCGGGCTGCCGCCGAGACAGGACCCGGTGAGCGCCATCGGCGAAGGCGTCGTCGGTCTGTGGCAGCTCGTCGTCGGCACCGTCGAATGGCTCGGCCGCGTCGTCGTTGCGCTAGCGCAGGGCGTGCTGGTTCTGCGGCGCTTCCGCGTGCGCGAGCTGTTCGCGCAGCTCGCGCAGGTCTGCGTGTCGGCGATCCCCGTCGTCGCGCTCGTGACCTTCCTGATCGGGCTCGTCTTCGCGTACCTGCTCGGGCTGCAGGCGACGCAGTACGGCGCGAGCATCTTCGTCGTCGATGGCGTGGCGCTGGGGCTCACGCGCGAGTTCTCGCCGCTGATCGTTGCGGTGATCCTTGCCGGCCGCTCGGGCTCGGCCTTCGCCGCGCAGCTCGGCACGATGCGCCTCACCGAGGAGATCGACGCCATCCGCACGCTCGGCCTGTCGGTGGAGCAGGTGCTGATCGTGCCGCGCGTCGTCGCGCTCGTTCTCGCGCTGCCGCTGCTCGTCTTCGTCGGCGACGTCGCCGGCCTGCTCGGTGCGATGACGATCGCCGACCACATGCTCGACATCGGCCCCGGGCAGTTCCTCGAACGCCTGCGCTATGCGCTCGCGACGCGTCACCTGGTGATCGGTCTCGTCAAGGCGCCCTTCTTTGCGTTCGCGATCGCCCTGATCGGCTGCCGGATGGGAATGACGGTGAGCCGCGACGCCCGCTCGATCGGCCGCAACACGACGTCGACGGTGGTGCAGTCGATCGTCGTCGTCATCGTGCTCGATGCGCTGTTCGCGGTGCTGCTGCAGGCGCTCGGACTGTGAGCGACACGGACCCGCGCACGCGCGACGAGGCCGCAGTCATCGAGGTCGACGGGCTGCAGACGCGATTCGGCGAGCAGGTCGTGCACGAGTGCATCGACCTGCGCGTGCGGCGCGGCGAGCTCGTCGCGCTCGTCGGCGGCAGCGGCAGCGGCAAGTCGGTGCTGTTGCGCGAGATCGTCGGCCTGCACCGGCCGAGCGGCGGCAGCGTGCGCCTGCTCGGCACCGACGTCTGGTCGGCCGATGACGCCGCGCTCGCCGCGATGCGTCGGCGCATCGGCATGATGTTCCAGGACGGCGCGCTGTTCACGTCGCTCGACGTCGCCGGTAATGTCGCGACGCCGATGCGCGAGCAGGGTCTCATTCCCGACGAGATGATCGCGCCGCTCGTGCGTCTGCGGATCTCGATGGCCGGGCTGCCGCCGCAGGCCGCGGGCAAGATGCCGAGCGAGCTGTCGGGCGGGATGCGCAAGCGTGCCGCGATCGCCCGTGCGCTCGCGCTCGAGCCCGAAGTGCTGTTCCTCGACGAACCGACCTCGGGCCTCGACCCGATCACCGCGCGCACGCTCGACGCGCTGCTCGCGTCGCTGAACCGCGATCTCGGCATCACGATCGTGATGGTCACGCACGACATCGACACGCTGCTGACGATCGCCCGCCGCATGATCGTGCTGCGCAACGGCCGCATCGCGGCCGACGACGTACCCGGGAAAGTCGCGCGCAGCGACGACGAATGGATCCGCGCCTGGTTCGACAGCCGTAGAATGGCTCCGCCCGGGGGCTTGCACGGACTCGATCCAGGTCCGGCCGACTCCTGATCGCGGAGTGCACCGGATGGAGCCTGAATCCCGCTACACCTTCGTCGGCATCGTCGTCGTCGCGCTGATCGCCGTCACCGTCTTTGGCTACGTCTGGCTGGCCGGCGTCGGATCGGCCGACGGCTTTCGCTACTACGCGATCCATTTCGAGAAGCAGTCGCTCGAAGGCCTGCAGATCGGCAGCGACGTGAACATGCGCGGCGTGAAGGTCGGTCGCGTGCAGGAGTACTCGATCTCGCGCGACAACATCAACCGCGTCGACGTCGTCGTGCGCGTCGATCGCGAGACGCCGGTCAGCGTGAACACGCGTGCGGTCGTCGGCCGCAACCTCGTCACCGGCATCGCGCGCATCGACCTGCAGACGCCCGGCACGCCGGGCCCGGAACTCGCGCTCGTGGAAGAAGGCGAGCGCTACCCGATCATCCCCGAGGGCACTTCCGATCTCGAGCAGATCGCCGGAGCGATGAGCCGGCTCGCGGTGAGCGGCGAGGCGGCGTTGGACAACGTGCGGCAACTGCTCGACGAGGAGAATCGCGAGCAGCTGGTCGGCGCGGTCGTCGCGGTGCGCGAGCTCGCCGAAGGGATCGACGCTCGACTCGCGCAGGTCGACGGCGCGATCGCGAGTGTTGCGCAGACGGCGTCGTCCCTGCAGCAGGCGAGCGCGCAGATTGCCGGCTCGCTGGCGAGCCTGGCCGACGAGGGGACGGAGGTCGTGCGGCGGCTCGGCCCCTTCGTGCAGCAGGGGCAGGCTGCGCTCGACGCGATCATGCGTTCGGCGCGCGCGCTCGAGAGGGCGACCGCCGAGATGGCCGAAGGCGTGACGGCGAGCGCCGACGCCGGTGCGCTCGAGCTGCAGGCCACCGCGCGCGAGCTGCGTCGCGGCGTCGAGCAACTGGCGCGCGCCGCCGAGCGGCTGCGTGATCCGCGCTCGGCATTGCTTGGTCCTTCCCCGCAGCAGCTCGGTCCGGGCGAGCAGTTGCCGTGAGCGATGCGCGCCGGTTGCTGCGACGCCGTGCACTGCTTGCTGCCTGTGCGGCGCCGCTCGTCTTCGCATCGGGATGCGTGAGCATCGGCAACGAAACGCCCGCGCACATCAGCTACGAGCTGCGCGACCTCGGCGACACGGAGCCACTGCAGAGCGCGCCGCTCGATCGCGTTGCGCTCGTCTCCTGGTCGGCCGCAAGCGCGTTCTACGACACGACGTCGATCGTCTACAGTCGCAGCCCCGGTGCTTTGGCGTACTACCAGCTGGCGAGCTGGACGGAACGGCCCGCCGAGCAGGCAGGAAGGCTGTTCGCGCGCCGGCTCACCGAAACCGGCGTCTTTCGCGACGTGGCTCCGCTCTCCGGCGCCGTGCGGGGGAGCTGGCTCGTCGAGCTGCAGCTCGACGAGATGCTGCACGACAACGCGGTGCCGCCCGGTGTCGCGCGCATCTCGATGCGGATGCGCATCGTCGACCGCCCGGCACGTCGGACGATCGGTACGCGCATCTTCCATGAGGAAGAACCGCTGACGACGGAATCGGCCGAGGGGGCTGCCCAGGCTTTCGAGTTCGCGGTGGCGCGGCTGCTCGATGCGTCGGTGGCTTGGGTAGTGGAAGCGGCAATTGCCGTGGAGACGTCCGCACCGGCAGACGCCCCGCGAAGGTCGCCGGCGAAGCGTGCTGCCGGCAGCCGCGCTGACCCGGCGTACTAGGAGTCTGGGCGGCAGAGCGCCGCCCAGACTCCTAGGCGCGTATCGTCGGTAGCAGCGAGCTGATCGCCCAGCTGATCAGGCTGTAGACGAAGGCGGCGAACACCGCCCACCAGAAGCTGCGGACCGCGAAGCCGTCGAGGAAGTGCGTCGCCAGCCAGAACAGGAAGCCGTTGATCACGAAGATGAACAGCCCCAGCGTGATCACGGTGACCGGCAGCGTGAGGATGAACAGCACGGGGCGGATCAGCACGTTCAGCAGCGACAGCACCAGTGCGGCGGCGAGCGCGGTGCCGAAGCTGCGCACCTGCACGGCCGGAATGAGCCAAGCCAGCGCGAGCAGGCTGACGGTATTGACGAGCCAGGCGACGATCAGCGAGAGCATTCGGTTTCGTTGTTCTTGAAGACGGGCGTGCCCGGCCGGGCGTGCCTCATTTTCGTTATCACTTGACCAGCAGCACCGGGATGCGCGAGATCTCGCTGACGCGCCGCGCGACCGAGCCGATCAGCAGGTCGCGCAGGCCGGTGCGCCCCTTCGAACCGAGCACCACCATCGCGAACTGGTCGGGGTCGGCCGCCAGCGAGATCTCGTCGGCGATGCCGCCGGTGCGGATGACGTGATCGTGCGGAATCTGCAGTTCGTCGAGCAACTGGCGCGCGCCGGCGAGGTCCTGTTCGGAGAGATCGCGCAGGTATTCGTCGACGACCTGTTTGCCGACGAAACGTCGCGCGTTGCGCAACGCAACGTCGTCGTGCACGCTGATCAGCGTGATCGCGCCCGGGTTGCGGAACTGCTCGAGCAGCGAGGCCGCGAAGCGCGCGGCCCGCAGCGAGTTCTCCGATCCGTCGATCGCGACGAGCAGTTTCACGGGCAGGCTCCGGGCAGGCGGTTCGGCTGCGAAAATGCGCTCAGGTCTGTCGCTCAGGGCTGTCGCTCAGGTCTGTCGATCAGGCCTGCGCTTCCTGCGGGATGATCTTCTGCAGCTCGCCCGACTCGTACATCTCGGTGAGGATGTCGGAGCCGCCGATGAATTCGCCGCCGACGTACAGCTGCGGAATCGTTGGCCAGTTCGAGTATTCCTTGATGCCCTGGCGCACTTCGTCGTCGTCGAGCACGTTGACGGTGACGAGGCTCTTCACGCCGCAGGCTTTCAGGATCTGGATGGCGCGACCGGAGAAGCCGCATTGCGGAAACTGCGCCGTGCCCTTCATGAAGAGGACGATCGGGTTGTCGGTGACGGTCTTCTCGATGAAAGCTTTGGCGTCCATGTAACTCTCCATTACGCTTGCGCGCCGGTTGATGGCCGGCGTCGCGGGTGCAGCCGCCCATTCTATAGGAAGGGTCGGGCGTACGTGATGCGCTCCAGGCCGCCCGCATCGGAGCGGGTGGCGATGTCGCGCCAGCGCTTCGCCGCGAAAAGCGTGCGCACCGCCTCGCCCTGCTCGTGCCCGTGCTCGACGGCCATGCAGCCGCCCGGCGCCACGTGCGCCGTGGTACCGTCGACGATCTCGCGCAGCGCGTCGAGCCCGTCGGCACCGGAGGCGAGCGCCGCGCGCGGCTCGAAGCGCAGGTCGCCCTCGCGCAGATGCGGATCGTCGTCGGCCACGTACGGCGGGTTCGAGACGACGAGGTCGAAGCGCTCGTCTGCGCCGACGGCGTCCCACCAGTGGCCGGCGCGCAGCGTCAACCGTCCGTCCCCGAGCGCGCGCGGGCACAGCGCGGCGGCGTTCTGCGTTGCCAGTGCGAGCGCCGCCTCGCTACGCTCGGTCGCGACGATGCGCAGGTCTTCGCGCTCGCAGGCGAGCGTCACGGCGATGGCGCCGCTGCCGGTGCCCAGGTCGAGCACCGAGGCGCCGGCCCCTGCGTGCTCGAGCGCAAAGGCGACGAGCAGCTCGGTTTCGGGGCGCGGAATCAGCACCGCGGGGGTCGTCGCGAAGCGGCGTCCGGCGAACTCGCGCGAGCCCACCAGATAGGCGACCGGCTCGCCGGCGAGCCGGCGCCCGGCGAGCGTCTCGAAGCGCGCCGCTACGTCGGCGTCGGCCGCTTCGTCACCGTGCGCGATCAGCCATTCGCGACGGCGGCCGCTCGCTGCCTCGAGCAGGACGCGCGCTTCGAGGCGGGAAAGCCCGCTCTCGTGCGCGAGCCGATCCCAGCTGCGTGTCCGGCTGTCGTTGCGTGTCCGGGCGTCGTTCACGCGGCGTCTTCGCCGAGCTCGGCGAGCAATCGTGCCTGATGCTCGGCCGAAAGGGCGTCGAGCAACTCGTCGAGGTCGCCGTCCATCACGTGCTGCAGCCGGTGCAGCGTGAGATTGATGCGATGGTCGGTGACGCGGCCCTGCGGGAAGTTGTAGGTGCGGATGCGCTCGGAGCGATCGCCCGAGCCGATCAGCGACCTGCGCTGCGCTGCTTCGCGCGCCTGCGCCTCGCCCGCCTGGCGGTCCTTCAGCCGCGCAGCGAGCACCTTCATCGCGCGATCGCGGTTGCGATGCTGCGAGCGGTCGTCCTGGCACTCGACGACAATGCCGCTGGGCAGGTGCGTGATGCGCACTGCCGACTCGGTCTTGTTCACGTGCTGGCCGCCCGCGCCCGACGAACGAAAGACGTCGACGCGGATCTCGTCGGGGTCGATCTCGATCTCGCCGAGCTCGTCGGCCTCGGGCAGCACGGCCACCGTGCAGGCCGATGTGTGGATGCGTCCCTGCGCCTCGGTCTCGGGTACGCGCTGCACGCGGTGCCCGCCCGACTCGAACTTCAGCCGCGAGTACGCGCCGCTGCCCGCGATGCGCACGATCACTTCCTTGAAGCCGCCGAGATCGGATTCGTGCGACGAGACGATTTCGGTCTGCCACCGGTTGCGTTCGGCGAAGCGCAGGTACATGCGCAGCAGGTCGGCGGCGAAGAGCGCAGATTCCTCGCCGCCGGTACCCGCGCGGATCTCGACGAACACGTTGCGTTCGTCGTCGGGGTCGCGCGGCAGCAGCAGCGTCTGCAGTCGCAGCGTCTGCGCCTGCGCGCGTGCGTCTGCGGCGGCGGCTTCCTCGTCGGCGAAGGCACGCAACTCGGGATCGGCGCGCATCTGCTCGGCCGTCTCGCGGTCGGCTACCGCGCGCTTCCATTCGTGGAAGCACTCGACGATCTCCGACAGCTCGGCGTGCTCGCGTCCGGCGTTGCGGAACGCGTCGAGGTCGCGCGCCGCGTCCTCGCTCGAGAGCATCAGGTTGACTTCGGCCAGGCGTCGCTCGAGGTTCTCGAGCTTCGCCTGCATCGATGCGTTCATTCGCCTTCGGCGTTGCCGTTCGCCGCGGCCTCGGGTGCGAGCGGCGCGCGCTCGGCGGCGGCGACGCGCTCGGGCAGCAGCTGCTCGACGAGCGGCAGCAGGATCTCGCGCTGCGACGCCGGTCCGTGCAGCAGCGAGGTGGGTCCGTGCAGGAACTTGCTGGTGAGCGCGTGCGCGAGCGATTCGAGCACGCGGTCGGCGTTCTCGCCGGCGGCGAGCGCGCGTCGTGCGCGCTCGAGCTCGGCGCGTTTCAGCGACTCGCCGCGAGCGTGCAGCGTGCGGATCGCCGGAACCGCCTCGCGTGCGCGCATCCACTGCATGAATGCGTCGACGCGCGTCTCGATGATCGCCTCGGCCTGCGCGACCGCGGCGCGGCGGTTCTCCTGCCCCGATGCGACCTGCCGGCCGAGGTCGTCGATCGTGTAGAGGAAGACGTCGTCGAGCCGTGCGACCTCTGCTTCGATGTCGCGCGGAACGGCGAGGTCGACCATGAACATCGGGCGGCGACGCCGCGCACGCGTTGCGCGCTCGACCATGCCCAGGCCGATGATCGGCAGCGAACTTGCGGTACACGAGACGACGATGTCGAACTCGTCGAGCCGGTTGCTCAGCTCGGCCAGCCGCAGCGCGTCGGCACCGAAGCGCTGCGCGAGGCGGTTGGCACGATCGATCGTGCGGTTGGCGACGACGATGCGTTTCGGATGCTGCGCGGCGAAATGCGTTGCGGCGAGCTCGATCATCTCGCCGGCGCCGACGAACAGCACCCGCGTCTCGTGCAGGTCCTCGAAGATGCGGCGCGCCAGCCGTACCGCGGCGGCGGCCATCGACACCGACTGCGAGCCGATCTCGGTGGTGCTGCGCACTTCCTTCGCAACGGCGAAGGAGCGCTGGAACAGCTGGTGCAGGTTCGAGCCGAGGGCGCCTTCGCCGTGCGCGATGCGCATCGCCTCCTTCATCTGCCCGAGGATCTGCGGCTCGCCGAGCACCATCGAGTCGAGCCCCGAAGCGACGCGGAACGCGTGTCGCACCGCCTCGTTGTTCGGCAGCGTGTACAGATGCGCCTGCAGTCCGTCGGCGTTGCCGTGACGGTGGTCGAGCCAGCCCGCGATCTCGGCGCGCGCGTGCATCGGCTCGGCGGTGGCGCAATAGATCTCGGTGCGGTTGCAGGTGGAGAGGATGGCCGACTCGGGCGCGACCGGGTACAGCCGGGCGCGCAGGTCGGCGAGCGCCACACGCAACGCCTCGCCGGGGAACGACACCTGCTCGCGCAGACGCAGCGGCGCGGTGCGGTGGTTCAACCCGAGCGTCAGCAGTTCCATAACCAGCTGAATTTTAACCGACTTTCCGTGGTTGAACAGGTTTCAGGCGGCAGCGGCGCCATTGGCGTGGGCACCGAGGAAAAGCCGGTAGCCGGGGTGCTTCGATTCATCCTTGTACGGATAGCCGAGCGAGTCGAGAAAGCGGCCGAACTTCTCGTTGTCGCGTGCCGGCACCTGCATGCCGACGAGGATGCGGCCGTAGTCGGCGCCGTGGTTGCGGTAGTGGAACAGCGAGATGTTCCAGTTCGGGCTCATGCTCGACAGGAAGCGCATCAGCGCGCCCGGGCGTTCCGGGAACTCGAAGCTGTAGAGCCGCTCGTTGCGCGCCAGCGGCGAGTTTCCACCGACCATGTGCCGCAGGTGCAATTTGCCCAGCTCGTCCTCGGTGAGGTCGACCGTGCGAAATCCGGCTTCGTCGAAGGCGCGCGCGAGCTCCTGCGCCTCGTCGGCGCGCGAAGTCTGGATGCCGACGAAGACGTGCGCTTCCTTCGGATCGGCGATCCGGTAGTTGAACTCGGTGACACTGCGCGGGCCGACGATCGCGCAGAAGCGGCGGAAGCTGCCGCGCTCCTCGGGAATCGTTACTGCGAAGATCGCTTCACGTTTCTCGCCGATCTCGGCACGTTCGGAGACGAAGCGAAGACGATCGAAGTTCATGTTGGCGCCGCTCGCGATCGCCACCAGCGTCTGGCCGCGCACGTTCTCGCGTGCAACCCACGCTTTCAGGCCCGCCACCGACAATGCGCCGGCGGGCTCGAGGATCGAGCGCGTGTCCTGGAACACGTCCTTGATGGCGGCGCAGATCGCGTCGGTGTCGACGACGACGACTTCGTCGACGAGATCGCGGCACAGGCGGAAGGTCTCGATGCCGACCTTCTTCACCGCGGTGCCGTCGGAGAAGAGCCCGACGTCGTGCAGCTCGACGCGCTCACCCGCGGCGAGAGACTGCGCCATTGCATCGGAATCGTCGGTCTGCACGCCGATCACGCGGATCTCGGGCCGCACCTGCTTCACGTAGCAGGCGACGCCGGCGGCCAGGCCGCCGCCACCGATCGGCACGAACAGCGCCTCGATCGGCCCCGGGTGCTGGCGAACGATCTCCATGCCGATCGTGCCCTGGCCGGCGATCACGTCGGGATCGTCGAAAGGGTGCACGAAGGCGAGGCCGTGCTGCTGCTGCAGCTCGAGCGCGGCGGCTGCGGCATCGCTGTACGAATCGCCGCTGAGTACGACCTCGCCGCCGAGCGCGCGCACCGCGTCGATCTTCACGTGCGGCGTGGTGATCGGCATCACGATCACTGCGCGGCAGCCGAGCCTGCGGGCGGAGAGGGCGACACCCTGCGCGTGGTTGCCGGCCGACGCGGCGATCACGCCGCGCGCGAGCGTGTCCGCCGGCAGGCGTGCCATCCGGTTGTAGGCGCCGCGCAGCTTGAACGAGAACACCGCCTGCATGTCCTCGCGCTTGAGCAGCACGCGGTTCGACAGCCGATCGGAGAGGATGTCGGCGAGCTCGAGGGGAGATTCCTCGGCCACGTCGTATACCTTTGCGGTCAGGATTCTCTTCAGATAGTCGATCGGCATGGCGGCGAATTCTACCGCCGGGCCCCTGGAATTGATTCGCCCGGATGCAAGCCGCCGTCGCTTCGCTCGTCGCCTGGTTCGCGCTGCCCGAGCACGGGCTGTCGACGATCTTCGTCGTGGCATTCACCTCCGCGACGTTGCTGCCGCTCGGCTCCGAGCCGGCGGTGTTCGGGTTCACGAAGCTGAACCCGGGCCTCTTCTGGGCGGCGATCGCCGTTGCAACGGTCGGCAACACGCTGGGCGGAATCGTCGACTACTGGCTCGGCTACGGCGCGCACGAGGCTTTCGCGCGGGGCAAGGAGACACGCTACTGGAAGTGGTTCCAGGCGCTCGGTCCGAAGGCGCTCTTCTTTTCGTGGCTGCCGGCCGTCGGCGACCCGCTGTGCACGGTGGCGGGCTGGTTGCGGATGCCGTTCTGGCCCTGCGTCGGCTGGATGGCGGTCGGCAAGCTGTTGCGCTATACGCTCGTCACGGCCGCGTTGCTGTGGGTTCCCGACGCCTGGTGGCAGCGGATCGCGGACCTGTTCTGAGGAGTTCTCGATGCCGAAGGACGATTGCCCGCTGTGCGCAACCGACGGCGGGCGCGTATTGGTACGTGCCGCGCGCTGGCGCATCGTGCTCGCCGACGACACCGACCATCCTGCCTTCACGCGCGTCGTCTGGAACACGCACTGCGCGGAGATGAGCGACCTGGACGATGCGGCGCGCGGCGAGCTGCTCGACATCGTGCTGCGCGTCGAGCGGGTGCAGCGCACGACGCTGCAGCCCGACAAGATCAACCTGGCGAGCCTGGGCAACCAGGTTCCGCACCTGCACTGGCACGTGATCCCGCGCTGGCGCGACGACCGCCATTTCCCGAACGCCGTCTGGGGCACGGAACGTGCCGAAGGCCACGAGCAGGCGGGCGCGCGTGCGGCTGCCGTGCGCGCCCGGCTGGACGACTACGTCGCCGCGTTGCAGCGGGCCTTCGGCGCCCGGGGCATGTGAACAGGCCCTGGTCGATGCACACCGGCCGTTCCGGCTGAGCGGCCGTTCGTCGCCACGCAGCGCGCAGCGGTCGCGTGCGGCGCGCCGCGCCGCCGACGGTGGCCGACACTGGCAGGTCCTGACCATGACGACGGGCTGGCGATGAACGTCGGATTCGATTCCGAGCTCGAGGGAATCAGCGATGCGGAAAGCGCGAGAGCGTGGCTGCGCAGGCTCTCCGGCGATCCGGGCGCGCGCCTCGACGCGATCCGCACGTTGCTCGAACGCCTGTCCGAGAGCGCCAGCACGACGGTGCGCTGGGGGCCGAACACGCTGAGCGGCGTGCTGGAAACGATGCGCACGGAGCAGTGGCGCGCGATCGTCGCGCGGCTCGAGCCGCTGGCGGGCCGCCCGGTCCCGTTCTCGGCGATCGAATGGCCGCTGCTGCACAGCGCGTTGGCGAGCCTGCACGTGCTGCGCAATCTGTACAAGCGCGTCTATGCGCAGACGCTGCGGGCCGCCGAGGTCACGGGCGGGATCCCGGGGGCGCGCGATTCGATGGCCGGCGTGCTGCCGCTGGTGCGTGCGCTCGACGCGCAGTCGCGCGTCGTCGCGCTGCAGCTGCAGCACCGCTGCGTTCCGCAGTCGGTCGACTGGGACGAGCTGTGCGTGCTCGCGCGCGGCGTACGTCGAACTTCGTTCCAGGACGAGCCGCTGCCCGACGAGGTGCCGATCGTCAAGCCGTCGACTGCACGCGCGCTCTTCGTCTACCCGCTACTGCTCGAATGCGCTTCGCTCGCCGCGCGCGCCGGCGCCGAGGCCGAGCTCGCGCAGCGGCTGGCTGCGCGTCTCGCGTCGCGCGTCGGCTATCGCATCGACCACGGCGCACCGCGCGACAACGAGCACGGCCCGCGCGTCGCGCTCACCGCCGACTACGCGGTGCGCCTCGATACGCATCGGGTGCCCGACGCGCTCGCCCGGTGGCGCCTGCAGTGGTTCGGCGAAGGGGATTCGACGAAACCGGGCGCTTTTCCGGTGCCACTGCCGGAGGCGGACTCGATCCGCGTGCTCGCCGATCTCGAGCGTTGCTGGGGAAGGGGCCCGACGCCGCGCAGCACGGGAGCGCACCCGGTTGCGTCGGCAACGACGCAGCACGTTCGCCTGCGTTTCGGCCTGCCGAAGACGCACTCGGCCGATCTTCGACCCGGTTCCGCCGGCGTGTCGGCGCGTGGCGGCAACGCCCCGTCGCTGACTGCGAACACGCAGCCTGCGCAGGCCCCGAACACCGGCGGCGAGAATCGCTACGAGTACGGGCGCTGGGAGCAGAACACGATCATCCGCCTCGCTTTCGGAGCCTCGACCGTTCCGGACGGCACGATGCCGACCTGGATCGGCGAGAGCGAGCGCGCTTCGCGCCTGGCCGACCGACCGGACGGGCGGGTGGTGATCGCGCGCGAGTCGGCGGTGCCGCGCGGTGCGCCGGGAGCGCTCGTCTCGCTCGAGAGCGAGACCGACGGCATGGCGCAGCCGGCGCCTCGTGCATCGACACGCGGGTCCGCACGAGGGACGGCACGCGAAGCTGCCGCACGCGAACCCGTGCGATCGATCGCGCTGGGCACCGTCGAGGCGATCGAGCAGTTGCCCGGCCGGGACGGGCAGGCGTCGCGCGCGCATCGGCTGGTCGTCCGCCTGTGGGCCGGGCAGGCGATCGCGGTCGGCGTTCGCGTCGGAGACTCGGTTTTCTTCGAGGATGCCTGGTTGCTGCGCGGGATCGGCGCGAGCAGCGAGCTGCCCTGCCTCGTCCTGGCGCCAGGGCGCGCGCGCGGCGGCGATCCCGGCGTGTTGCGCGAGCCGAACGGCGAGGTGGCGATCCGCTTCGTCACCGTGCTCGATCGAGGGACCGGCTACGAGCGGCTGTCGATGCGTACGGAGAGCGGGCGCGCGGCACACTGACCGAGCCGCTTCGGGAAGAGTCGCTTCGGGAATCGTGGTATCGGAATCGCGGTACCATCGACCCGTTCTCGAACGCAGATTTTCGAACGCAGATGGCCGGCCTCGGTAACAACACTCCCTATCCGACGAAGATTGTCGTTCACAAGGTCTCGAAGGTTCTCGAGCTCGAGTTCTCCGACGGGCGCAACTTCAAGCTGCCTTTCGAGTACCTGCGCGTGCATTCGCCGTCGGCCGAAGTGCGCGGTCACGGCCCCGGCCAGGAAGTGCTGCAGGCCGGCAAGGCCGACGTCACCATCGAGGCGCTCGAAGCCGTGGGCAACTACGCGCTGCAGCCGCGCTTCAGCGACGGGCACGCCACCGGCATCTATTCGTGGGACTACCTGTATTACCTCGGGCATTCGCACGACCGGCTCTGGCGCGAATACCTGACGCGGCTCGACGATGCGGGCGCGAGCCGCCATGCGTCGGCGCCGATGCAGTCGTCGGCATTGAAGCGTCCGGGCCATTGACGAGGTGAGTGCGCGAATGCGCCCGCCGCGCAGCACGCATTTCGGCTTCCAGCAGGTCGACGAGGGCGAGAAGGCAGACCGGGTCGCCGGCGTGTTTCATTCGGTGGCGACGCGCTACGACCTGATGAACGACCTGATGTCCGGCGGGCTGCACCGCTGGTGGAAGGCGTTCACGATCCGGCAGGCGAACGTGCGGCCCGGCATGCGTGTGCTCGACGTCGCCGGCGGCACCGCCGATCTTTCGCGCGCCTTCGCGCGCCGGCTGCATGGCAGGGGCGAGGTCTGGCTCACCGACATCAATGGGTCGATGCTGCGGATCGGCCGCGACCGGATGATCGACGACGGCTTCCTGCAGCCGGCCGTGCAGTGCGACGGCGAGGCGTTGCCGTTCCCGGACGCTTACTTCGACCTGGTCAGCGTCGCCTTCGGGCTGCGCAACATGACGCACAAGGAGCGCGCGCTGGCCGAGATGCTTCGCGTGCTGCGTCCCGGCGGGCGCCTGCTCGTGCTCGAATTTTCCCGGGTGCGTAAGGAGCTGGCCCCGTTGTACGACCGCTATTCGTTCGAGGTGCTGCCCCGGCTGGGCGCGCGGGTTGCCGGAGACGAAGCGAGCTATCGCTATCTCGCCGAATCGATCCGGATGCACCCCGACCAGGAAACGCTGAAGAGCATGATGGAGTCGACGGGATTCGCCCGCGTTCGTTACTACAATCTCACGGCCGGTGTAGTGGCGCTGCACGAAGGCACCCGGTTGTAGCGTCGTTGCGGTTCCTGCTGCCTTTGCTGTCCTGTCGCGCTGTCCTGCCGTCTTCCCCGGGCTTCGGCCCTCGTGCGGTCGCTGCGAAGCGGCCCGCTTGCGGAGTGTTCATGAAACTCGTTCGTCTTTTCTCGCTTTTCGCCATGTTCGTCGCCGCGTTCGCGCTGACGATCCCCGAAGCGGCCGACGCGCGTCGTCTTGGCGGCGGGAAGTCCTTCGGCCGGCAATCGACGGCACCGATCCAGCGCAATGCGCCGCCGCGGCAGGCGACGCCGCAGGCGCCGCAGCGTCCTGGCGCGGCGCCCGGGCAGGCCACCGGCAACCGCTGGCTTGCGCCGATCGCCGGCATCGCCGCCGGTCTGGGTCTGGCGGCGCTCGCCAGCCACCTGGGTCTCGGCGAGGAGATGGGCACGATCCTCCTGCTGCTGTTGCTCGGCTTCGGCGCCGTCTTCCTGTTCCGCAGGTTCGCGGCGCGCCGGGTTCCGTCCGGGCCGCAGCCGGCCTATCAGGGGGGCTACTCGCCGTCGCAGCTCGGGCGCGAGGCCACGGTGCGCTATGCGGCCGATGAATCCACGGCCGGGTCGGCCGGCGTTGCGCAGCGCTCGGCCGGCGCCGTGGCGGCCGGCGCGGCCACGGCCACCGCGGCGCGAATCCCGGCGGGCTTCGACGTTGAAGGCTTCGAGCGCAATGCAAAGGTCCAGTTCGTGCGGCTGCAGGCCATCTTCGACGCCGGCGACCGCAACGACCTGCGCGAGTTCACGACACCCGAGATGTACGCCGAGCTCGTGCTGCAGATCGACGAGCGCGCGGGTGCCGAGAACCGGACCGACGTCGTCACGCTCGAGGCGACGCTGCTCGACATCGAATCCACCGCACAGGATCACGTCGCGAGCGTGCGCTTCTCGGGGATGATCCGCGAGGAAGCGGGTTCCGAGGCGAAGCCCTTCGACGAGGTGTGGAACCTCGTCAAGCCGGCGACCGGCTCGGGTGGTTGGGTGCTGGCGGGCATCCAGCAGCTCGACTGAAGCTGGTCCGGAAGGGGCGCGCAGGAAGGGCGAAGAGGTAGCGGCGATGACGGAGGCTCCGCAGAACGAAGAGCGCCGCGGGCCGTTTCGCCAGGTTGCGGAACGGCTGGCCGAGGGAGGAACCTCGGCCTTCGTCGCGGTGTTCAACCATCTGCTGCGGCAGAACGACTGGGCGCGTTCGCAGCTTGCGATGTTCGCCGGCCGCCATGTCTCGGTCGAGCTCGAGGCCCGCTCGCTCGGGCGCCTGACGCCGCCGCGGCTCGCCGCGCGGATCACCGAAGAAGGGCTGCTCGACACTTCGGCCCGGATGGCGGGCGACTCGCCGGCGGCGGACGCGACGGCTTCCGATGCCTCGGCTGAGCTGCACGTGCGTCCTTCGTTCGCCGCGGCTGGTTCGCTGATGCGCGAGGGTACGCGAGGGCTGGCTCCGTACGTGCGCATCGAAGGCGAGGTGATGCTTGCCGCAGCGTTCGCCGACATCGCCGAACGCATGCGCTGGGATCCCGAGGAAGATCTCAGCCGGGTCACCGGCGACGTCTTCGCTCGTCGCGTCGGACGCGGCTTTGTCGCCACGCGCGATGCAATGCGCGAGCTGCGCGAGCGCTTCGCCGGCTCGGCCGGACGACGTTTCGCCCGCGCCAGCGGCACGCTCGTCGGCCGCGACGAGCTCGCGTCGATGCGCGATACGCTCGATGCGCTCGAGGAGCGTCTGTCGGCCGTCGAAGCCGAGCGCCGCCGGCGCATCGCTCGCGAGACCGGCAGCGACATCGGCGAAGTCGACACTGCGGTTGCACCGCAGCTGATGCCGCCGCTCGAACTGCCGCGGCTCGATGTCGATGCCGGCGATGCGCAGTCGGCTTCCAGGCCGGAAGGCCGTCCGGAGACGCCGTCGAGCCGCGATTCGGGCGAGCGCGATCCGTCGAACGGCGATCCGGAGGAACGCAGCAGCCGGCGCCCCGACCAGGGAGCCGACGGATCCGGTCTTGGCTGAAGCGCGGCATTGCCGCCGCGCCGTGCGCCGTTTCCGCGGATTCCTGTTCTGCTTCGTGTGCGCGGCGCTTGCCGTGCCTGCGCAGGCCGCCGACCCTGATCCCGTCGCCTCGATCGCGCCGACGCTCCTGCAGGAGTTGCACGCCTCCGGACTCATCGGCACCGCGGAGCCGGTGCGTCCGTTCGCCTGGACGATCGAGATGACGCGGCCGCTGCGCGCGGCACGCCACCGCCGGGAGACCTACGCCGGTACGCCGACGGGTGCGCCGGCGGGCCTGAGCCCGATGGTGCGCGACGAGCTCACCGAGGAGGGGCGAACGAAGCGCACGGTGCACGGAGTGAGCGTGCGCGGGCTGGTTTTCGTCAGACCGGGCGAGAACGAGCTCGAGGTCCGCGTCCGCGACCTGCAGATGCCGCTCGAGCAGGGCCAGCGCTTTCGTATCGAGTACGACGACGAGAACGGCGCGCTCGTCGAGGACTGCACGGTGGGCGAAGAGGTCGCGGCTTCCGTCGTGCACGCGGCGATTCCCGGGCGGGCGACGCGCATCGACTGCGAAGGCAAGGGCCGCTACAAGCGCATCCCCGTGTCGGTCAGCGCAAAGGTGGTGTATCTGCACGAGCCGGGCGTCTTCGTTGCGGTCGAGCAGGCGATCGACAGCCCGATCGGCCGGCTGCGCTCGGGCGTGCGGGTGGTGGCGTTCTCGATGGAGCGGCCCTGATCGGCGGGCGCGTGCGTCCGGGATGCGTCGTGCGCGTCCGCGGGCACCCGGATGCTACGCCCGCACGCCACGCGCCACCACGCGCCCGCGCGCTCACGCACTCACGCGCCCACGCGCCCACGCGCCCACGCGCCCACGCGCCCACGCGCCCACGCGC
>CAZIDY010000026.1:0-2312 GCA_964538505.1 uncultured Limnobacter sp. | reverse complement strand
CACGCGCCCACGCGCCCACGCGCCCACGCGCCCACGCGCCCACGCGCCCACGCGCGTCAGACGCTGCATTTCGCTGCATTTTTGGGTGAGGAGACGGCTGCGCGGCTGAAAGTGCAGCGTTTCACAGCGAAACAGCACGTGAGGGACCCCGGCATGCAGCCCCTTCGGCACCGCGGCCGAACTGCGATCGATGTCGAGCATCGCCGCGATCGTCAAAACGCGAATCCCGCCGTCCAGCGCGGCAAGCGCATATGCCCGCGTCAGCTGCCGCGCCGCGGGCGGGCCGTCGCGCGGAGGGAGTCGACGTATCGGCGTTCGGAGGTGTGAGTTGCGCCGCCTCGACTACGAGAGCGGGTTTGCATGGAAATCGAGCACATTGGCGCACCGCAGCGCCAAGCAGCGTTGATACGCTCGTAAGGCGTGCAATTCGACTGCTCTTGCGGGACGGGTCGGGAAAAACGCTCGCGAAACGAGCAGTTCTCGCTTCGCGCCGGAGCTTCTCGCCGTATGGCGAAGATCCATGTCGCGCAGGAAGCGAAAGACGACGGATCGGCACTCGCGGCCGCTGCGGGAATGTCGCCGCTCCGCAAGGAGCGGATCGATTGGTTCGTTACCGGCCTGCTACTCGCCCTGATCCGACGCCCCATCGCCGACCCGCAGCAGCTCGATCCGCGCACGCACGACGCCACGACGAAGCATGCCGAGCGTGCGCGCGGCGGCCCGGCTCACGTCTGCGATGCGCCCCCGCTCGTACGGCCCACGGTCGTTGACGCGCAACTCGACGCTGCGCCCGTTGCGCAGGTTCTTCACGCGCACGACCGAACCGAAGGGAAGCACCGGATGCGCCATCGTCATCGCGTCCGGATCGAAGGGTTCGCCGCTCGCGGTCGGCTTCCCCGCGAAGCGGTCGCCGTAATACGAGATACGCCCTTCCTGCTTCCAGCCAGGCGCGAAGGATCGTGTGTCGTTGGTTCCCGCCGTCGCACCTGACGAGGAAGGCGCAGACGCAGCCGGCGAAGGCAGACCCGACGCCGTCGCGGCCAGCGATGTCGCAGCGAAAATCAGGATTGGCAGAATCGCCGCAACACGCGGCCGATCAGTCCCCGTCACCCGCGCCCGATGAACGGCATCTTCGTCGCCATCACGGTGACGAACTGCACGTTCGCCTCGGGCGGCAGGCTGGCCATGTGCACCAGCGTGCTGGCGACATCGCGCACGTCCATCGACGGCTCAGGGGCGATCGCGCCGCTCGCCTGCTGCACGCCCTGCGACATCATCCGCGCCAGCTCGGTCGCGGCATTGCCGATGTCGATCTGGCCGCAGGCGATGTCCCAGGCGCGCCCGTCGAGCGAGGTCTGCCGCGTGAGCCCGGTGATTGCGTGCTTCGTCGCGGTGTACGCGAGCGAGTTCGGGCGCGGCACGTGCGCCGAGATCGAGCCGTTGTTGATGATGCGCCCGCCCTGCGGCGACTGGGTCTTCATCAGGCGGAACGCCTCGCGCGTGCACAGGAATGCACCAGTGAGGTTGACCGCGACGACGGCGTTCCACTGCTCGAGCGTGATCTCGTCGATCGACGCGGGCGGCGCGCCCATGCCGGCATTGTTGAACAGCAGGTCGAGCCGGCCGAGCTCCGCAACGACACGATCGAACAGCGCGCGCACCGAGCGCTCGTCGGTGACGTCGGTGGGGACCGCGATTGCGCGTCCCGGCGCGCCGGCTGCCTCGGCGATCGCGTCGTCGAGCAGTTGGGCCCGGCGTCCGGCGAGCGCGACATTCCATCCCGCGCGCAGCAGCGCGACGGCGCAGGCTTTTCCGATGCCGGAGCCCGCTCCGGTGACGATCGCGTTGCGGCTTCGGGACTGCATCGGTTTCGCTCCTCGAATGCGTTCGGATGGCTGCCAAGAGTACACGTGACACAGGCTGAATTTGCTACGATTCGCGGTTGCCTCTCGATCAGGAGTCCCGGTGAAACACGCGTCCCCGGAAGCGTTTCTCGTCTCGGTCGCGCAGCGAGACCCGCATCAACCGGAGTTCCTTCAGGCGGTGAAGGAGGTGATGCACAGCATCTGGCCCTTCGTCCTCGAGAACCCCGTCTACGCCGACTACGCGCTGCTCGAGCGGCTCGTCGAACCCGATCGCGTGATCCAGTTCCGCGTCTCGTGGGTCGACGATTCCGGTCGCACGCGCGTGAACCGCGCATTCCGCGTCCAGCACAGCATGGCGATCGGCCCGTACAAGGGCGGCATGCGCTTCCACCCGTCGGTGAACCTCTCGATCCTGAAGTTCCTCGCTTTCGAGCAGACCTTCAAGAA
>CAZIDY010000025.1:0-46149 GCA_964538505.1 uncultured Limnobacter sp. | reverse complement strand
TCAAGCGCTGCATCGGCTCGCTGAACTGCCTGTCGCGGCTGTTCCGCGACCTGCCCTACACCTGCACGCAGAATCCGCAACTGGGCCACGAATACGATCCCGCCTACCAGATCACTCCGGCCGTGATGCCGAAGAAGATCATGGTGATCGGCGCCGGTCCGTCGGGCATGGAGTGCGCGATCACCGCCAAGCGTCGCGGACACGATGTCATCGTCTTCGAGCGAGGCCCCGGCATCGGTGGCGCGCTGGCCGGCTACGCGAAGAACGACCTCGCCAACAGCGATGACCTGACCAGCGTCGTCGCCTACTACCGCAACATGGCCGAGGCGCTGAACATCGAGGTGCGCTGCAACGCGACGATCGACGTCAAGGCGATGCGCACGATGCTGCACCAGTACGACGTGGCGGTGATCGCCACCGGCGCGCGCATCGACTCGCGCTTCCTGCCCGAATGCACGCAGCCCGGGCTGCTCGTCGATGCGCTCGACGTGGCGGCCGACAGGGTCGAGACCGGTGCGCGCGTCGTCGTGCTCGGCGGCGGCAAGATCGGGCTGACACTGGCCGAGTCGCTGAAAAAGAACCACGGCCGCGAGGTCACCGTCGTCGACGCAGACAAGCGCATCGCCGGCGACGTCATGCCGTCGTTCAAGTGGCGGCACACGGCCTGGATCGAAGAGCTGGGCATCCCCACGCGCACGAGCGCGAAGGTGCTCGCGATCGGCGACGGCGGCGTGAAGATCCGCAACGCGCAGGGCGAGGAGGAGTTTCTGCCCGCCGACACGGTCATCTCGGCGGTGGAGCGCCGACCGAACCAGGAGCTGTTCCACGAGCTCGAGTGGATGATCGACGAGGTGCACGGCTGCGGCGACTCGCTCGTGCCGCGCGGACTCACGCAGGCGATCCACGACGGTTTCCGGCTCGGCGCGCGCATCTGAATCGGCTCGGGGTCGCGTCATGACACAGCCGGGCACAACCGAAGTTGCAGGCGCCTGGACCGATTCCGCCGGCTGGCAGGCACTGCTCGCCCGTGAGCGACACCTGTTCGAGCCGATGATCGAAGGTGCCTCGATCGGCTTCGTCGCGCGCGAGCACGCCGATGCCGGCGGCGGCGAGATGCTCGTCTGGCGACGCGCCGGCGCCGCCATGCTCGTCGAACGCCAGGCGTTCAACGGCTTCGCGAACTGTCCGGTGGCGCTGCTGTTCGTCCCCGAACCGGGCGAGCTCGAAGCGGTGCACGAACGGCTGAACGACAATGCGCTCGGTGCGCTGAAGCTGCAGCTGCGAGCCGGCACGACGCTGCTGTACGTGATCGCACCGAAGAGACAACTGCTCGACGACGGCTACGAGGATTTTCTCGAGGCGCTCGGCCTGGCCTTCCTCGGCGCGTGTCGATGATCTTCCCGAAACGCGGAGCTCGCTCATGATCTTCCAGAACCCGGCAGGCGCGCCGGAGCTTGCCTGCAATGACTGCGGTTGCCGCTGGTTCGACCGCATGACCGGGGCATGCTACGAATGCGGCGAGCCGGTACCGCCCGAAGACATCGCCGAGTACCAGCGCACGCTGGCCGCGTTCCATGCAGCAAAAGGCATTCGCCCGAACGACGAATCGAAGGAGGCAGAGATGGCGCAGCGCTGGTTCGAGGATTACGTTCCCGGTGCGGTACACGAGCTGGGAACGGTGAGCACGACGGAGAGCGAGATCATCGATTTCGCGCGACGCTTCGACGGACAGCCGATGCATACCGATCCCGACCTCGCCGCGCGCAGCTCCTTCGGCGGCGTGATCGCGAGCGGCTGGCACACCGCGGCGCTGATGATGCGCCTGTACGCCGTACAGTACCTTTCCTATCCGTCGAGCATCGCCTCGCCCGGCATGGAGGAGCTGCGCTGGCCGGCTCCGGTGCGCGGCGGCGACACGTTGTCCGTGCGGGTCACCGTGCGCGAGGCCCGTCCTTCCACGTCGAAACCCGACCGCGGCGTCGTGAAGTCATGGGTCGAAGTCATCAACCAGCATGGCGAGACGGTCATGACGATGCTCGCGACGAACATGATCCTTCGGCGCCCCGCCAGCGCTTCCTGAGCACCTCATGGCCACAGGCACGCGCTGCGTCGTTCGCGTCGCCGTCGCAACGCAGGCGATCCGTGCGCTCTTCGCGCACGAGAGGCCGCCGGTGCCCGACGCCGAATGGGACGAAGCGGCCTACGTCGCCCAGCGCCTGCACGCCTACGCCGATGCCCTCGAAGGGCTCGCGCTCGTGCAGTTGATGACGCCCGGCTGCGAAGAGACCCGACAACCGTCGCCGCGCGAGACCGTGATCCCGTGCGCGCGCACCGGCGACCGCGTGCACGTCGACCTCGTCGATTCCGACGATCGCACACGCCCTGACCGGCTCGCCGACATCGAACGCGCGCTTCAGCGCGTCTTCGCCGATGCACACGCATGGCGGCGCTGCCTGCTGCCGGCCTACTTCGAGCGCCACCGATCGTGGCGCGCCGTCGTCGGCGCTCCGATCCAGCACTGACACAGGCGCGCTGGCGATGCGCAATCTCTGGCTCTTCCTGCACGTGGCGGCCGTCGTCCTCTGGATCGGCGGGATGACTTTCGCGCATTTCTGCCTGCGACCCGCCGCCATCGCCACGCTGCAGCCGCCGCAGCGCCTGCCGCTGATGTCGTCGACGCTGGGGCGCTTCTTCGTGCTCGTCGGCTGGTCGCTCGTGCTGCTGTGGGTGAGCGGCCTCACGATGTTCATTGCCGCCTTCGCCGGCGGAGGCCGTGCACCGTGGAGCTGGAACGCAATGGCCGCGCTTGCCGCCGTGATGACGATCCTGTTCCTCGCGATCGTGCTGCGCCTTCACCCGCGCATGCGCAAAGCCCTCGAAGCCGGCGAGCTGCCCGCCGCCGCCGCCGCGCTCGACGGCATCCGCCGGCTCGTCGTCGTGAATCTCGTTCTGGGGTGGGTGACTGTCGCGATTGCGATGGTGTTTTAAGAGAGAAGGGGGAAGGGGAAAACCGGGGTCAGACCACGGTTTTCCCCTTCCCCCTTCCCCCTTCCCTTCCTACAATTGAAACCCCACCGCCCGCACGACCCCTTCGAGCAGGTCGCGCCCCCACGACGGTGGATACGGGACGTACGAACGCGAGCGCTGCATCTGATGCTCGGCCCACTGCGCGAGCCAATCGATCTCACGGCGACCGTAGAACGCCGTCATCAGCTCGAAGTTCAGCAGCAGGCTGCGTGCATCCAGGTTCGCCGACCCGCACAGCGCGAGCTCGTCGTCGACCAGCACGGCCTTCGCGTGGATCATCGCGCGGTGCAGATGGACGTGCCCGCCGGCCGCGGCGAAGGCCCGCAGTGCGCGTCCGCGCGCGAGGTCGGCCATCCGGTGGTTCGAGCGCTCCGGAACGACGAGATCGATCCGTACGCCCCGCCGGCAGGCAACGCACCATGCCTCGAGCAGCGCGTCCTCGGGAACGAAGTACGGCGTAACGGCGACGATTCGCCGTTCGGCACGGAACGCCGCCGCGACGAGCAGCGCGTACAGCGTGTCGTCGGCGAGGTCGGGGCCGCTCGGGACCAGCTGCGCCGGAACGCCCTCGGGCAGCGCCGGAGCATCGACATCGTCGACGCGTCCGGTGGCGGCGACGCGGCCGCGCGCGGCGTGCCAGTCGCGATCGAACAATGCGTGCGCCTGCCGGGCGATCGGGCCGTGCGCGACGAAGCTGAGGTCGACCCAGCCGTCTTCTGCGTCGTCGAAATACTCGGCTGCGAGGTTGCGCCCACCGCTCCACATCGACTCGCCATCGGCGACGACGAGCTTGCGATGGTTGCGCAGGTTCGTCGCGCCGCGCACCGGATTGCGCACGATGGGCATGAACCAGCGCACCTCGACGCCGCTGCCGTGCAGCGTCCTGACCGTATTGCGCGCGCCGCGCAGGCCGCCGATCGCATCGACGAGCAGCCGGACGCGCACGCCGTCCTGTGCCCGGCGCGCCAGCGCACCGAGCACGGCGCTGCCCACGTCGTCGTCGCCGATCACGTAGGTGCAGGCGTCGACGCGTTCGCGCGCCTGCTCGACGAGCGCGAGCAGCGCGTTGAGCGAGTCGGCGCCATCGTCGTGCAGTTCGATCGAGCGATTGCGCACCGGCGGCGGCACGTCGAGTGCAGCGAGCAGCTGCAGCGCCCAGGGCGGTCCTTCGTGGATCGACTGCACCGGCGGGCGCACAAAGCGCCGCGGGGGTCGCACGAGCTTGCGGGTGCCGAAGGCGAGGAACAGCGGCAGGCCGAGATACGGCAACAGCGCGATCAGCAGGACCCAGGCGATCGCCGCCGACGGGTGCCGGTGATGGCCACCGGCCCGCGTGACCACGACGTAGGTGAGCAGCCCCACGAGGACGAAGATGCCATGCTCGAGCGGCGACAGGGACAGGGGCCAGTGCATGCCGGAAAACCGAGGCAGCCGGGTCGCGGGACCATAGCATGCGTCCCCGCGCTCAGTTCACAGGCTTCTCAGCGCACCTTGGACAGCAGCGTCTCGATGTTGCCGAGCAGCTCGCCGAGATCCGGCGCACGGCCGTTCCGGTCGCGCATGCGGCTCGTGAGCTCCTGCTCCATGAAGCAGACGGTCATCCGAACATAGGCGCTGTCGAGCGCACGGCGCACCGCCGCGATCTGCTGCGCGATATGCATGCAGTCTTCGCCTTCCTCGATCATGCGCTGCACGCCGCGCAGCTGGCCCTCGGCGCGGCGCAGGCGATTGAGCAGGTCGGTGCGCGACGTCTCGTCGCGCAGGGCTCGCATGTCCACCGTATCGATCTCCCGAAACGAAGCGCCCGGTGCGTCAGCGCGCGCACGTGGACGGCGCATCGGAGACGCCGATGCGCTTCAGGATCATACCGAGCGGGCAGACGTTGCTGAACCCGAACTGGAACAGGTTGAAACCGACGAAAGCGGTGGCCGCGAGGAACCACTTCGAGACGAAGATCGGGCTGCCTTCGACGCCGAGGGCGAGCGAGACGAGGATGACGCTGCCGGCGAAGATCCGGATCGCGCGTTCGATGGTCATGGTTGCACTCCTTCAGAGGACGGGAAAAGAGCTTCGTTGTCCACCGGCGCCTCGTGGCGGCGTCGGAAGACCGCGTAATGCAGCACCGGGATCACGATCAGCGTCAGCGCGGTCGAGACGAGAATGCCGAAGATCAGCGACACCGCGAGCCCCGAGAAGATCGGGTCGTCGAGGATGAAGAACGCGCCGGTCATCGCGGCAAGCGCGGTCAGCACGATCGGCTGCGCGCGCACCGCGGCCGAGCGGATGACCGCATCGCGGTACGCCACGCCCTCGGAGAGCTGCAGCTCGATGAAATCGACCAGCAGGATCGAGTTGCGCACGATGATCCCGGCCAGCGCGATCATCCCGATCATCGACGTCGCCGTGAACTGCGCGCCGAGCAGCGCGTGCCCCGGCATCACGCCGATCAGCGTCAGCGGGATCGGCGCCATCACCACCAACGGCGCCACGTACGAGCCGAACTGCGCGACGACGAGCAGGTAGATGAGCAGCAGTCCGACCGCATAGGCGGCGCCCATGTCGCGGAAGGTCTCGTAGGTGATCTGCGATTCGCCGTCCCACTTGATCGCGTACTGGCTCCAGGCGTCGTCGGGCTGGCGGATCCAGTACTCGCCGAGCGGCCCGGTGCCGGGCAGCGCCGCAGCGGGTAGCGATGCACGGATCGCGGCGAGCCCGTAGAGCGGGGAATCGAGCCGGCCGCCCATGTCGCCGACGACGAACTGCACGCCGAGCAGGTCCTTCGTGTAGCGTAGTTTGTCGATGACGCCGCGCTCGACCTGCACCAGCTCCGAGAGCGGCACCATCGTGCCGTCGGCCGCCTTCATCGGCAGCGCGAGCAGCGCGTCGAGACCGGCCTGCGCTTCGCGCGGCAGCTGCAGGCGCACGGCGACCGGATATTTCCCGGCGCCTTCGTGCAGGTAGGCGGCGTCCACGCCGGAGAGCGCGCCGTGCACGCTCTGCGCGATCGACGCCGTGGGGATGCCGAGCGCGTCGGCGCGCGCGCGCTCGACGCGCAGGAAGGCGCGCGCCGCGTCTTCGCGGGTGGTCGTGTCGACACCGACGATGTCGGCCGTGTCGGCGAACGCGGCGGCGACACGGCGCGCGAGCGCCACGCGCCCTTCTTCGTCGGGTCCATACACCTCGGCGACGATCGGCGCACGCACCGGCGGTCCGGGCGGCACCTCGACGACCTGCAGACGTGCGCCATGGCGCCCGGCGATCTCGACGAGCTGCGGCCGCAACCGCGATGCGATCGCGTGGCTCTTCTCGTCGCGCCGCGACCGGTCGACCAGATTGACCTGCAGTTCGCCGAGCTCGGCGTCGGCGCGCAGGTAGTACTGCCGCACGAGCCCGTTGAAGGTGATCGGCGCCGCGGTTCCCGCATAGCCCTGCAGGTCGCGCACCTCGGGCTGCTGCGCGAGGAAGGCGCCGAGATCCTGCAGCGCCGCGGCGGTGTCCTCGAGCGCGCTTCCGGCGGGCAGGTCGACCACGAGCTGGAACTCGCTCTTGTTGTCGAAAGGCAGCATCTTCAGCACGACCGCCTGCAACGGCACCAGCGCGACCGAAGCGAGCATCAGCAGCAGCACGCCGAGCGCGAGCAGCCGGCGGGCGCGCGCGCTGCGCAGGAACGGCCCGAGCACACGCGCGAAAAATGACTCGATGCGCGGCCGGCCTTCGGGCACCGCGTCGTGCGCGCGATGCGGCTTCATCAGGCGTAGCGCGAGCCAGGGCGTGAACGTGAAGGCGATGGCGAGCGACAGCGCCATGCCCATGCTCGCGTTGATCGGGATCGGGCTCATGTACGGGCCCATCAGCCCGGTGACGAAGGCCATCGGCAGCAGCGCGGCGATGACGGTGAGCGTGGCGAGGATCGTCGGGCCACCGACCTCGTCGACAGCGCGCGGGACGATCGCGCCGAGATCCTTCGCAGATGCGTTCATCGCCTGATGGCGATGGATGTTCTCGACGACCACGATCGCATCGTCGACGAGGATGCCGATGGAGAAGATCAGCGCGAACAGCGAGACGCGGTTCAGCGTGAACCCCCATGCCCACGACGCGAACAGCGTCGCGACGAGCGTAAGCAGCACCGCGGCGCCGACGACGACCGCCTCGCGACGCCCGAGCGCAAGGCCGACGAGCACGATGACCGACGCCGTAGCGAAGGCGAGCTTCAGGATCAGCTGGTTCGCCTTCGCCGACGCGGTCTCGCCGTAGTCGCGCGTGACGGTCCACTCGACGTTCTCCGGAACGATACGGTCGCGCAGCGCTTCGAGGCGCGTGCGCACGGCGTGCGCGACGTCGACCGCGTTCGAGCCAGGCTTCTTCGTCACCGTGATCGTCACCGCGGGGAAGACATCGCCCGGTGCAGGATGGGACTCGCCGGCGACGGGCAGCGCCTGCTGCGCCGCCGCGCCCGGGCTGAACCACACGTACTGCATCGGCTGTGCAGCAGCGGCCGACACCTGCGCGACCTCGTGCAGGTAGACCGGGCGATCGCGATGCACGCCGACGACGAGCGAAGCGACGTCCTCGACCGAGCGCAGGAACCCGCCGGTCTGCACCGACAGCATCCCGCTTCCGCGCTCGACATCGGAAACGCTGCCCGAAGGCATGCCGAGATTCGCCGCGCCCAGCACCCGATGCAGTCCGATCAGGTCGACGCCGCGCTCGCGCATCCGCGCCGGCTCGAGCGCCACCGAAACGATGCGGCCCGGCCCGCCGATCGTCTTCACTTCGCGGACCCCGTCGACACGCGCGAGCTCGCTCTCGAGCGTGTGTGCGACGCGTTCGAGCGCCGATGCGGGCCACGCATCGCGGCTCCACAGCGTCAGCGCGAGCACGGGCACGTCGTCGATGCCCTTCGGCTTGACGATCGGTTCGAGCGCACCGAGCTCGCGCGGCAGCCAGTCGCGATTCGCCTCGAGCGCGTCGTACAGGCGGACGAGCGCCTCGGTGCGCGGGACGCCGACCTCGAACTGCACGGTGAGCACGGCAAGCCCGGGGCGCGACACCGAGTACGTATGCTCGACACCGGCGATCTGCGACAGCACCTGTTCGGCCGGGAGCGCGACCAGCGCCTGCACGTCGGCGCTCGAGGCCCCGGGGAAAGCGACCAGCACGTTCGCCATCGTCACGTCGATCTGCGGCTCTTCCTCGCGCGGCGTGACCAGCACGGCGAAGATCCCGAGCAGCAGCGCGGCGATCGCCAGCAACGGCGTGAGCGCACTCGACTGGAAAAAGTGCGCGATGCGGCCCGCCGCGCCCAGTCGCGCCTGCGGCGATGCCGGATCGTGCGCCATCGATCAGGGCCTAGCGTGCCGCGGATCGCGGCATCGCAGCGACGAGGCCCGCGCGAACGGGGTCGAGCGCGACGTGTTCGCCGTCGGCGATCCCGCCGAGCACCTCGATCCGGTCGCCGTGCACGGCACCGAGCCGCAGCGCCCGCAGCACGAAACGATCGCCGCGTGCGACGTAGACGGCGTCGAGCTCACCACGTCGGAGGACGGCCTGCAGCGGAACCGTCCTGCGCATCGTCTCGGCGCCGGCGAATCGAACCCGCACGCGTTCGCCGGGAACCCCCGGTACCTTCTTCGAAGCGTCGAACTCGAGCCGCAGCTCGCGCGTCTGCGCAACCGGATCGATGCCGGGGACGAGCACGCGAAGCGCCGGACTCAACGCCTGTCCCGACGCGAAGCGCACGTCGACGGTCTGCGCGTCCTGCGCGGCCGGCAGCAACGACAGCGGAACGTGAACCACCGCGCGAATTACGCCCGGCTCGTAGACCGTCGCGACGGGTCGGCCGAGGACGGCGAGATCACCGGCGTCAACGTGCGTGGCCAGGACCAGTCCGTCATAGGGCGCAACGACGGTCGTGAAATCATGTGCCAGTGCCATCTGCCGGGCACCGGCAACGGCCTGCCGCTCGGCCGCCTGCGCGACCTGCAGGCGCGCCTGCGTTGCATCGAGCGCTGCGCGGCTGAGGAAGCCGCGGTCGACCAGCGCACGGCTGCGCTCCCACGCAGCCTGCGCGTCGGTACGCTCGGCGCGTGCCTGCGCAATCGACGCTTCGCTGCGCACGAGTGCCGCCTGCGCATCGCGCGCGTCGATGCGGACCAGCGGCTGGCCGGCACGCACGAGATCTCCTGCGCGCACGAAGCGCTCGACGACATTGCCGTTGACCTGCGCCGAGACGGTGCCCTGGCGGACGGCTTCGAGTCTCGCCTCCAGCTCGAAGGAGGTGCGTACCGGCGCGGTGCGCACCTCGACGAGATCTACCTGTAGCGGATCGGAAGGGGCCTGCGCGGAAGCGGATACACCGACCGACTGGAGCGCCGCAGCGGCGAGCGCGAAGACGACCCTGCGGCGAAGCGCACCGCCCGTGCGAGCAGGCACGAATGACCGGTCGAGGCGACGGTCGGAAGGGCGGACGACATCGGACATGGCACCCATGATACTCATACCCCTATGGGTATGCAACTGCCCGCGTCATGAAACGCCCCGGGCGCGTCAGCGCGCGCGGGGCGTCTCGCAGCGTGGACGCGATCAGTTCGCGCCGGCCAGCGTCCAGTCGACGATCGCCTCGATGTCGGCTTCGGGAACGTTCGGATGCGGGGGCATCGGCACCGGCCCCCAGACACCCGAGCCACCCTTGACGACCTTGTCGATCAGATGCCGCCTGGCCGAACTGTCGCCCTGGTATTTCTGTGCCACCTCCCTGTAGGCCGGACCGACCAGCTTCTTGTCGATCGCATGGCAGGAAGTGCAGTTGTGCTTTTTCAGCAATGCGTGCACCTCTTCCGTCGACACTGCCTGCGCCGCACCACCGGCTTCCGCACCACCGGCTTCCGCTTCGGCGGTTGCGCCGGCTGTCGTGCCCGCGGCCTCCCCGGACGATGCGCCAGAGGCGGGGCTATCGCTGGAAGGGGCACTACTGCCCGTTGTATCGACGCCGACCGGCGGTGTCGCCGGCGGCTCCTCGTTGCCACTGTCGCAGCCGGCGATCAGGAAAGCCGCTGCGACGATCGGAAGCCATCGTTTCATGCTGTGCATCCTCCTTCGTTCGTCTCAAAACATCCGGGCCGATGCGGATGCCGCATCGGCCCCTGTGCCGGACCGCTGATTCAGGAAATGCGCCGGTTCGGCGCGGCACTCAACGGCGATCGCGGTCCTTGCCGACCTCGTGACCGACGACACCGCCGACCACTGCACCGCCCACCGTTCCGGCGGCTCCGCCGATCACGGTGTTGCCCAGCACGCCGCCGGCGGCGGCACCCACCGCGGTGCCCTTCTGCGCACCCGACATGCCGTCCCAGGTGGAACAGCCGCCGGCCATCAGGATCGATGCCGCAAACACGACAGCTTTCAGGCTCTTGCTCATGACCTGCTCCCGGAAGTCCGATCTATCGAGACCCGCGTATCAACCCGAGAACCAGGCTGATCACGGCGACGATCAGGAAGAGGAAAAAAAGGATCTGCGCGATGCTCGCGGCCCCGGAGGCGATTCCGCCAAACCCGAAGACCGCGGCGATCACCGCGATCACGAAAAAAACGAGCGCGTAATAAAGCATAACGTGCCCCCTTCGACTCAGGACGGACGACGATGCGGGGTCGACGAACCCGCGTCGACTCCCACTCTAGTCAGCTGATTGGCAACTCGCGTGCCCGCAGTCTCCGGCGACAACCCTTCCGGACCCCTTCCGGACATCCCTCAGGCACATTGCTTGCCTTGACCTGCGCAGCCGTCAGCTTTCGAAGTCTTTTCCACCCGCAAGGAGGCTCGCATGAAGGTCAGAACGCTTGGAGCAGTACTCGCCACCGCCATGCTCATCGGTGCGACCGGTTGCTCGGTAACGCGCGGACAACAGACCGCCGGAGAATATGTGGACGACGCTCGCGTCACGACGGCCGTGAAGGCGAAGTTCGCCAACGACCCCAGCGTCGCGGCAACCAGCATCGGCGTCGAGACGCTGAACGGAACGGTTCAGTTGAGCGGCTTCGCGAAGTCGCAGGCCGAGAAGGATCGGGCCGTTGCGCTCACACGCGAGGTAAAAGGCGTACAGGCGATCAAGAACGGTATCGTCGTTCGCCCGTAGCGACATCTGCTGTCGAGCCCCCCGCCGCGGCATCCGTTGCCGCGGCGTCCGGGCGCGCATCCTGGTCCTCGCGTGCGCCCAGCAGGCGATCGAGCACGCGGTCGAGGTGCTCGGGCGACACCGGCTTGACCAGGTGCGCGACGAAGCCGTGCTCGAGCGCCCGGGCGCGGTCATCACCCATTGCATGCCGCGCAAGCGCTGCCACCGGTACCGGCTGCTGCACGCCACGCCCTGTCTCGAGCGCGCGTAGCGCGTCGACGAAGGAAAAGCCATCGGACGCCTCGGGATCGAGTGCGCTGAAAATGGCCGTCGGCCATTCGCCGACCTCGCGCGACTCGAGCCATTGCAGCGCCTCGAGCGTGTCGTCGAAACCGACGACCGCGGTGTCCTCGTTCCGCAACCGCTTCGCGAGCAGCTCGCGCACACCTGCATCGCTGTCGATCACCAGCACCGACGCGAGCCGGTTACGTGCAACCGACTCGAAGAAACCGAGCCAGGCCGGCGAGCGCGCCGCCTGTCCGGGAAAGACCGGCAGCCGCAGCGTAAAGCTTGCGCCCTTGCCCTTTCCATCGCTGCGCGCAGCCACCTCGCCACCGTGCGCCTCGACGATGTGCTTGACGAGCGCCAGCCCGAGGCCGAGACCACCCTGCCGCTCGCGGCCACCGGCGGCACCCTGCCGGAAGCGGTCGAAGACGTAGGGCAGGACCTCAGGCTCGATACCGTCGCCGTTGTCCTCGACGACGAGCGTGAAACGCTCGGGCTCCTGGCGATGCAGGCGCAGCGATACGCGTCCACCGGACTGCGAGAACTTCATCGAGTTCACGAGCAGATTCGATACCGCCTGCTGCAGCCGCACCGGGTCGCCGAGCACCTCGGCATGCACGTCGGCGTGAAGCTCGAGCGCGATGCCGCCGGCAGCCGCCGCCTCGCGCTGCGACTCGACGGCGTCGCGCACGATGTGATCGAGACGCACGCGATCCATCTCGAGTGCGAGCTTGCCCTGCTCGATGCGCGCGAGATCGAGCAGGTCGTCGATCAGCGTGCTCTGCGATTCGGCGTTGCGCCGGATGACCTGCACCGCGCGCCGTACGTGGTCCGCATTCGAGCCCGCGCGATCGAGCACCTGCAGCCAGCCGAGGATGGCATGCAACGGCGTACGCAGCTCGTGCGAGACGATGGCGAGGAACTCGTCCTTGCTGGCGTTCGCCGACTCGGCATCGAGGCGCGCCGCCCGTTCCCGCTCGACGGCATCGGCCGTCGCCATCGCCGCAATGACGAGCAGCACCAACTGGTGCACGAGCACCTCGTCCTCGTCGACGAAGCCGGAACCGGCCGCATGCAACAGCACGAGACGCGCGATCGGCGTCTCGTTGCCGATACGGACAGGCACGATCATCGCCGCAGTGCAGCCCTGCGGCCAGGCACGCGCATCGACACGCGCCGATTCGATGCGAACGCGCTCGATCTCCTCGCCCGGCGACTCGGGCCAGTGGCGGCTCGCCTCGAGCAGCGCACGGCGATTCGCGAAGCTCATCGGATCGACGCTTGCGACGGCGATGCGCCGCGCGCCGAGCTTGCCGTCGCGCAGCAGCAGTGCATGACGACAGCCCACCAGTTGCCTTGCGCGGTCGGCCAGGTGCTCAAGCCGAGCCTGGTCGTCGGGCAGCGACGGGATCGCCAGGCCGGCATCGGCCAGCGCGCGCAGCTGCGCGACACGCGCCCGCTCGCGCTCGAGCGCCGCAAGACGCTCGCGCTCGACGCGCTGACGCTCGGTGATCTCCTCGCGCAACTGCAGGTTGCTCGCGCTCAGCGCCTCGGTACGCAGGCGCACTCGCGTATCGAGCTCCTCGTTCGCGCGTCGCAATGCGGCGGTCATCTCCTGCGCCAGCCGATGTGCACGATCGCGGGTCGTCGCCATCGACCAGAGCACGGCGAACAGCAGCAGGCTGACGAGCGAGGCGCCTGCCGGAAGAACCCAGGGTGCGCGACTCGACAGCGGCATCGCTCCGGCCGCGCCCGGCGCGCGGATCGCCTCGAGCGTCCATCGGCGATCGAGCGCACGCACCGGAACGCGCACCGCCGTGCTCCAGTTGCTTGCCGCACCTGCCGCCGCAGTGTCCTGGTAGAGCAGCGAACGCGGATCGGTGCTTGCCGTCTCGTACAGACGCACGAGGATCGACGGATGGCGGCCGACGCTCTGCACCAGATCGGCGGGACGAAACGGCGCGTAGACCCAGCCCTCGATCGCGGCACGACGCGCGACCACCGATTCCGGCGTACTGCCGGTGGCGTACACCGCGCGGTACATCAGTACGCCGGCGCGCCGTTCGCCTCCGGCATCCTGCACGAGCCCTACGGCACGCGACAGCGTGGTCTCGCCGGAATCGCGGCTTGCGTGCATCGCGTCGCGCCGCTCGGGGTTGCTGAGCATGTCGAACCCGAGCGCACGCGCGTTGGCGGCGTTCATCGGCTCGATGTAGAGAATCGCACTCGACTCGACGCGCGGGCCGGTGGGCCAGATGCGGAAGCGGTCGAGCCCTTCGGCGCGCACCTGCTGCTCGAGTGGGCCGATCTCTTCGGGCGCAACGATCGTGGCAAAGGCGATGCCCTGCACCCCCGGATAGGCGTTGCCGAGATCGAATGCGTCGACGAAGGAGCGCCACTGTGCGCGTGTGGGCGCCTGCGTGGCTGCGAACAGCGATGCGCCCGCACGCACGACGAGATCGTAGGCGACGAGCCGCTGCTCGATGCGCGCCGCCATCGAGGTAACGTACTCGACGGTGCGTGCGTCGCTTTCCTCGCGTACGCGAGCGGTTTCCGCACGCCAAACCAGCAGCCCGATGCCCAGGCCGAGCAACAGCACGAACACGGCAAGACCCTTGCCGATCGTACGCTCGGTAATCCGGTGCCAGAGCTCGCTCATGCGGGAGTGGATACCCTGATGAAACCGGGCGTCTCCGCCCTGCTCCGGTCGATTGTACCTGCCGGGCAGGCATCGAGATTGCTCTCGGAGAAGCGCCCAGTCATGGGCACCATCCGCGAATGTCTCCTCCCCTGTCCGTTTCGACGGACTTGACCCCCCGGCACACCCGGGGGTTTTTTTTTGTTTCGGGCGCAGAATGGCCCTTCTTTCACTTCCGGCCCCGCCCCGAACGTGTCCGCCGAACCCATCCGCGTGCTGATCGTCGACGATCATCTCGACGCGGCCGAGAGCCTTGCGATCGTCCTGTCCACCGAGGGCTATGAAGTACGCACTGCCGGCGACGGCGCGGACGCGTACGAAGCCATCGAGCGCTGGCGTCCACGGGTTGCACTGATCGATCTCGATCTGCCGACGATGGGCGGGCTCGAGCTCGCGCGGCGTACGCGTGCGCTTGCCTTCGGCGACGAACTGCTGCTCGCTGCGGTCACTGGTTACGGGCGCGACAGCGATCGGGAATCGTCGCGTCGGGCCGGATTCGACGCGCACCTCGTCAAGCCGGTCGACCCCGATGCGGTGCTGAGCTGGCTGGCCGGCGCGGGCTTCAGTCGCGCGAGATGAACTCGCCGAGCGTCGACAGCGGGCCCGGTGAGCTCGCTGACGCGCTCCTGCGCGCCCTGGATCGCCGACAGCGGCTGCTTGATCGCCCGCAACTGCGTCTCGAGCTTGCGCCATTCCGGTGAGCGCGGATTGAGCCACTGCTCGGCCGGCGCCGACAGTTGCAGGACACCGACGCCGACGATGCCGATCGCGAGCGCGACCATGACCGCGGCACCCAGCCAGCGCGGAACGCCGAAGCGGTTCAGGAAGGTGACGGCCGGCGTCATCAGCAGTGTGAGCACGACCGCGAACGCGATCGGCATCAGCAGCCCCTTGCCGGCCCACAGGGCGGCAACGATCACGATCGTTGCCGTCGCGCCGACCGCAACGCGCATCGCCAGCGGCGGCTCCACCCGTGCCGCGACGCCCTCCGACGCGAGGCTCTCCGGCGCGGCGGGCTCGGCGGAAGGAGCGGAAATCTCGACCCTCAGCCCCGCGTCGAGGGCGCCGGCACTCGTGAGGGCAGGATCGGTGGGCATCGGAGGCGCCGAGCAATCGACACGCCTGATCGGACTTTCAACCGGGTCAACCGTCTTTTCCGTTACCCTGCCGGCGCATCCGGTCGGGTACGACGATTGCTCAGGGCTCTCGACAGTGCCTCCACAACGGCGAAAACCACGGCGCAACACCGCCGTCCCCGCAAGTACAAAACCGGAAAGTTCCCATCCAATGGCTGCTTCTGCACGCGCAGCACTGCGCACCGAGCGTTCGGGCCCGAGGACCGGTGGACGCGCATCCCACCAGCCCGAACCTGTCCCCGAGGATTCCGCGCTGCCGGAAGGCTCGCACGCCGCATTTCTGGCGGGGCTGGCGCACGATCTCCGCACACCGCTGAATGCAATGGTCGGCTGGCTGCACCTGCTGACTTCCGGAACCGTGTCGGATGAGTTGCGCGAACGCGCGCTCGCCGGGCTGCAGCGGGCGGTCGAGCAGCAAAGGCGCGTCGTTGCCACCCTCGATGCGCCGAACGACTTCGCCGATGGCTACCGGCCCGGGCCCCTCCCCGACGAGCTTGCGAACGACATGGCGCCGGTCCGTCGGGGCGAAGCGCCCGTGCGCCGCTCGCGTCGTCCGACGGACGACATCGCAGCTTCGCCCACTCTGAAGGATGCAGCCGACGCCGGGACCGCCACGCCGTCTGCCGGTACCCTGCAGGGCGTGTTCATCCTCGCGGTGGACGACGATCCCGATGTGCTGCAGATGCTGCAGTCGCTGCTCGAGCACTCGGGCGCGATCGTCGAATCGACGACTTCGCCCGATGAGGCGCTTCGCAGGTATGCTTCATGGGCAAGCGGGGAAGGCGAGCGGCTCGTTCTTTCCGATCTGGCGATGCACGAGCGCGACGGCATTTCGCTGATGCAGGCAGTGCGAGCGCTCGAGCGCAAAATGAACCTGCGCAGGCTCCCGGCAATCGCACTGTCGGCGCACTTCCGCCCTGATACGCGACGCGAAGCCTTCGAAGGCGGATTCGACCTGTTCCTGGCCAAGCCGATCGACCCCTCCGTCTTGCTGAACCATCTGAGAAGCATGCTCGACCGCTGAGAGAGGGAGGATTCCGGTTTTGGCGCACGCGCTGATCGTCGAAGACGACGAGAATTCGGCGGAGATGCTCGCGGAGCTCGTATCGGCAGAAGGCTTTTCCACGGCCACCGCAGGCAGCCTGCATGACGCATGCAGGCAATACGCATTCCGTCAGCCTGACATCGTCCTGCTCGACCTGTCGCTGCCCGACGGCAACGGCATCGAACTGTTCGACCGCGTAGAGCGCAGCGAGGCGTGCGAGATCGTCCTGATCACCGGGCACGCCACGCTCGAAACCTCGATCCAGGCGCTGCGGCTCGGCGCCGCCGATTACCTGCTCAAGCCGGTCAACGTGCCGCGACTGCGGCAGATCCTCGGGCGCGCGAGCGGCAGCTCGGAAGCGCGCGGCCGCCTCGCGAGCGAGCGCGTACACGTTGATGCCGAGGGTCGCTTCGGGCGGCTGTGGGGAAAATCGGCACCGATGCGCGAGATCTATCACCAGATCGCCCGCGTCGCGCCCACCGCCGTCACCGCGTTGATCACCGGAGAGAGCGGCACCGGCAAGGAAGTCGTCGCCGAGACGATCCACGATCTGTCCAAGCGCGCGAAGGCGCCGTTCCTGGCGATCAACTGCGGCTCGATCTCGCCGCAGCTGATCGAGAGCGAGCTGTTCGGCCACGAAAAAGGCAGCTTCACCGGCGCGCTGCGCCAGCATCGCGGATTCTTCGAGCGCGCCGACGGCGGCACGCTGTTCCTCGACGAGATCACCGAGATGCCGATGGAGCTGCAGGTGAAACTGCTCCGCGTGCTCGAGACCGGTGCCTTCGTCCGCGTCGGCTCCGACACCGTGATCAACGTCGACGTTCGCATCGTCGCCGCCACGAACCGCCCGCCCGCCGAAGCGGTGTCGAGCGGGCGGCTTCGCGAAGACCTCTACTACCGACTCAACGTCTTCCCGATCGACCTGCCTCCGCTGCGCGAACGGCTCGAAGACGTACCGCTGCTTGCCCGGCACTTCCTCGATGGATTGAACGACCGCGAAGGCGCGCAGAAGCGCCTCAGCGAAACGGCGCTGCAGGCGCTCGCCGAATACAGCTGGCCGGGGAACGTGCGCGAACTGCGCAACGCGGTGCACCGCGGCTTCATCCTGGCCGAAGGCGACGTGATCGACATGGAGAACCTGCCGATCGGCGCCGCGAGCATCGCACCCGAGCTTGCTGCGGCCGTCGAGACGACGTCGGCCCCCGGCGAAGGCATCCGCGTCTCGAGCTCGGCAGCAGCCACGGCGCCGACGCGGCCCGCCACTGCACCCGTTTCGCCGAGCCCGACGCCGCCGACCGCAACGCCGATCGCGCCCGCCAGCGCACACCGGGCGACCTTGCTGCTCGACATCGCCGTCGGCACCTCGATCGCCGAAGCCGAGCGCATGCTGATCCTCGCCACCGTCGAGCACTGCGGCGGCCACCGCGAACGCGCAGCCGCAATGCTCGGCATCAGCGCGAAGACGCTGTACAACCGGCTGAAGGGGTATGCCGAGGAAAGTGAAGGGTGAATGCGTGAGGGGTGAAGGGGAAAACCGTCGCAGCGCGGTTTTCCCCTTCACCCTTCACCCTTGACCCTTCACGTTCGTTGCGCCATCGCGATCATCCGCCGTGCCTCCACCGGCGGGATGCCGATCGCGTCGCGATACTTGGTGACGGTGCGACGTGCGACGCTTGCGCCGCGCTGCTCGAGCTGGCGCGTGATACGGATGTCGGACAAGGGCTGGCGCGGGTCTTCCGCTTCGACGATGTCGCGGATCAGCGTCTGGATCGCACGCGGCGAGATGCGATAGCCATCTTCGCTGACCAGGCGACTGCCGAAAAAGTGCTTGAACTCGATGAGGCCGCGCGGCGTTGCCATGTACTTCCCGCTGGTGACGCGCGAGACCGTCGATTCGTGGACGCCGACCTCGGCTGCGATGTCGCGCAGGTGCAGCGGGCGGATCGCCACGTCGCCGTGCTCGAAGAAGCCCTGTTGCGTGGCAACGATCGCGCTTGCAACCTTCAGGATCGTTTCGGCACGCTGCTCGATGCTGCGCAACAGCCAGCGCGCCTCGGTGAGCTGCGCGCCCATCGGCGTCGACGACCAGCCGCGATCGCGACGCACGGCATCGGCATACAACCGGTTGATTCGCAGGCGTGGGGAAGCAGCACTATTGGGGAAAGCCACCCAGCGTCCGCGCACCCTGCGCACGGTGACGTCGGGTACCACGTGCTGTGGCTCATCGGATCCGAAGGTGGCAGCGGGGCGCGGCGCCAGGCTGCGGATCAGCTGGTTCGCCTGCGCGAACTCGGGTTCGCTGCAGCCGAGCATCCGCGTGAGCCGCGCGGTGTCGTGCGCCGCAAGCAGGTCGAGATGCGACTCGACGATGCGCATGGCCAGCATCAGCCCCGGCGTTTCCTGCGGCCGTGCCCGCAATTGCAGCAGCAGGCACTCGGACACCGAGCGCGCTCCGACACCGGCGGGATCGAGGCTGTGCAGAAACGACAGCGCGACCTCCAGCTCGCGCACCAGCGTGCGCGCACCGCCCGGCTCGATGAGCTCGGCGATCTCCTCGAGCGAATCGCGCAGGAAACCGTCCTCGTCGAGCGCTTCGACGAGAACGCGCTCGAGCATGAGGTCGTGCTCGCCGAGTCCGCTGACGTTCACCTGCCGTAGCAGGTGATCGCGCAGCGACAGCGGCGCCGGCGCGAGCAGCACCGGGTCGTCGGCCGAACGCTCGCCCCCGTGGCTGCTTCCGGTGGTCGACCAGGTGAGCTCGCGTTCGGGATCGACTCCGACTTCCGTGTCTTCCTCGCTCGATCGCGCATCGATCGGCTCCCCTTCCTCCGGAGCTGTCTCGTCGAGCGCGTCCTCGCTCTCGAGCAACGGGTTCGTCGACAGCGCCTGCGCGATCGCCTGTTCGAGCTCGAGCGCAGACATCTGCAGCATCTTCAAGCCCTGCTGCATCTGCTGGGACAGCACGGCGCCCTGGGTGGCGCGCAGCTGCAAGCCGGGTGCATGCATCGTTGCGTTTTCCTTCAGTGCTTCAGAACCGAGTACCCCTTTCGACGCAAGGTTCGTGCCAGCGTCCGTCGCAACCGAAGATCAAGGACTTGCGTCATGAACAGGAGCCAATGTCTGGGGCGAGGCCGGTAAAAGCGCACCGGCTTCGGTAAGCGCGGCGGCAAGCGACGCTCCCGCCCGACGACGGTATGCTTGCGCGCCATGACTGCCTCCGCGCTGCCCCGCTGGCTGAGCGCCGTGCTGCTGCTGCTGATCGCGACGACCTTCGCGAGCAATCACGTGGCGGCGCGCGTTGCCTTCGACCACGGGGCGAACGTCGCGACCGCGGTGGCAGTACGTTCGTCGGGGGCGGCGATCTTCGTCTGGGTGCTGCTGCGCGCCGCGCGGGTGCCGATCCGCCTGGCGCGCCCCACGTTGTGGCGCGCGCTCGTCATCGGCGCCCTGCTCTCGGTGCAGAGCCTGTGCCTGTACTCCGCAGTCGCACGCATTCCCGTCGCGATCGCGCTGCTCGTGTTCAACACCTTCCCGATCCTGCTCGGACTGCTCTCGTGGGCCACCGGATCGGAACGACCGAAGCCGCGCGCCTTCGTCGCGATGGCGATGGCGCTGTTCGGTGTCACCCTCGCACTCGACGCGTTCGGACTCGCCGACGACTCGTGGCGCGCCGGCGACGAAGCGATGGCCGCCGGCGTGGCGTTCGCGCTGGTGGCCGCGCTCGCCTTCGCCGCGGTGCTGCTGCTGACGACCCGTTGGCTCGCCGATACCGACGGGAGACTGCGCAGCTTCGTGCTGATGCTCGTCGTCACGGCAGTTGCACTGTTCGCGGGCCAGGCGAGCGGCGAATTCGCGTGGCCGCGCAACGCAATCGGCTGGGGCGCACTCGCGCTGCTCACGCTGCTCTATGCGTCGGCGATCACTGCCCTGTTCGTGCTGCTGCCCCGACTGGGCGCAGTAAACAACGCGGCGATCATGAACTTCGAGCCGATCGCCGCGCTGCTGCTCGCCTGGATCGTGCTCGACCAGGCGATGGCGCCGGTGCAGCTGCTGGGCGCCGCGATCGTCGTCGCCGCGATCGTGCTGCTCGTCACGATACGATCGGATTCGTGAACACCCGAAGCCTGGATCGCAGCGATACGGAGCAGGCGCTTCCATGGCCTGCACTCGTCGACGCACTGCGCGCGATGCTCGTGCGCAGGCACGCGGGGCGCACGCATGCCCCCGAGCGCATCGCGATGCCCTTGCCCGGCGGCGTACTGCTGGCGATGCCGTCGACCGACGGCGAGTTCGCCTGCACGAAGCTCGCCACGCTGCACGACGGCAACGTCGCGCGCGGCCTGCCCACCTTGATCGGCGAGGCGATCCTGATTCGCGCCGACACCGGCGAGCCGCTGGCGCGCTTCGACGCGGCGACGATCACCGCGCGGCGCACCGCGGCACTGTCGGCGCTCGCCGCGCTCGAGCTCGCCGGCCCGCGCCGCGAGCGCCTGCTCGTCTGCGGCTCGGGTGTGCAGGCGCGCGCGCACATCGAAGCGTTCCGCGCGGTGATGCCACTGTGCGAGGTATCGGTGCACTCGCGCAATCCGTCGAACGCGGAGACGCTGGCGAAAGAGATCCGCGAAAGCGGATTCGAGTGCCGTGCGCTGGCGACGCAGCCGGCGGAAGACCTCTCGCGTTTCGACCTCGTCGTCACCGCAACCCCGAGCCGCGAACCGCTGTTCGACGACGACCCGCGCTTCGACGGCTTCGTTGCCGCGATCGGCGCCTACCGCCCGGAGATGTGCGAGCTGCCGGCCTCACTGCTGCACCGGGCGTCGCTGTTCTGCGACGATCTCGATGCGGCACGCAGCGAGGCGGGCGACCTGATCCGCGCCGGCATCGACTGGAACTTCGTCGTGCCGCTCGAGCACGTCGTCGCCGGCGATGCGAAGCGACCGGCGCGCGGCCCCGTCGTCTTCAAGAGCGTCGGGCACGCACTGTGGGATCTCGCCGCCTGTCGCCTCGCGTTCACGCAACTGCAACCGGAAACCGTGCGATGAACGACGCAACTCCCCACGCCGACTTCGGCCGCGTTCGTGTGTTCTTCGGCGCGAAGAACGGCAAGTATCCGGACGGCAACCAGATCGTCGTGCAGGGCAGCGACACGCGCGCCGCCTTCGACACGCCGCTGGTCGCGAACCGCATCGGCGAGCCGCTCGAGTCGGCCGACATCGTCGTGCTCGGCCACGTGCACGAAGACCACATGGCAGGACTGCATCGGCTGCCGCACGCGAAGGTATACGCGCACGAGCGCGACGTGGGCGCCGCGCGCAGCTGGGACGGACTGGCCGCGCACTACGGGCTGTCGGCTTCGGTGGCCGACGCGATGCTCGCGAAGATCCGCCGCGAGTTTCACTACGCGCCGCGCCCCGACGCCCTCGCCTATCGCGACGGCGAGACCTGGGAGCTCGGCCGCACCCGCGTGCGGGCCGTACACATGCCCGGGCACACGGCAGGCCATTGCGTGCTCGTCGTCGAGCCCGAGGGCGTCGCCTTCATCGGCGACATCGACCTGAGCGGCTTCGGCCCGTACTACGGCGACGCGAGCTCGGATCTCGGTGCTTTCCGCCGTTCGCTTGAGCGCCTCGCCGATCTCGACGCGAAAGTCTGGGTCACCTCGCATCATCGAGGCGCCTATACCGAGCGCGACGCGTTCCTGAAAGCACTGCGCGCGTATGCGGCGAAGATCGACGAGCGCAACGAACGATTGCTGCAGATGCTGCGCGAACAACCGCGCACGCTCGAGGAGCTGGCGCAGCTACGCCTGCTGTACCCCGTGGACTACGAAGAGGTCTGGATTCTCGACGCCGAGCGCCGGACGATCTCGCAGCACCTCGACGAGCTCGGTGCAGGGGATCTCGTCGCGCGCGACAGTGAAGGCCGCTATCACGCGCGCTGAGGCTGCAGCAGCTCGCGATACACCGCCAGGTTGCCGTCGACCATCGCATCGACCGAGAAGCGCTCGAGCACCCGCGTGCGCGCGGCTGCGCCCATGCGCTCGCGCAGCGCCGGATCGTCGAGCAGCCGGCGCAGCGCGTTCGTCAGCGCCGGCACGTCGCCGGGCTCGACGAGAAAGCCGGTGACGCCGTCGTGTACCGCTTCCGGCATCCCGCCGGCGCGACTCGCGACGACCGGCACCCCCGCGGCCTGCGCCTGCAGCAGCGCGATGCCGAGCCCCTCGCGATCGGCCGGATGCGCGAGCACGTCGAGGCCGCCCATCCAGCGGGGAAGATCGTCGCGAAAGCCGACGAAGCGAACGACCGACGCGAGCCCGTCACGCGCAGCGCGCGCCTCGAGCTCGGCGCGCAGCGGCCCCTGGCCGAACAGCAGCACGCGCAGCTTCGATCGCTGCGGATGCAGCTCCTTGAGCGCCTCGAACAGATGCCGGTGCCCTTTCCGACGGATCAACTGCGCGACGACACCGATCACGACCGCGTCGTCCTCGAGCGCGAACTCGGCGCGGAATGCGTCGCGGTCGACCGGCTCGAGCCAGGCCCGGGCGTCGAGCGCGCTGCGCACGCAGCGCAGGCGCTGCGCCGGAACGCCTTCGTCGAGCAGCACGTCACGGATGCCCTCGGAAATCGCGATCACGCGATCGAAGAGACGATACTTCGCGGCGGCGATCCACGGTCGTTCCCGATTGTCGACGCGCCGCGAAAGCACGCAGGGCACGCCGGCGAGCCTCGCCGCGACACCGCCCCAGACGTCGACGCCGCGGCGACTGTGCAGGTGCACGAGGTCGGGGCCTTCGCTGCGGATGTGCGCGCGCAGGCGAAGAACGAAACCCGCATCGAGGTCGCCGCCCAGCGGCGTCGGCAGCACCGTCGCGAAGGCGCGCGCCGGCTCGGCCACCTGCGCATCGGGCGGGCAAACGAGCACGTTGTCGATTCCGCGCTTCGCCAGGCCTTCGAGCAGGTAGACGACCTGGCGTGCGCCGCCGTAGTAGTGGCGCCCGCCCTCGACGTGCAGTACCTTCATCGCGCCGCCTCAGGCGCCTCGGGCGCCGCCGGGCTGCCGGGTGCGGTCGGACGGCCAGCCGCGGCCGTACGCCCGAGCACCGCCGCGACTTCGTGCACGACCCGATCCGCCGAAATGTCGCGCATGCAGGTAAAGGCGCCGCCGCAGGTCGGCGTGCGGTGGCAGGGCGCGCAGGGCAGGCCCAGCCAGATCACGCGTGCGTTCTCGCGACCCGTGACGGTGTACGGGCAGGTCGACCCGAACAGCGCGACGGTCGGCACGCCGAAGGCGATCCCCATGTGCGTCAGCCCGGTGTCGACGCCGACGACGAGCGCCGAATCGCGCACGAGCGCAGCCGCCTGCGCAAGGTCGGTGCGGCCGGCGAGGTCGACGATTTCCGGTGCATCGCGCACGAGCACCTCGGCAGCCGGCCGATCGTCCGGGCCACCGAGCAGCACCGGCACGAGACCGGTCTGCGCGCGAAGCCCGCGCGAGAGCTCGCGCCACGCGTCGTCGAACCAGTGCTTCTGCGGTCGCGTCGTGAAGGCCGCGAACACGGCATAGCCGCCGGGCGCGAGGCCATGCTCGCGAAGCAGCGCCGCCGCAGCCGAAGCGGCAGCGGGCGCGACGTGCAGGCGCGGAAGGAATGCGCCGCAGTCCAGCCCGAGATACTGCGCAAGATGCAGGTACTCGGACGAAATGCGCGCGCGGTCGCCGTCGCGCGCGACGACCTCGGTGACGAGGCGCGCGCTGCCCTCGCGCGCGCCGAGGCCGATGCGCCGCGGCGCGCCGCTCAGCCACGCGAGGAAGGCGCTCTTGGCAAGACCGTGCAGGTCGAGCGCAACATCGAAGCGACGCTCGCGCAGCAGCGCGCGAAAGCGCCGCACCTCGCGCACGAGCGCGATCCAGCGTCCCGAGCGAAGCAGCTCGCGCCATCGCTTCTTCGGCCAGACGATGCATTCGTCGATCGCCGGATCGTTCGCGACGAGCACGTCGATTCCTGGCTCGACAACCCACGCGATATACGCGTCGGGGTGCGTCCTGCGCAGCGCCTCCGCGATCGGTGACGCGAAGACGACGTCGCCGATCGCGGAGGAGCGCACGATCAGGATGCGCCGGGCCGCCGAAACCTGTCCGGTCATTCCGATCGCCGTGGTTTCACTTCGATGGTGATGTTGAAGTGGCGCGCGCGAAGTCAGCACATCCGTCGCTATCAGGAGAGGACGGCAACGCATGCAGGACATCGCTCACTGAAATGGCATCAACCCAATCGCGTCGTCGGGGTGCGATGATCACGGTACTGCGCTCGCGGTCGAACGGTGCCCATTCAGGATTCTTGCTTCGCATCAACGCAACTACCGGCACCCGAACTGCGCTTGCGAGGTGCATCACCGCTGTTTCGACCGAGATAACGAGATCACACTTCGCCAGCGTTGCCGGCAATTGAAAGAAGCTCTCCACCGCGCTGAAACAGTGCACATCGGCCAAGGCATGGCGGCGTAATACTTCCTCCATCCGTTCCTTTTCCTCCGGAGTTGCATTGACGACGAAAGTCGCCTTGCGCCATTCGCTGCGATCACGCATCGCCACGATCAGCTCGACAACCCGGTCCAGAGGCCAGGACCTTTTTCGCGTCTTTGCAAACGGATTGATAAAGACCCGTCTGCCAGCGGCATCCCCGTCCCATTTGCTCCATTGCTCTTGCGCCTGCCATAACCAGTGCTGCGGAATGTCGACGAACGGAAAACGCTCCGCGGGCGGGATGGTCAGACCGCACAGTCGTTCGAAACGTTCGGCATAGATGTCGCTGATATGCGTCGAGTTACTGTTGTCACGGCTGCCCAGTGCGATCGCGGAATCGAGGAGGCGGTAAGACAACTCGTGATGAAGACGGAACGGACCCGGCGCTCGTCGCAAGCCGATCACGTGGCCGTCCAGTGCGATGCCGCGGGCCATGCGCGCGTACTTGTGCGGACGCAGGTTCGCCAGGGACACCACGATCGGATAGTTCTCGGCGCGCGCCTTCACGATCGATTCAGCCAGCAATTGCGGGCTGTACGTCTGATCGTAGACTTTGCGGAACAGGCCACAGCCACGGACCCAATCGTACAGCGCGTACCTGCGCAACTGCTCCCAACGCGAGGCGTCGCTGGTGCGTCGTACCTCGTCTACCCACAGATCGATCCGGCGTTGGGGAAATCTCTGCGCAAAGGCGCGAAAGCCATTCTGAAGGTAGGCGAAGTCGCCCAACGCAAGGTGCGCAATGAACAGGATCGTTCCCGGCTCGGCCAGCATGTCAGGGTCGAGGAGCACCGGACCGGAGGACACTGGTCGCTTCCCCGCCGACCGAAGAGACAACTTCATCGTGCGCAGTCGTCCTGGTCGCGTTTCGCAGGCGAGAACTCAGCGTCCGGCGACAGATGCCGAACGATCACGGTTCGCAAGCGACCAGAGAACCGTCAAGAGAAACGCAAGGATTGTCACCTCGCCGTTATACAGGAGTGAAACCTGCGTCAAGCCAATTACCGCATAGCTGACGCACACCAGTATTCCCGCCAACGCGAACGGCCGCGACAGCGTGCCTTCGAATCGATAGCGCTGCACGAACAACCACATCGGCCCGAAGAACAGGAGAAGAACCGACAGCAAGCCAGGTACTCCCTTCTTGGCCAATGAGTCGATGAACTCGTTGTGCGTGTGTAGATGCTCGGCAACGATGGGAGCAACCTGTTCATCGGCAACAAGCTGCTTCACCTTCTCCTTGTAGCCGCTTCTCCCCCAGCCGATCCACGGCTTCTCGGAAAACAAGCCCAGACCCATCCGCCACATTTCCAGACGGGCACCGACCGACGTACTCGCATTGCCGGCGTCGACGTACTGCCGTACTTCGGAAATTGCAGCCGTGACACGCTCCTGCACACCGGTACGGGGCACGAAATAGAGAGTCGCCAGAATTACCAGCAGCAGGCAGAAACCGATGAGGGTCGCCCGGTTGCCCGATACGCGCGCGCGAAAGAAATAAAGGATCGCCAGGCACACCAGCAGTGCCACCCAACTGCTCCTGGTCGCCGAAAAAACCGCTGCGAGAATGCCGAACAGGGCGCCGCAAACCAGGAGCAGACCCCATCTCCGTGCGTACCGCTCCGTAGCAGCCCAGCCGAGCCCGGCGAAGCACAGGATACCCAGCAGCATGCTGACGTTTCCGTACCGGGTTGCATTGGAAAATCCGATCGCGCGCGGGCTGCCGAGATAAAGAACATCCCACAGCGAAAGCAGCCCCGCTGCGATCGCACCCAGCGCGACGCCGCTCCAGAAAGCACCCGGTTCAGGCGGATACGCCCGCAGCAGAAACAATACGGGGATCGCCAACACGAAACGCGTCGGCAGATCATAAACACGCAGCGGCTCATCGTGTACCAAGTTGATTAAGCTCTGCACCAGGAAATACAGCGCGAACACCGCGATCAACAGGTAGTCCTCGCGACGCGCATGCGGTCGGTTCGCCAACCAGGGAAAAGCAGCGCTGCCCGCCAGAAGCAATCCCGCGCCGAATGAATATCCGCTGGGAACGACCAGTGCGATGGAAAAAAGGAGGAAGACGGCGAAAGACGTATAGCGAGTCATCGGCGATGCAGGCTCTTGGTGCCGGACGGTTCTGAAACTCCGACCGACCGGGGCACTCTCAGGACGCGATTGGCCCCTTCAAAATCGTTTCGATCGCCACCGATGCTGCGGCCAACCCCACGGCCGCGGTCACCGTGACAATCGATCCGTAGCCCGCACAAGCGAGCGGCGCAGTCCTGTTCGATGGGCCCCGCCCGGCGAGGGGTTCGTCAGAAAACAGCGCCGGTACACGGAAGGCACCACTGCCGGAGCGGGGAAAGCCGTGCTCGCGACGCAGTCGTGCCCGCACGGCGGCGAGCAGCGCGTCGCCGGTGGTATGCGCGAGATCGGCACGCCTCAGCCGCAGCGGATCAGTGCGTCCGCCGGCTGCACCGCAAGCGACGATCGGTTGTCGGCAGCGCGTCGCCCATGCGACGAGCGCCGCCTTCGCACGGGGCGCGTCGATCGCGTCGATAACGAACGAGCCGGCGGGAACCAGATCGGTGACATTCTCCTCGGTGACGAACTCGTCGACGGAGTGCACGTCGCAATGCGGCGCGATATCGGCAATGCGCCGGCGCATGACGTCGATCTTGGCTGCGCCCAGCGTCGAGTCGAGCGCATGCACCTGGCGGTTCAGGTTCGACTCGGCGACATGATCGGCATCGACGAGCGTGATGCGTCCGACGCCGGAGCGCGCGAGCGCCTCGACCGCCCACGAACCGACTCCGCCGACACCGACGACACAGACGTGCGCCTGCGCGAGCAGGTCGAGCGCTGCGTCGCCGTACAGGCGCGCGACGCCGCCGAAGCGGCGGCGATCGTCGCCCGTCGCTCCCGCGTCGATCGTCTCGAGCGGCGCTGCGCCTGCGGCAAGTTCCGGGTCTTCTTCCATCCGGGCGAGTTCGGGGTCAGGGCAGCAGCAGCGTCGAGCCGGTCGTCCGGCGCGCTTCGAGATCGCGATGCGCCTGCGCGGCGTCGGCGAGCGCGTAGCGCTGGTCGACCTTGATGCGGATCTTCCCCGAAGCGACCATCCGGAACAGATCCGCCGACATCTCCTCGAGGTTCTCGCGCTTCGCCTGATGCGCCATCAGCGAAGGCCGCGTGATGTACAGCGACCCCTTGAGCGCCGTCAGCGCCATCGGCGGCACCGGCCCCGACGCGTTGCCGAAGCTCACCATCAGCCCGAACGGCTGCAGGCAGTCGAGCGACGCCTGGAAGGTGTCCTTGCCGACCGAGTCGTAGACCACCGGCACCATCTTCCCGTCGGTGATCTCGCGCACGCGCTCGACGATGTCCTCGCGCTTGTAGAGGATCGTGTGCGTACACCCATGGCGGCGCGCAAGCTCGGCCTTCTCCTCCGAGCCGACGGTTCCGATCACCGTGACCCCGAGCGCACGTGCCCATTGCATCGCGATCAGTCCGACGCCACCGGCCGCTGCGTGAAAAAGGATCGTCTGGCCCTTCTGCAGCCGATAGGTGCGCCGGAACAGGTAGTGAACGGTGAGCCCCTTGAGCATCATCGCAGCGGCCGTCTCGAAGTCGATGCTGCGCGGCAGGCGCACGATCGACTTCGGCGTCATGTTGCGAAGCTGCGAGTACGAGCCCGGCGGGCGGTCGCAGTAGGCGACGCGGTCGCCGACCTTCAGCGTGTCGACACCCTCGCCGACCGCAGTGACGACGCCGGCGGCCTCGAGACCGAGCACGCCCGGCAGCGGCATCGGATACAGCCCGGTGCGGAAATAGACGTCGATGAAGTTCAGCCCGATCGCCTCGTGGCGCACCTGCACCTCGCCCGGCGCGGGCGCGCCGACCTCGACGTCGACGTACTGCATCACTTCGGGTCCGCCGTTCTGCTCGATGCGGATCGCCTTGGCCATGTTCGCTCCTGGAGACTCGGGCGGACGACCATCGAGCCCGCCGGGGAAAGCGGGCATCAGTATAGCGACGGGACCTCGGGCAACCGTCCTAGCGCTTCTTGCGCGCGCCCCCGCCGAGCAGCGTTCCCAGCACGCCGCGAATCAGCTCGCGGCCGATCGTCGAGCCCATCGAGCGCGCGGCGCTCTTGGTCATCGCCTCGAGGGCCGAGTCCTTCCGGCCGCTGCCGGTCATCACACCGCCGAGCGCGTCGCGGAACAGGTCGCCGAAGCCACCGCCCGATGCCTGCTCCGCCTGCGTCGCCCCCGAAGCCGCACTCGAATCGGCAGGCACCTCGGCCGCCGCACGTTTCCGCAGCAACTCATAGGCCGATTCGCGATCGACCGTCGTGTCGTAGATGCCGGCGACGTTCGACCTGCGCACCAGTGCCTTGCGCTCATCGTCGGAGATCGGTCCGATGCGCGAAGCAGGCGGAGCGATGAACGCGCGCTCGACGACGCCCGGCCTGCCCTTCTCGTCGAGCATCGACACGAGCGCCTCGCCGACGCCAAGCTCGGTGATCGCCTTCTCGGTGTCGAAGGCCGGGTTGGCGCGCATCGTCTGCGCGGCCGCACGCACCGCTTTCTGGTCGCGTGCAGTGAAGGCACGCAGCGCGTGCTGCACGCGGTTGCCGAGCTGGCCGAGCACGGCGTCGGGGATGTCGAGCGGGTTCTGCGTGACGAAGAACACGCCGACCCCTTTCGAGCGGATCAGCCGCACCAGCTGCTCGATGCGGTCGAGCAGCAGCTTGGGCGCATCGTCGAACAGCAGGTGCGCCTCGTCGAAGAAGAAGACGAGCTTCGGCTTGTCGCGATCGCCCACCTCGGGCAGGCGCTCGAAGAGCTCGGAGAGCAGCCACAGCAGGAAGGTGCCGTACAGCTTCGGCGCGTTCAGCAGCCGGTCGGCCGCGAGGATGTTGACGACGCCTCGCCCCTGTGCGTCGGTCTGCATCAGGTCGTCGATGTCGAGCATCGGCTCGCCGAAGAAGCGGTCGGCGCCCTGCTGCTCGAGGGAAAGCAGCCCGCGCTGGATCGCACCGACCGAAGCCGCCGACACGTTCCCGAAGACGGTGGTGAAGGTCTTCGCGTTCTCGCCGACGAACTGCAGCATCGCGCGCAGGTCTTTCAGGTCGAGCAGCAGCATTCCCTGCTCGTCGGCGACGCGCGAGACGATGTTCAGCACACCCTCCTGCGTCTCGTTCAGCCCGAGCATGCGCGCGAGCAGCAGCGGCCCCATGTCGGAGACGGTGGCGCGCAGCGGGTGTCCTTTCTCGCCGTAGACGTCCCACAGCGCAACCGGCAAGCCGACGAAGGCGGGCGCCTCGAATCCGAGCCGTTCGAGCCGTTCCGCCAGCTTCGGCGAGAGCTCGCCCGGCTGCGAGATTCCGGCCAGATCGCCCTTCACGTCGGCGGCGAACACCGGAACGCCGATCGACGAGAAGCGTTCGGCCATCACCTGCAGCGTGACGGTCTTGCCGGTTCCGGTGGCTCCGGTGACCAGGCCATGCCGGTTCGACATGCCCGGCAGCAGATACTGCTCGGTGCGCTCGTTGCGCGCGATCTTCAACGGTTCGCTCATTGCCGAATGTTAGAATGTTCGGTTCCGATTCATACATTCGACCACGCCGGGAACCGCGCGCGCAAGCAAGCGAAGCACGCGCGCTACCGAACGCGCGCAGTCCACGGAGCCACCGAACGCGCCGCGACGGAGCCGGGCGAGCGATCGCAGTCGATGCATCGATTCGCCATGAGCCCCCGAGGCACGGTCGCCACGAGAGGAAGGGATGGCCGGTCACTCGAAGTGGGCCAATATCCAGCACCGCAAGAACCGCCAGGACGCCAAGCGCAACAAGCTGTTCACGCGGATCATCCGTGAAATCACCGTCGCCGCGAAAATGGGCGGCGGCGATCCCGCGTCGAACCCCCGGCTGCGCCTCGCGCTCGACAAGGCCTCCGACGCGAACATCGCCAAGGACACCGTGCAGCGCGCGATCCAGCGCGGCGCCGGCGGCCTCGAGGGCGTCAGCTACGAGGAAATCCGCTACGAGGGCTACGGCATCGGCGGTGCCGCGGTGATGGTCGACTGCCTCACCGAGAACCGCGTGCGCACCGTTGCCGAAGTACGCCACGCGTTCTCGAAGAACGGCGGCAACCTCGGCACCGACGGATCGGTCGCCTACCTGTTCCGTCACTGCGGGCAGCTGCTCTTCGAGCCGGGCACTTCCGAAGACCACGTCATGGAGGTCGCCATCGAGGCCGGCGCCGACGACGTCCACACCGACGACGAAGGCGGCATCGAGGTCCTGTGCGAGCCGGCCGACTTCTCCGGGCTGAAGCAGTCCTTCGAAGCGGCAGGATTGCACGCGGCGGTCGCCGAAGTCACGATGCGACCGGAAAGCGAGATCTCGCTCGCCGGCGAGGACGCGGAGAAAATGCAGAAGCTCCTCGACGACATCGAGGCGGTCGACGACGTCCAGCAGATCTACACGAACGCGGTCTTCGACGAAACCCAATAAACCGATGAAACTTCTGGTCGTCGGCGCCGGCGGGCGCGAACACGCGCTCGCGTGGCGGCTGTCGCGCTCGCCGCGCGTGCAATGCGTATACGTTGCGCCCGGCAACGGCGGGACCGCGCACGAGCCCGGGCTCGTGAACGTGCCGATCACCGACATCGACGCGCTCGCCGACTTCGCCGAGCGCGAGCGTATCGCGTTCACCGTCGTCGGGCCGGAGGCGCCGCTCGCCGCCGGCATCGTCGACCATTTCCGCACGCGTCGCCTGCGCATCTTCGGCCCGACGCAGCGTGCGGCGCAGCTCGAAGCGTCGAAGCATTTCGCGAAAACCTTCATGCAGCGCCACGGCATTCCCACCGCCGCGTCCGAGAGCTTTTCCAGCGTCGACGACGCGCACGCCTACGTCGAGCGGCATGGCGCGCCGATCGTCGTCAAGGCCGACGGCCTGGCTGCCGGCAAGGGCGTCGTCGTCGCCACCACGCTCGGCGAGGCGCACGAGGCGATCGACGCGATGCTCACGGCGAACCGGCTCGGCGCCGCCGGCGCGCGCATCGTGCTCGAGGATTTCCTGCACGGCGAAGAAGCGAGCTTCATCGTGCTGGTCGACGGCCACCACGTCATTCCGCTCGCTTCGAGCCAGGATCACAAGCGGCTGAACGACGCCGACCGCGGTCCGAACACCGGCGGCATGGGGGCGATCTCTCCCACGCCGGCGGTCACGCCCGAGATCCACGCGCGCGTGCTGCGCGAGATCATCCGGCCCGCTGTCGAAGGGATGGCCGCCGACGGCACGCCGTACACCGGCTTCCTCTACGCCGGGCTGATGATCGAGCCCGACGGCACGGTGAAGACGCTCGAGTTCAACTGCCGGATGGGCGACCCGGAAACGCAGCCGATCCTCGTGCGGATGAAGAGCGATCTCGTCGACGTCATCGAGCATGCGCTCGGCGGCACGCTCGATCGCGCATCGATCGAATGGGATCGCCGCACTGCGGTCGGCGTCGTGCTCGCCGCCGGCGGGTACCCGGACGCACCGCAGAAGGGCGACGAGATCGTCGGGTTGCCGCGCGCCGGTGCGCAGGTCGACGACGACTGCTGGGTCTTCCACGCCGGCACCGCGGTCGACGACGGGCGCATCGTCACCTCCGGCGGCCGCGTGCTGTGCGTGACCGCGCTGGGCGATTCGCCGAAGATCGCGCAGGGGCGCGCGTATCGCGCGATCGACTCGATCCGCTTCGAAGGCATGCAGTACCGGCGCGACATCGGCTCGCGCGCTGCCGTGCGGCCGGCATCGAAATGAAGTCGCGACTCATGCCCGCCCCCGACGACTCCGGCGTCGACCGCAGCGCGGTGCGCGCCTGGCTCGTCGACCTGCAGTCGCGCATCGTCGCCGGGCTCGAGGAAGTCGACGGGCACGCGTTCCGCACCGACACGTGGGAGCGTGCCGAAGGCGGCGGTGGCGTCACGCGCGTGCTCGAGGACGGCGGCGTGTTCGAGCGTGCAGGCGTGCTCTTCTCGCACGTGCACGGCACGCGCCTGCCGCCGTCGGCGAGCGCGCATCGCGGCGAGATCGCCGGGCGAGCCTTCGAGGCGATGGGCGTCTCGCTCGTGCTGCATCCACGCAACCCCTACGTTCCCACCGTGCACATGAACGTGCGCTTCTTTGTCGCCGGCGCGGAGAACGACACGGCCGAGCCCGTATGGTGGTTCGGCGGTGGCATGGACCTCACGCCGTACTACCCTTTCGAGAAGGACGTCGTGCGCTTTCACAGCGTATGCCGACAGGCGCTCGAACCTTTCGGCACGGATCTCTATCCGCGCTTCAAGCGCTGGTGCGACGAATACTTCTTTCTGAAGCATCGCAACGAGGCGCGCGGCGTCGGCGGCATCTTCTTCGACGACCTGAACGAAGGCGGCTTCGTGCGCTCTTTCGCGCTGCTGCGCTCGGTGGGCGACGCTTTCCTCGACGCCTACGTGCCGATCGTGCTGCGTCATCGCGACGAACCCTGGGGCGAGCGCGAGCGTGCGTTCCAGGAATGGCGACGCGGACGCTATGTCGAGTTCAATCTCGTCTACGACCGTGGAACGCTGTTCGGGCTGCAGTCGGGCGGACGTAGCGAATCGATCCTGTGCTCGATGCCGCCGATCGTGCGCTGGCGCTACGACTGGCATCCGGAGCCCGGATCGCCCGAGGCGCGACTCGCCACCTTCCTCGTTCCGCGCGACTGGGTCTGATGCCCGACGAACGCGGCGCCACCGGCGCATCGCGACGGCGCCGGATCGGCCTGCTCGGCGGAACCTTCGATCCCGTGCACGCCGGACATCTCGCGCTCGCGCGAGCGGCGCTCGAGCATCTGGCCCTCGACGAGCTGCGCTTCGTTCCCACCGGACGCTCCTGGCAGAAGGAGCGTGCCGGCGCCGACGCCGCACAGCGCATCGAGATGCTGCGCATCGCGATCGCCGGCCTGCCGCATACGTCGATCGACGAGCGCGAGACGCGGCGCACCGGCGCGAGCTACACGATCGACACGCTGATCGAGCTGCGCGACGAGCTCGGCACGGAACCGGCGCTGGTGCTGCTCCTCGGCAGCGACCAGCTGCGCAACCTGCCGACCTGGCACCGCTGGGACGAACTGCTGCGCCATGCGCACCTGGGCGTCGTGCGCCGTGCGGAAGACACGCTCGAGGCGCTCGACGCGCGCATGCAGGTGCTCGTCGACACGCACCGAAGCGACGTACTGCCCGATGCGCCGGCCGGATCGATCGTGCTCGTTCCGATGCCGCCGACGTCCGTGTCGGGCACCGGATTGCGCGAGCGGATCGCGCGTGGCGAGCGTCCCGACGAATTGTTGCCGGCCGGCGTTCTCGACTATATTGAACGCAACCGGCTGTACCGTAGAAGGAACCGGATGGATCCGAGAAAGCTGCAACGCGTCGTCGTCGACGCACTGGACGACATCAAGGCCCAGGACATCCGGGTCTTCGACACCACCCCCCAGACCGAGCTCTTCGATCGGGTCATCATCGCCACCGGCACCTCGAACCGCCAGACGCGCGCGCTTGCCGCGCACGTACGCGACAAGGCCAGGGAGGCCGGCGCACCGGTGCGCTCGCTCGAAGGCGCCGACACCGGCGAGTGGGTGCTGGTCGACCTCGGTGACATCGTCGTACACGTGATGCAGCCAGCGATCCGGCAGTACTACAACCTCGAGGAGATCTGGGGCAGCAAGCCGGTGCGCATGCGCATCGGCGAACGCGCGCCCCCGACCACGGCTGCAAAGCGGGCACCTGCGACCGCGAAGCGGACGGCGGCGAAGGGAACCGCAGCGAAGCAGACCGCAGCGAAGCGGACGACAGCGAAGCGAACGACGGCCAGGCCCGCAACTGCAGCCGCCACGCGCGCGACGCCCGCTGCGAAGCGAGCGGCAACGTCTCCGTCGACGACGACGAAACGCACGGCGGCCCGACGCACTTCGAAAGCCTGATGCATCGATGCGCATCCGCGTCGTTGCCGTCGGAACGAAGATGCCGTCGTGGGTCGGCGCAGCGGTCGACGACTATGTGCGCCGCCTGCCGCCGGAATGGCGAATCGAATGGCGCGAGGTCCGCGCCGAAGCGCGCGGCCCCTCGGGCGAAGCGGGCGTCTGGATGCAGCGCGAAGCGGCACGCATCCGCGCGGCCGTGCCCGACGGCGCGCGTCTGGTTGCGCTCGACGAGCACGGCGCCGACGACGATTCGATGACCTTCGCGCAGCGCGTGCAGCGGTGGCAGCGCGATGCACGCTCCGTGGCGATCGTGATCGGCGGACCCGACGGGCTCGACCGCACGTTGCTCGGCTCAGCCGACGAGCGGCTTCGGCTGTCGAGCCTCACGCTGCCGCATGCGCTGGTGCGTGTCGTGCTCGCCGAGCAGCTGTTTCGCGCGTGGTCGATCGTCGACGGACATCCGTATCACCGCGCCGGCAGCGCGCGATGACGAACGGGAACGAAGCGGCTCGCAGCCAGCCGGAGCCGACGGGCGCTCCGGACTTCATCTGGCTCGCGTCGCGCAGCCCGCGCCGTCAGGAGCTGTTGCAGCAGATCGGCGTGCGCTTCCGCCTGCTCGTCTCCGACGACGACGAGGACGACGAGGCACTCGAGTTGCCGCTACCGGGCGAATCGCCGACGCGCTACGTCGAGCGCGTCGCCCGGGCGAAAGCCGCCGCCGCGCGCGTGCGGCTCGAGCGCCGCGGCGGCCCCGACGCGCCCGTGCTCGCCAGCGACACGACGGTCGCGATCGGCGGCACGATGTACGGCAAGCCCGTCGACGCCGACGATGCACGGCGGATGCTGCGCGCGCTCTCCGGTCGCACGCATCGCGTGCTGACCGCCGTCGTCGTCGCTACCGCCCACCGCGAACGGATCGCCACGCAGGTCTCGCGTGTCTTCTTCGCGCGACTGCGCACGCACGAGATCGACGCCTACGTCGCAGGCGGCGAGCCCTTCGGCAAGGCCGGCGCCTATGCGATCCAGGGCGCCGCTGCGCGCTTCGTGCGGCGCATCGAAGGCAGCCACTCCGGTATCATGGGTCTTCCCCTGTACGAGACAGCCCGATTGCTGCGCCTGGGCAGCCGATGACCGACGAGATCCTGGTCAACCATACTGCGCACGAGACGCGCGTCGCGGTCGTGCAGCAAGGGGCGATCCAGGAGCTGCACATCGAGCGCACGAGCACACGCGGCCTCGCAGGGAACATCTGCCTCGGTCGTGTCTCGCGCGTGCTGCCCGGCATGCAGTCGGCGTTCCTCGACATCGGCCTCGAGCGCGCAGCCTTCCTGCACGTGGCCGACCTCTGGCAATCGCGGAGCAGCCCGAACGGCGGCAACCAGCCGGTGCCGATCGAGAAGGTGCTGTTCGAAGGCCAGCCGCTGCTGGTGCAGGTGATCAAGGATCCGCTCGGCACCAAGGGCGCGCGGCTGTCGACGCAGATCAGCATCGCCGGCCGCATGCTCGTCTACCTGCCGCAGGATCCGCACATCGGCGTCTCGCAGCGCATCGAGGACGAAGCCGATCGTCAGGCGCTGCGCGCGAAGCTGCAGAAGCTCGTTCCCGACGACGAGAAAGGCGGATTCATCGTACGCACTTCGGCCGAGGACGCATCCGACGAAGATCTCGCCGCCGATGTCGAGTATCTTCGCCGCCGCTGGCGCGAGATCCTCGACGAGAGCCGGACACGAAGCGCGCCGGCGATGCTCTACCAGGAGCTCAGCCTTGCGCAGCGCGTGCTGCGCGACATCGCCACCGACGAGACGACGTCGATTCTCGTCGACTCGCCCGATGCGCTGGCCGAACTGTCCGGCTTCGCCGCCGCGTACATGCCGTCGATGCGCGACCGGCTGCGCGCCTACACCGGCGAGCGACCGATCTTCGAGATGCACAACATCGAGAACGAGATCGCTCGCGCACTGTCACGTCGCGTCGACCTGAAGTCGGGCGGCTACCTGATCATCGACCAGACCGAGGCGCTGACGACCATCGACGTCAACACCGGCGGCTACGTCGGCGGGCGCAACTTCGACGACACGATCTTTCGCACCAACCTCGAAGCCGCGCACGCGATTGCGCGGCAGCTGCGCGTGCGCAACCTCGGCGGCATCATCGTCATCGACTTCATCGACATGACGAGCGGCGAGCATCGCGACCAGGTGCTGCAGGAGCTGCGCAAGGCGCTGGCGCGCGACCGCACGCGATCGGGCGTGAACGGCTTCACGTCGCTCGGCCTGATCGAGATGACGCGCAAGCGCACGCGCAAGTCGCTCGCGCACCAGCTGATGGAGGCCTGCCCCACCTGCGAAGGCAAGGGGCAGGTGAAGACGGCAAGAACCGTCTGCTACGAGATCCTGCGCGAGATCCAGCGCGAGGCGAAGCAGTTCGAGCCGAGGGAGTTCCGCATCGTCGCCTCGCAGCAGGTGGTCGATCTCTTCCTCGAGGAGGAGGCGCAGCCACTCGCGGCGCTGGGCGATGCGATCGGCAAGCCGATCGCGCTGCAGGTCGAGCCGGTGTACGGGCAGGAGCAGTACGACATCGTGTTGATGTAGGGGCGCTGGCGAGCGCTTCCATTGGACCGTCCTGCGTTTTGCACGGGGGCAGTGTGCACGGCACTCGTGTACACTGCCAGAATGAAGAACATCACTCTCAGTGCCGACGAGCGCCTGATCGAAGCGGCGCGCGAACGCGCACGGGCCGAACACACGACCTTGAACGAAGAGTTCCGCCGCTGGCTCGCTGAATACGCACAGACGCGTGACCGGGCTCAGCGCTACCAGGAGCTGATGAGTCGCTTGCAGGGGAAAGTCATCGTCGGACGAAAGCTCACGCGCGACGAAATGAATGAGCGCTGAGACCTTCATCGACACGAACGTTTTCGTCTACCACCTCGACGTCACCGACAAGGTCAAGCACGCCACCGCCGAGCGCGTCGTTCGCGAAGGGCTGTTGACGGGCACGAGCTGCATCAGCTTCCAGGTGGTGCAGGAATGCCTGAACGTCGCAACGCGAAAGGCTCGCCGGCCCCTGCCTCCGGAACTCGCGCGCGAATACCTCGATACCGTACTTGCGCCGATGCTGAAGATCCCGGCGAGCGTGGCCTTGTATCAACGCGCCTTGGACGTACAGGCGCGTTGGCGCTTCGGCTTCTACGATTCGCTGATCGTCGCGGCCGCTCTCGCGGCCGGTTGCTCGCGCCTTCTGACCGAGGACCTGCAACACGGTCAGCGTATCGAAGCATTGACGATCGAGAACCCGTTCCGCTGAAGACCATTGGCAATCACGGCGGAGAGCACTGAGGAAAGGCAAACAGCGGCAGGCTGTCTTCCGGTCGCTCTTCATAGCGCGCGAGCCGCTCGCTGGCGGCACTCGCGCCGACCACTGCCGAGCCCGGCTCAGCCGTTTCCGTCCACCGTGCGAGCCCGCTGGCGCGTACGCCGAGCAGGCGCAGGCGCCGCGACAGGTCGACGCGCTTCAGGCATTCGCCCGCTGCGCGCCGGATCGCGCGAGCGTCGCAGGTATGCGCGCTCAGTGTCAGGTCGCGCGTCACGATGCGGAAGTCGGCGAATCGCAGCTTGATGCCGATCGTCTTGCCCGCGTAGCCCTTGCGGGCCAGGTCGCCGGCCAGCTCCTCGCACAAGGTCGTGAAGATCGCCCCGAGCTCGGCGCGATCGCGCACGGCATGCAGGTCGCGCTCGAAAGTGGTCTCACGACTGATCGACTTCGGCTCGCGGAAGGTCACGACCGGGCGCGAGTCGATGCCGTGCGACGCTTCATGCAGCCAGCTTCCGTAGCTCGTTCCGAAACGCTCGATCAGCATCCGCGGATCGGCCGCGGCCAGGTCGCCGATCGTCTGCAGGCCGAGCGCGGCGAGCTTCTGCGTCGCCTTCGGCCCGATGCCGTTGATCCGGCGCGCCGGCAACGGCCAGACTCGCTCGGCGAGATCGGCGTGCGTGAGCAGCGTGAGCCCGTCGGGCTTGTCGAACTCGGAGCACAGCTTGGCGAGCAGCTTGTTGGGCGCGATGCCGATCGAGCAGCTCAGCCCCGTCGCGTCGCGCACGGCGTCCTTCAGCGCGAGTCCGATCGTGCGGCCGCCGTCGATCCGGACGGCCGGCACATCGCTGAGGTCGATGTAGATCTCGTCGATGCCGCGATCCTCGACGATGGGCGTGACCGCCCGCACGGCCGCCTTGAAACGCTTCGAGTAGCGCCGGTACTCGTCGAAGTCGCAGGGCAGCATGACCGCGTCCGGCGCCAGCCGCGCCGCCTTGCTCATCGCCATCGCCGAATGCACGCCGAAGGCACGTGCCTCGTAGGTGCTGGTGGTGACGACACCGCGACCGCCGTAATCGCGCAGCCGGGCGAATTCGCGCGTGCCGTCGGCACGCAGCACCGGCGCGTTGCGCTGGCCGCCGCCGATCACCAGCGGCAGGCCGCGCAGCTCGGGGTAGCGCAGCAGTTCGACGGACGCATAGAAGGCGTCCATGTCGAGATGCGCGATCAGACGGGATGCAGACGCAGGCATGACGTGCAGACGGGACAGGGCGAATGCTAACCGTTCGTTCAGTGCGACTGGACGCGCACGTCAGGCGACCCGCCTGCATTGCCTTCGGCATCTGCAGCGGCAGCGCTCCCGGTACCTGCAGCGGCAGCGCTTCCGGTACCTGCAGCGGCGCCGCCTCCGGTACCTCCGCTCGGAGATCGTCCGGAGAACGCGTCGAGGAAGCGCCCACGAATCGTCTCCATCGGCCAGACCGGCGACGCGGCATCGGGGCGCATCCCGCGCGTCCAGCCCCAGTCGTCGACAACGTCGAGCACTCGAGCGTCACGCGAGAGAACGTGAATCGGGACGTCGAGGGAATCGCCGTCGCCGGCGACGAAACCGACCGGCTGGTGATCGCCGAGGATCACGAACATCGATTCGCTGCGTGCAGTCGCAGAGAGCCACGAACCGAGCGTGTGCAGCACGTACTCGATCGAGCGCAGATAGTGCGCGCGGATGCGCTCCGTCTCGCGCCAGACGAACTCGGGCGTCTCCCCGGCACGCGCGTGTGCCGTGAACACGGCGCCGTCGCCGACGGCGTCCCAGTCGAGCAGCGGAGGAATCGGCGTGAACGGCGCGTGGCTGGAAATCAACGCGACGCTCGCCATGATCGCCGGTCGCTCGCGCCGATCGAGCTCCAGGTGCCGCAGCGCCGACAACGTGTACTGGTCGGGCATCGTGACCCAGTTGAAGGGCTCGCCCGCGTAGCCGAGATCCTTCGCTGCGTAGATCCGGTCGAAACCGAAGAAACGCCCTTCCGGCCACGGTCGCTCGGTGGCCGGCAGCACGGCGAGCGTGCGCCAGCCTGCCCGTCGGAAGTCGCCGACGAGCGTCTGCCGGTCGCTGACCAGCAGGCTCTCGTAGCGACGCTGGTCGTCGACCTTCAGGCCGGCGAGCAGCGTGGCGTGCGCGAGCCAGCTCTGGCCGCCGCGAATCGGCGCCGTAAGCCACGCGCTGCGCGTGGCAAGGCCTGCGGCCGTTGCCGCCTTCTCGATGTTTGCGAGCGCCGCCTGTACGGTGTTCGCGTATTCGGGGTTCTCGAGCGTGCTGCGACCGTAGGATTCGACGAACAGGAACAGGACGTCGATCCCGCGCAGACCGGCGAGAAGGCGATCGGCATCGACGTCGGCCCAGGGGTCGTCGGTCAGCTCGGTCTGGAAGCGGGCGCGGTCGGCGAAGCCCTGTCCGACAGCGTGCAGCCGATCGCGAACCGACCGACTCGTTTCGGCCGTCGTGAACGTCGGCAACGATCCGGCTCGGAATCCCAGGTGTGCAGCGCCAACGACCACGACCACGAGCGCCGCGACGCCGACGAGGCGTCCGCGCATGTGCTCCAGTGGGCGAAGCGCCCCGATTGCCCAGCCCAGCAGGAACACCGCACCGGCCGCGACCGCTGCCGCCACGACGGCCAGCGTGATCGCGCCGGCCGTGCCGAGCGCCGCCGCCAGCAGCTCATAGCCTGCGCCCACGAGATGCAGGTCCAGCAACGGACGGAAAGGTCGACCGAGGCTCGCCTGCATCGCGATGTCGGCGAGCTTGCCCAGGACGAGCAGCCCGAGCGCTGCAGTCGCGATCGAGTGGACAAGAACCCATCGCCTTCGCGGCCAGGCGAGCAGCACGAGTACGACGATCGGCAACTCGACCGGCAGGCGGAGCAACGAGCCCCAGCCGGCCGATGTGGGCTCGTCGGGGAGTACGAAAGCGAGATGCAGGACGAGCAGCGCGACGAGCCATCGCCAGCGTCGGCGAGGTCCCGGAGATGCTCGTGACGAACGCCGGTACGACACTGCACTCATCGGCAACGAACTTCGCAGCGTTCAGAGTAAATCGGGATCGGGTTGCAGTGGCTGGAAATGTCGACCGATACATTCCTCGGATACATTTCCGCGCACTACGCCGCACGACGGAAGTGTGCAATTGCTCCGAGGCTGCGCTGCCAAAATGAATCAACGCGGACGGGCGAGCGGCGAGCGGCGAGCGGCGAGCATCCGCGGCAACGCCCGAAAAACGAGACTTTCGAGGGGGGTGATTCGTAAGGTGAGCCGGAACTCTCGAAAAGCGGGCACTTTCCTGCGCGAAACCCGAAGGGCGGCGTGAAATGCACGTTTTTCGAGAGTTTCGGCCGACCACCGCTCGAACGCGTCAGTCAGCGAGGGGCAGCCCGCCGCCCACGCGTTTCGCGTGTTCGCGCACTTCGTACGCACATGGCTCGCGTTCCAGCGAACCCCGAGTGCCCGAGTGCCCGAGTCCCGAGTCCCGAGTCCCGAGTCCTGAGGGCCCGCCCCCGCTTTCCCGCGCGCGGACCCGCCCCACACTCAAACCAGCTTCGTCGCGTCCACCGGCTGGTTGTCCGCCAGCGCCAGCCAGCCCTTGACGATCCGGTAGATCACCCAGACGACGACGGCGATCATCAGCGGAAAGCCGATCAGCACGAACATCAGCAGCCACGAGATCACCGCGCCGGCCAGTGCGTACCAGAAGGTCTTGATCTGCCACTCGAAGTGGCTCGCGACCCAGGTGCCGGCGACATCGTCGCGCTTCAGGTAGTTGACGATGATCGCCGCGACCGCGGTGATGCCGATCACGCACGAAAGCGCATAGAGTGCGTAGCAGATCGTCGCCAGCCGCTTGGCGTCGTGGATGCGGTTCTCGGTCACTGTGTTCTCCATCGTTCGCCCCTCCCCGTTCAGGCCGGCTTCTGTTTCGGCACCCGACCCATCAGATAGAACTCCGGGTTCGGCATCATGCCGCTGACGTTCGCCATCCGGTTCGACAGCGCGAAGAAGGCGGCGATCGCGCCGATGTCCCACGCGTCGTCGTCGGTGAAGCCCTGCGCGTGCAACGCGGCGAAGTCCGCGTCGCCGATCTCCGAGGAGTTCAGCGCAACCTTCATTGCGAAGGACAGCATCGCCTGCTGGCGCAGCGACAGCGGCGCCTTGCGCCAGTTGGTCGCGAGCTGGTCGGCGATCGTCGGGTTCTTCTCGTAGATGCGCAGGATCGCGCCGTGCGCGACGACGCAGTACAGGCACTGGTTCGCGCCGCTGGTCGCGACGACGATCATCTCCTTCTCGCCCTTCGTGAGATTGCCCTCGCGCAGCATCAGCGCATCGTGATACGCGAAGAACGCACGAAACTCGTCGGGCCTGCGCGCAAGCATCAGGAAAACGTTCGGCACGAACCCGCTCTTCTCCTGCACTCCGAGAATGCGCGAACGAATATCGTCAGGCAGGCCGTCGAGCTCGGCCAGCGGGAAACGGTCAGGCGTGTTCATCGATGAGAGCTCCGGTTTGAGGAAAGAGAAGGGGGAAGGGAGCAGGGAGAAGGGGGAAAAAACCGCGCTCACCGTCGCAGCCGAGGCTTTTCCCCTTCTCCCTTCCCCCTTCTCCCTTCTCTTCCTCACGCATATTGAATCCGATACAGCCTCGCGTACAGTGAATCGGCATCGAGCAGTTCGGCATGCGTGCCCTGCTCGACGATGCGTCCGTGATCGAAGACGAGTATGCGGTCGGCACGCTCGATCGTCGACAGCCGGTGGGCGATGACGAGCGTCGTGCGCCCGCGCATCGTGTGCTCGAGCGCGATCTGCACTTCCCGCTCGGTGGCCGAGTCGAGCGCCGAGGTGGCTTCGTCGAGCAGCAGGATCGGCGCATCCTTGACGATCGCGCGCGCCAGCGCCAGTCGCTGCCGCTGCCCGCCCGACAGGCGCGTGCCGCGCTCGCCGACCGACGCATCGAGCCCCTCGGGCAGCGCGCGCACGACGGCGTCGAGCCGCGCCGCCTCGAGCGCCTCCCAGATGCGCGCGTCGTCGACTGCATCCTCGCGCCCGAGCGCGACGTTCGCGCGCACCGTGTCGTTGAAGAGCACGACCTCCTGGCTCACCAGCGCGAACTGCCGCCGCAGCTCCGACAGGCGCAGATCGGGCAGCGCGACGCCGTCGAGCAGGATGCGCCCCTGCATCGGATCGATGAATCGCGGCAGCAGGTTCAAGAGCGTCGACTTGCCGGCGCCCGAAGCGCCGACCAGCGCGACGACCTCACCGGCGCGGATGTCGAGCTCGATGTCGCGCAGCGCCTCGTGCGCCGCGGTGGGGTAGCGGAACGACACCCCCTCGAAGACGAGCCGACCGTGCGCACGACCGATCGACACGGTGCCCACGTCGGCCTCCTCGCGCAGGTCGAGCAGCGAGAACACCGACTCGGCCGCGGCGAGCCCGCGCTGCAGCTCGGCGTTCACGTCGGCCAGGTGCTTCAGCGGCGCGAGCAACATCAGCATCGCGGTGACGAAGGAGACGAAGCCGCCCACGGTGGTCTGCCCGCTCATCGACTGCACGAGCGCGATCGTGACGACGATCGCCACGGCGATCGCAGCGAGCAGCTGCGTGATCGGCACCGTCGCACTGCCGGCCACCGTCATCCGCATCGCGAAGCCACGCAGCTTCTCGACGGTGCGCCCGAATAGCTCGCCCTGCGACCGGTAGCCGCCGAAGATCTTGATCACCTTGTAGCCGTGCACCGCCTCCTCGACGACGCGCGTGAGCTCCCCGGTGTACTGCAGGCTCTGCCGGCTGAGCTTGCGCATGCGCCGGCTGTAGACCGAGACGACGACCGTCATTGCCGGAATCAGCATCAGCGCGACCAGCGTGAGCTTCCAGTTCAGGTACAGCAGCCAGCCGACGAGGCCGATGATGACGATCGTGTCGCGCACGAGCACGGTGAGCGCGCGCGTGACGGCGGCGGTGACGTTCGTCACCTCGAAGACGATGCGCGAGATCAGCAGCCCCGAAGCCTCGCGCTCGAACTGCTCGGCGGGCAACCGCAGCACGCGATCGAACATCTGCGTGCGCACGTCGACGAGCACGCGGTTGGCGACCCAGGCGAGTGCGTAGCTGCTGGTGAAGGTGGCAATGCCGCGCACGACGAAGATGGCGATCAGCGCCGCCGGCACGAACCACAGCGGGAAGTCGGACTTCTCGACGAAGCCTTCGTCGAGCAGCGGCTTCATCAGAGCCGGGAACAACGGCTCGGTCGCCGCCGCGATGATCATCGCGATCAGCGCGACGACGAAGCCGATACGATACGGACGCGTGTAGCCGAGAAGCCGTCGATAGATCGCCAGGCTCGTGCGCCGGTCACGCACGGGGGGCGGCTTGTGCGTCGCGCGGGCCCCGGCGCTCAATACTCGACCTCGGCCGCAAGCGGTCGCAGCATCGAGCGGATCGCGCCGATCAGGTCGTCGTGCGGGCGCACACGCCAGTCCGGGCCGAGCTCGACCTCGCAGGCCGCGTCGCGGTTCCCGTACTCGACGACGACCGGCATCGCCGCCGATTCCGTACCCGCCGCAACGAAGGGCTCGATTGCGACGCGCAATGCGCCGTGGTCGGCGCCGCGCGCCCCGAGCCGGATCCGCAGTCGCTTGCCGAACTCGTTGCGCGCACGTTCGAGGTCGAGCAGCCGCTCGGCGACGACGCGCTGCCCGCCGCTGTAATCGTCGCGCGAGCACTTGCCGAGCACGACGACGAGTTCGTCGTCGCGGATCAGCCGCCGGTTCGCCTCGTAGAGCTCGTTGAAGACGCAGACTTCGATCGCGGCGCTGCCGTCGTCGAGCGTGACGAAGGCCATCTTCCCGCGGCGGGTCATCTGCGTGCGCTGCGCGGCGACGATGCCGGCAACCCACACCGGCTGCTGCGCCGGCTGGACGTCGGCGAGCCGCAGTCGCACGAAGCTGCGGACTTCCGCCTCGTGCGCACGGAACAGGTGCCCGCTCAGGAACAGTCCGAGCGCCGCCTTCTCCTCCTGCAGCCGGCGACGTTCGCTCCACGCCGGCGCTTCGATCCATTCCGGCGCGCTGGGCAACCCGCCGGGCGCGTCACCGAACAGGCTCGCCTGGTCGATCGCGGCGCCCGCCGCCTCGGCCGCATCCATCGCGCGGCCGACGTTCGCCAGCAGCTTCGCGCGATCGTCGTCGAGCGCATCGAAGGCTCCGGCACGCACGAGCGCCTCGATCGAGCGCCGGTTGACGGTGCGCCGATCGACGCGCGCGCAGAAATCGAACAGGTCGGCAAAAGGCTGCTCGCTGCGTGCGCGCAGGATCTCGACGATCGCAGCCTCGCCGGTACCCTTGATCGCGCCGAGCCCGTAGCGGATCGTCCGCTCGCCGACCGGCACGAAGCGATACTGCGACGCGTTCACGTCGGGGGGCAGCAATTCGACGCCGTTGGCACGCGCGTCGTCGACGAAGAGCTTCACCTTGTCGGTGTCGTCCATGTCGGCCGACAGCGTCGCCGCCATGTACTCGGCGGGATGGCAGGCCTTCAGCCACGCGGTCTGATAGGTGACGACCGCGTAGGCGGCCGTGTGCGACTTGTTGAAGCCGTACTCGGCGAACATCGCCATCAGGTCGAACAGCTTGTTGGCGAGGCCGGCGTCGTAGCCCTTCTTCTTCGCGCCGTCGACGAAGATGTCGCGGTGCTGCGCCATCTCCTCGGGCTTCTTCTTGCCCATCGCGCGACGAAGGAGGTCGGCGCCGCCGAGCGTGTAACCGCCGATCGTCTGCGCGATCTGCATCACCTGTTCCTGGTAGACGATGACGCCGTAGGTGGGCTCCAGGCAGGCCTTCAGGTCGGGATGAAAATAGTCGATCGCCTGCTGACCCTTCTTGCGCAGGATGAAGTCGTCGACCATCCCCGAGCCGAGCGGCCCGGGGCGGTACAGCGCGAGCACCGCGATGATGTCCTCGAAGCGGTCGGG
>CAZIDY010000024.1:0-49621 GCA_964538505.1 uncultured Limnobacter sp. | reverse complement strand
CTCGCGACCTGGTTCGATCGCAGCTCCTTTCGTGTCTTTGAACGCGAAGCCGTATTACACCGACTCGCGGCGAAGCTCCCCGATTCCCCTTTCCGCGACCCCGGCACGCGAAATGCGTGTCGTCCTCGTCGACGCGATGGAGCATCGCCCGCAGGTCGGCCTGATCCAGACGCTGCCAGTGATCGTCAACGGCTCTACTCTCTTCTCGCGCCTGCAGCAGTTCGCGAACCGGCTCTACGGGCCGATGCGCGGTTTCGGACTGGCTGCGTGGCACGGTTCTGAGAGCAACTACTGGGGCCACAACGCTGCAATCCTGCGACGCTCCGCCGAGCTCGCTGCGGAGAACGAGAAGGCGCTGCCGCAGATGGACGCGGTCGCACGATTGTGCGCGGACGAGAAGCTGCTCGCCGCGCATCGCGCAATGATCGAGCCGCGACCGCGCCGGCGCGACGATGTCGACGTCGATCTCGCCGTCGGCGTGGCGCGGCTCGAGGATGTGCGGACGCCGCAGGAAGTACGCGACTTGCTGAGCGATCGCGAGCTGAATGCGGTGCTGGCGGATCCGCGGAGCTTCGAGCGGCTGGCTTCGATCGTCGCGCGTGCACGGGGCGGATGAAGCGGTTTATCCTCGACACCATCCGAAGGGAGGTGCCATGTACATCCGCAAGTGGCTCGCATGGATCGCGGCGTCGACACTGATCGGCCTCACCGGGTCCGTGCAGGCGCAGGACAAGGTCGTCTATCACATCGACAACAGCGCAACGCAGGCGACGAAGGCGCTGCGCAACCTGCGCAACCACCTCGACGTCGCGCCGAAGACGAAGATCATCGTCGTTACGCATGCCGAGGGCATCGACTTCCTGATGGAGGGAGCACGCGACGCGAAGAATCCCGACATTCACTACCCATCGCTGGTCTCCGCCCTCACTGCCCGTGGTGTCAGCTTCGAGGTCTGCGAGATCACGCTGAAGAACCGCAGCCTGAAGCAGGACCAGTTCGTGATGGACGCGACGTTCACGCCGTCGGGCGTCGCGCGCATCGCGCAGCTGCAACTGCACGAGGGCTACGCGTACATCAAGCCCTGAGCCTTTGCACATGGCCGCTGCAGTCGCCGTCGCGCTCGCGTTGCGCGCGTCGCGCACTCAGCCCATGCTCATCAAGGCTGCATTGCCGCCCGCGGCGGCCGTGTTGACCGACAGCGTGCGCTCGACGAACAGCCGCTCCAGCACGATCGCACCGTAACGTCGATCGCCCATCGCGCAAGCGAGCAGCTGGACGATCGGGCCATCGCGGCGTGCGAGGCGCAGGCTCCAGCGGCGAAGCTCCTCCTGGGTGCCGTGCACGATCGCCACATCGAAGCGACTCGCCTGCACGTCGTCGACCAGTTGTGCGTACGCGCGCACTGGCAACGGCAACGCGGCGTGCAGTGCCTGTGCGCCAGCATCGTCGGAGAGCCACTGCATCGTCGTTCCGGCGGCGAGGGCATGCGCGAACTGGAAAAGCCGGTCGGCATCGTCGTGTGCAACGCCGAACACCGCACGCCGCGGTGCGAGCCACCAGGTGTTTCGCTCGCCCGTCGGCCCATCGAGCACGCGCGCCAACGCAAGCGGCGTGTCGCGTGCGAGCGCCGCGCAGGTATCGCCGAGTGCGCAGAGTTGCGCATCGTTCGACTTGCGCAGCCAGTGCTCGAGCGTCTGCAGCACGCCCAGCGCCGCAGTTCGTTGCTCCCGTTGCGCACCCATTGCGCGTGTCGTACCCGCTACGCTCGCCTCGGACCCAGGTAGGCGAACCCCACTCGCATCGCCAACCTCCAGCAGCCCTGCCCTCGCGTCGAGCGGAAGATGCACCAGCCGTCGGAGGTACAACGGCCCGCCGGCCTTCGGCCCGGTGCCCGACAGCCCTTCTCCACCGAAAGGCTGCACGCCGACCACGGCACCGATCATGTTGCGGTTCACGTACTGGTTGCCGACGCGCGCACGAGCGGCGACCAGCTCGACGACTTCGTCGATGCGCGTCTGCACGCCGAGCGTGAGCCCGTAGCCGATGCGGTCGATCGCGTCGACGAGCCCAGGCAGCCCGTCGCGTCGATATCGCACGACGTGCAACACCGGGCCGAAGACCTCCTTGCGCAGGGCGTCGAGTGCGGGCAGCTCGACGAGGGCCGGCGCGACGAAGTGTCCATGCGCGTGCCCTTCGGACACCGCGCCCCCGATCCGGACCTGCTCGCGCACCTCGTCGAGATAGCCGAGCAGCGCGTCGCGCGCATCGGCGTCGATCACCGGCCCGACGTCGGTGTCGAGGCGATCGGGTCGCCCGACCCGCAGTTCGCGCATCGCGCCACGCAGCATCGTCAGCAGCCGGTCGGCCACCTCGGCCTGCACGCACAACACGCGCAATGCCGAGCAGCGTTGTCCGGCACTGTCGAAGGCAGACGCAAGGATGTCGGCGACCGCCTGCTCGGCGAGCGCCGACGAGTCGGCGATCATCACGTTGATGCCGCCGGTCTCGGCGATGAGCGGAATCGGCTGGTCGTGCGCATCGAGCCGTCCGGCGAGCGAACGCGCGATCGAGCGCGCGACCTGCGTCGAACCAGTGAAAACGACACCGCGGATGCGCGGATCGGCGACGAGCGATGCACCGACGGTTTCGCCACGACCGGGCAGCAGCTGCAGCGCGCCGGCATCCACTCCCGATTCGTGCAACAGGCGCACGAGCTGCGCCGCGACGAGCGGCGTCTGCTCGGCAGGCTTCGCGAGCACGACGTTGCCGGCGGCCAGCGCAGCAGCAATCTGCCCGGTGAAGATCGCAAGCGGGAAGTTCCACGGGCTGATGCATGCGACCGGACCGAGCGGCACCGCGCGCGCAAGCGCCGCGAGCTCGCGCAGCTGCGCGCCGTAGTAGCGCAGGAAGTCGACCGCCTCGCGCAGCTCGGAGATCGCGTTCGGAATCGTGCGGCCCGCCTCGCGCACGACGAGTGCGATCCATTCGGGCGCCTGCGCCTCGAGCCGCGCCGCGGCACGCTCGAGGATCGACGCACGCTGTGCGGGCGTCTTCGCCGCCCAGGCAGCGGCGGCCTCTTCGGCACAATGCATCGCCTCGTCGACGTCGCGCCTGCCTGCTTCGACGACGCAACCGACGCGATCGCGCAGGTCGGCAGGGTTGCGTACGTCGCTCATGTCGGCGTCGGAGTCAACGCGCAGCTCGCCCCCCACCACGGGCGCGGCAACGTAGTCGCGGTGAGCGAGCCCCGCCAACGCGTCGGCAAGGCGCGCGAGATCGCGTTCGTTCCCCAGGTCGATGCCCCGCGCGTTCAGGCGACGCGCACCGTACAGCGCACGCGGCAGCGCAATCCGCGGATGCGGCAGGCCGACCTCGCCTTCGATCTGAGCGTTGCGCTCGACGGTTCTCACCGGGTCCTCGACGAGCGCATCGAGCGGGATCGACTCGTCGGCGATCCGGTGCACGAAGGACGTGTTGGCGCCGTTCTCGAGCAGCCGCCGCACCAGGTACGCGAGCAGCGTCTCGTGCGTGCCGACCGGCGCGTAGATCCGGCACGGCCGGCCGAGCCCGCCTTCGGCCTCGCTGCGCACGACCTGCTCGTACAGCGGTTCGCCCATTCCGTGCAGGCACTGGAACTCGTACTGCCCGGGCCGGAACTGCGAACCGGCCCTCTCGTACACGGCCGCCACCGTGTGCGCGTTGTGCGTGGCGAACTGCGGATACACCGCGTCGGGTGCCGCCAGCATCCGTCGTGCGCACGCAAGAAAAGACACGTCGGTATGCGCCTTGCGCGTGAACACCGGATACCCGTCGAGCCCATCGAGCTGCGCACGCTTGATCTCGCTGTCCCAGTACGCGCCCTTGACCAGCCGCACCATCAACCGCCGTTCGCTGCGCGCGGCAAGCTCGACGAGCCAGTCGACGACGCGCAGACATCGCTTCTGGTACGCCTGCACGACGAAGCCCATCCCGTCCCAGCCGGCAAGCGCAGGCTCGAAGCACAAGCGCTCGAGCAGGTCGAGCGAGAGGTCGAGCCGATCGGCTTCCTCGGCATCGATGTTCAGGCCGATGTTCCAGGCGCGGGCACGCAGCGCCAGCATCCGCAACCGCGGATACAACTCGTCGACGACGCGCGCATATTGAGTGCGCGTGTAGCGCGGACAGCTTGATCGAGACGCCCGGGCCGTCGAGAACGCCGCGTCCGGCCGAGGCCGCACCGATCGCTTCGATCGCGCCTTCGTAGGCCGCGTGATAGCGCAGCGCATCATCGTCGGTGAGCGCCGCCTCGCCGAGCATGTCGTACGAATGCCGGAAACCGCCCGTCTCGCGCACGCGGGCACGCGCGAGCGCCTCGCCGATCGTCTCTCCGGCGACGAACTGCTCGCCGAGCAGGCGCATCGCGCGATCGACCGTGCGGCGTACCAGCGGCTCGCCACTGCGCGCGATCGCGCGCGCGAGCGCGTTCGACAGGCCGGCCTCGTCGTGCAGCGAGACGAGCCTGCCGGTGACGACCAGCCCCCAGGTCGCCGCGTGAACGAATACCGAGGCGTTCGAGCCGAGATGCGAGTGCCAGTCGCCGTGGCCGATCTTGTCGCGGATCAGCGCATCGCGCGTCGCATCGTCGGGGATGCGCAGCAGCGCCTCGGCCAGGCACATCAGCGCAATGCCTTCCTGCGACGACAGCGAGAACTCGGCAAGCAATCCCTGCACGAGCCCTTCACGACCGATGCGGCGTTCGCGCAGGCCGTGCGCGAGCAACTGCGCGCGAGCGTCGACGGCGCGTGCCCGTGCCGGCTCGAGCCGCGCGCGATCGAGCAGCGAAGGTACGCACTGCGATTCGTCGGCGCGATACGCATCGGTGATCGCCGCCCGCGTCCGCGACTGCCGATGCACCTGCCGCAGCAGCGCAGCGAAGGGCGCCGACGCAGCTTCGTCGAGCGGCCCTGGCTTCGGAGCCGACGAACGATCGTCCATCGCTCCGGTGCTCCCGTCGGTCATCACGCCTCCGTCGGGCGAAGTGGCTGTTACGGTACACTGCCGGGTCCGTTTTCCGTGCCTTCGCGATGGGCCTTCCGCAACTCCCGCCGCACCCGCGCAGCCGCCGCCGCGCGCTGATCACGCTCGCCGCAGCGCCGCTGCTCGCAGGGCTCGCAGCCGCTCCGGCGGCCCACGCGCAGCTGCTCCGTACTTTCCCGGAGAAAGCGCGCCTCGGCCGCTTCGAGATGCGCATCTTTCCCGAAGCGCTGCTCGACGGCGAGCCCGTGCGCCTCGCCGCTGCGGCCCGCATCCACGACACGGACAATCGCATCGTGATGCCCGCGTCGCTGTCGGGCACGCACGACGCGCTGGTCGAGGACGACATCTCCGGCCAGATCGGTCGCGTCTGGATCCTCACGCCGGAAGAGTTCGCCGCCGCGCGCGAGCGCAAGAAGAGCAGGTGACGAAGAAGCTGTACATCCGCACCTTCGGGTGCCAGATGAACGAGTACGACTCCGACCGCATGGCCGACGTGCTCGCGCACAGCGAAGGTGTGCAGAGAACCGACCGGATCGAGGACGCCGACATCGTCCTGTTCAACACCTGCTCGGTACGCGAGAAGGCGCAGGAGAAGGTGTTCTCCGACCTCGGTCGCGTGCGCGCGCTCAAGCGCGAACGGCCCGGGCTGCTCATCGGCGTCGGCGGCTGCGTCGCGAGCCAGGAAGGCGAGGCGATCGTCGAGCGCGCGCCGTACGTCGACCTCGTGTTCGGTCCGCAAACGCTGCACCGGCTGCCGGAGCTGATCGCGCGGCGCCGCGAGACCGGACGTCCGCAGGTCGACATCCGGTTCCCCGAGATCGAGAAGTTCGACCGGATGCCGCCGGCGCGCAGCGAAGGGGCCACCGCCTTCGTGTCGATCATGGAAGGCTGCAGCAAGTACTGCAGCTTCTGCGTGGTGCCATATACCCGCGGTCACGAGATCTCGCGGCCGCTCGACGACGTGCTCGTCGAGATCGCCGGGCTCACCGCGCAGGGCGTGCGCGAGGTGACGCTGCTCGGGCAGAACGTCAACGCATACCGGGGCGCGCTTCCCGGTGCCGACGACACCGGCGCCGTCGCCGATCTCGCGATGCTGCTCGAGCTCGTCTGCGAGCTGCCGGGCATCGAGCGTGTGCGCTACACGACTTCGCACCCGAAAGAATTCGGCCAACGGCTCATCGATGCGCACGCGCGGCTGCCGAAACTCGCGACGCACGTGCATCTGCCGGTGCAGTCGGGTTCCGATCGCATTCTCGCCGCGATGAAGCGCGGCTACACGGTGCTCGAGTACAAGTCGATCGTGCACCGGCTGCGCGATGCGCGTCCCGACATCAGCCTCAGCTCCGACTTCATCGTCGGCTTTCCAGGCGAGACGCCGGCCGACTTCGAGAAGACGCTGCGACTGGTCGATGAGATCGGCTTCGATGCGTCGTTCTCGTTCGTCTACAGCCCTCGCCCCGGGACACCGGCCGCCGATCTGCCCGACGACACGCCGCAGACCGAAAAGCTCGAACGGCTGCAGCGGCTGCAGGCGGTCAACGACGCGCACGCGCGCGCGATCAGCGAAGCGATGGTCGGCAGCGTGCAGCGCGTGCTCGTCGAGGGCATCGCCCGACGCGACGATTCCGAGCTCGCCGCCCGCACCTCGAACAACCGCGTCGTCAACTTCCACGCTCCGCACGAGCGCATCGGCGACTTCGTCGACGTCCGCATCACCGAAGCACGCACGCATTCGCTGCGCGGCGAACTCGTCGACGCTGCATGACGCGCGCGCCGTCGCGCGTCACGCCCATTACGCGCGCGCCGTCGCGCGGCATCCGCATTGCGCGCGCGCCGTCGCGCATCCTGTCGGCCGCACTCGCCGCGCTGCTCTCGCTTCCGGCAGCGGCGCAACTGCATGCGCAGGCGGCGGGCGAATCCCCTGTCGAAAACATGCAGGACGCAGCGCCAACGACGCTTGCCGCGCTGATACGTCAGGCGCGCATCTGGCTCGACGCCGGCGAGTCCGAGCGCGCCTGGCAGGCGCTCGATGCGCGCGTCGGTGACTACGCAGGCGACCCGGAGTTCGACTACCTGCTCGGGCTGGCGTCGCTCGATTCGGGCCGACCGGGCCGCGCGGTGCTCGCGTTGGAGCGCGTGCTGATCGTCCGACCCGATTTCCTGCAGGCGCGCGCCGAGCTCGCGCGCGCCTATTTCGCGCTGCGCGAGCACGAAAACGCGCGCCGCGAGTTCGAAGCGCTGTCGGCCAGCGCCGTCCCGCAGGAAGTGCGCCAGGTCATCGGCCGCTATCTCGACGTGATCGGCAGCCTGGCGCGCCGCGGCGAACCACAGTTCACCGCCTGGGCCGAGCTCGAAGCCGGCTACGACTCGAACGTGAACTTCGGCAGCGCCTCCGGCCGCTGGATCCTGGCCGACGGCACCGCGGTCGTTCCGCTGGGCATCAGCCGGCCCCGCGACAGCGCCGTTTTCGGCGCCGCACTGGCGGCGGACTGGACGATGCCGATCGGCGGTGCGTGGCAGTGGACCATCGGCGGACGTACCGCACACAGACGCCATCCATCCGCACATACACTCGATCAGGACCAGTTCGACCTGAATACCGGATTCGCCGTTCGCGGCGGTTGCCATCGAATCGACATGCTCGTCCAGGCCCAGCACCTGCGGCTCGGCGGCGCGGACTTCCGCGACGCCGCGGGCCTGCTCGCCCAATGGCAATGCGAGCTCGACCGGCGCACGCGCATCGGTGTCTACGCGCAGCACTTCGCGTTCGACTTCCCGGACGAGCCTGCGCGCGATGCCCGCCGGTCGGGACTCGGGCTCACCTTCGCACGTACACTCACGGGCGCTTCACGTCCGGTCGTCGTCGCCAGCGTGTCGGGCGGACGCGAGCGGTCGCGGCGCGGGTTCGACAACCTGTCGTACGACTACCGCAGCCTGCGCGGCGCGTACAGCGCCGCGCTCGGCGCCCAATGGCGCGGCTTCGCATCGCTTTCGTACGAGACACGCGATTTCGACGCGATCGAGCCGTTCTTCGGCGTCGTGCGCGAAGACCGGCAGACCGACCTGCGTATCGGCGCAGAACGGCCGCTCCGGTCGAAATGGATCGTTGCACCGACGATCACGCACACGCGAAGCCGCTCGAGCGTCGCGCCGAACGACTTCCGACGCACACAGGCCGGCGTCGTCCTTCGCTACCGGTTCCGCTGATGCGCGCGCTCGTCTTCCTCTTCGCTCTTCTCGCCTGGATGCAGCCTGTCGCCGCAGAGGACGGTCGAGCGCTCGTCGTCGCCGGACGTGTGATGCTCGAGCGCAGCGCGCCCGGCGCATTCTCGATCGCACCCGTTTCCGCGGGTACCGAGGTCCGCCGCGGCGACCTCATCCGCACGGGCAATGACGGCCGCGTGCAGATCCGCTTCAGCGACGGATCGATCGTCTCGCTGCAACCGGGCACCGCCTTTCGCATTGACGAATATCGCTTCGCCGAGAACGAACAGCGCGCCTTCTTCTTCCTGTTGCGTGGCGCGCTGCGCACGGTGACGGGCGCGATCGGCAAGATCCGTCACGACGACTACCGGATGAAGACGCCGACCGCGACGGTCGGCGTGCGCGGAACCGAATACGTCGCCGAGCAGACGGTCTGCGACCCGATCTGCGCGCCGGGGGCGCGCGCCGGGCTGCGCGTCGCGGTCACGCAGGGACGCATCGTCCTGCTGACCGACGCCGGAGAAATCGAGGTCGACACCGGGCAGGCCGCCGCGGCCGAAAGCGCAGACACGCCGCCGCGGCACACCGAAAGCGGACCGGTGCTGCCGCCGATCAGCCTCGGCACGCCGCGCGAGCGCAGCACCGGCGGGACGGCCACCGCCAGCAGCAGCGGGCCGGCCAGCGCCACGAGCGCCGACGGGCAGACGACGGGCTCAGCGGGGTCGGCGGGCTCGGCGGACGGATCCGGTTCGGCGGATGCGTCGGGAACGTCCGGCTCGAGATTCGCACAGGGCACGGGCCGTTCGGCCGCTGCGGCAGACGCAGGCCGCGCGCTCCCGTCGGCTTCCCCTTCGACCTCCAGTACCAACGGCGCAGCCGCTCCCGCGTCCGGCACCATCGCGACACAGGCACCGGCAACGAAGGACGGACCGGCGCAGACGCCTGCCACCGCAGGCAACAGCGCAGCCGACCCGGGCGCCGACGCGCTCGTCGATGTCTGGCCCCGCTTCGTCGCGACCGAAGCGGGTCCACCCGCTGCGGCTGTTTCGCCAAACGAACGGCGCGGGCCGGAGGGCATCCTGCTGCCGGTGCTCGAGCAGCTGCTCGGCCCGGGCGGACGGCCTGGCAGCCCCGACGGCAGCGGAGGCACGCCCGGTTCCGGTCCACCTGCCGGCCCCGGCGCCGGGGATCCAGGGACGGGCGATCCGGTCGCGGAAGGCCCTGGCGAGCCGGGCACCGGCCCGGGCTCCGGCGATCCCGGCCCGGGCACACCACCGCCACTCGGATCCGGCACGCACCCGGTCGATTCGCAGGCCGCCCCGGGTTCAAGCGCCACCTTGCGAGTGCTCGCTCCGCCGTGGTGGTTGGCCGTCGACCGCAACGTGAACTCCGGCTCGCTCGAGCTCGACGATGCGATGCGGCTGAGCGCTTTCGAATGGTGCCGTTTCCAGATTCTGTGCCGCATCGGGAAAGGCAACACGACGATCGTGGAAGCCGGACACGACGCCTGGACGAGCTGGGGACGCTGGACCGGCGGACGCGCAACCGTGACCGTAGCGGACCTGCCCCTGTTGCAGATCGCCGGCAATCAAGGCCTACACTACCTCGTCGGCATTCCTTCGGCGACGATCCCGACCAGCGGCGTCTTCGGCTATGAGCTCGTCGGCGCGACGCGGCCGACGCTCTCCACCGGCGGCCCGACCGGCACCTTCGACGGACGCGCAGCAGTCGCGTTCTCGCCGTCGGGGGCGAAAGTGGGCGTCGACGCGAGCATTGCGTTCCCCGACTCGAGCTACCGCTTCGCGACGCCGGGCGGCGCAGACAACCCGGCACTCAGCACGATCGCGACCGGCGCCGGCCACGCATTCCAGGGACAGGTCGCTGCGACCGGCACGCAGGCGGCTCCGGTCGACTGCACGGCGGGCTGCTCGGCACAGCTCGACGGCGGCCTCTTCGGGCCCGACGCGGCGCGGCTCGGTATCACCTATCGGATCACGGGCTCCGGCAGCAGTCCTACAATCTCGGGGGTCGGGGTCTTCGGCAAGAAGAATCCCCAGGAGTAACCCACCGTGTGAGCGCCTTGCCCTCGCCCAAAGCCGCCGCGAAGACCCGCACCATCGAATTCTCGCCTGAGGTCGCCGACAACCGGCGCCTGGCGAACCTGTGCGGTCCGCTCGATCGGAACCTGCGGCAGATCGAGGAAGCCTTCGACGTGCGCATCACGCGCCGCGGCGACACCTTCGGCATCGAGGGCCCCCCCGCCGCTGCCCGGCGCGCGCAACAGGTGTTGAAGCATTTCCACGAGCGCGCCGGCGAACCGCTGTCGCTCGACGACGTGCAGCTCGGCCTCGTCGAGTTGAAGGCAGGTCCGGCCAGCAGCACGGCCGAAGGCGCGCCCGACGAGCCACCGGCACCCGTGCTGCACACGCGACGCAGCGACCTGCAGGGCCGCACGCCGCGCCAGCGCGAATACCTGCGCAACATCCTGTCGCACGACATCACCTTCGGGCTGGGCCCCGCCGGCACCGGCAAGACCTATCTCGCCGTCGCCTGCGCCGTCGACGCGCTCGAGCGCGACGCGATCAAGCGCATCGTGCTCACGCGCCCGGCGGTCGAAGCCGGCGAACGTCTCGGCTTCCTGCCGGGCGATCTCGCGCAGAAGGTCGACCCCTACCTGCGGCCGCTGTACGACGCGCTCTACGACCTGCTCGGCTTCGAGCGCACGAACCGGATGTTCGAGAAGCAGGCGATCGAGATCGCGCCGCTCGCCTACATGCGCGGGCGCACGTTGAACCACTCGTTCATCATCCTCGACGAAGCGCAGAACACGACACCCGAGCAGATGAAGATGTTCCTCACGCGCATCGGCTTCGGATCGCGCGCGGTCGTCACCGGCGACACGACGCAGATCGACCTGCCGAAAGGACAGGCGTCGGGGCTGATCGAGGCGCGCCGCATCCTCAACCGCGTACGCGGACTCGCGTTCACCGATTTCGACAGCTCCGACGTCGTGCGGCACCCGCTCGTCGCGCGCATCGTCGACGCCTACGAAGCCGCCGCCGATGGAGGTTGAGCCGGCGAAGCATCCTCGCCTGTCGCTTGTGGTGCAGCTCGGAGAAGGGCTCGACGAGCTGCCCGTATCGCGCGCACGGTTGCGCCGCTGGGTCGCCGCGGCGCTCGAGTCGGACGCGCAGATCGTGCTGCGTTTCGTCGACGCGCACGAAGGATGCGCGCTGAATCGCACGTACCGCAAGCGCGACTACCCGACGAACGTGCTCACCTTCCCGTACGAAGATGCCGACGGCGTTCGCGCCGACATCGCACTGTGCCTGCCGGTAGTGCAGCGCGAGGCGCGCGAGCAGCACAAGACACTCGCCGCGCACCTCGCGCACCTGGTCGTGCACGGCGTGCTGCATGCGAGCGGATACGAGCACGACACCGACAGTGGTGCAGCGCGCATGCAGCAGCGCGAAAGCGCGTTGATGCGCCGCCTGCGCCTGCCCGATCCGTGGCACTGATCGAGCGCCCCCGCCGTCGTCGGGAAGTTTGCCCCAGCGAATCACGATCGGGTATCCTGCCGGGAACACAACTCCGTCTCTGCCCGCATGTCCGACGGCCCACCACAGGGCACCGATCAACGTAAACCCCTGCTGGAAAGACTCGCGGCCCTGCTGCTGCGTGTCCCCGAAGATCGGGAGCAACTGCTCGATCTGCTCAGACAGGCGCACGAACGTGCGCTGCTCGACGCCGAAGCGATGATCATGATCGAAGGCGTCCTGCAAGTCTCCGAGCTCACTGCGCGCGACATCATGGTCCCGCGCGCCGAGATGGATGTGGTCGACATCTCGCAGCCACCGGCGACCTTCCTGCCCAAGGTAATTGCAAGCGGTCACTCGCGTTTCCCGGTCGTCGAGGGCGACCTCGACAACGTCGTCGGCATTCTCGACACCAAGTCGCTGCTGCGACTGTGCACGCAGGGCGCTGCCGACGTGCACGAACTGCTGCGCCCGGCACTCTTCGTCCCCGAGTCGAAGAAATTGAACATGCTGCTGCGCGAACTTCGCGAGCAGCGTGCGCATATGGCGATCGTCGTCGACGAGTACGGCGGCACCGCGGGTCTCGTCACGCTCGAGGACGCCATCGAGCAGATCGTCGGCGACCTCGACGACGATCTCGAGGTCGATTCACCCGACGACGACATCGTTCGCATCGAGCCTTCGCCGAACGGCGCTCTGCGTCATCGCGTTCGCGCCAGCGCCCGCATCGAGGCGATCAACGAAGCGATGGGCACGAGGCTGCCCGAGACACCGGAGATGATCGGCGCGCTGATCGGCGATCGCCTCGGGCGCGTGCCGCGACGCGGCGACCGCATCGTACTCGACGGCCTGCGTTTCGAGGTGCTGCGAGCCGACGCATCGCAGGCGCTGCTGTTGCGCACCGAGCGGCTGCCGGCCAGCGTGCGGAGCGCCGATGCGCACATCGGCAATGCCGATACCCGCGCAGGCAACGCCGACGCACGCGCGGGCAACGCCGACGCACGCGTCGAAGGACCCATTGCCGAAACCCTCGCGTTCGACGCCCATGCTGCGATGAGCGCACCCGGCGCGAAGATGCGGCGCGCGAAGGGCGCCGGAACCACCGTCGCACACGGCGGTTGAACGCGCCTGTGCGCGGACTACGCGCCGCGCCGATCGCGCTGTCTCTGGTCGCCGGGCTCGTGCAGGCGGCGAGCTTCTGGCCCTTTCCTGCATGGTGGCTGCAGCTCGCGGCGCTCGCGCTGCTGATCGGGCTGGTCCTGCGCGCGCCCGACCGCGCCCTGTTGCTCGGCTTCGTCTACGGGTTCGGCTGCTTCGCCGCCGGCGTTTCGTGGCTCTACATCAGCATGCATCGCTACGGCGGCATGCCGGCCGTGCTCGCCGCGCTCGCGCTGCTGCTCTTCGCCGCCTACCTCGCGTCGTTCGGCGCACTCGCCTGCGCCGCGTTCGCGCGCCTCGACCGTGCGCTGCGCGCGCGCGGGGCCCGACCGCTCGTGCGCGCAGCGGCACTCGCACTGCTCTTCGCCGGCGCGTGGGCACTCGCCGAGATGCTGCGCGGCTGGCTCTTCACCGGCTTTCCGTGGCTCGCGATCGGCTATGCGCACGTCGACGGACCGCTCGCCGCGTTCGCGCCGCTGCTCGGCGTCTACGGCGTGTGCCTGCTCGCGGCGCTCGTCGCCTTCGGCTCCGCACTCGCGGTCGGCGGCCTGCCCGATGCGCAGCAGCGCTCGCGCAGCACGCGCGCTGTCGGCGCAGGCCTTGCCGCGTTGCCGCTCGTCGCCGGCCTCGCGCTCGCGACGATCGACTGGGCTTCGCCGCACGGCGCGCCGCTGCGCGTGCGGCTGCTGCAGGGAAACATCGCGCAGGACCTGAAGTTCGATGCCCGGCGCAGCCTCGAGGCAATGTACTGGTACGCCAACCAGCTGCTGCAGGGCGACGCGCCGCTCACCGTGATGCCCGAGACCGCATGGACGCTGCCGTGGTCGCGCACGCCGCAGGACGTGCACGAAGCGATCGTCTTCCACCTGCAGAAGACCGACGCCGCCGTGGCAATCGGCATGCCGCTGCTCGAGGATGAATACAACGCAAGCGACGCAGCCACCCGGTCGTTGACGAACAGCGTCGGCGTCATCGACGCGACCGGCGAGGTCGCGTGGCGCTACGACAAGCGTCACCTCGTCCCCTTCGGCGAATTCGTGCCCCTCGGCTTCGGCTGGTTCGTCGACCTGATGCACATCCCGCTCGGCGACTTCGCGCGCGGCACCGCGGAGCAGCGGCCGCTGTGGATCGGCGGGCAGCGCATTGCCTTCAACATCTGCTACGAAGACCTCTTCGGCGAGGAGCTCGCCACGCAGGTCCGCAGCGGCGCGACGATCCTCGTGAACGTGAGCAACATCGGCTGGTTCGGCGACTCGCACGCGCTGCCGCAGCACCTGCAGATCTCGCGCATGCGTGCGCTCGAGCTCGCGCGTCCGATGCTGCGCTCGACGAACACCGGCGTGACCGCGGCGATCGACGCACGCGGCCAGGTGCTCGCGCAGCTGAAGCCCTATACCGCCGGCGTACTCGAGATCCACGTACAGGGCACCGACGGCATCACGCCGTATGCACGCTTCGACAACCTGCCCGTCGCCGTGCTCGCGCTCGCCTGTGTCGCCGTCGCCGGTTCATCGCTGCGCGCAAAACGGGGTCCGCAAAAGCCGGGGTCAGACCACGGTTACAAGTAACCGTGGTCTGACCCCGGCTTTTGCGGACCCCGTTCCTGTAATCGAACCCGCTAGAATCACCTTTTTTCGACGCCACGACGGCGCCATGCTCAGCTTCCAGCAACTGATCCTGCGCCTGCAACAGTATTGGGACCATCAAGGTTGCGCACTGCTGCAGCCCTACGACATGGAGGTCGGCGCAGGCACCTTCCACACTGCCACGTTCCTGCGCGCGATCGGCCCTGAACCGTGGCGTGCCGCGTACGTGCAACCGTCGCGCCGTCCGAAGGACGGGCGCTACGGCGAGAACCCGAACCGGCTGCAGCACTACTACCAGTACCAGGTCGTGCTCAAGCCGTCGCCGGTCGACATCCTCGAGCGCTACCTCGGCTCGCTGCAGGCGATCGGCATCGACACGTCGGCCAACGACGTGCGTTTCGTCGAGGACGACTGGGAGTCGCCCACGCTCGGCGCCTGGGGCCTGGGCTGGGAGGTATGGCTCAACGGCATGGAAGTCACGCAGTTCACGTACTTCCAGGAGGTCGGCTCGCTGCGATGCCAGCCGATCACCGGTGAGATCACCTACGGGCTCGAGCGCATCGCGATGTACCTGCAGGGCGTCGAGAGCGTCTTCGACCTGCAGTGGACCGACGGGATCCGCTACCGCGACGTCTTTCACCAGAACGAGGTCGAGCAGTCGGCGTACAACTTCGAGCACGCCGACGTCGCGCGGCTGTTCCGCCACTTCGACGACCACGAGCGCGAGGCGATGCAACTGATCGAGCTCGGGCTGGCGCTGCCGGCCTACGAGCGCGTGCTCGACTGCTCGCACACCTTCAACCTGCTCGACGCGCGCGGCGCGATCTCGGTCACCGAACGTGCCGCCTACATCGGCCGCGTGCGCAAGCTCGCGCGCGCCGTCGCGCAGGCGTACTACGAGTCGCGCGAGCGGCTCGGCTTCCCGATGCTCGAAACGGTCCGCGATGTCGCCTGATCCGCGCGACGCATCCGCGGCGCACCGCACTCCTGATCCCGCCGCTTCGGGCCGTGCACCACTGCTCGTCGAGCTGCGCACCGAGGAGCTGCCGCCGAAGGCACTCGGGCGGCTCGGCGAGGCCTTTGCCGAAGGCCTTGCGAAGGCGCTGCGCACGCGCGGGCTCGTCGAGACCGACGCGCGCGTCGAAGGCTTCGCGACGCCGCGCCGGCTTGCCGTGCGCATCGACGGCGTCGCTGCACAGGCAAGCGACCGCCAGGTCGAAACGAAGGGCCCGTCGGTGAAGGTGGGGCTCGACGCCACCGGCGAGCCGACGCAGGCGCTGCTCAAGTGGGCGCAGAAGCTCGGCGCGCCGCTGCACGCGCTCGAGCGCGCGAGCGACGGCCGACAGGATGTCTTCTGGTTCCGCAGCGTCGTCGCCGGCGAATCGCTCGCGCAGGCGATCGGGCCCGCGCTCGACGAAACGCTCGCCGCGCTGCCGATCCCGAAAACGATGCAGTACCAGCTCGCCGACGGCCGCACGACCGTCTCCTTCGTGCGTCCCGCGCACGGGCTCGTCGTGCTGCACGGCACGCAGGTGCTCGAAGCGTCGGCGCTCGGCCTGGCAGCCGGTCGCATCACGCGCGGCCACCGCTTCCAGTCGGAAGGCGACATCGAGATCGACGACGCGCTGCGCTACGAGGAGCGGCTCGCCACGGCCGGGCGGGTCGTCGCTTCCTTCGACACACGCCGCACGCGCATCGAGTCGATGCTGCGCGAACGCGCGGCGCAGCACGAGGCGTCGCTCGGCGACGAGGCGCAGGTCGCGCCGCTGCTCGACGAGGTCACCGCACTCGTCGAGTGGCCGGCGGTATACGTCGGCGAGTTCGAACACGCGTTCCTGCAGGTACCGCAGGAATGCCTGATCCTCACGATGCGCACGAACCAGAAATACTTCCCGCTGTTCGATCGCACGGGGCGCCTGCTGCCGAAGTTCCTGATCGTCTCCAACATGGAGGTCGACGACGCGCGTCCGATCGTCGCCGGCAACGAACGCGTGGTTCGCCCGCGACTGGCCGACGCGCGCTTCTTCTTCGACGTCGACCGCCGGACTCCGCTGGCGAGCCGCGTCGGCGAGCTGTCGAACGTCGTCTATCACGCGAAGCTCGGCACGCAGGCCGAGCGCACCGAGCGCGTGCGGCGCATCGCGCGCACCGTCGCATCGTCGATCGGCGCGAGCATCGAGCACGCCGATCGGGCCGCACTGCTCGCCAAGACCGACCTGCTCACCGGGATGGTCGGCGAGTTCCCCGAGCTGCAGGGCGTGATGGGCGGCTACTACGCACAGCACGACGGCGAGGACGACGCGGTCGCACGGGCCATCGTAGAGCAGTACAGCCCGCGCTTCGCCGGCGATGCATTGCCGTCGAGCGCAAGCGGAACCGTGCTCGCGCTCGCCGACAAGCTCGAGACGCTCGCCGGGCTCTTCGGCATCGGGCAGCACCCCACCGGAGACAAGGACCCGTTCGCGCTGCGCCGGCACGGGCTCGGCGTGGTGCGCATGCTCGTCGAGAAGTCGCTGCCGCTGGCGCTCGACGAGCTGGTCGGCGTCGCCTTCGACGCCTTCGACGGCCGCATCGAGCGCGCCGACGACGGGCTCGTCGAGTTCCTGTTCGAGCGCCTGTCGGGCTACCTGCGCGAGAGCGGCTTCACCGTCCACGAGATCGCCGCGGTCATCGATCCGCGGCCGATGCAGCTGGCGAGCGTGCCTGCGCGCCTGAACGCGGTGCGTTCGTTCGCCGGTCTGCCCGAATCGGAAGCGCTCGCGGCCGCGAACAAGCGAATCGCCAACATCCTGCGCAAGGCGCCGGAGGTGTCGAGCCAGGCGATCGACCGCGCGCTGCTCGTCGAACCCGCCGAACGCGCGCTTGCCGAGTGCGTCGACGCGCTCGCCCCGGCAGCCGACGAGCGGATGCGCGACGGCGACTGGTTCGGCGCGATGAGCGTCATGGCCGGCGCACGCGACGCCGTCGACCGCTTCTTCGACGAGGTGATGGTGATGGCAGACGACGCGCGGCTGCGCGCGAACCGGTTGTCGCTGCTCGCCGCGCTGCGCGCGCTGATGAACCGCGTCGCCGACATCTCGAAGCTCGGCTGAAGTACGTGTGAAGCTGATCGTCCTCGACCGCGACGGCGTCATCAACCACGACAGCGACGCCTACATCAAGAGCCCCGACGAATGGCGGCCGATTCCCGGCAGCCTCGAGGCGATCGCACGGCTGCGCAAGGCGGGCTATCGCATCGTCGTCGCAACGAACCAGTCGGGCATCGCGCGCAAGCTGTTCGATGTTGCGACGCTCGGCGCCATCCACGCGAAGATGCACCGCGCAGTAGAGGAAGCGGGCGGGCGCATCGACGCGATCTTCTTCTGTCCGCACGGCCCCGACGAAGGCTGCACCTGCCGCAAGCCGCGCCCGGGCCTTTTCGAAGAGATCCTGCAGCGATTCCAGCCAGCGACGAGCCACGTGCACGCGATCGGCGACCAGCTGCGCGACCTGCAGGCGGCGCACGCGGCCGGATGCCGACCGGTGCTCGTGCTCACCGGCAAGGGAAGCGCCACGCTCGCCGCCGGCGGATTGCCGCCGGCAACCGTCGTGCGCGTCGATCTCGCTGCGGTCGCCGCCGAGCTCGCTCCGTGAGCGTGCTGCGCTCGGCGCTGTTCCACGCGCTGCAGCTCCTCACCGTCGTCCCTTATGCAACGCTGTGCCTGCTGTGGGCACCGCTGCCGCGCCAGCTGCGATACCGCCTCACGGTCGGCTGGCCACGACTCGTCATCCATGCCGCGCGCACGCTCGTCGGCATCGACTGGCGCGTGCTCGGCGCCGAGCATCTGCCCGACAAGCCGGCGATCGTGCTGTCGAAGCATCAGTCGACGTGGGAAACGTTGTTCTATCCCGTCTGGATGCCGCGTGAGCTGTGTTACGTTTTCAAGCGCGAACTGCTTTGGCTGCCGTTCTTCGGCTGGGGCATCGGATTGCTCGACATGATCCACATCGACCGGCGTCGCGGAGCGCTCGCCTTCGAGCAGCTCGAGCGTGAAGGCGCGATCCGCCTCGCACAGGGCCGGTGGATCGTCCTGTTTCCCGAGGGCACGCGCACGCACCCCGGCACGCGAACGCGATACAAGACAGGCGGACCCAGGCTTGCCGTTCGCACCGGCGTTCCCGTTGTCCCGGTAGCGGTGAACTCGGGCGAGTACTGGCCACGCCGCGCGTTCGTGCTGCGGCCGGGAACGATCACCGTATCGATCGGAGAACCGATCACAAGCGCCGGCAAGACGGCCGAGGCGCTGGCCGCCGAAGTCGAGAGCTGGATCGAGAACGAGATGCGAAGAATCAGCCCCCATCTGTACACCGGTGAGCCCGCCATGCAGCAGGCCGGGCCGCTGCGTCGATGACCGCACGCAAGAGCGCCGGCCGGCGCACGCCGCGACCGGCCGTCGATCCGGGTCGCCAGCTGAGCCTGCCGCTGTTCGACCCGCTGCACGCACCGATCGTTCCGCGCCGCAGCGCCGCTCCCGGAGGCGGCTCGATCCGCGTCGCTCAACTGTGCGAGCAATGGCTTCACTACGAGCTGCGTCGATCGCGACGGCGCACGATCGGCTTCGTCATCGACGAACGCGGCCTGCGGGTCACCGCGCCGCGCTGGGTGCCGGTGAACGAAATCGAATCGGCGCTGCAGGCGAAGGCGCAGTGGATCGTGCGCAAGCTCGCCGAGTGGCGCGCGCACCAGGCGCGGCGCGATCGACTCACCGTGCGCTGGGAGCATGGCGCACCGCTGCGCTATCTGGGCGACACGTTGACGCTGCACGTCGCCGAGAACGCGCGACGCACCGAGCGCATCGGAGACCGGCTGATCGTCGGCCTGCCCGCCCAGGCGCGTGCCGAGCAGCTGAAGGACCGCGTGCAGTGCTGGTTGCAGGCGCGGGCACGCGAGGTGTTCGCCGAACGCATCGAGTGGTTCGGCCAGCGCCACGGCTATGCGCCGCGACGCTGGGCGCTGTCGTCGGCGCGCACGCGCTGGGGGAGCTGCAGCGCCGATGGTTCGATCCGGCTGAACTGGCGGCTCGTGCACTTCCCGCTCGACATCGTCGACTACGTGATCGCGCACGAGCTCGCGCACCTGCGCGAGTTGAACCACGGCGCGCGCTTCTGGGAGATCGTCGGTACCCTGTTCCCCGAGTACGAGCAGGCACGCGCGTGGCTGCGTGACTTCCCCGAGGACACGGCACCACGCTGATCGGAAACCGGGGTCAGACCACGATTTCCGTGGAAATCGTGGTCTGACCCCGGTTTCCCGCAATCGAAGAGGAGCGACCAATGAGAATCCTGCACACGATGCTGCGCGTTGGCGACCTGCAGCGCTCGATCGACTTCTATACCCGGGTGATGGGCATGCGCGTGCTGCGTACCACCGAGCGCCCGCAACAAGGCTATTCGCTCGCCTTCGTCGGCTACGGAGACGAGTCCACCGATGCGGTGCTCGAGCTCACGTGGAACCACGGCGTCGATCGATACGAGCTCGGCACCGCGTACGGGCACATCGCGATCGAGGTTCCCGACGCAGTCCAGTCCTGCGAGCGCATCCGCGCCGCCGGTGGAAAGGTCGTGCGCGAAGCCGGACCGGTGAAAGGCGGCTCGACCGTGATCGCCTTCGTCGAGGATCCGGACGGCTACCGGATCGAGCTCATCGAGCGATCGGGAGCATCGGCCACTTCCGACTGATCGCCGGCCTCGGCGAGCGCGCGTGCGTCGCCGACGCTGCCCCACAGCAGACAGGCAGCGAGCAACCAGGCGCCCGCCTCGACCACGTGCACCGCGAGCACGCCGCCCGCCCGGGGCACGAGCACCACGCGAGCACCGAGCAGCGCGGAAGGAACGAGCACGGTGAGCACGAGGGTGGCGACGAAGTAGAGGCGCTCACGCAGCCGGTGCGCGGCGCGGACGTCGGTCTCGCGCGCAGCGCGCAGCGAGACGAATGCGGCAACGGCCATCGACGCTGCGAGCAACGGGACACCGATCGTCAGCATCGCAAAGCGAAGCGCCCACAGCGTGTCGCCCTGGACGAAAATCACCGAGACGAGCGTGGCGACAAGCAGGGCGACGCTGAGCAGGAACGATGTCTCGCAACTCACCTGCAGCGCGCGCAGCAGGAAGGTGCGTGGCCTTTGCGCAGAACGGGCGGTAGAGATGCCGGGCATCGCGCGTGTCGTCCGCTGACCGTCGTTTCCCCCTCTGGCGCACCGACTGTGCGCTGTTTCGCGGCGAGCGTCAATGAAGCCACGTTCAGCGGCTCGCCTCGCGCATTGCGGCGCCGCAGCGGTCTGCGATGGACAGCCACGTCGGCACATCGATCTGCTCGGGCCGCAACGTGGGCTCGAGCGGCGGGCGCGGCACGTTTTGTGCCTCGAGCCAGGGCAGCAGCGTCGTGCGGATCATCTTGCGTCGCTGCGCGAAGGCCGCAGCGAGCACCTGCTGCAGCGGCTGCGGATCGCGGCCGAGTGCCTCGCGGCGCACGCGCATCCGCACGACCGACGACTCGACCTTTGGCGGCGGCTCGAAAGCGTCCGGCGGAACGTCGAACAGGCTTTCGACATCGTAGAAGGCCTGCATCAACACCGAGAGCCGGCCGAAATCCCGCGTCGCGGGCCTCGCGACGATGCGCCGGACCACCTCACGCTGCAGCATGAAATGCTGGTCGTCGACAGATGTGCGGAAATCGAGCAGACGCACGAGCAGCGGACTCGAGACGTTGTACGGAAGGTTGCCGACGATGCGCAGCCGGCGTTCACCGGATCCGGCGAGCGCGCCGAAATCGAAGCGCAGTGCGTCGGCCTCGTGCAGCGTCAGGCGCTGCGGCGAATAGCGTGCGCGCAGGCGCGCCACCAGATCCCGATCGATCTCGACGGCATGCAGGTGCGCGACACGGTCGAGCAGCGCGCCGGTGAGCGCGGCGAGGCCGGGGCCGATCTCGACGAGAAGGTCTTTCTCGCGCGGGCCGATCGCGTCGACGATCGCATCGATGACCGATGCGTCGGCCAGGAAGTGCTGTCCGAAGCGCTTGCGCGCGCGATGCCCGCCGCCGCGTTCAGCGCCCTCTCTCACTGATCATCGGAGCGTTGCACGGCCATCGCAAAACGGTCGAGCTTGTACTCGACCCAGGTGCGATCGCGCAGCTGGCGCAGCCAGTCTTCGTAGTTCTCCTCGATGCGGCGCTCGCGCAGGGCCTGCCGCGCCTGCTGGCGCAGCCGGTCGGGAGAGCTTTCGTCGGCGCGGCGCTCGACGACCTGGATCAGGTGCACGCCGAAGGGCGTGCGCACCGGTTCGCTGAGCGCGCCGGGCGCCAGCGCATTCATCGCCCGCTCGAACTCGGGAACGGTATCGCCGGGATAGATCCAGCCGAGATCGCCGCCGCGGCCGGCGCTGCCGTCGACCGAGTACTGGCGCGCAAGCTCGGCGAAATCGCCCGTGCCCGCTTCGACGCGCTGCTTGATCTCGCGCAGCCTGCGAATGACCTCTTCCTCGCCGACGACCTCGTTCGGGCGGATCAGGATGTGCCGCGCGTGCGTCTGGACGATCGGCTGGCCGGCGGCGGCCGGCAGCGAGTGACTGCGACGGTCGACGAGCCTGAGCACGTGAAAACCGGCCGGGCTGCGCAGCACCTGCGACACGCCGCCGGGGTTCAGCGGCTGCACCGCATCGACGAACAGCTGCGGCAGCCGATCGGGCGTACGCCAGCCGAGCGTACCGCCGGTCATCGCTTCCGGCGCATCGGAGAACGCCGCAGCGAGGCGACCGAAGTCGGCGCCGGCCTGCAGCTGGCGCACGATCTCCTCGGCACGCAGCCGCTGGCGTTCGATCTCCTCTGCACTTGCGCCCTCGGGCAGGCGCAGCAGGATCTGCGCGACCTGCAACTCGGTGCCCGCCGTCGTGCCGCCGTCGGCGCGCGCCGCGAGGAAAGCGTCGACGTCGGCGTCGCTGATCTGGACCTGGCTGTCGATCTCGCGCTCGCGCAAGCGCTGGCGCACCATCTGTCCGCGGACCTCCTCGCGGAACTGGTCGAAGTCGATGCCCTGCCGGTTCAGCCGGTCGCGCAGCTGCAGCGGCGTGAGCCCGTTCTCGGCGGCGATCGCTCCGATCGCGCGCTCGAGCTGGATGTCGTCGATGCGAAGCCCGGAGTCGCGTGCGAACTGGACCTGCGCGCGGTCGACGATCATGCGCTCGAGCACCTGGCGCTCGAGCACATCGCGCGGCGGCACCTGGATGTTCTGCTCGCGCAGCTGGCGTTCAACGAGCAGCACCTGCTGCTGCAGTTCGTGCTCGGTGATCGCCTCGCTGTTGACGACGGCCGCGATGCGGTCGATCGATACCGGAGCGGTGGATTGCGCAGCGGCGAACGGGATCACGAAGGCGACCGACAACACGGCGGCCAGGCGAAGGAGGATTCGGGAAGTCATCACTCGTAGCCGAAGTAGCGCGACGGCAACTCGGGCCGATCGGTGGGCAGGCGGTAGCCCGGAATGTTCCGGCGCAATATACCAAAGGGATCGGAACCGAGTCGGGCCAGCCCCTTGAGCTCGAGCTGGATGAAGAAAGCAGTGGTCGCGCGGCCGAGTGCCGTGCGGAAACGCTGAACGACGAAGCGCGTGCCCCAGCAGCACGAGTCGTACTCGAAGCCGAGCACCGACTCGACGACGCCGCGCTCGTTGGGCACGCCGCTGATCGGATCGCGGCCTTCGTCGAGGAACGAGTAGTTGAGTCGGGCGAGCGCGGTCCAGCGCGGTGCAACGGGCCAGCGCAGCGACGAATCGAACTGGCCGATCTCGTCGCGCCGAAAACGAAGGCCGACATTCAGGATGCGTCCGTCGGGCGGCAGGTAGCGCCACAGCGCCGTGTATCGTGGCACGTCGCGGTCGCGCACGCTGTACTGCAGCCCGGCGTCGAAGCTCTGGTAGCGCCCGAGCTCGCCGGAAGCCGCGAGCAGCACATCGGAGCGCTCGTCGGTGCGCGGCTGCACGCCGGGAATCGAGACGCGCTGCGGCGAGAAATGGATGCGCTGGCCGATCGCGAAGCGGAAGCGCTCGGCGCCGGTCGCCGGGTCGATCAGACGCGAGACCGCCGCAGCTGTGAGCTGGTTCACGTCGGCGATCCGGTCGAAGCCGACGAAGGTGTTCTCGGAGAACAGCTGCGCGAAATTGAAGTCGGCGACCGTGGTGTCGTACACGGGCAGGTCCGACTGGTCGCGAAACGGCGTGCGCGCGTAGAACAGGCGCGGTTCGAGCGTCTGCGTCACCTCGCGGCCGAAGAAGCTTGTCGGGCGTTCGAAGACGAGGCCACTGTCGATGGAGAAGGTCGGTACCGCGCTGCTTTCGGTGCGATCGAACAGGCCGCCCGTTCCGCTGTCGATCTGGTAGCTGGACAGATGCAGCTGCGCCTTGGGCACGACGAACCACCCGGGGCGCACGATCGGATAGCTCAGCTGCGGATTGGCGACGGTGCGCCAGCCTTCGGGCAGGCTCGTGGTGGGCGCGCGGAAGTTCGTGGCATCGAGCACGGTGTCGACATCGAAGCCGTGCGCATCGCGTACGACGTTGCGCAACTGCAGCTGCGGCACCCGCTCGTAGGGGCCCGGACGGGCGTCGAGGATCGACTGCCATGTCTGCACGCTGACCAGCGCCGTCCAGTCGTTCGGCAGCGCGCGCGACGCGTGGAGCACGCGCGGCAACAGGCGCTCCGAGCTCGAGACGATCGAGCGGCCGTAGTCGACGAAGTAGTTGTCGTCGGAGACGCCGCGCACGTTCCAGCTTCCCGACCAGCCGGCCCAGTCGATGAACGTGTTGTGCAGCTGGAAGAAGTAACGGCTGCTGTTCGTGACGCGATCGTCGGGATTCCATTCGACGGCCGCATTCCCGTAGAACGAGCGCTGCAGATAGCGGAACTCGGCGCCCATCTGCAGCCCGCGTCGCGTGCTCACGCGCGGGTAGAGCGTGAGATCGCGGTTCGGCGCGATGCTCCAGTAGTACGGGACGACGACGTCGACTCCCGAACGCGACGTGACCGACAGCGAAGGCGGCAGGAAGCCGCTGCGTCGCCTGTCGCTCAGCGGAAAGGCGAAGACCGGCGCGGCGAGGATCTTCACACCCTTGAAATACAGGCTCGCCGAGCGCCCGGTTCCTTCGTCCTCCTCCTGGTCGAGCGTCATCGTCTCGGCGAGCAGGATCCAGTCGGGGTCGTCGAACTGGCAGGTCGTGTAGCTCGCCTCGAGAAGCCGCATGCGATCGGGGCCGAGGAACTCGATGCGCTCGGCGTTGCCGCGACCGTCGTAGGCGGCAAGGTAGTAAGCAGGCGATTCGAACCAGCCGGTGTTCGCGTCCAGCTTCAGCGCCAGCTCGGGGCCGACGAAGACGTTGCCACCCCGCGTGACGCGCACGCGCCCTGCCGCGAGCAGCTCGTCGTCGGCCTGATAGTAGGTGAGGCGGTCGGCGCGGATTACCGAACCGGCCCGGCGCACCTCGGCGTTGCCCGCGAGCGTCGTGTCGCGACCCGAGCGGCCGAAGATGCGCTCGCCGCTGCCGAAGACCGGTCGACCCTCGGTGATCTCGGCGCGCGATTCGGACAGCACCGGATCGAGCCTGAGTGCGAAGCCGCCGGACGCGTCCTGCGCCGTCGCGTTGCCCGCTGCCAGCAACAGCGGCAGCACGAGCGAAGCGAACGGGAGGCGATTTCGGGGCCGGCGCATTCGTCGGGAGCGGGAGCGGAACCGGGTCGGCGAGTGCCGGGTAGCGAGGCGCAGCAGCAAAGGCGGCCTCGTGCAGCGACCCCTCGACTATTATACGGACTGCCTGCTGTCATGTACCGCACGCACCCTCGCTTCGGAGTCGCTTCGATCGAACCCGCCCGCACGCAATCGCACGAAGACCTTCGACTCACGGAACTCCGCGCCTGGCTTGCCACGCTTGCGCCGCGATACGCGCTGGCGCTCGAGACGATCCGTCCGGCCTCGAACGACGCGAGCTTTCGCCGCTATTTCCGCATCGATCTCGAGCGCGGGGGCGAGACTGCCGAGCGCCGGCGCGAGACTGCCGAGCACCAGCGCGAGACTCCCGAGCGCCAGCGCGAGACGGCAATCGCGATGGATGCGCCGCCGCCGATGGAAGACTGCGCACCCTTCGTCCACGCTGCCACCGTGCTGCGTGACGCGCAGGTCCACGTACCGCAGGTGCTCGCCGCAGATCTCGATCGGGGCTTTTTGCTGCTCGACGATTTCGGCTCGACGACCTACCTGCAGCGCCTGCAGGAATGCGCCGGCGACGACGCGCGCATCGACGCACTGATGCGCGATGCCATCGAGGCGCTCGTGCGCATGCAGGCGGCGAGCCGCGCTGGCGTCTTCCCCGAGTACGATCGCGCGCTGCTCGCACGCGAGCTCGAACTGTATCCGCAGTGGTACGTGGCAAGACATCGCGGCGTCACGCTCGACGATGCCGCACGCGCGACGCTGCACGAAGCCTTCGAACGGATCCTCGCGAACAACCTGGCGCAGCCGCGCGTCTTCGTGCACCGCGACTGGCACTCGCGCAACCTGATGGTGCTCGAGGGCAGCGCCAATCCCGGCGTGATCGACTTCCAGGACGCGGTGCACGGGCCGCTCACCTACGACCTGGTCTCGATGCTGCGCGACGCGTACATCGAATGGCCCGAAGAGCGCCAGCTCGACTGGGCCGTGCGCTACTGGCAGGCGGCCCGCGCACGCGGCCTGCCGGTGCCCGCCGATTTCGCCGATCTCTATCGCGACTTCGAATGGATGGGCCTGCAGCGCCACCTGAAAGTGCTGGGCATCTTCGCGCGCCTGTATCACCGCGATGGCAAGGACCGCTACCTGGCCGACCTGCCGCTCGTACTCTCGTACGTGCTGCGCACCGCACGGCGCTATCGCGAGCTCGACGGGCTCGTACGACTGATCGAGCGGATCGAATCCGCGCACGACGGCGCAGCGCAGGAGAACGCAGCGCAGCGCGTCGGCTACAGCTTCTGAGCCGTGCGCGCAATGCTGCTGGCCGCCGGGCGTGGCGAACGGATGCGCCCGCTCACCGACGCCTGCCCGAAGCCGCTGCTGCGCGTCGGCGGCCGCACGCTGATCGAGTGGCACCTGCTGGCGCTGGCGCGCGCCGGCATCGTCGACGTCGTTGTCAATCATGCGCACCTGGGGACGCAGATCGAACAGGCGCTCGGCGACGGCGCGCGCTGGAACCTGCGCATCCGCTACTCGCCCGAAGGCGAAGCGCTGGAGACCGCGGGCGGCATCGCACGCGCACTACCGCTGCTCGGCGATGCGCCCTTCGTCGTCGCCGCCTCCGACGTGTTCACCGACTTCGACTACACGCGCGCACACTCGATCGCGGCGCGCATGCAGGCCGATGATCTGCTCGCGTGGTGCGTGCTCGTGCCCAACCCCGCGCACCACCCCGACGGCGATTTCGCGCTGCGCGACGGACGCCTGTTCGTCGAGGGCGAGCCGCGACACACGTTCAGCGGCATCGGCGTGTATCGCGCAGCACTCTTCGACAGCGTCGACCCGGCGCGCAAGGCACCGCTCGCGCCACTGCTGCGTGCCGCGGCTGCAGCGAACCGCGCCGGCGGCGAACGATACGACGGCCGCTGGGTCGACGTGGGCACACCGCAGCGACTCGAAGCGCTGGATGCACAATTGCACGCAGGTCGCGCCTGAAGACGCGCACGTGCGACGACCACAGGAAGGGAGATGCAGGAGCACGCGAAACGCAGACAGCAGGTGATCGACACGATGCGCGCGGCCGGCGGCGGCGTGGCCATCGTGTGCACCGGTGCCGAGGTGATCCGCAACCGCGACAGCGAGTATCCGTATCGCAGCGACAGCTACTTCCGCTACCTGAGCGCGTTCCCCGAGCCGCAGGCGGCGATCGTGCTGGTCGCCGGTGCGGACGGCGGCGAGTCGATCGTCTTCTGTCGCGAGAAGAACGAGGAGCGCGAGACCTGGGACGGATTTCGCTACGGCCCGGGTGCGGCGGCCGAGCGTTTCGGTTTCGATCGCGGCCTGCCGATCGACTCGCTCGACGAAGAGATGGCGAAGCTGCTGGCGAACCGTCCTGCGATCTGGCATGCGCTGGGCGCGAGCGAGACGCTCGACGCGTCGGTGCGGCGCTGGCTCGCTGCCGTGCGCGCGCAGGCACGTGCCGGCGTCACGGCACCCGCGCAGATCCTCGACCTGAACCGCGTGCTCGACGAGATGCGGCTCGTCAAGGACGAGCACGAGATCGCGACGATGCGGCGCGCCGCGCAGATCTCGTCGGCTGCGCACGTGCGCGCGATGCGCACCACGCGACCCGGCTGCCGCGAATACGAGATCGAGGCCGAGCTGCTGCACGAGTTCCGGCGCAACGGCGCCGACGCGCCCGCCTATGGCTCGATCGTCGCCGCCGGCCGCAACGCGTGCGTGCTGCACTATCGGGCGAACGACGCGGTGATGAACGACGGCGAACTGCTGCTGATCGACGCGGGCTGCGAATTCGACGGCTACGCCGCCGACATCACCCGCACCTTCCCGGTGGGCGGACGCTTCAGCGGCGCGCAGCGCGCGCTGTACGACATCGTGCTCGAAGCGCAGCGTGCCGCGATCGAGACGATCCGCCCGGGTGCGCGCTTCTCCGACGCACACGATGCAGCGGTGCAAGTGCTCGCGCAGGGAATGATCGACTGCCGTCTGATCGAAGGCCCGCTCGACGCAGCGCTCGAGACCGGCAGCTACCGTCGCTTCTACATGCACCGCACCGGACACTGGCTCGGCATCGACGTGCACGACTGCGGCGACTACCGCGAACCGACGGGCGAAGCGACTGCCGGCACGACCGCGCAGGCCACCTCGCGCATCCTGCGCCCGGGAATGGTGACGACCGTCGAGCCGGGCATCTACGTACGTGCGGGCGACGACATTCCGGCCGCCTTCCACGACATCGGCATCCGCATCGAGGACGACGCACTCGTCACCGACGACGGCTGCGAGATCCTGACGATCGATACGCCGAAGCGCGCCGAAGACATCGAAGCGGTACTGAACGGATGACGCAGCGCCTTCGCATCGAAGGCCGCGGCCCGGTCGCGATCGCGCTGCGCCTGTTCCTCGCGCGCCAGGGCTTCGCGCCGACGTCGATCGCGCACGATGCCTTTGCAGAGCAGATCCCCGCCGGCCTGGCCGCCCGCGTGCTCGCCCTCTCGCTCGGCAGCACGCACCTGCTCGCACGCATCGTCGCATTGCCCGATGCCGCCCCGATCCGCACCGTCGACGTCTCGATCGCACGCCGCGCCGGCCGCACCCGCTTCCACGCCGCCGACCTGAACTCCCCCACCCTCGGCTGCGTAATCCGCTACCCCACCCTGCACAAAGCACTGTACGAAGCGCTCCAACGCATCGAAAGCGCAAGCCCCCCTTCACCTTTCACCCTTCACCCTTCCCCCGTCGGCGAAGCCGACGAAATCACGATCCGCGCCGACGGCGACCCCCGGTCGCCGTCGGCGCGCACTCTCGACTTCCATCAATCCGCCCTGCTCACCGAAGTCATCGTCGAGCGCGACTCCCCCGGCACCGCCTTCGAGCACTTCACCGTCGAAGGCCCGCTCGCACTGTTGCCGCTGCCCGAAGCGCGCCGTCGCGCCGTCGTCTGGTGCGCCGCACCCCAGCAGACGGCGCGCCGCGCGGAGCTGCCCGCGCACGCGTTCGAAGCCGAGCTGCTCGTCGCCTTCGGCAATGCGCTCGGTGCCATGCAGCTCGCAGGCAAGCGGCACCAGGCGCCGCTGCAGCGCCGGCTCGCGCAACACGACGAGGACCCGCGCCGCGTCGCGATCGGCAACGCGGCGCAGGCGCTGCATCCGGTCGCGGGACAGGGGCTGAACCTCGGCCTGCGCGATGCCTTCGAGCTCGCGCACGAACTCGGCGAAGCGCACGCTCGCGGCGCGCCGCTCGAAGATGCACTCGCGCGCTTTCGGCGCAGGCGCGCCGTCGATCGTGCCGCGACGGTCGGCGTCACCGATGCGCTCGCGCAATTGTTCACCTGGCCGTCGCTCGGGCCGATCCAGTCGGTGGCCTTCGACGTGCTCGACTGGGCTGCTCCGCTGCGCGATCGTTTCGCAAAGGCGTTGATGTTCGGCCTGAGGTCCGATTGAATGATCCGGCGCATCGTCGCGCACGTTCTTTTTCGTTAGAATCGCCCTCCCGTTGGCAAGGATCGCTTCGCGTGATGAGCACATCGTTCCGGATCGGCCCGTACGCGATCGCGAATCGCGCACTGGTCGCACCGATGGCCGGTGTCACCGACCGTCCCTTCCGCCAGCTGTGCAGGCGCCTGGGCGCGGCCTACGCCGTGTCCGAGATGGCGTCGTCGAATCCACGCCTTCTCGACAGCGTGAAGACCGAACGGCGCACGAACCACGAAGGCGAGAACGAGCCGCGCGCCGTGCAGATCGTCGGCGCCGATCCGCACACGATGGCCGACGCCGCGCGGCACAACGTCGCACGCGGCGCGCAGGTCATCGACATCAACATGGGATGCCCGGCGCGCAAGGTCTGCAACGTCGCCGCGGGTTCTGCACTGATGGCGCAGGAAGCGCTTGCAGTAGCCATCGTCGACGCCGTCGTGCGCGCGGTCGACGTGCCGGTCACCGTGAAGCTGCGCACCGGCCCCGCCCTGCAGCAGCGCAACGCGGTACGACTCGCGCGCGCCTTCGAGAACGCCGGCGCGCAGCTGCTCGCCGTGCACGGCCGCACGCGCGCCTGCGCCTTTCGCGGCAACGCCGAATACGAGACGATCGCCGAGGTGAAGGCCGCGGTCCGCGTACCCGTCGTCGCCAACGGCGACATCGACTCGCCGCAGAAGGCCGCCGAGGTGCTGCGCTTCACCGGTGCCGACGCGGTGATGATCGGACGCGCCGCGCAGGGCCGCCCGTGGATCTTCCGCCAGGTTGCGCACTACCTCGAGACCGGCGAGGTGCTTCCCGACCCCGACGACGAGACGCTGCGCGCGGCGCTGCGCGAGCATCTGCTCGACCACTATTCGTTTCATGGCGAGTCGCGCGGCGTGCGCAGCGCACGCAAGCATGTCGGCTGGTATCTGCGCGCGCGCCACGCAGGTGCGGGCCGCGAAAGCGCGGGCGGCACGCGAGAAGGCGCGGCCCGGTTCCTCGCCTGGTTCCATACGATCGAGACCGCCCGCGGTCAACTCGACGCAATCGATCGCTGGTTCGCCGACGACGCGCCATGGCCGCAGCGCGACCGGGCGGCGAACGACACCCTGTTCCGACGGAGCGACGCAGCATGAATCGCAAGTCCCCCCTGGATGACGCCGTGGTAAGCAGCCTCGAGCGCTATTTCGACGACCTCGAAGGCACGCAACCCTGCTCGATCTACGAGATGGTCATCCAGGCGGTCGAGCGGCCGATGCTCGAGGTGGTGATGCGCGAAGCGCACGGCAACCAGCTGCGCGCGAGCGAGATGCTCGGCATCAACCGCAACACGCTGCGCAAGAAGCTGCAGCATCACGGCATGCTGCAGGACGCCCGCCGATGAACCCGCCCGTACGTCGCGCACTGATCAGCGTCTCCGACAAGACCGGCGTCGTCGAGCTCGCCCGCGGACTCGACGCGCTCGGCGTGGCGATCCTTTCCACCGGCGGAACGGCGAAGCTGCTCGCCGAAAGCGGCGTGCGCGTCGTCGAGGTCTCGGCGCACACCGGCTTTCCCGAGATGCTCGACGGGCGCGTGAAGACGCTGCACCCGAAGATCCACGGCGGACTGCTCGCGCGTCGCGAGCTGCAGGCACACCGCGACGCACTCGACGCACACGGCATCGACCCGATCGACCTGCTCGTCGTCAACCTGTATCCGTTCGAGGCAACGGTCGCGCGTGCCGACTGCACGCTCGAGGATGCGATCGAGAACATCGACATCGGCGGCCCGGCGATGGTGCGCTCGGGTGCCAAGAACTGGCGCGGCGTCGGCGTGCTCACGAACCCGGCGCAGTACGCGTCGGCACTCGAGGAGATCCGCGCGGACGGCTCGCTGAGCGAGCGCACGCGCTTCGCGCTTGCGGTCGCCGCCTTCGACGCGGTCGCCGTCTACGACGGCGCCATCTCCGACTACCTGTCGTCGCTGCAGCCCGACGGCACGCGTGCCGAGTTCCCCGGGCAGGTCAACGGCCGCTTCGCGAAGCTGCAGGACCTGCGCTACGGCGAGAACCCGCATCAGCGCGCCGCTTTCTATCGCGATCTGCATCCGGCACCGGGCTCGCTCGTCACGGCGCAGCAGCTGCAGGGCAAGGAGCTCTCGTACAACAACATCGCCGACTCCGACGCCGCATGGGAATGCGTGAAGTCCTTCGACACGCCGGCCTGCGTCATCGTCAAGCACGCGAACCCCTGCGGCGTGGCGATCGGCCGTGACACGGCCGACGCCTACGCGCGCGCCTTCCGCACCGATCCCACGTCGGCCTTCGGCGGCATCATCGCCTTCAACCGGCCGGTCGACGCGGACACGGCGAACGCCGTATCGAAGCAGTTCGTCGAAGTCGTGCTCGCACCGGCCTACACCGACGACGCACGCGCCGTCTTCACCGCGAAGGCCAACGTGCGCGTGCTCCAGATCGCGCTCGACCAGGTACGGGCCGACGGCGCCAGCGACTGGGAGCGCGGGCACAACGCGCAGGACATCAAGCGCGTCGGCTCGGGCCTGCTCGTGCAGAGCGCCGACAACCACGCGCTGCGCGCCGAAGAGCTGAAGGTCGTCACGCGCGTCGCACCCACCGATGCGCAGCGGCGCGACCTGCTCTTCGCCTGGCGCGTCGCAAAGTTCGTCAAGTCGAACGCGATCGTCTTCTGCGGCGACGGCGCCACGCTCGGCGTCGGCGCCGGCCAGATGAGTCGCGTCGACTCGGCGCGCATCGCGTCGATCAAGGCGTCCAATGCCGGGCTCGAGCTCGGCGGCTCGGTCGTCGCCTCCGACGCGTTCTTCCCGTTCCGCGACGGCCTCGACGTGGTCGCCGACGTCGGTGCGATCGCCGTCATCCAGCCCGGCGGCTCGGTGCGCGACGACGAGGTCATCGCCGCCGCCAACGAGCGCGGCATTGCGATGGTGTTCACCGGCGTGCGTCACTTCCGCCACTGAACGTGCGAATGAACCTGTTGCGCGGCACGATCCCGCTACGGTTCCTTCACACGTTCTGACCCGTGCGCATCCTCGGCATCGACCCCGGCCTGCGTGTCACCGGTTTCGGTGTCATCGATGTCGACGGCGTGCATCTGCGCTACGTGGCCAGCGGCATCATCCGCATCCCGGGCGACAGCAGCCTCCCCCCGCGGCTGAAGACGATCCACGACGGCATCGCCGACGTCATCGCGCAATACCGACCCAACAGCGCCGTCGCCGAGATCGTCTTCGTCAACGTCAATCCGAAGTCGACGCTGCTGCTCGGCCAGGCGCGCGGTGCCGCGATCACCGCGATCGTCGCGCGCGGCCTGCCGGTGCATGAATACACGGCGCTGCAGGTCAAGCAGGCCGTCGTCGGCTACGGCCGCGCCGCGAAATCGCAGGTACAGGAGATGGTGCAGCGCCTGCTCGCGTTGCCCGGCGTGCCGTCGACCGACGCCGCCGATGCGCTCGCCTGCGCGATCTGCCACGCGCACGCCGCGACGATGAGCAAGGCGGTCGCGGTGGCCGCCACGCAGCTGCCGTCGACCGCGGGCCGCCGTGTGTCGCTGCGGCGCGGACGGCTGCGGCTCGCCTGAAAACCGGGGTCAGACCACGGTTTTTCCCGGGTACCATCTCCGCATGATCGGCCGTCTCAGCGGAACCCTGCTCGAAAAGCATCCCCCGACCGTGCTCGTCGACGTCGGCGGCGTCGGCTACGAGGTCGACGTGCCGATGAGCACGTTCTACGACCTCCCTGCGACCGGCGCGCCGGTGACGCTGCTCGTGCAGCCGGTCGTTCGCGAGGATGCGCACCTGCTGTACGGCTTCCTGCGCGCCGAAGAGCGTGACGCGTTCCGGCAGCTGATCCGCATCTCGGGCGTCGGCGCGCGCACGGCGCTCGCGGTGCTCTCCGGGCTGTCGGTTGCCGAGCTCGCGCAGGCGGTCGCGCGCCAGGAAGCAGGCCGCCTGCAGAAAGTGCCGGGCATCGGCAGGAAGACGGCCGAACGACTGCTGCTCGAGCTCGAGGGCAAGCTCGCTCCGGCACTCGGCGAAGGTGCGCGCGCGGTGACCGTCGACGCGGGTACCGACGTGCTGCATGCGCTGCTGGCGCTCGGCTACTCCGAGCGTGAAGCGTCTGCCGCCGTGCGCCAGCTGCCGGCGGGCGTCGCCGTCTCCGAAGGCATCAAGCAGTCGCTGAAGCTGCTCGCGAAGCCATGATCGAGCACCACCGGCTCGTCGCCGCCGCACCCGCGTCGCCTTCGGAGGAACTCGTCGAGCGCGCGCTGCGCCCGCGCCGCCTCGCCGACTACGTCGGGCAGGCGAAGATCCGCGAGCAGCTCGAGATCTTCGTGGCCGCCGCGCGCGGACGTGCCGAGGCACTCGACCACCTGCTGCTGTTCGGCCCACCGGGGCTCGGCAAGACCACGCTCGCGCACATCGTCGCCGCCGAGATGGGCGTGAACCTGCGCCAGACATCCGGGCCGGTGCTCGAGCGCCCCGGCGATCTCGCCGCGATCCTGACCAACCTCGAGCGCAACGACGTCCTCTTCATCGACGAGATCCACCGGCTGTCGCCGATCGTCGAGGAGATCCTCTATCCGGCGCTCGAAGACTTCCAGATCGACATCCTGATCGGCGAAGGCCCGGCCGCACGCTCGATCAAGCTCGACCTGCAGCCGTTCACGCTGGTCGGCGCGACGACGCGCGCAGGCATGTTGACGAATCCGCTGCGCGATCGTTTCGGCATCGTCGCGCGCCTGGAGTTCTATGACGTCGACGAGCTCGCGCACATCGTCGCGCGTTCGGCGAAGCTGCTCGGCGCCGACGCCACCGACGACGGCGCACGCGAGATCGCGCGACGTTCGCGCGGAACGCCGCGCATCGCCAACCGGCTGCTGCGCCGCGTCCGCGACTACGCCGAGGTGCGCGCCGCCGGGCGCATCGACGCGCAGACTGCCGACGCCGCGCTGAAGATGCTCGACGTCGACGCCAGCGGTCTCGACGTGATGGACCGCAAGCTGCTGCAGACGATGATCGAGAAGTTCAGCGGCGGCCCGGTCGGGCTCGACAACCTCGCTGCCGCGATCGGCGAGGAACGCGACACGATCGAGGACGTGCTCGAGCCGTACCTGATCCAGCAGGGCTACCTGCAGCGCACGCCGCGCGGGCGCGTCGCGTCGGCGGCGGCGTGGCGCCATTTCGGCCTCGCCGCGCCCGGTGCATCCGACGATCTGTGGAGCGCAGAAGCGTCGCGCGGGTAGAATTCCGCGCGTGACGGAACCCCTGCCCGCCGCGGCCTTCTCGATGCCGATCCGCGTGTACTACGAAGACACCGACGCGGGCGGGATCGTCTACTACGCGAACTGGCTGCGCTACTTCGAGCGCGCGCGCACCGACTGGCTGCGCGCGCTCGGTTTCGGCCATCGCGCGCTCGCCGACGAGCACGGTGTCCTGCTCGTGGTACGCGACGTCTCGATCGACTATCGGCGTCCGGCGCGGCTCGACGACGAACTGATCGTCGACGTCCGACCGCACGAGACGCGCAGGGCTTCGTGCACGTTGTGGCAGAGTGCACGACTCGTTGACTCCGACGAAGCGCTCGTCGTCGCGCACCTGCGTTTCGCGGCGATCCGCCGCAGCGACGGACAGGCGGCGCCGTTTCCGAAGCCACTGCACCAGCGCATCCGCGAGTCGCTGCCGGCATCCGCCGACGAAGCAGCGCCCGGTGCGCAAGAATGAAGCCGACCCGATTCCGGTACCGATCGCGATGAAGTCACGATGAACAGCGAACTGTCGATCGCCACGCTCGTCCTGCAGGCGAGCCTGCTCGTGCAGTTCGTCATGGCGCTGCTGCTGCTGATCTCGCTCGGCTCCTGGACGGTGATCTTCCGCAAGGGCTTCGCGATCCGCGCCGCACAGCGCGCCACCGACGAGTTCGAGTCGGAGTTCTGGAAGGATCGCGACCTCGGGACGCTGTACGAGGAGATCCGCACCGGGCGCACCGACCACGGCCCGCTCGCACGCATCTTCGAATCGGGGATGAGCGAGTTCCTGAAGACGCGCCAGCAGAAGCCCGGCGACGTGAGCGCGATGCTCGACGGCTCGCGGCGCGCGATGCGTGCGGCGTACCAGCGCGAGATGGACGCGCTCGAGTCGAATCTCGCGTTCCTCGCGTCGGCAGGCTCGGTGAGCCCGTACATCGGGCTGTTCGGCACCGTCTGGGGGATCATGAACTCGTTCCGCGGGCTGGCAAACGTGCAGCAGGCAACGCTCGCGGCCGTGGCGCCCGGCATCGCCGAGGCACTCGTCGCCACCGCGATCGGCCTGTTCGCCGCGATCCCCGCGGTCGTCGCGTACAACCGCTTCGCCTACGACCTCGACCGCCTGTCGACGCGCTTCGACAGTTTCGTCGACGAGTTCTCCAACATCCTGCACCGACAGGCAAGGTAGCAATGCCGTCCAGTGCACCGATCCGGCGCGGCCGCGGCCGCCGCATGGTCAACGAGATCAACGTCGTTCCATACATCGACGTGATGCTGGTGCTGCTCGTCATCTTCATGGTGACGGCTCCGCTGCTGCCGCCCGGCTCGATCGACCTGCCGAGTGCAGGACGCAGCAGCGCACAGCCCGACCAGTACATCGAGGTGCAGGTACACGCCGACGGCGAACTGCGCGTGCGCGGCGTCAACACCGGAGACCCGTCGGAGCGCCGCGTCGTGCGGGCAGACCTGCGCGGAGCGATCGAGCAGTTGCGCGGCGACGCCGACAAGATGGCGGTCGTCATCAGCGGCGATCGCGCGGTGCGATACGAAGTCGTGATGGACGTGATGAGCGAGCTGCGCCGGATGAACATCGACCGCATCGCGTTGCTGGTCAAGCCGGGGAACTGACGCACGAATGGCCGATCCGCATCGCAGCCGCAGGGGCATTCCGGGCGACGACGAAATGCCGCGCTCGAGCGGCACCAGCGTCGTGCGCCGGCCGCCGAAACCGAAGGGACGCCTGCGCGCATTCGGTCTCGCACTGCTGATGCACGGCCTGCTGATCGCGATGCTCTTCGTCGGCCTGCGCTGGCAGTCGAGCGCGCCCGAGGGCGTCGCGGCCGAGCTGTGGGATCCGCCGCCGCAGGCCGAAGCCGAGCCGGCCGAGCCGAAGCCGGCGCCGGAAGTCAAACCCCGAGCGAAACCCGAGCCGGAGCCGCCGCAGGCCGAGCCGGAGCCGGTGCCGCCGCCGCTTGCACAGGCGCAGCCCGAGCCGGCTCCGCCGGCCAGGCCCGACATCGTGCTCGAGCAGGAGCGCAAGGCGCGCGAGGAAGCCGAGCGGCGCGCCGAGAACGAACGGCAACAGCTCGAAGCGCGCAGGCGCGCCGAGGAGAAGGCACGCCAGCAGGCCGAGGAGCAGGCGCGGCGCGCAGCCGAAGAGAAGGCGCGCCTGGAGGCCGAAGAAAAGGCACGACTCGAAGCGCAGGCGAAACGCGAGGCCGAGGAGAAAGCGCGCCTGGAAGCCGAGGCACGCGCGAAGCAGGAAGCGGAGCAGCGCGCGAAGCGTGAAGCCGAGGCCGCGCGCGCGAAGAAGGAGGCCGAGGCGAAGGCGCGCCAGGAAGCCGAGGAAAAGGCGAAACGCGAAGCCGAAGCCAGGGCGAAACGCGAAGCGGAAGCGAAGGCAAAACAGGAAGCGGAAGCAAAGGCGAAGCGCGAGGCCGAAGCCAAAGCGAAACGCGACGCAGAGGCGAAAGCGAAGCGCGAAGCCGAAGAGAAGGCGCGCCGCGAGCGCGAGGAGAAGCAGCGCGCGAAATACCTGGAAGGTCTGCGCGCGCAGGCGGGCTCCGGGGACGTCGCACGCCTGGGCTCGGCAACCGGCACGCAGGGCAGCGCCGGAAGCGGCATCGACTCAGGCTACGCGGCACGACTGTCGGGGCTGATCCGCTCGAACACGATCTACGCAATACCGCACGACCTGAGTGGCAACCCGAAGGCAGTGTTCCAGGTCACCGTCGGACCGGATTGCAGCATCCGCTCGGTGCAGTTGCGCCGCTCGAGCGGCGTACCGAGCTGGGACGCCGCCGCGCAACGCGGAATCGAACGCACCGACCCGCTGCCGCGACAGGCCGACGGAAGCTGTCCATCCGAGCTCGAGATCACTCGCGGACCCAAGGACGATCGCTGATCGGCGTATACGCGACGTTGGGCGGGGGGTCGAACCCGGATCGCTATAATCGTGCGTCTCGCTTCGAGGGAGCTACATGAGGCAACTGCTGCTGGCGGCGATCGTCGCTTTCGTCTTTCCCACCGCCGCACATGCGCAGATGCGCCTCGATGTCTCTGGCGTCGGCGCGACGCAGTATCCGATCGCGATCGCCGATTTCGTCACCGATGGCCGCGCGGAGCAGCAGATCGCCGACGTCGTTCGCAGCGACCTCGCCCGCAGCGGTTCGTTTCGCGTCATCGACCCCGGAACCGCACTCTCGGAATCGTCAACGCCCGACTACGCCGCGATGCGCTCGCGCGGCGCCGATGCCGTGCTCGGCGGTTCGGTCTCGCGGCTGCCCGACGGTCGCTACGACATCCGTTACCGGCTCGGTGACGCCGTGCGGCAGACCGTGCTCGGCGGCGAATCGCTGATCGTCTCCGAGAACGACCTGCGCTTCGGCGGACATCGCGTCGCGGACTGGGTGTTCGAGAAGATCACCGGCGAGAAGGGCATCTTCTCGACGCGCATCGCGTTCATCTCGAAGCAGGGAACGCGCTACCGGCTCAACGTGGCCGACTGGGACGGCGAGAACGTCGTCTCGCCGCTCACCTCGCCCGAGCCGATCATCTCGCCGTCGTGGTCGCCCGACGGCACACGCATCGCCTACGTGTCGTTCGAGAGCCGCAAGCCGGTCGTCTACGTGCACACGCTCGCCACCGGCCAGCGCAACGCCGTCGCGAACTTCAAGGGCAGCAACAGCGCGCCCGCCTGGTCGCCCGACGGACGCACGCTCGCGGTCGCACTCACGCGCGACGGGCTGTCGCAGATCTACCTGATCAACTCCGACGGCAGCGGCGCGCCGCGCAGGCTCACGAGTTCGCCGGGCATCGACACCGAGCCCGCCTTCACGCCCGACGGCCGCTCGCTCTTCTTCACCTCCGATCGCGGTGGCTCGCCGCAGATCTACCGAATGCCGCTCGACGGCGGCGCGCCGACACGCGTCACCTTCGGAACCTCGTACAACGTGAGCCCGCGCATCAGCCCTGACGGTCGACTGCTCGCCTGGGTGACGCGACGCGACGGACGCTTCCTCGTCACCGTGCGCGACATCGACGGCAGCGGGCAGGAAACGACGCTGTCGGAGACCGGCAACGAGGAGTCGCCGAGCTTCGCGCCGAACAGTCGATGGGTGATGTTCGCCACGCAGGCCGGCAACCACGATTCGCTGGTCGCCGTCACGGTCGACGGCCGTGTGCGCCAACGGCTCACCTCGTCGGCAGGCGACATCCGCGAGCCTACGTGGGGCCCGTTCCCGAAATGATCGATCGCCGTCGATCGATCATCTCGTCTCCATCTCTTGTCTTCTTCACACGAATGACCAACCGAATCCGGGGAGCAACATGAAAACGATGATCCGACTGGCAGTGGTAGCGATGACGACGGCGTTCCTGGCCGCCTGCGGTACGGGCGTCAAGCTCGACGAGCCTGCCACGCAGGACGCCGCGCCGATCGAGAGCCGCGACGGCACGGCGCAGGGCGCGGCCGGCGCGGCCGGCGCCGACGGACGAGCCATCCAGCCGGTGCAGGTCGGCCAGCAGGACCCGCTCGACGATCCGGCCAGCCCGCTCGCCCGGCGCAGCATCTACTTCGACTTCGACAGCTTCGTCGTGCGCGACGAGTTCCGTCCCACCGTCGAGGCGCATTCGCGCTACCTGCTGGCGAACCCGACGCGGCGCGTCGTGATCCAGGGCAACACGGACGATCGGGGCAGCCGCGAGTACAACCTCGCGCTCGGGCAGAAGCGCGCCGAAGCCGTGCGCCGCTCGATGACGGCACTCGGTGTGTCCGACTCGCAGATGGAAGCGGTGAGCTTCGGCGAGGAGCGCCCGCGCGCCACCGGAGACGACGAGGCATCGCACGCCGAGAACCGGCGCGCCGACCTCGTGTATCCGTGATGCTCGCGCGCAAGCTCGTCGTCGCAGCCTCCTTCGCCGCGCTGTCGGGCCTGTTGCCGACTGCGCAGGCACAGCTCTTCTCCGACAGTGAAGCGCGCAAGGCAATCCTCGATCTGCGCGGGCGCGTCCAGCTGTTGCAGCAGGAAACGAACCAGCGCCTCGACGAGCTCACGCGCGAAGTCGGCGAACTGGGCCAGCGCGTCGAGCGCGTCGACCACACCGCACGCGGACAGCTCGAGCTGCAGTCGCAGCTCGAGGCGCTGCGGCAGGAAGTGGCGCGCCTGCGCGGACAGCTCGAGGTACAGTCGCACGAACTCGCCACCACGCAGCGCCAGCTCGGCGACCAGCTCGCCACGGTCGACACGCGGATCCGCAAGTTCGAGCCGGTGGACGCCGAGATCGACGGCCGTGCGGTCACCGTCGACCAGAGCGAGAAGCGCGCCTTCGACGCCGCGCTGCAGCTGTTCCGCGCCGGCGACTACCGCGGCGCACTTGCTGCGTTCCAGAGCTTCCGCTCGCAGTATCCCGACAGCCCGTACATGCCCGGCGTGCTGTTCTGGCTCGGCAGCAGCCAGTTCGCACTGAAGGACTACAAGGGCGCGATCGCGAGCCAGCAGGCACTGCTCGCTCGCTACCCCGACAGCCCGCGCGCACCCGATGCGCTGTTCAACGTCGGCTATGCGCAGGCCGAAAGCGGCGACCGCAAGGCCGCTCGCACCACGCTCGAACAGGTCGTCTCGAAATATCCCGACAGCCGGGCGGCGCAGCGCGCGCGCGAGCAGATCGCCAGCCTGCCGGCACGCTAGGGCCGGTTCACACCATGATCGCTCGATGACCGGGGCGATCGCGCCCGACCGAAACCTCGATCCCGACGACCTCGTGCTGTTCGCGCGGGTCGTCGAAGCCGGCAGCTTCTCGCGCGCCGGCGAACGACACGGAATCCCGAAAGCCACCGTCTCGCGCAGGATCAGCGGACTCGAATCGCGGATCGGCGAGCGGCTGCTCACGCGCACGACGCGCCGGCTGTCGCTCACCGAGTTCGGCGAGCGCATGCTCGCGCACGCGCAGCGCCTGTCCGAGGAGACCGACGCCGCCAACGCGCTGGCGCAGCATCACCAGACGACGCCGCAGGGGCGGCTGCGCGTATCGATGCCCACCGGATTCCTCGAGGAGATGGGGATCGTTCCCTTCCTCCTGAGCTTCGCATCGGCGCACCCGCTCGTTCGACTCGAGATCGACATCTCGGCGCGTCGCGTCGACCTGATCGCCGAGCGCTTCGATCTCGCAGTACGGATCGCCGCGCAGCTTCCCGACGATGCGACGCTCGTCGCGCGACGGATCGCCGATCTCGAGAACGCGCTCTACGCGAGCCCGAGCTACCTGGAGAGCGCCGGCCGACCGACCTCGCCCGAGCAGCTGCTCGAGCGCGCCGGGCTCGGCCTGATCTCGAGCACCGGCGACCTGCTCCCGTGGGTGCTGCTGCGCGACGGCGAACGCTGGGAAGGCCTGCCCGTCGGTCCGCTCGCCGCGAATTCGGTCGGCCTGCAGACGGCGCTCGCGCTGCGCGGGCTCGGCATCGCGGCGTTGTCGACGCGGGTCGCGCAGGCGTACCTCGAGCAGGGCGCCCTCGAGCGCATCCTTCCCGACTGGTGCCTGCCGTCGATGACCATCTGGTGCGTGACGCCCGGCCGGCGCCTGCTGCCGACGCGAACGACGGCGTTCATCGAGACGCTGCGCGCAGCGTTTGACGCACCCGCCAGCAAATCTTAAAATCGAAGGCTTCGCTTTTTCGCTGTCGTGTGTTTCGGGCCGTTAGCTCAGCTGGTAGAGCAGCGGACTTTTAATCCGTTGGTCACTGGTTCGAATCCAGTACGGCCTACCAACGCACGCAGCCGAAGCTCCATCCTCGGACGCCGGTCGGCTCGACAGCCGATCTCCGGGCGTCCTCAGCTCTCCACTGCTTCCGCCCTGGTCTTCGGGCTGACCCAGATGGTCGAGCCGTTCTCCTGCGTGACCTCGAGATCCGGATAGCTTCGCACCATCTCGGACAACGACGAGTGGCCGAAGGATTTCGGCGAGAAACCGGGGTCGGTGCGCTTCAGGTACTGGCCGAGTGCGCCGAGGCCCACGCGCCCGTCGGGCGTGTCGGCTGCAAGCATCGAGACCGCGTGGAGCACGGCTTTCGGCCGGCGCTTGGCGGTCGTCTTCGTTGTCGCAGCCGCCTTCGGCTTCGACGCGTCGGCGGGCTCGGCCCCGCTCTCGGACGGCAGCCATTCGAAGAACTGGTCGCTCGCGTTGCGCAGCGCATCCGGCGTCTTCGCCTCGCCGACGATGTGCACCGTCGCACCGCGCTCGCGCAGCTTGCGGCACAGATGCGCGAAATCGGAATCGCTCGTCACCAGGCAGAACACGTCGGCGCGGGAATCGAACATCGCCTCCATCGCATCGAGCGCGAGCGCGATGTCGGCGGTGTTCTTGCCCGACGCATACTGGTACTGCAGGCAGGGCGTGAACGCGAGGCGCACGAGCGCTTCCTGCCATCGGTTGGCGAGTGTCGCGTGATTGCCGTAGCCGCGCCGCAGCACGACGCGCCCGAACTGCGCGACCACGCGCAACGCGTACTCGAGGATCTCGGGCGAGGTGTTGTCGCAGTCGACCAGAACGGCGACTCGCGCCTCGGCCGGGGTATCCTGATTCGTCATCCACGGAGCCTACCGCATCGCGCAACGCTGCGGATCGGACCGGTCGAGATATACGACGCGCGCACGCACGCGGACGTCGCGCGCACGGCACGCCGCCTTCGATTCGATTCGGTTAGCCTTGACGATTCCCTCCAGGACGGGAGCGCAGGCTCGATGCGGATCGCCACCTTCAACGTGAACGGGATCAGGAGCCGCCTTCCGCGGCTGCTCGAGTGGCTCGGCGAGACCTCGCCCGACGTCGCCTGCCTGCAGGAGCTCAAGACAGTCGACGCGACCTTTCCCGAGGCCGCGATCCGCAATGCCGGATACCACGCGATCTGGCACGGCCAGAAGGGCTTCAACGGCGTCGCGATCCTCGCGCGCGACGCACAGCCGAAGGAGATCCGCCGCGGGCTGCCCGGCGACGACACCGACGAGCAGAGCCGCTATATCGAAGCCGAAGTGAACGGCATCGTCGTCGCGTCGATCTACCTGCCGAACGGCAACCCGCAGCCCGGCCCGAAGTTCGACTACAAGCTCGCGTGGTTCGATCGACTGGTCACGCACGCAAAACAGTGGTCGACGCACGATGCGCCGGTCGTCCTCGCCGGCGACTATAACGTCGTGCCTACCGACGAGGTCGGCGACATCTATTCGGCCGCATCGTGGAAGAACGACGCGCTGCTGCAGCCCGAAACACGCGACGCGTATCGGCGAATGCTGGAGGGCGGATGGACCGATGCGATCCGCAGCCTCTATCCCACCGAGCCGATGTACACGTTCTGGGATTACTTCCGCAACCGCTGGCCGCGCGACGCCGGCATGCGCATCGATCATCTGCTCCTCAACGAGCGAGCGGGCACGCGGCTCGTCGCCGCCGGTGTCGATCGCGCGATGCGCGGGAGGGAGAAGGCGAGCGACCACGCGCCCGCGTGGATCGAACTCGACGTGGAGCGCTCTTCGTAAGCGGGTTCTATGCCGATCGATAGCGTCGTGCGAGCTCGAAGCCGACGATGCACACCGCAAGCCACGCGCTTCCCGACAGGAAGCCGGCGACGACATCGCTGGGAAAGTGCACCTGCAGGAAGACGCGACTGCTGCCGATCGTGAACGCCAGCGCGACCGCCGTCAGCACGACCGCGAGATGCCATCGCGCGGGGAGCGCCCGGATCAGCACGTAGGCGAGCAGGCCATAGGCGACGACGGCGCCGGAGCTGTGCCCGCTCGGAAAGCTCCAACCTTCCGCGGCAGCGACGCCGGATGCATGCACCGGCCGCACGCGTTCGAACACGTGCTTGAGAGTCTCGTTGAGAAGACCATTGCCGGCGAGCGCGATCGCCCAGCCGAAGGCGAGCCTTCGCCGGCCGCGGATCACGAGCACGGCCGCCACGAGCACACCCAGTCCCGCGATCGTCGACGTGTCGCCGAGCCGCGTGAGCGCGGCGAAAGCGTCGCGCGTCGTGGGCGCGACGTGCCCGGCAAGCGCCGCCGAGAACGCCTCGTCGAAACGCGCGACTTCGCCGCCCTGCCCGATCTCCTCGGCGATCTCGTCGAAACCGCTCGCCGCCCCGAGCAGCACAACGAAGCCCGCCGCCAGCAACAACGCGACCGGCATCGGCGAAGGCTGCGTGCCGAACGCGTTGCGCTGCAGATAACGACCGACGAGCCGCCAGCCGATCACGGCGACGACGAGCGCCAGACAGAGCCCGAACGCGAACACGACGAGCGCGTGAGCACCAAAGCACTGGGCGATCACGACCTCACAAGCCCGGAGCTTCCCCCTTCGCGTGCTGCTCGTAGCCCTGCACGAAGAGCGGCGAGATGCGCCGCAGCCGCTCGAGGTCGACGCGTCCGCTGCGCTGGATGTAATGCCACGCCAGGTCCCAGGGCTCCAGGCGCATGTGCTCGCCGAAGCTCTCGTACCAGTCGGCGCTGGCGTTCGCCGCGGCGACGAGCTTGCGCACGATCGGCTTGCGCTGCGCCTCGTAGGCGGCGAGCGCATCGGGCAGCGAATCGGCGTGCTCGGCGAGGCTGCGATCGAGCGCGATCGCATCCTCGAATGCGAGCCGGGTGCCCGAGCCGATCGAGAAATGCGCGGTGTGCAGCGAGTCGCCGACCAGCACCCGATTGCCGGCGTGCCAGTGCTCGTTCCACAGTTTCGGGAACTGACGCCAGACCGACTTGTTGACGACCAGCGGATGTCCATCGAGCGTGGCGGCGAACACGCGCTCGCAATAGGCCTTCGTCGCGGCCTCGTCCATGTCGGCAAAGCCCGCGCGCCGCCAGGTGTCGGGATCGCACTCGACGATGAAGGTGCTCATCTCCGGCGCGTACCGATAGTGGTGCGCATTGAAGGTGCCGGCCTCGTTCGAGACGAAGGTCTGGCTCAGCGTCTCGAAGCGCTTCGTCGTGCCGTACCAGGCGAAACGATTGCGCAGTTCCTCGATCGACGTGCCGAACTGCCGCTCGTGTCCGCTGCGCACGAAGGAGTTCAGGCCGTCGGCGCCGACGACGAGGTCGTAGCCGTCGAGCTCGCTCGCGTCGCCGAGCGCGCGCCGGTACTCGGGCTCGACGTGCACCGAATGCAGCCGGCGATGCAGCAGGCGCAGCAGTTCCAGCCGGCCGATTGCGGCGAAGCCGATGCCGTCGATCACGACGCGCTCGCCGCGATGATGGATCGACAGGTCGTGCCAGCGCTGCATGCGCGGCGTGATCAGGTCGTAGGTCGCCTCATCGTCCTCGCGCAGGAACTCGAGCGCACGATCGGAGAAGACGACCCCGAAACCGAAGGTGGAATCGGGTGGGTTCTGCTCGACGATGCGCAGCTCGATGTCCGGGTCGCGGCGCTTGAGCAGGTAGGCGAGATACGATCCGGCGGGGCCGGCTCCGACGATCAGCACTTTCATCGAGCTTCTCCTCCGTGATCGGCATCAAGGGCCGGCGCCGGCAACGGCGTTATTCTCGCTGCTGCCGCGCAGGCAGCCAACACGCGGCGTTCCGAACCGCGATGTCCATCCCCCGATGTCCATCCCCATCTATCTCGACCATCACTCCACCACGTCGGTCGACGCGCGCGTGCTCGAGGCGATGCTGCCGTATTTCACGCACGAGCACGGTAATGCATCGAACCGCACGCACGTCTTCGGACGCAACGCATCGGCCGCGGTCGAGCAGGCACGCGAGCGCGTCGCCGATGCGCTCGGCGCACGCTACTCCGAGATCCATTTCACCTCGGGCGCAACCGAATCGAACGCGATCGCGCTGCAGGGCGTTGCGCGCCGCCAGCCTGGCGCCCACCTGGTCACCAGCGCGATCGAGCACCGCTCGGTGCTCGATGCCTGCCAACGGCTCGAGCGTGAAGGCTGGCAACTCACCGTGGTGCCGGTCGACCGTCACGGATTCGTCGACCCCGACGACATCGAGCGCGCGCTTCGTCCCGACACCATCCTCGTCTCGGTGATGGCGGCCAACAACGAGATCGGAACGATCGAGCCGATCGCCGAAATCGGCCGCGTCGTCCAGGAATCCGGTGCCGTCTTCCACGTCGACGCCACGCAGGCGCTCGGTCGCCTGCCGATCGACGTCGATGCAATGTCGATCGACCTGCTGTCGGTCTCGGCACACAAGATCCACGGCCCAAAAGGTGTCGGGGCGCTGTACGTGCGTCGACGACCGAAAGCGGTGCAGATCGATCCGCTCGTCGACGGCGGCGGCCAGGAACGCGGGCTGCGCCCGGGAACCCTCAACGTGCCCGGAATCGTCGGCATGGGGGTCGCCTGCGAGCTGGCACTGCAGCGAATGAACGACGACAACGAGCGCATCGCAGCGCTGCGCGACCGACTGCAGCGGCGGCTGCTCGAATCGATCGACGGTGCCACGGTGAACGGCCCGACGCAGCGGCGACTCGCCGCGAACCTGAACCTCAGCATCGACGGCGTAGACGTCGACGCAATGCTGCTCGGGCTGCCGGAGCTCGCACTGTCGGCCGGCGCCGCCTGCTCGACGGCGCAGGCGAAACCCTCGCACGTGCTCGAAGCGATCGGCGCAACGCAGCGGGGCACGGCGGCGGTGCTGCGCTTCGGGCTCGGCAGGGGCAACACGGCTGACGAGATCGAACGCGCAGCATCATGCGTCATCGAGCGCGTACGCCGCCTGCGCACGGGGCGCACGAGCGCGCCTGCCGCGCTCGCTTGATGCAGAGCAAGAAGGGCGCCCCCGATGCTTGCAACGAAATGGGCGCTGTGTACCATCGACCGGATGCCCGCGGCACGACGCGTCGCCGTTCGAGCACCTTGAGACGACACCCCCTGAGTTGAGGGCCTCGATGCTGGCCGGCTGCACGCCCTGGCCCGAATCGCTCGCCGCCCGCTGGCGCGCATTGGGTTACTGGGAAGACATCACGCTGTGGGAGATGCTCTGCGAGAGCGCCCGGCGTTCTCCTGACCGCACCGCCGTCGTGCACGGCGATCGACGCATCTCGTATCGCGAGCTCGTCGAGCAGAGCGAGACCCTCGCCCGGCGCTTCGCCGCACTCGGCCTGCGTCCGCTCGACCGCGTCGTCGTGCAACTCCCGAACGTTCCGGAATTCGTCGTCACGTTCTTCGCGCTGGTGCGCGCCGGCGTCATCCCGGTGCTCGCGCTGCCCGCGCATCGGCACACCGAACTGCTGCATTTCGTGCGGCACGCGAAGGCACGCGCGCTGTTCGTCCCCGACGTCGTGCGCAACTTCGACTATCGCCCGCTCGCCGAAGAGCTGCGGGGGGAATGCGGGACGCTCGAGCACATCTTCGTCGCCGGCGATGCGCTCGACGGGCAGATCGCACTCGCCTCGCTGATCGCCGACGATGGCGACGCGCAGCACGACACGACGCCGCTGCCCACGCTCGACGCTGCCGAGGTGGCGCTGATGCTGCTCTCGGGCGGCACGACGGCACTGCCGAAACTCATTCCGCGCACGCACAACGACTACGTGCTCAACGCGAAGGCCAGCGGACGCGTGGCGCAGATCGACGCCTCGAGCGTGATGCTCATCGTGCTGCCGCTCGGTCACAACTACAACCTGGCAAGTCCCGGCGTGCTTGCCTGCTTCGCGGTCGGCGCGACCGTCGTGCTTTCCGCCGGTCACGACGCCGAAACCGTGTTCCCGCTCGTCGAGCGCCACCGCGTCACGATTCTTCCGGCAGCGGTTCCGCTCGTCACGCAGTGGCTGAACTCGCCCGTTCCGGAGCGCCACGACCTCTCGTCGCTGCGCATCGTGCAGAACGGCGGCGCGCGGCTCGCGCCCGAGCTGCGCCGGCGCGTTCGCGAACAATGGGCCTGCACGCCGCAGGAGATCTACGGAACCGCCGAAGGGCTGATCAACATCGTGCCGCTCGACGCTTCCGAGGAACGGATGATGGAAAGCTCGGGCACCCCGGTGTGCGAGCACGACGAGCTGCGTGTCGTCGACGCCGACGGCAACGAGGTGCCCGACGGCACGCCGGGCGAGCTGCTCACGCGCGGGCCCTACACGATCCTCGGCTACTACGACGCACCGCAGACCAACGCCACCGCGTTCACCGCCGACGGCTTCTACCGGATGGGCGACGTCGTGCGCAGGCAGGGACGCTACCTGTACACCGAGGGACGCAAGAAGGACCTGGTCAACCGCGGCGGCGAGAAGATCAGCTGCGACGAGGTCGAGAACCTCATCCTCGCGCACCCGGCGGTGCACGGCTGCTGCGTCGTCGGCATGCCCGACCCGGTCTTCGGCGAGAAGGCCTGCGCCTTCGTCGTGCTGCGGCCGGGCGCCGCGCTCGACCTGCCGCAGCTGTCCAGCTTCCTGCTCGAGCAACGCATCGCCCGCTTCAAGCTCCCCGAGCGCCTCGAGGTGCTCGAGCAGTTCCCGATCAGTGCCGCCGGAAAGATCCTGCGGCGCGACCTGCGCGAAAGAATCGCCGAGACACTCGCGCACGAAGCGCGAGAAAAGACACAACCCACGGCACAACCCGGAACTCCACGATGACCCAGATCGCCGCACCGCTCGCCCGCCTGTTCGAACCCGCCCAGTGGGGCAAGCTGCACAGCAAGAACCGCATCAAGTACGGCTCGTGCTGCGTATCGAACTACAACAACCGCGACGGCACGCACACGATCCGCGAGCACGCGCGCACGCAGATCATCGCGCAGACGGGCTGCGGGATCATCACCAATCAGGGCGCGTACCCCGATCCGCTGGGCGAAGGCAAGGCCTACTTCCGACAGGTCGCGATCTACGACGACAGCTGCATTCCCGAGTTCGAGAAGATCGCCGGCTACATCCACGACGCGGGTGCCATCGCCGTGCAGCAGGTGCTGCACGGCGGACGCTACGGCGGCATCGACCTGGGCTACTGCCTGCAGCCGTCGATCGTGCCGCAGACGCTGCCGCACTTCCGCCCGCCGCGCGAGATCACGAAGGAGCAGATCCGCGCCGTCGTGCAGCAGCACGCCGAAGCGGCGAAGCGGGCGCTGAAGGCCGGCTTCGACGCCACCGAAGTCACGAGCTTCATGGGCTACCTGCTCGCGACCTTCAACTCGAAATTCACCAACCGTCGCACCGACGAGTACGGCGGCTCGCTGAAGAACCGCGGCCGCTTCATGTGCGAGCTGATCGACGCGATGAAGCAGGCGCAGGGCGACGCGCCGCTGGTCATCCGGCTGAACGGCAACGAGCTGATGGATCGCTGGGGCGGCAACACCGAGGACGAATGCTTCGAGCTGATGCAACTGGCCGCCGAGCACGGCGTCGACATGATCAGCGTCACCGTCGGCTGGCAGGAGGCGCCCGAGTCGTCGATCGGCCGTGACGTTCCTCCCGGCTACTGGAGGCGGCTCGCCGCGCGCGCCAAGAAGTTGCTGCCGGACACGCCGATCGCCTTCGGTAACCGGCTGCCCGACCCGCACATGGCCGCGAAGTGCATCGAGGACGGCGAGTTCGACTTCTGGGAAGTGTGCCGCCCGATGCTGGCCGACCCCGAGCTGGTGCACAAGGCGGCGGCCGGGCGCATGGGCGAGGTCAAGCGCTGCATCGGCTCGCTGAACTGCCTGTCGCGGCTGTTCCGCGACCTGCC